>CAZPDM010000041.1:0-18990 GCA_964585305.1 uncultured Planctomycetota bacterium | reverse complement strand
TCTGTCAGCTCAGGAGCAGCAGAAGACTCTGGTATTTCTGTCAGCTCAGGAGCAGCAGAAGACTCTGGTATTTCTGTCAGCTCAGGAGCAGCAGAAGACTCTGGTATTTCTGTCAGCTCAGGAGCAGTAAAAGACTCTGGTATTTCTGTCAGCTCAGGAGCAGCAGAAGACTCTGGTATTTCTGTCAGCTCAGGAGCAGCAGAAGACTCTGGTATTTCTGTCAGCTCAGGAGCAGTAGAAGATTCTGGTATTTCTGTTTTAGGTTCTTCTTTTGAAGAAGTAACAAAATCTTCAAATCCTATATCAGACTCTTGGATATTTTGAGTATCTTGTTTTTTTGAATCATTTGTTTCAGAATTTATCTCATTAAGATCAGTTAATTCAGTAAATTCTAATGGAGAAGCGTCAAGTTGTGCATCTATGTGATTTTCAGGAACTTCATGAGGAGATGCGTCCATCGTTTCAACAACTTCAGCAGGAACAGGTGCTGCATCCATTATATCCGCAACTTCAGCAACTTCAGCAGAAACAGGTGCTGCGTCCATTATGTCCGCAACTTCAGCTATATCTGCATTTTCAGCAACAAAAGGTGCAGCCTCCATAATATCTGCAACTTCAGCGGCGACAGGAGAGGCCTCCATTATATCTGCAGGTTCAGTGGCGACAGGAGAGGCCTCCATCATATCTGTGACTTCAGCGGCAACAGGTGCGGCATCCATTATATCCGTAGGCTCTGGAACCGCTTCATCCTCTTCTTCAGATTCAGAAGTATTTGGCGAAAAAATTCCAAAAAATTCTGCAGCAGTTGTAGAAGGATTTGTAATCTTTGTTGGCTTCTTTTCTACAGGTTTTTCTTCAGGAGTTTCTGTTTCAGGAGATATTGTAAAACCTTGAGAATCCTCTGCTGAAATAACAAAACCTCCTTGATCAGTTTCATTAGAAATCGCTTTATTGTCAGTATTTTGACTATTATTTGAAGTAACCTCTTCCTCTGCTGAAATAACAAATCCCATATCTTCGTTTGAAGGTGGTGGCGCAATTGTGATTGCAGCAGGAGGTTCTTTGGATAAAGTTGGTGCTTTAGAAACTGGCATGGGCTTAGGTACTATGGCAGGAATTACTGATTTTGCTACAGGAATGGATGTTTTGGGTGAGCTTACTGATACTTCAGGAGTTATTTTAGAACTTGACGGAAGTGGCATAATTTGTGGTGCTGGTGCTGGCTTTGCTGGGACTGGTGGTTCGAATCCTCCAATAGTTGGTAATTGACTTACTTTTTTAGGCTCGGAGGGTTCTGGTATTGCAACATTTCCCCCTGGTATAATTTTGGCAGGTAAAGAAGATGTTGCTTCTTCCATACTTTTATACATAGTTAAAATAGAAGATATTCCCAGCATATCAAAAAGATCAGCAATTTTCCTTGCTACCATTACTAGTTTAACATCGCCGCCTTTTTCTCGAAATTTATCTAAAATTTTAACTAAAATTCCTAAGCCAGTACTATTCATATAGAAGACTTGGCCAAAATTCAAAATTAAATACTTAACACCTTGATCATGCAGATTAAAGGTTTTGACCTCAAATTTTTTTACAGTTGTACCATCAATGGAGCCTTTTAAGTCTACAATAGCAACTAAAGTTCCATCTTCCAATTTTTCAATTTTTAGTTGGAAATCTAAATTCCCCATACAATAACCTTTCACCAGCGGGGTATTGACCCCATGACCATGGCTTGGCATGAATATTTGTATCTCATGATGATTTTTATCGAAAGAAATTTGTTACTTTGGTATATTATCTGAGTTTAACCAGCAAATATATCTTTGTCAATCATTTTTGATAGAAAATATTCGTTTCTTCACGTTTAATTGAAAATTGAGTTAGTTTTTATAATTAAGATGCAAAAAGGTTGCAAATTGAGTAAAATTATTATAAAATAATAAAAATTAGTAAATTTCTATTATTTAAATTTGTTAAGTTATAGTTGGAAAAAAAGTTATGTTTGAAAATCTTTCAAAAAAATTTCATAATATTACCCGCCGGCTGTTTTCACCAAGTTCTTTGACTGAAAAAAATATTGAGCAAGGCTTGCAGGAAATACGAACTGCTCTTTTGGAAGCAGATGTAAATTATAATGTTGCAAAAAATTTTATTGAATCTGTTAAAAATAAAGCAATAGGTGAGGCCGTTTTAAAAAGTGTTACCCCTGCTCAACAAATTGTAAAAATTGTTTCAGACGAATTAACTGATTTAATGGGTCCTGTAGATCATGCCATACGGCGTTCAGAGATAGGTCCAACTGTTATTATGATGGTTGGTTTGCAAGGTAGTGGTAAAACAACTACTTGTGGCAAATTAGCACGATATTTTCGTGAAAAACACGGCGCAAGACCTCTGCTTGTTGCTGCGGATATTCAACGTCCGGCTGCTATTGAGCAATTAAAAATATTAGGCCAGTCCTTAGAAATTCCAGTATATGAAAATCCTAAAGGAAAACCTCCCCAAATTTGTCAGGAATCTCTTTCTTTTGCCCAAAAAAATAATTGCGATATGATTATTTTAGATACTGCGGGACGTTTGCACATTGATGAAGAGCTTATGAATGAACTTGAGTCAATACGAAGCAAAGTTCATCCTCATAATATTTTCTTTGTTTGTGATGCAATGATTGGTCAAGACGCTGTAAATTCCGCCAGAGAGTTTAATAAAAGACTAGAGATTGATGGAGTCATCTTAACAAAATTAGATGGAGATGCTCGTGGTGGTGCTGCACTTTCAATTAAAGCAATTACAGGAAAAACAATTAAGTTTATTGGTGTTGGGGAAAAATTAGATAGACTAGAAGAATTTTATCCCGATCGCATGGCTTCCCGCATATTAGGAATGGGTGATGTTGTAAGTCTTGTTGAAAAAGCACAAGAATTTATTGATGAAGAAAAAGCGGAAGAAATGCAGAAGAAAATTTTGGAAGCTACTTTTACTTTAGAAGATTTTATTCAGCAATTTCAAATGATTAAAAAGATGGGCAGTATTCAAGATCTTCTTGGAATGCTTCCAGGAGGATTAGGTGCGCAGCTTCAAGATATGCCAATTGATGAGAAAGAAATTGCGCATGTTGAAGCTATTATCTATTCTATGACACCAGATGAACGGCAAAATCCAGATGTAATCGATGGAAAACGGCGGAATCGAATTGCAAAAGGAAGTGGCACAACAGTTCCCCAGGTCAATCATCTCATCAAACAGTTTCGCGAAATGAGAAACATGATGAAGAATATGGGTAAAATGGGCGGCATGTTAAGCCGGTTAATGCCTGGTTTTGGAGGAGGCGGTGGTGGAGCAAAATTGAGCAAAGCAATTAAGCCCAAATACCGTGGGAGATAAGGAGAGATTTTATGAAAATAATGCTTGTTTATTTAGCAATTTTATTTTTTATTTCAAAGATTTTTGCAGCAACAATTATTACAAATGAAAATTTCGAATTAGGTGCTGTGGGCTGGAGCAACAATACTACTGTTGATGGTGGCTCAAATTTTAGCAAATTTCTAGGCCAATTTAGTGCTACAGGTGGTGCTCAAACAATTTATAAAACATATTCATTATCTTCGGGTTTAAAAACTATTACTATTCAGTTTGATTTTTATGAAATTGATTCTTGGGATGGTGAAAGTTTTTACATATATATCAATGACTCTGTTTATCAAACAAACCAATTTTGGGTAAACAGCCATTATTCTAATGAAGATAAGCCAAGTAATGCAGTTGTTATAAATGGCGGGACCTATGATCTGGGATTTAATAATACATATTCAGATGAAATTTTTCGGTATACAATTATTTTGACTGATACGAATATTACAAGTTTGAAATTGGGTTTTGGGACAAGCCTTAATGAAGTTATTAGCAATGAATCTTGGGGAATTGATAATGTTCTTATATCAGCAAATTATGCTATTCCAGAACCAGCTACTATTTGGCTTGGATTGTTTGCTCTTATGGGAATAATTAAGTATCGTAGATCGCAGAAATAGGAAAGTAATTTTATGGCAAAAAGATTTCTTAATAAAAAAGTTTTGATTACTGGTGCTTCAAGTGGAATTGGCGCAGCTTTGGCATTAGAATTCGCTAAAGAAGGCGCAGATATAATTCTTTGCGCCCGACGTCAAGAATTATTAGAAAAAGTTGCTGCACAAGTTTTAGCATTAAATCAAAAATCTCTTGTAGTAGCTTGCGATGTTACTAGGCCTGAAACGCTTGAAAAAGCCGTAGAAAAAGCTGTTTGTGAATTTGGAAAGATTGATGTTGCAATTGCAAATGCAGGCTTTGGTATCGCAGAATTATTTCAAGAACTTAAAGTTGAAGATTTTCGTCGGCAGCTTGAAACAAACTTTTTTGGTGTCCTCAATACTATTTACGCTGTATTACCGCAACTAAAAATTTCCAAAGGCCAATTAGTTCTTCTTGGCAGCATTACTGGTCGTGTAGGCTATCCAACTTGTTCCGCATATAGCGCGAGTAAATTTGCTGTAAATGGATTGGCAGAATGCTTGTATTATGATCTTGCGGAAGATGACATTGATGTAACATGGATCAATCCTGGAATTGTACAAAGCGATATTTCCCGTGTGGATAATCAGGGTGTTTATCATCCTGAAAGAAAAGATCCACGTCCTGCTAAACTTATGATGAAAACAGAGGTAGCTGCTAGAAAAATGGTTCGAGGAATATATAAAAAAGAATCGGAAATAATCATTACAGGGCATGGTAAAGTTATGGTTTGGCTTAGCCGTTGGATGCCTAAACTTTGGAGATTTTTATTCCGCGCAAAGAATCGTGGTAAACTTCAAGAATTTAAGGCCAGTCGTCGGCAACAACAATAGCATAATATATCCCAGGTTAGTTAAAACTAGCCTGGGGATTTTTTTTATTTAGAAAATTTTTTTATTTCTTCCATGATTTTTGTATCGCTATAGTACTTTTCTAATAATTGTCTTAAGAATTCCTTATAAGTAGGATTATTCTCAGATGCTTTCATTTGCAATAAAATATAATTAGCAAGAGGGTATTTTATATATTCCCAAATTGATAAACGGCCATATTTATTATTCATTTCCTGCAGAGCTTCTCTGACTTCCGTAGTCCCATTTTGGAGAAGATGCTGCCGAAATTCTAAAGTCAACCAATGCAGTTTAATTTCTTGAAATTGTTCTAATTTTTCTTCGGCTAATTGTATTTCTTTGTCCGCAGTTTCATAGTCACCTTTTGATAAGGCATATAAAGCAAAGCTATATGTAATGATAGGACGAAGTTTCTCATTTCTCTTCATGCGCAATTCTAAGATATTACGTTTGCAAGACCAAGTCAATTTATTGATGGAATTTAATACTCCGGATGTCTTACTTTTAATTGTGATATTATTAGTAAGATTGATAATTTTTCCAACAACTTTTGTTCTTTTAACTTCTTTACCAATATATTCTTCAAATTCAAAGGGATAATCAGCCATTTTTTTGTTTTTCTGATCGTCACTAATTTCTTGTAATGCTGCATACAATTCTTCATTCAATAATTGTGAAATTAAAGAGACTTCTTCAGAAATTTCTTGAATATATATTTTTTGTTGCTCTGATGATTTTTTGTGCATTTCTTCTAAAGTTTTTTTAGCAGGAAGATAATTTCCTGTTCTTAACAAGGAATATATTGTGTCTCGTATATTTAATAATTCTATAGTACGAAAAATATTATTTTGTATTTTTTGGATTTCTTCAATTTTATTCTTTGCTAAGGATTTTATACAAGATTTTTGCGCATATTCTAATTCTGTAATAGCAGCATCATAATAGCCTTGTTTTTGTAATTGAGCGGCTTTTGCATCACAATTTTCCCAATATTTTTGGGATGCAATTTCTATGTCTTGATATAGTTGTTCGATTTCTTTTTCAATGTACTTGATATTTTTTTCTTGTTTTATTTCTTCAAGTTTTTTATAAGCTGAAATAAATTGATTATTCTGAAGAAATTTTTGGTGTTCTTCTTCTAATATTTTATATTTTTGTCGTATATCCTGTTTATCTTTATGAGTTTGTAATTGTTGAAGTAGTATATTTAGTTCAGTAACTTCCATGCTAGATGGATATTTCTTTGCAAATTTTTGAACTTCGATAAAGAGGTTTGGATCAATATTAGGATCGCTGGAGTTTCTGATAATTTCAATCTTTTGACTTAAATTAGCAAAATCTTTTTTGCGGCTTTCTTCAGGAGTAATAGCAACTTCAATAGGTTTATCTATTTTTTCAGGTTTTTTAGTTTCTTTTCCTGATGTTATAATAAAGATGATAAGACTAAGTAACCCTAAAAATAATACTACTCCACCAATTAGTCCCCAAGGAGATTCTTTTTCTTCCTCTTGAGAAATACGACGAGTCATTTTATTAGAAACTGGAATTCGATTTTCTGCCGTTTTTTGTAAAGAACGTCGAATTGCTATATCTTTATTAGGTATAACTTTCGCTATTTCTTGCGATTTTAGCAATGCTCTCCCAGAGGCAGAAGATGATTTGGCATTAGAGATTTCATCACTGAAACCAATATTGGATGGCGGTTGTTTATGATTTTTTTCATCATCAAAATCTATTGATTGGCTTTTAATAGGAGGAGTAATAGGATTTGCTTTATTTGAAGAGTCTGATAATTTTGATGAATCTTCTTTTATTTTTTGTTCTGAAATGTTATTAGGGATGTCATCTTTAAATTTTACATCATTTATATTACTTGTAGAAATAATTGGATTATCATTAAAATTTACCGAGGGTGTCATTGCCATAAATCCTATTGTTTGGCGTTGATTAGAAAGTTTACTTTGTAATCCTTCTAAAACTTCAATAAGTTCCAATGGCGTTTGAAAACGATCCTCTGGTTTCTTTTCAAGCATTTTACTGATTACCCAGCTCAATGCAGGAGGAATTGTATTATCCATCTCGATTACAGGTGTAAGATTCTGTTTTAAAACTCGCATAAGTACAACACGGGGATCAGGATTTCGAAAAGGAATTTCTCCTGTAATCATTGCATAAAGAGATGCACCTAGAGAATAAATATCAGTACGGCAATCAACATTATTAGAATTTGTGATTTGTTCTGGGGCAACATAATACGGTGTCCCCATCATCATCTGACTTTCCTGGGCTTCCATTTCCTTTGCATAATCAACGTTTCTTGCTAGCCCCAAGTCAGCAAGTTTAGCAATTCCTTTAACTGTTAGCAAAATATTTTCTGGCTTAATATCACGATGGACAATTCCTGATTCATACGTTTCCACTAAAGCATGTGCGGTTTGTAAAATAATATCTATACAATTTTTGGGAGGAATTTTTTTTAAGCGATCCATTATATTACTGATATTTTCTCCCCGAATATATTCCATAGAATAAAAAAGACGTCCGTTCGCAATATCAGCATCATAAATTTGAACAATATTAGGATGATTAAGTTTAGCCGCAGATCGAGTTTCTATAAGAAATCTTTTAACATAAAAATCATCATTACATAACGAAGGATTTAACATTTTTATTGCGACAATACGTTGTAATTTTATTTGCTCTGCTTTATAAACTACACCCATTGCGCCAGCACCAATGCGCTCTAGGATCAAATAATCGCCAATTTTTTCACCACAAAGTTCATCTTTTTTATGTTCTACTAATTTTAGTTGTAGATCTTTTGCCGCACCCATAAAAAGAATTTTTTCAACTTTATTTCGACGGTTAATATTTTCATCTCGTTTGGTAAGTAAATCGCGAGCTAATGTTTTGCACGCGCCAGTATCTGTAGTAGCTACAGATAATTCTGCTGTTTCGCCGAATAAAGCCTCAAGTGCTTTTTTATCTTCACTTTCTTTTTCAGATATAGAATCTTTTTCTAATGGTGTTTCAATTGAAGTTGTGGTGGTTTCTGGAGAAAGCATTACGCTAGGTGCGGAATTGCCTTCTGGCATGTCATCATTCCAAGAGAATTTCTGTCGTAATTGTTCTTCAATTTGTTCTTCTTCAGTTAATTCAAGGACTCCATCACATGCAGAACAAGAATATTTTTTGCTAGAAATATATGGAGTCATGCTATATTTTTTATTACATTTAACACAAGTCATTGCTTTTGTAGCACGCACATTGGCTAAAACATTCTGTACTTGTTCTGTTGATAATAAATATTGTTCCAAAAGTACTGCAGATAAAGTTTCTGCGGTTTCACGGTTTTCTTGTTCTTCTTGCGCTTTTTTAACCTGACTTGCAGTAAGATATTTTAATGCTATAGCTACTTTAGCAAATATAATATCTTTTCTTTTTTGTTCTTCATTTACTTTTTCTACAAGGCTGTTATATTGCTCTTCATTTAGTAGCTTTTTTCCTAGAAAGACTGTACTAATAGGAATTTGTAAAGTTTGTTGAAGTTCAACGCATCTTTCCAATTGTTCCATACTAAAAGCTTTCATTCGCATAGCAAATTTGGTTAATGCTAAGTCGCTTTCATTCATAAAAAATCTCCCGAGGTTGAATGTCATCAATCTCGCTTTATTAGCGGTTATTTTGTGCGATCCAAGTATAGGATTCCACGTTCCTTAATTTTAAGATTGCTACCATCATAATAAGCTAGTTTTTGGCATTTATCTGATAAAGATTCAACAATAGTCATAAAATATGCGTAATCTTTTGCTGTTTGCATTTCTAAGATTTGGGAAGCAATATGATCAAGAGAAAAATATGTATCAGGATGATGAGACAAAATTCGTAAAATTTTTTGCTCATCTTGGCATATTTTTAATTGGTAATCTTTAAGTAATGGAGCTATTTGTATATAGAGAGTTTGACTAATTTGATCAAATAATTCCTGGTGTGTAGGATTGCCAAAAAATTTGATAGCAAATTTATTTTCTGTTCCAGATGGTCGAGCTAAAATAGCAAATTGCCACTCACTATTTTGATAGCCAATTAAATATAGTGTATCTTCTTCTTCTAAAAAATCTATTGCTTCTAAAGAATGAGGAAAACATGCGGCAACTATTTTTTCATACACGGCTTTCCAGAGTTGGCTATTGCGATACCAAAGTTGTTTTTTGACAAAAAATATATATAGCATATTATTATATGGTTTTGGATAAGGTGCAATTACTTGTTGAAAGCGTTGAGAAAATGGCAATTTATTATTTTGATTATTTAGCTGTTTCATTATTGAAACAATAGTAGAAATTCCAGACATAGGGCCATTTCCTGTAAAAATAGTGTGGCTATTTGAATTTTTGAATGTCGATTTTATTTGATAAGGTTTTACTAAATGGCCAGAAGATTCTACACCGAAACATTGTGTTCGTAAGATATGTTTATCGCCAACTGGACAAAGTTTAATATTGATTTTATCCGTATCTAGTGGCGTAGAATGTGAAAGAATCATTTTAACAGGGTGATATTTTTTTACAAGAGAGATAAGGGCTTGAATAAATGGAACGCTTGATTCTACTGTAAATGCTAAGGTTTGACCTGGAACGAGAATCCCTTGAGTAAGTGCAAATTGGATTTGATGATAAAAAGCTTCATCACCATCGATTAAATGTAATTCATCTTCAAATGGATTATAAAGAGCAGCATAACTCCGATCTCCATCTCCATCTGTAAAGATAGCCCATGCAGTTATGCCATCTTGTAAAGATATTTGTTTTTGCTGTCCAAAATCGAAAAGAGCTTTTATTGCAGGAAATCCATAGAATCGCCCACCAATTGAAATTTCGGATCGCTTAATACAATGAATATTTTCTAAATGAGCTGCACCAACGCGTTCTTCTCCGTGATTATTATTGATATTTGTTCCATTTGGTTGGTTTCCTACAATTACACAATTAGGAATTTGGTTAGTTTTGGCAATTTCTTCCAAAAAATTTTGATATTGGCTAAATGCGCCATTTGCTAAGTCTATAGCTAAAAAAGCAATGTTAGCTAAATTGGGTTGAGCAACATACATAATTTGTCGAAGAACATCATTAACTAAATTAAAATTGGTTTCGCACTCTCCATTTTCAACAGCCCAGAATTTTTGGGTAATTGCCTCTCGAAAAATAAGAGCAGTAATAATACTTTCTAATTCCCATGAAGCTTTAATATAGCAAATTTGATTTGATATAACCTCTTCTACAAATAATTTTATGCCATCTTGTGATGCAGGATTATGAGAAGCAGTTTTATAAATAGCAAGACTGATTCCTTTTAGAGGAATATTTTCATGGTTATGTAAATAACTTAAGATATAAGGAATTGTTGGTATAGGAACAACTCCAACGTTGAGTATTTTTTTTGCAGCACTTAGGGCACCTTCTATTACAGCATTATAAAAGGAATTTTTATGTTGGGGATGATCTATATATATATCGCGAGGATCACAACCTATTAAAACTTGTTCTACTCTTTTTCCGGATAATATGCTATAAGCATGGATACTGTTTCTTACTAAACTCGTAAAAAACTTAGGAGTAAGATTATGTTGTTGCATAAAACATGCAATAGCATCTTTTATAGATTGCTCTTTTTCATAGATAACAGTTGTTCCTCGTAATCCATCTGTTCCATGAAAACGTTGGATAGCTCGTTTTATTAAAGATTGATAGCTATCATTTTCAGAAATATGTAAAAACATACTTATTAAATATGGCCAATGAATAACAGCAGGATAGGGCCAATTTTCAATTTCAGAAAATAGACATTTCCAGTTTTCGTTAATAAAAGGATTATCATTTCCTTTTTTTACTAATTGGAATGCTTCAGTTTGCCCAAAAATTTGCCATCCTAAAATTTCCATATCTGTATATTCATTTAAATTTTGATTCAGTGCACTAATATTTTCTGATTGCCAATTTCCTTGAAATAAATATATATTTTTCTCATATATTCTTTTTAAAAATGGGAAAAAAATTTGGGCAGCTTCTGCCATATTTTTTAGAGTATTTGCAATAGATAATGATTCTTGCGTCTTTTGTAGAATATCTTGTATACTTTCCATTCGTATATGAACTAATTTTTGAAGCCAAAACTGTCCGACTTTTTTAACTTCTATAGGTAAGCATATCAAGGCTTCTAAATAGTTTTTAGGATTTTTTTCTTGCCAAACTTTTTGACAAAGATTGAGAAATTCTTCCTGTTCTGGCAATTCTGGACATAAATCTGTAAGTTTTTGATAAAGAGAATCTTTTTGTTGTAAAAGAGTTTGGTGTTCTTTTATTTGTTGAAGATAAAATTTTATTTTCGTATAGGAAGATTGCTGTAATTCAGATTGATAAATTTCTAAAGATTGTGGCAATTTTCCAAAAAAATTAGCTATTTGATTACGTTCAGTTTGTGAAAACAACCAACGTAAACGTTCCTGAATGTTTAATTGAATAATTTCTGCTGCTTCGTGAAATAATTGTTGGCTAAAAATATCATTTTGTAGTTTTGCAAAAAACTTGCGAATATGTAGAAAATAATAATAAAGAGAATAATAATGAGAAATAAGTAAACTAGTGATTCTAAATTTTTCTTTCACAGAAGTAAGCAAATGAGGTTGATAATTTTTTTGCCCGGCAGATAAGGGTTTTTCAATTGACATAACACCATCAGGGACGATTTGACGGACAGCAGTACCAGCTGGAATAAGTGATTGGTAGCCAATTGTAGTAGGAGAAATAATTTGAGTCTGGCCGCCTACAAATGTTTTGGGAAATAATCCGTACATTTCTCCATATACACCAGGCCCAATTAAAGAGCCAAATTTTAATCCATTTGGTGTAAAATTATAATGGATTGTCCCTGAACCAATTTCTGTAAAACCAAAAGACTCTTCTGTACCGCCAGTTACTAAAACATCGCAAAAATTGATAAGACTTCCAAGTACAACTCGAATTCCTAGAATGGTCATTTTGCAGCCCACTGTATGAGCTGCTTGAGCCTCTTCCATAAAGAGTGTTCCGCCTCGCATTTCTGAACCGAATCGAGTTTCAGCACCATCTAAAAACACACAATTTTCGTAATATCCTTGGCCTAATTTTACTTTACGCCCGCAACGAACATTATTAAATACTCCCATTGGTCCTAATATTGTACCCCGTCCAAGCATAGTTTTTTCGCCTTGGATAATGCAACCTGGTTGTAAAACTACTTCAGATTCAATATTTTCTATTTTTACTTCTGGCCCGATTTTAATTTGATTTGGATCGGAAATAATAACACCTCTCTGTTGTAATTGTTCAATAATATTCATAAATCCTCATTGCTAAATATATTTTATTTTTTTAGTATTTATTTTTAATAAATTGGATGATTTTTAGAAAATAACTATCAAAAAATGATAAAACAGTAAATAATAAAAATACATTTTTTTTAAATTACAAAAGAATCATTCCCATCCAAAATACTAACGAACCAGTAGTTCCTATGGTTGCTAAAGCCATACCAGCATATATTAAATCGCGATCAGACGGGTGTTTAACATCTGAAATAATTTTACTTCCCAACCAGCAAGATATTGGTCCGAAAATAATACCTAGTCCAAAAACCAAGGATGCTAATCCTAAGTAAAATATTTTTTTTGCTTGATTATGATAAGAAACTCCCAATCTTCCTGTTATAGAATCTTTTTCTAAAAAAGAGTGGCACATAGGACATTGTTTATCTGTTACAGAAATCAATTCAAAACAAAATGGACATTCTTCTAAACCATCATTAGTCCCGACTTCAATTGCAGTTTGTTCTAAAGGAGAAACATCATCATCTGGTAAAGGCAATGCTGTTAATGCTGTTGGTTGGGGAACGCCTAGTGTTAAAGTTGCTAAACAACGAGGGCATTTTATTTTTTTATTGATATAATTATCGGGCACTTTTTTATCATAAGTGCAAAATGGACAATTGAATATCATAAGTTTTTTTTATAGAATTCTTAGCAAGAATTCTTAGGACGCCTTTCTCGCCCTAAGAAAAAGGACTTATATAAATTTAACTAAATTTCTTAATACTTGTCAATATAAATTGATTATAAAGAAGAAAACTTATTTGGATGAAGTGACTATCAATTTTACAGAATTCCACTAATTGTCATTATTGGTTAAGAAAAAAGAGAAACATGTAAAAATGTTTCTCTTTTTTTCCTTAACTATTTTTGATCAGGTTTTAAAAAACCCTTGGCATCAGGTTTATAACCAGGGTCTTTTCCTTCTTTAATCAATCTTGTTGCACTTGTTTTCCATAAAGGGCGTACGGCTTGAGCAGCATAATTTTCTAACTCTTTAAGTTTAGAGGTAAGAAGGTTATCTAAACGATTGATGCTAATTTTTTCTTGCCATTCTGCATTTAAGAATTTATAACCAGGACCCCAAAGCCCTTTCTTTTCTTGCAGACCTTTTCCAAAAGTAACTAAATTGTTACGTAGTTGTGCAGAGTCACTTGTTGTTATATCAATATTAAACATTTTTTCAAATTCACTATTTAGCTCAAGAACATTATCATGGTAGCTCTTTTCATCAGCTTTTTTAAGCTCTTCTTCTGTCCCAGTACGTAATTTAGGCCAGAGTTTTTCATCGACAACTTCAAGTTCTGTTCCAACTAATTTATTGATGTCTGACATGGATTCATCAAATAGGCTTTTAATACGGTTTGCGCTTTGTTCCATAATAGTTGTAATTTGTCGGGATTGCTCGGCTAATGTAATTTCCATGCTATTTGATGATTTTGTTTTTTGAGTATGTTCACTGTAGGCATCAATAGTGGTTCGGAATCTATCAATGCTGGCTTTAAGTTCTTGGAAAGCAAGATCAAATTCTTCGCGTTCTCTTAAGAATTCATATTCATAACCGCTTGCATCGTTTAATAAATCTTTGTTTCCTGCTGCGAGCATTCCTGCCTCAGCTTCTTTATCGGCTTCTTGTTTGAGTTCTACGGGTTTGACAAGATCAAATTTAAAGTCTTCGTCATTGGTGATGGCGATTCCGACGTTAGTTAAATATTCTGGAACTTGACGATAGATAATATCAGCAATTTCTTTTTCTAAACGGAATAAATCTACATCAACACCTTCCAATTTTTCTTCAGGTAGTTCATTGGTTAATAAACATTGTTGACGAAATTTGGCCAGATAAGCAACGCGAGCTCGAGCTTCATTGAGTTCATCTATAAAACTACTCATGTATTGAATTTCTAAGTCGCATTGTAATTGTAAAGGTCCTACAACCCAATCTTCACGTGTAAGAATGAGTTTAAATCCATGATAGAATTTTTGTCTCATTGATTGTAAAGTTTTTACTGCTTTATTTAATCGGGCTAATTTTAAATTTGCTTCAGATACGGCATATTTACCATGATGTGTTGGGAAACGGTGATAAAGAACATAGCAAAGCTCTGAAAGTTTTTGAACTTTGTTTTCAATTTTCTCCATACTTTCTTTTTGAATATTTTCTTCTGTAGCAAGACAATCTGTATAATATGCAATTTGATTATCTTGGAAATCTGAGCGATATACTAAATAATTTGTACATCCTGCTAATACAATAAAGATAAATATTGGAAAAAAAATCTTGCGAGACATTTTTTTGTCCTTTCCTATTACAATTTTTGCCTGTCGTAAATTAACAAGCTTGGTTTTTAAGGAATTTACGTATGTAAATTTTAGAATTTTTTTTTAAATTAGCAAGAAAATTTTTCGCAAATTTTTTAGCAAGGAATCATTGAAATTGCGTGTTGTGGGCATACTTGATAGCAAAGGGAACAACCTACGCATTTTTCGTTAGAAACAACAGCTTTATGATTTTGCATTTCAATTGATTGAGTTGCAGCATCACGACACGAAACAGCGCATTTCCCGCATCCTATACAATATATTGGATCAACATGGGCTTTAACTTTATATTGGAGATCAAGTTTTTGATATTGGGTAAGTTGGTTAAGACCTTTTCCTAAGAAATCTTCTATACAAGTGAAGTTGTGCCATTTCATAAATTCTTGCAGTTCATTTAAGCATCTGTGAATAATGCCATATCCTTCTAGCATCACAGCTGTACAAATTTGAATAATAGGTGCTCCTAATAATAAAAATTCTGCGGCATCATATCCAGAGCTAATACCACCACAAGCCATAATTGGTAATCCTGGATTTTGTGCTAAATTTGCAACACAACGCAAGGCAATTGGTTTAATACCTGGTCCAGAATATCCACCAAAAGTGGTATATCCATTTACAGAAGGCATGGCTTTTAAAGTTTTAAGGTTAAATCCCATTAAAGATGGTATAGTGTTAATCGCAGAAATCCCATGAGCACCAGCTTGGGCAACAGCTTCTCCGATAAAGGAAATATCTGTAGTTGCAGCAGTAAGTTTGGGAATTAGAGGTATTTTAATTCTAGAATCTTCTTTTAGCCATTGAACGATTTTACTGGAATATTCTGCACTTTGGCCGATGGCAGCACCTTTACCGCGTTCTGGGTATCCATGCGGACAAGAAAAATTTAGCTCAACTAAATCCGCTCCTGATTCTTGACATCCCAAAGTTAATTCTTTCCAAGGTGAGGGATCTTTTGCATCTCCCATTACACTTCCAATAATACGTTTTTCTGGAAATTTTTGCTTAAGACTTCGAATTTGTTCATACCAAGTTTCTGGTTTCAGTTCACTAAGTAATTCTATATTTTCAAACCCTATGATTTTATTGTCTGCTTTCATACTTGCAAAACGATTTTGTAAGTTATGAACAGGTTCTTTAATTAATGTTTTGACTACAGCTCCGGCCCAACCAGCATGAAATGCTCGAGAAATCATTTCTTCATTTGCTGTAGGAGGAGCAGAAGCTAGGACAAAAGGGTTCTCAAAAGGAATACCTAGATAATTTACTGACAATTTCATAATAATAATCCTTTTATGAAAAAAATTTTCCAGGAAAAATACAATTCTTATTTCTTTCGAAGATTTTGTTGGTATGCTTCATTATATTTTTCTTGGCGTATTCTGGCTATTTCATCCCATTTAGGAAAAGTATCTTTTTGAGCTTGTTGTTTTTTTACTAGCTCTTCTTGCATATTTAAGCCAATATATACTTGAGCTTTTTCTTTAGTGGTAATATCTGGCATTTCAACAGAATCTGTAATTCCATGTTTTGCTAAAATTCTTGCTAATAAAACACGGGCTTCTTGCGCTTTTTGAATAGCTGAACCTAGAATACGGCTGCATTCTCCGGCTGAATGAAAGCCTAATCCATTTGAAGCAGCTACATAATCCCATCGGAATTGAGCATGACGAATAAGTTTTAAAACATCTCCCATTTCTTCTTGTGTAGCATTATTTTCCCAGGCAAATTTGGCTTCAATATGAGCTTTTGTAATTGCTTTTTCTGCTGCCATACGTAATTCTAAAACTTTATCTTGAATGCTGTAAACTTTATTACGAATTTCAGACTCGCTCCAACGATGGCAAACAGCGCAAGAATTTGCAATATTATTAAGAGGGCTTTGAATTTTATGATCGGTAAATTTTACACCACCTTCACTACGATAGGGCATGTGGCAATCTGCACAAGCTACACCACGTTCAGCATGAGTTCCGGTTAAATATACTTCATAATCAGGATGTTGAGCTTTGATCATAGGAGCTTTACTAAGTTTATGATCCCAATCTTTAAAATTGATATTATCATAATACTTTTCCATAGCTTCTACAGAGCTACCTGAATCCCATGGAAAAGTTAAATATTTCCCATCTCCTTTAAAATAATACTCTACATGGCATTGAGCACATACTAAAGAACGCATTTCTTGATGCGTAGCTTTTGTAATATCTTTCCCTTGTCTTTCAAAAGCTTCTTGCAAAGCTGGACGGGTAATGCGTAAATTCATTGTTTGAGGATCATGACAATCTTGGCAGCCAATATGATTTACAATTTCTGCTCCCAAACTTTCCCAGGGAGCTTTATAAAATTCTTCTGCACCTTTTTCTTTCATTACTCTTGGAACATCAGTACTTTTGCAAGTCCAGCATGTTCCAGGCATGGGACTATTGGTACGAAGAGTGTTTCGAATATCTTCTACAGCGTAATAATGGCCACGGCCTTGTTTATAATCTCGAGAAAATGGGTATCCTGCCCACATTACTACTAAATTGGGAAATTCGGAAAGATAATCAATTTCCGCACTTCCTCCATGTTTACTATGGAAAGTAGTATCTTTTGTGTTATGATATGTTTCGAATTCTCTTGGAAAGTTTTCTCCCCAAACTTCATTACGAGGTTCCCAATCTGCAATAGGTTTTACTAATTGGAATTGCAGGCGTGCTTCATAACGGCGTTCCATGATAGAAGCACCAAATACGCCTAACAAGAAAACTGCTACAATTGTTCCAAAAAACAGTGCCCAAGCAATCCATGGCTTGGCTTGAATAATTTCTTCTAATCGTTTCATAAATTATCCTTCCAAAAATAAGCCAAGTTAAAATAGTCAAGAATGGAGATTAATATGAATAACATAGTATCTCAAAAAAAAGAGAGTTACTCAAGTTATTTTTGGATTTTTTTTATATCTGTTAGTCATATTTTTTTCTATTTAATTTTTTGTATAATTTTGAATTTTAAGTTAAATTATAGTTGGTGGTGGACAATTAGGTTGATTGGTATAATTTTATTACCAATATTTTTTAAAAAGGATCTCGAAAATATTGAATATATCATCAATGAAAATATAATTTTATGTATATTGCTTAGCTTTCCTACTACACTTGCTTGTTTATATTTGAACAATCTTACAGTACTCTATATTCTTCCCAGAGAATTCTATCTCATATTAGTTTTATTCATTCTAACAATAAAATTTCAATCTTCTCCTTCCATGCATATTTATATCCCCATTATGTTTGTTTTTTTTACCTTTCCTCTTTTTCTTTACTATCTTTGTTTAGATATTTTACATTATTCTTTTCCACAATTACTTCTTGTTTCACCATTAGGACTAATTTTTGCTCCTAATAATGCAAATATGATATATAGCTGGGGAACATTAGTTGTATTTGTTTGTCTAAAATTTGCCAAAATAATTTAAAAAAGGAAAAGCTATTACAGTCAATTTCACTGTAATAGCTTTTCCTTTAATTTCCTATTGTTTTTTTAATTTCCTTGTCTGCTAATTCTTTAGGATATACAGCTAAATATTGTTGTTGAAGTTGTTGTGTAATCATTGGTAAATCATAAACTACGGAAAGATTTTGTTTCGTCATTGTTTGAGAAGGAGTTCCTGTAGCAAGTATTTTCCCCTGATGTAGCAGAATAATTTGGTTGCTAAACCAGTAGGCAAGCTCTGGCAAATGAAGCACTGCTATAACGCTCCATTGTTCTTGTGTGCAAAGTTGTTGTATTTTGCGTAACAGATGCCATTGATTAGCAACATCCAGATGAGAATTAGGCTCATCAAGAATGAGTATCTTGGGTGATTGACAAATAGCTCGGGCTAAGAAAACCATTTGTCGTTCGCCACTGCTCAGTTCTTGTATTTTTCGATGGGCAAAATTTTGTAGGCCAACCCACTCTAAGGCTTGGTATGCTTTCTGAATGTCAATTGTTTGTGGTTGGCTGAAAAAACCAAGATGAGGATTGCGCCCCATAATTACACTTTCTAATACAGTGTAAGGAAAAACGCTATTTCCTTCTTGTCTTACTACTGCAATTTTTTGGGCTAAGTGTCGATAAGTATATTTTTGCACCAATTGATTTAAAATCCAAACGTTGCCATAAGTTGGTTTTAATATTCCATAGATACATTTAAGTAAGGTTGATTTCCCTGCACCATTACGGCCTAGGATTGTGCAAATTTGGCCTTTAGAAACTGAGAATGATATATCTTGTAATAGCAAAGGATTATCAGGATAACCAAAGTGAACATTTTCAACTTTTACTAAATATAAGGATAGGTAATGCTTTGGTCTTATACCTCTGCATTTTCCCCCCTTCCAA
>CAZPDM010000040.1:23959-35515 GCA_964585305.1 uncultured Planctomycetota bacterium | reverse complement strand
TTCCGTATGCTACATAGCGTCTTATCCATTTTCTCAATGCAGAGTTTGCAAATCTTAGCATTTGGGAAACACTTTCTACATGATTTCCTTTTATTACTTCTAATACACCTTGGGCACGTCTAAATATTCGGATATTCTTTATTTTTTTTAAGTATTCTTCTAAATCCTTTTCAGCACCTCTTGGAAATTTTACCTCTAGTGGCCTCATGTTTTTTCTCCTTTTTTAATATTATTTTTTCATCTTTTCAATATTATATATCTTTTTTAGAAGAAAAGCTATTACGCCTTAAATATTTTCTGAGATGCTTCTTGCGCTGCCATGATTGGCTCTGGTCGTCAATTTTACCGGCGAATTGGAATAACTACTGTTGTGCTTGTAAAACGAATTCACTGCATTTACTATGGCATCGTCGATAATGAGTTTGCTCTCCTGAAAATAATTTTGGGCGCATGATGTTTGCAGCCCGCCTCGTCTTAGCGAAATATCGGAGAGAAAGAACTCGCCAATGTTTTCCACCTTCAACATCCATATTTCTCAAATCTTCCTTAAGCGAATCCAAATCGGAATAACTTTTCATCGGTTCTGGGACACATTGCATTTTAGACATCCTAATAAATTGTCAAAATATCGGCAACCGGCATCCAGATAATCTTGGACACCATGGAATTGTTTTTACACAATTGGGGTTGTTTCCACGGAAAAAGATTATTCCTTTTATTGAAGAAAAGCTAAGAAAAATGGGAAAACTTGTTGTACGAAAAGAATTTTAGCTATAGGAAAACTTGTTGTACGAAAAGAATTTTAGCTATATAAAATAAAAAAAAGCAAGATTTTATTTTATCTTGCTTTTTTTTGTAAAAAATCTTTATTTTCAATTATTTTTAACGGAAAATACTTTGTTGCTTATTAACCTTTGATTAAATACAATCAAAGGCCGCAACAAATATTTTCCTATCAATAAGATTAGATTATTCTATTTTTGCCAATAATACAACATAGTTATTCCCATATTTTTTTGCGCATTTTGGACAAGTTGTATAATAGAAAAAAAGATCTTTTATTTCGGTTCCTTTGGAAGAAACATATATTTTCATTTCTTCGATCCATTTAGGGATATTTCTATATTCACCTTCAAAGACCTTAGATAAAAAACTTCCGGAAATAGTTACATTATTTGCATTAGGAATTTCCTGTTTTGTTTTGATATAAATATCCATTCCCCATAATGTCTCATTATTAGACAAAACAATAAACTCTGACATTTCTGGTACAGCTTGAGAGGATTCCATAATTTTGACATTTTTTATCATTTTGCTGCCAAAATTTATTGGAATGTGGAATAAACAAAAGACACGATCTTTGATAAATGTTTTTTTATCCCAAACAATTTTTTTTTCATTCCATGGGATAGGATCAAATTTTGGACAACAAATTTCCTGTTCCATTTTTTATTCCTCCTAATAAAAAAAGATAGTTTAAATAAATGAATATTGTGAGTGTTAAACATTTTAACATTTTTTGAGATGGAAAAATAAAAATATTTTCATATAATTAACAATTGGATTTTTATGGGATAGAGTGTTTTTTTTTCTTTTTAAGGAATCATTGTGAGTATTTTAATTTTAATATGTAGCACTCTTAGATATTATTGGCAAGAATATTTCTGGCTTATTTTGGGAACGATGACTGCTGCCGCAATTATTGTTGGAGCATTGATGGTTGGTGATTCTATGCAGTATAGTCTTCAAAAAGCGAATGAATTTCGTTTAGGAAAAATTGAATGGATGCTCTATAACGAATACTCTAAATTACGCCCGGATTTGTTAGAAACAATTGTTTCTTCTATTAAGAAAGAAAAATCTATTGATGTTATAGGAGCATCTATTTTACAACTATATGGTACTCCTACCAATTTAAAAAATCAAAAAAAGATTCCTCATACACAGATATTAGGAATTGATTCTAATTGGATGAAACTTGTTGATATATATTCAACAGGGGATATTCAGAATATACAAGACTTACCAGAAGGTATTGGCTTAGCAAATGAAACTTTGATGAATGAATTGGATTTAAAATTAGGAGATGAAATTGTTGTTCGAACATTAAAAAAGTCTGAAATGTCTTGGGAATCTCCATTATCTGCTAAACCCAAAGTAATTTTCTTTAATGTCAAAGTTGTTGGTGTTTTAAAAAATGATCAATTGGGAAATTTTCAATTTTCTTCGACTGCATCTCTTCCTGCTAATTTATTTGTTTCTCGAACATGGCTTAATCACAATATAGGAACACAAGATTTCTCAAATTTATTTTTAATATCTTCGAAAGATAAAAAAAATAATAAAGAAATTTCTCTAGAATATTTACAAAAAAATCTGGAAAAACATTGGAAGATAGAAGATGCTGGAGTTTACTGGAATATATTAGAAAATGAAAAAATTGAGTTGCAAACAAGTAATATTTTTTTACAAAAAGAACTTTCTGAAGTAGCTTTAAATGCCTATCCTAACTCTCAAGGAATTTTAACGTATTTTGTAAATAGTATAAATTTAAAAAATAATAGTACGCCCTATTCTTTTATTACTTCAACAGATTTATCTTCTTTAGGAATCTCATGTCAAGATAATGAAATTGTTATTACAGATTGGCTAGCAGAAGATTTGGAAGCAGTGATAGGAGATGAAGTTTTATTAAAATATTGGGTTATGGGGGAATTACGACAAATAAAGGAAGAAGAGAAAATATTTAAAATAGTGAAGATTGTTCCAATAGAAGGATTCTTTGCAGATCCTTCATTGATGCCGAATTTTCCTGGATTAAAAGAGGCACAGAGTTGTCAGAACTGGAATCCTGGAGTTCCTATTGATGTAAAAAAAATCCGTTCCAAAGATGAAATATATTGGCAACAATATTCTGGAACTCCTAAAGCCTGGTTAAATTTGGCAGTAGGACAGAAATTATGGTCGAACAATTTTGGAAATCTCACAGCTATTCGCTATCCTAAGCAAGCTCAAAAAATTGTTACAGAAAAAGTATTACCTATTTTATCTCCTGAAAAATTAGGATGGCAGTGGTTAGACTTGCTTTCCCAATCTATTTTAAGCCAAAAAACTAATGTTGATTTTGGACAATTATTTTTAGGTTTAAGTCTTTTTATTTTAATTGCGGCGTTTATTCTTATACATTTGCTTTTTTCTTTACATTGGGACAAACATCAAAAACAGTATATCATTTTTCAGAAATTGGGATTTAGTCGTCAAAGAATTTTTATAATTCTTATTCTTAAACTTTTTCCCGTAGTTTTTATTTCAATTTTTTTAGGAATAATACTTGCTATATTTTACAGCTATAGTATTATTCAAGGGCTTAATTCTATTTGGTCCAGTGCAACTGGGAAATTGTTCTTGATTTGGAATTTTTCTTGGTGTTCTATTTTAATAGGTGCTGTGGCGTCTTTATTTGTTATATTTTTTACATTATCTTATTCAACTTATCGAAAATGTGAAATTCTTTATAAGAATAAATTTTTTTTAGAAAAAGAATCATATTTACAAAAGAATTTTTTTCGAGATTTTACTATTTATTCTTTAGCTTGGAAAAATATGTTTCGAAATTCTCGTCGGAGTCTAGCTGTTATTATCATGTTATCTTTTGGAATATTTATTGTTATAGCTGTTGGGACACATCAAAAATTACCTGAAAATACTAATTTAGCTTCTTCCGGAACAGGCGGATTTTCTTTTTTTATTGAAACAACCTTACCTATTTCTTATGATCTGAATACACCTCAAGGTCGTTTAGAGCTTAATCTTCCTTTGGAACTTCCAGAGAATGTTCATATTTTTTCATTAAGAAAATTTACAGGCGATGATGCAAGTTGTAAAAATCCTTATCATGCTTTACAACCAACTTTAATTGCTATTCCATGTAAAATTTTTGATAAAAAACAAGTTTTCTCTTTTGCAAATATTCTGGATGTAAGTACTCAACATCCTTGGCTTCTACTAGAAAAAAAATATCCCTCTTTAAATGATGCCCCAATTATTCCTGGAATAATAGATCAATCTGTTTTGCAATGGGGATTAGGAAAAAAATTAGGAGATGTTATATCTTATACAGATGAATTTGGAAAAAAACTTTATATAAAAATTGTAGCTACTCTTAGTGGTTCTATTTTTCAAGGAAGTATTCTTATTTCCGAACCAAACTTAAAGATATTTTTCCCTACAAAAAATAATATTAAGATATTGTTGGTTGAAACACCGACTATTCATGCTGAATATATTATAGATATTTTAAAAGAGCAGCTTCAAGATTTTGGGATTCAATTGCAATCAACATCCCAAAGACTTATTGATTTTTATTCTGTAGAAAATATTTATATGGAGATTTTTCTTGCATTAGGAAGTCTAGGAATTATACTAGGCAGTATTGGAACCGGGATTTTATTAAGCAGGAATATAGAAGAACGCAGAAATGAATTAGCAGTTCTTTTTAGTTTAGGATTTTCGTTAAAAAAAATAAAATATTTATTAGCTTTTGAACATTCTTTGCTTATTGTTTGTGCACTTTTTTTAGGAATTTTAGGAGGGATGGCTCTTGCAATTCCTAATTTACTTATATCAGGAAAGACTATTCCTGTTTTTATTATTATGGGACTTATTTTAGGAATCTTTATTGTTGCAAGTTTAGCTATTTTTTGTCCTTTATTTTTCTTTGAAAAGAAAAAATTATTAACATCTTTAAGATCAGAATAATTTTTTTTATAAAAAAAATCCGTATGCAATTATTGCATACGGATTAGGTTATTATAAAAGTGTTGCTATCAATTTAGTTAGCGGGAAATATATCCGCCGCTGAAATAGCTTGCATCATACCAATATTCTCGAACTCCATAGTTGCAACCGCCACAGCAGTTCATTTCGGAAACTTTTACTTTGCTTCCACTTACTTCAAGAACCCATGCTACATGTCCATAAGTTCCGACATCTCGACAAGCAACAGTATTTGCCTTTGGTGTTGAGCTTACTTTATAACCATGAGAAGAAAGATCAGTTGCCCAATATTTTGCATGTCTCCAGGGAGATGGAAGACCAACGCCCCAATGGCAGCAGGCTTTTTCCCATGCCCACCAAGTGCAGTTTCCACCATTATCACAGCAAGGGTATGGATTATCCATTCCACATTGGCAGTCATCATTTTGATTTCCACAAGTATAAACGCGAGTTGCAGGTTTTACTGTGGTATTTAAAGCTGGCATAGCATTCATAGAATGTTCAAAGGAAAAAGTTTTTAGAACATGATTGTAAATTTCTTGTGCTGTTCCCAAATCTTTTTCTAAATAACTGATTCGAAAAACTTTATCTTGGTATTTGAAATATGTCATTTGGGAATTGTATGCTTGTTGTTTTTTGCAGGAAAAGAAATATTGAATGGCTTCTACATTTTGTTCTGTTGCAGTGATTTTTTTATAATCCATTCCTTCTAATTTAAGTAAGTCTTGCATGATGTCAAACCATTGTTCTAAGGATATATTCGCGTATGTTTTCCATGCATCAATGCTAATTTGCGCACCACTGTTATGAAACATTGTCGAATGTTCACAAATTGTTTCCATCCAAACATCGCTATTTTGATAAACATTTCCAATTGTCCATGTGCTTGGATATTGAACAGTGTAACCGAATGAACTTGTGCTTTTTTGCCATTCTTCTGATAAAATAGAAGTACTTAAACAAACAATTAAAATTAAACATAAGCAAATTCTCATAATTTTCTCCTAATTATAAATTACATTACAGGGACTTTTTATCTATAATATTTATTATGCAGTACTTTTTTTTGATGTCAATATATTTTTCTAAAAAATATTAGTGGTTTGTCAACTAAATTGCTGGACATATTTTCCTTATCCTAGTCTACTAGTCCATGCATGTCAGTGCATGGTAGGAATTAACCCGCCATTTATAAATGATGGCTTTAACGAAAGAAAATTTGCAGCGGCGGGTTCAATTCCTCACAGTTGGATGTCAAAAGACTTAGTTGACAGAGTAGCAAGAAATTATTTTTGCTTCTATCAGGAAGCTATTCAAAACATAGGATGTAGCTATGCAAATGCTTAGTATAATTTCAAAAAAATATAATCTTTCTCAGGAAGAAGTTGAAAATATTCGTCAAGCAATAAAAAATGGTGTTATTCCAGGACAACCAAAAGGACGAGGATATTTAGTTGATGAGGAGAATCTTTTTTTACATGGTTTTATTAAACGTACTGATGATAATAATTCTGAAAATAATGATAATTCTGATAGCAATATAGAAGAAAAAACTTCTTCAAAAAGGGGTTCTAATATAATTGAAGATGAAAATAGTTTTAGCATTGAGACTCAGAAAATTTTTCCACAGAAACATGAAGATGAGTCTATTTCTAAATTACCTAGCATTCCCAAATATAGTGATATGGAAAAAACAATAGATATGCTTAAATCTGCGATTTCTTCAATTCCAGCAGAGAGAACTAAAGAATTGTTGGATACAGAACTAACTCCAGAGCCAGAAAATCTTGAAAATGTTGATATAGATTCTAGTGTAGTTATCCATTCTAAAGTTATAGATTTAGCAATGCAAAAGGCTGAAAAGGAGGAAGGTTCTGGACGAAATAATTCTGGTTTTATTTCTTCTTCTAAAAATCCGGATATTCCCAAAAACTTAGTTTCTATTTTGGAAAGAAAACCTGATGGTTCTACCCAATTATGGGTGCGTACAGATAAGATGGATGAGGCATATATAAAAGCTCTTGATAAAGAAGAGGAAATTGCTAAATCAGAAATTGAAAAAAGAAAATATTTTATTCGTTATTTTCGCGAAACTGAACGAAAAACACCTAGTTCTTTTGAGGCTGCATTAGCTTTATCAGAAATTAAAGTATTGGATACGGAAATTTTAGCTATTGAATATAAAATAAAAAGTCAAAGGTATATGGGAGAGCTTGGACGTCTTTTAATTAAAAAAGCAAATGATTTTATGCTTCTTGCAAAAGAAAAACAAAAAACAGATAAAGAGCTTTCTCAAAAAGGGGTAGAAATTTCCGAATTAAAGCAAAAACAAATAGAATTGCAACAACAGATAGATATAATTCCTAAAGTTACTTCATCGACACAACAAGATTATATGAATCTTTTGCAAGATACAGAAAAAATGAAAAAGACTATAGAGCAGCTTAAAGAGGAAATAAAAGAATCGAATCATCAAAATAAAGTCTTGCAGGAAGAATTTAAAATTCGTGAAGAAAAAAATGCTCAGGAATTTCGTATAGCAATTGAAAAAATAGAAGCTGAAAAGAAAAAAATTATAGAAGAAAGAGATAAGGCATTTTCCGAACGTAGCCATTATATAACTTTGCTTGCGCAAGAAAAAAAGAATATCCATGAATCAGCAAAAAAAGAAAATCATTTTATTCATGAAGAAAATCAGAAATTGGCAAAAGAAAAACTTCAGTTAGAGCAGGAAAATAAAGAATTATATCAAAGAATTTCCAAAGAAATAGAAATGTTTTCTATGCAAGATCCTGTTTTGATGCACAAAATTGTTGAAAAGGTAAAACGTGATATTGGGGATGAAGTTTGTATTCTTAAACAGGAGAAAAAAGAATTACAATCTAAAATACAAGAACTGCAAAAAAATAAAATAGAAATGCTAAATTCTTCTTCAGGGAATTTGGAAGAATTTTTAAATCAAAATATGGAAAAGAAATCTCTTGTTTATGGGACAAATCAAATGAAAAAAGAAAATGATCAGTCTAATTTGCATCAAAAAATATTACAAATTAGAAAATATATATCAGAATTACAAAGTTCTGCTAAGTATAATTTTGGGAATTTATATAAAGTTACTCGAGAGATAATGGATAATATGGGAATTCTTTTACAGCCAGAAATATTGGAACAACGTTGTGTAGACTATCCTACTTCATTAGGAAAAGGAAAATCTACAGAATTAAAGATACGATTTACTTTATGCGATTTTGAAAATCCCCAGTCTATTATTATATGTGAATGGCAAAGTCAAGATAATTATCATGGTCAATCAAGTTTAATGATCGCGTATGCGAATGCAGAAAAGCATTTCATAGGAAAGATGTTTGGAATATTGATTCCTCCCGTGCTTTATGATCCTAAAAATGAAAGAATCATGGCAGATCTTGGAAATTCTTCTTTTGTAAAGAAGACAGAACCAGGAGAAGAAACTGAACCGACTCTTGTTCCAATAATTCCTAAAAATTTACAAAGGAATATTGGAAGTATTTCTGAAAATATAAAAAAACAGGTATCTGGTTCTATTTTGACAGTTAAGAATATTAAAGTAATCGAACCGGCAACTCCTTTAATCAAGGTTACTGTTGAACAAACAAACTCTGAAGAAGAAAAAGAAGAAGAGAAGAAGCAACGGTCGATTGATCCTGAAAATGACTATGAAAATGATTCTGAAAGTGATGACGATGATGATTATACTAGTTATTCTGAAATAAATACAGAGGATCAAAATGCTAAAAAGAATTCATTAGAAAATGCTGAAAATAAATCGGGAAAAATTACTGAGGATAAAATAATTGAACTTGCTAAAGACTCCACGATCAAACCAGAATTAGTAGAAAGTCCACAAATGCAAGCAGCTCGAAGGGTATTAGAAAGAGAGCAATTAGAACGAGCAAAAAAAATTGCACAAGAAAATGAAAAGCTAGAAAAGGCAAAAAAAGCGGCTTTGGAAAGTGAAAAATTTAAGGATATTAAACAAATCACTCAAGAAGATGAACGATTCCAAGCATATAAACAATTTTCTTTAGAATCTCAAAACTCTGTTGTATTATCTATTGAAGAAAATGAACAATTGCAGGAAGCTCGTAAATCGGCTGAGAAGACAGAGCAATCTAGAGAAAACATTGAAGAAGTTGCAAACATTGTAGGCCAGGCTTTAGAAATGACTCCAGATAAATTAAAACGTATTGGACTAATGAGAGATTTGCTTAAAGAAAAAATTCGAATAGGAATTCATCTTGATGATGTTCATAAAATATGTAGAGAACATGGACTTTCTACAGAAGTTAATAAACTCCCTATCGATCAACTTATACAATTGTTGCAAATATTAGAGAAAATGCCAAATATATCTAAAACAACAGAACCTAATCAGGAATAAAAGAAAAATACGCCTTACCCTAAAAATAGGGCAAGGCGTATTCTTATAAATTTGGCTTTTAAATTTGTCTATCTGATAATTCTCGTGCATGAACAAAAGCATCTACAGAACGATTCACATCTTCTATTGTTGTAGCCCAGGAACATACACTAATTCTGATTGCAGGTTCTCCATTCCAAACAGAGCTGCCGCACCAACATATTCCTGATTTTTGGATATTATTTAATGTAGCTTTTGTTTGTTCAGGATTTTCACATGAGACAAGTACTTGATTAAAAACTACATCATTTAAAATATGAAAGCCTTCGTTTTCTAATAGTTTTGCAAAAGATGTCGCATGATTACAAATGCGATTTATTATTTCCTCTATTCCATCTTTTCCTAGATATTTTAATGTTGCCCATAATTCTACTACTCGTGCGCGACGTGACATTTCTGGTGTATAGTACATTCCATCACGTTTATCACTATAAATAATATATGATGCACTTGCTTGAACTGCTGAAATTAAAGATTCACGATGTTTACATAGGATAATTCCACAGTCATACGGAGCATTAAGTGTTTTGTGTGCATCTACAGACCATGAATCAGCTTTTTCAATTCCAAAGGTTAGAAATTTTTTTGTTTGTGTTCCTGCAGCCCAAAGGCCAAAAGCTCCATCAATATGAACCCATGCACCAGCATTGTTTGATTGATTGCAAATTTCGTTAATAGGATCAAACGCTCCAGTATTAACATTTCCTGCTTGAATTATTACAAGAGATTGAGGATCTAGTTTTGGCATTTTCTCTACAATCATTCGTCCTTGATTGTCAACAGGGACTATTTCAACACGTTCTTTTCCAAGTCCTAAAAGAGCTAAAGCCTTAAATACTGTAGCATGAGCTTGGGCACCGACTATAACACGAATTTTAGGTGCGCCAAATAAGCCATCAGCATTCACATCCCATTTTTGCCGTTTTAAAAGCTCATTACGTCCAGCAGCAATACCACATAAAGTAGCCGTAGATGTTCCACTGACGAATCCTGCAACTGTTTTTGTTGGCAACCCTAAAAGCTCAACTAACCATTTTTCACATGTATTTTCTAGTTGAGAAACTAATGGAGACATGACATATAATGCAGTATTTTGATCCCATACATCTGATAGCCATTTGGCGGCTAGAGAAATAGGGACTGAACTTCCATTTACAAAACCAAAATATCGTCCGCCTGTTTGAGCTAGAGTCGCTGGAGAACCATACTCGTGTAGCATCTGAAGTATTTCTTCTGGTTTACTAGAATTTTCAGGGAATGATTCATCAAAGATTTTTAAAGATTGAATAGCTTTATCAGAAGGATAAACATTACGTTCATATACACATTCCATATATTCATACGCATATAATTTTGCTTGTTCAAAAATTTCTTTATTTTTGGATTGAGCAAACATTTTTTCTTGAAGAGATATCCCCATTATAGTTATCCTTATTTAAGCCATATTCCGGTATATTCTGGAATATGTGAAAGTTCTTTTTCTTTTATTTGTTGACTAACACTGCTTCCAAAAAAGAAATCACATATTCTGAAGGCTTCTTGTGGATTACAAAATAAATAATCGGTGGTTATTATGTCTTTTTTAAACATGTGTTCTTTTTCAAGGATCGAATAAAATTGTTTCAATATTTCTAATGGAGGAGCTGCGTTTTCTGTATTAGTTCCTAATGTTTCAATTATTATAATTTTTCCATCTTTTTTTAATAATTGACTACAATTTCTGATCAGTTTGCTTATCGTTTTTTCTATATCTGCTGAAACATCAATCACTGTATGACCAAAACTCCACCCTTCGATTATGATATCAGCTTTTTCATTTATTCCTTCTATGTTTAAGTTATCTCGAACTTGATATTCTATTTTATGGTTATAATCTTTTAGATTTAATCTACATTTGTCTAACATGTGTATGGATCCATCAAAACAGATAGCTTTTTTTACTTTTTCAATATATTGTTTTGTTATTCTGCCTGTCCCTGTCCCAAATTCTATAACGAGTTTATCCATAAAATCTATATTTGTATGCAACCATTTTTTTAAATTAGATTGATAATCTTCATGATTAACTAACTCATCATATTCTATAGAATATTTTAAATATATTTCATTCATTGATGGCATTTTTTTCTCACAATATGAATAAGAATAAAAAAATAGGAAATAATAGGAATAAATGTGGGAAGATATTGATGAAATGAGAGATGGGACATTTATTTTAGATAGCTAATTAAAAATCTTAAGCAAGTACAATGCGAATTAATGAAACAAATGTGGGAAGATATTGATGAAATGAGAGATGGGACATTTATTTTAGATAGCTA
>CAZPDM010000040.1:11039-23859 GCA_964585305.1 uncultured Planctomycetota bacterium | reverse complement strand
GGACATTTATTTTAGATAGCTAATTAAAAATCTTAAGCAAGTACAATGCGAATTATAATAAAAAATATGGTAAATTATTTTAATAAAATAATTTACCATATTTTAAAGTTTAATTTTTTATCCGTTGAGCACGGCGGGCAACTTCATCTGAATCTGGTCTATCTTCAGGAAGACATCGGATCATATCTTGTATAAGTTTATCTAAATTATGATTGATTTCCGAAACAAACCATGATGGAGCAACACCATCATTTTGGATGGTAGAACTATAATAAAGTTCTCCATTTTCTCCTGTATATGGAACTAAACCTGTAAGAATATAAAAACAAACAATACCAAGAGAAAACAAATCTGATTTTATACAAACTTCTCCAAATAATCTTTCAGGTGCAGTAAAATGAAGGCTTCCGAAAGATTTTTCAGGGTAACGATACATGAGAGCACTCGCCCCCCAATCGATAAGTATGCATTGTTTTTTTATAATGCTTCCTCGTTTTTCCATAATATTCCCTGGGCTTATATCTGCATGTATAATTCCTGTTCCAGCAATATATTGTAAAGCAAGGCTTATATCTTGAATAATATCAAGAGTTGTTTGCTCACGTAAAGAAAAAGGTATTTTTTTAGCAATTGCAGCATATCCTTCCTGCTCTACTTTTTCAGGATATGCTATTTTTCTAACATTATCTTCGGTATCTATATAAGAAATTGAAAGTTTTTGATACAGTGGCTGAGATAGCCAAATATATCCATTTGTAATACCTTCATCTAATAATGGGGGGATATTATCATGTTTTAATTCTTTTAGAAACCATATTTCATTTTGGACACGTTCTGCTGTAATTCCTTTAGTTTCATGTGCTATTTTAATGATAATTTCATTATGGGGATAGAATACACCACGTGCAAGCCATATACTTGCATGAGAACCAGCACCAATTGATTGGATTATTTGATAAGGTTTTTGAGCGATAAAAAATGTTTTTTTATTCCAGTCTGGCATATTTCCCCCTATTCTAGGTTAATGAGCTTAATTTTGATAAACTTCTATATTGCGAACAAAATTTTGATTACGAATGTTATTGGCAATAACTTCTATTATTGGATACCATGTTTGATCTTCTGTATAGAAATGAATTCCTTGAGGAACAAGCTCACTTTTACATGTGGTTAAAAATTTTTGTATTTTTTTGGTTGTGTAACTTGTTGGGAACTTTCTTAAATATACGGCTTGGTTTGCAGTAAGTATTTCTATTGCAATAATATTAACGAGATTTTCTAAAGTTTGTTGGCATTTTCTACTTGCTATTGTAGCCATACTTACATGATCTTCAGTATTTGCACTTGTAGGGATAGAATCCACTGTTGCAGGATGAGCAAGTATTTTATTTTCAGAGACTAAAGCTGCAGCAGTATATTGAGGGATCATAAATCCCGAATTTACGCCAGCGTCTTCTATAAGAAAAGCTGGTAATCCATGATTGTGGTTTTTATCAACAAGATGGGCAGTTCTTCGTTCGCTAATGCTGCCAACTTCAGCTAATGCAATGGCTAAATAATCCATTACCATTCCAACAGGCTCACCATGAAAATTTCCACCAGAAATAACAGCCTTTCTGCAAATTTCATAATTTTTCTTTAGCCAGTTTTTATAGGAAGTTGTTTTTTTAGCTCTAGCAGGTATTTCTGGGGGGAAGATTAAAGGGTTATCAGTTGCAGAGTTTATTTCTGTTGTAAGTACCTCTGCAGCATGTTTCCACGCTCTCCATGCACAAGATAAAACTTGTGGTGTACAGCGAAAAGAATAGTCATCTTGTGTAGGGCAATTAGAAGGCACTACATTGTCTAAATCATCAATGATTTGTGAGATAATCCTGCTTATTTCAAAGAAATTATCTAATTTTAGTTCTATATTGGTCCCTTGAATTTTGTTATTAAGGAGATTTAAAATATTTTCTTTTAGAGATTTTATTTTTTCTTTTGCACGTTCTAAAGACTTTGTATTATAGCTAATTTGCCATGGAAGATTGGCTTCTTTTTCCGCAATTTTTTTTTCGGCTACTACGATTTCATCAATGGCACTAGCCATTTCTTTTAAAGAATTTATGATAATCTTATATATAGGAGCATATTTTTTATTATTTTTATCTTTAATAGAACTTTTTGCATTAAATTCGAGGATGATGTTTTGAATTTTTTTATAAATTTGATAAAGAACAGCTCCATTGATAGGAGTAGATAAAATGGTGCTATTTTTTAGATAATGTCGTAATCGTTGGCTGACTTCTGGTTGTTCTGATAAGGGTCTAACATGATGAATTCTACTATCTAATGCTGTTCCAACTCCTTGGATTCCTTCAAAACTCAAACAAGTTGCTAATTCCGCACTGTGAAGAGTCCAGTAAGAATCATATAAAGTTATGCATGCTATAGCTGACATAATTTGAGTTCCATTATTTAAAGCAAGGCCTTCTTTATATGATAGTTCGATAGGAGAAAACCCATATTTTTTAAGATTTTCAGGTGTTGAGCTTATTAAATTTTCTTGGTTGAAGAGATTGTTTATATTTTGTTTTTTATCAGAAGGTTTCCAATAGATAAATTTACCAGCAGGATCTCCCATAAGTACTAATGCTATATGAGATAGTGGGCACAAATCTCCACTTGCACCTACACTTCCCTGGCTAGGAATCCAAGGGCAAATTCCTTTTTCTAACATTTCTAATAGTTGTTTAACAACTATTACTCTTATTCCGGAATTTCCCTTTGCAAGTGTATTTGCACGCAATAATATTGCTGCTCTGGCTATTTCTGGAGAAAGAGGTGTTCCTACTCCACAAGCATGACTACGAATGAGATTTTTCTGCAATAAAACTGTTTGAGTATGTGGGATGATATGATCTCTTAATGCTCCAAACCCTGTACTAATTCCATAAACGACCATATCTTTTTCAACAACAATGTCCACAACATCTCGACAACGTTGTATCTTGTTGATAGCGTTTTTATCTAATGTAATTTTTGCTCCATATCTTGCTATAGCAACTACTTGAGATATATTTAAATCATTACCATTGATGTTGATTGCTTTTTTAGAAAGAGAAATTGCATCTTGTATTTTCATAAAAATATCCTTAAAAGAAGTGCGAGAGTGGGCAACCATTTTAGGCTAGGCATGTCTTTGAAGTAAACAAAGCCGCATTGCTGCGGCCTTAATATTTAACTACCATGTTACCATGTTAGTTCATCATCAAATCCACCATCGCCACCAGAAGTTTCTGGCGGTGGTAAAGCAGAATATGCAGTACTTGTTTTGGATTTTGAGACAGATACTTTATTATATTCTTCAAGAGAGAACTCTCCTTTTCGAATATAATCATCTTTAACAGCTTCCCATCGTCCCATTGTCTCTAAATCACCAATCTTTTTAAGGCGATTGATAATAAGTTTTAGATTACGCATGATCAATTCAGTATTGCCATTATTTTCTTGTATTTCTTGTGCTCGTAAAGCAATGGTATAGTATGTAGAAGCATGGAGGACTTCTCCACTAGGAGCTTCCCTATATTTATTAGGGTCGTTAGTAAAATGAACAGCAACAACACGTTCTATAGTTTCTTCATTGATACTTTTTTTAGGTATATCAAAGGTTAATGTACAAGTAAGGATAGCTTTTTCACCTAATGGTGCTGGGTCTATTAAAGTTCTAATTACAGAAGCATAACGTCGATTTCTGTCTACATTTTCAAAGGAAATAATCCTATTTTGATGTGGCATAAGTTTAATATCGGGAGAAATTTTTGCAATACCTCTGATTTCTACACCTTCAGTTGGGTCTAATTCTACTTTAACTTTTGTTGCTATAGTATTTTGTAAAGTTCGTAAACTACGTTCAAAAACGGCAACAGTTTGACTAACATTTTCAAGTTTTTCCATAAATCCACTAGTTAATCGCTCCATTTCTTCTCCATGGAATTCAACACCTATACCTAAGGTGTCTATATCCATTCCAAGCTTATGGAATTCTTCTGCTAATGGCTCACATGCTTCCACATCATGAATTTGACCATCTGTGAGAATAAGCAATTTGGTTGCCATATCTTTTTTTTGATTTTGTAGTTCAGAGAGTTTTTGTCTGGCTTTTTTTAAAGCTGGGGCTAAGTTTGTAGAACTTCGTGGGTAATTATATATTTCTGTAATTTTTGATTTTAGTTCTTCTTGCATAGAAACAGGTTCTGCCCAGCAAAAAACTCTTTCTGTATTAGTGAATGTGATGATGGAAATTAAATCATCGCCCTTAATTCCATCAATAACATGAGTAGCAGCCTCAACTACAGCCTGTAGTTTAGTTTTATTTGGTTCTAATAGATCATCCATCGAGCCGCTAATATCGAGAACTAATATAAAATGCGTATGACAAAGCAGACTAGGATCCACACGGAGATTATCCTGTAGATATGCTTCAATAAGAATATCGCGTTCGACTGGTTCTGGAGCATCAGACTTAATATAAGGCTGTTCAATTAAGCATTTGAAGCAAAACAGGGAATTCTCATCCATTCCTAAGTTCCTTTCCAAAAAGGCTTTTACAATATTTGTGGCATTTGTATTGTTTTAGCCTCGTGGACTGTAGAAGGCACAGTTAGTAGTTTGAGATTGTCAGAAAGTAGTCGTAACTTTTTATATGATATTTCTTGCATAGGAGTACTTGGTACTGTGCTAATTAGAATAGCTGACAAATTGTCGTAACCCCCACCAGCACGATTTACAGTAGAAATGAGAATAGTTGCTAATGTTTTAGCATCAAGAAGACTATCCTTATCATATTGGTTGAGAATTGAGGCAATTCTAAGCATTTGATAGTTTTCATGGTGTATATATGATGGTTCTTGTTCAATATAATCAGGAATTCCATCTGAGCAAATTAAAATATGCTCCCCAGGGTAAAAAAAAGTATGTCCATAATGAAGTTCAAGATTCTTTTCGATATAGAAATTTGCACCTACACAACGAGTTAAAGAATCTCCTCCTTCAAAGAAACATTCATCTAAAGGCATTCCAGCAGAAAGTCGATGGTTTCTCTCATTATCTTCATAATTTAGTCTTTCCCATCCTAATCGGCATATTCTATAAATGGGGCTATCTCCTAACCATGCAAATAGTAAAGACCCTTCATATATTAGCCCTGTGGAAATAGTGCTTCCCATTATTAAGGATTGTTTGAGAGATTCTGGGGTTCCTAATTTTTCAACAGCTTCTGCTATTTTTTCATTTGCTTCATTTATTAAGGAAGATAAAAATTCACATCCTTTTTTAAAATCATATCTTGCGTAAGAGCAGATATTTTTTCTTTCTTCTTCGTTGGTATTTTTCCACCATTTGTGAAAAGTGTTCACAATAATTTGGCTGGCTTGATCTCCAGAACCTATTGTTGCAGTTGAAATACCATCGCATAAAGCAAACATACCCCATTGTTTTTTGCGCAAGGTGTATGTTGTAGCAAAAATAGCATCTTGATTCATACTAAGATCGTCATCACATTTTTCATAACCAATATCTAGTGCATAGCCAGTATCAAGGCTAAATGGAGTATTTAACCAATTGATGGATGGCCATTTTGCTAGCAATTCTAATGCAGCTTGAAATTCTTGTAGAGTTTGGTATCCTCGTTCTTGTGGATTTAAAATTAAAGCAGGATTCAGGACAGATTCTAAATGATCATCTATGGGATTTTTAGTTGGTGTATTTTCTGTTTGATTTTTTTGGAAAAGTTTAAATGCAGGCAAGCCATATTGATATGATAATGAATTGTAAGCAAGAAGATTAGGAGACTTCGCACAAAGGAAGTACAAAATAGCAGCAATTATATAAATTTCTGTGCGTTCATATTTTGTGTTATTTTCTGATGAATTGTTTTCCCAAAATAATTCCCATGGCATAAGGCAGGAATCTAGTAATGCTTTTGTAGGAATTCCATTCCAACTTATATCTTTAGATCGTAAATATATGGCTATATTTTTTTCACGATCTCTACATAAAATTAAATCAGATAATTTTGTCCCACCCCAATTATATCCTAAATGACGTATCTTTCTGGCAATACCACATAATTGAATTCCGATTTGAACAATTTCTTTTGAGGTTAAAATATCTGCATTTTTGCTAAGAATATAAGAAAGTGCAGATATATTTCTCCAGTTTGGTTGTTTAGCTAAACGAGGATAGTATATCCAGATTGTGCGTTGTTCTTGTTCTTGAAAACAAGAATATGGAGGTTTCCAAAATTTATCTAATAAATCACTCTGTTGAAGTATTTCATGAAGGTGCAAGTATTTTTTTTCAACATTTAAATCAAATTTTTCTTCGATAATTTCAGCATAATCACGATAATGATATTTACTTTCATATCGTCCTGTTGAAAATATACAATGTTCATCTTCTCTATTTTCTTTAAGTTTAGACAGTTTTCCTTCTGTGTTATTCCAGAGTGTTATGTTGTATGTGCCTATTTCTAATTTACGGAAGCCATGGGAATAACTTTGGTTGCGAATACGACGTCCACAATGTTTACAATATCCATCCTCTCTGACATGTCCCCATTGTCCGCAACTTGGATGATGGCATTTTTGAATTGTACAAGATTCTGAAATTGCCTGAGTATTTCCATCTTGTCCTTTTAATAAAGCAACTAAATCTAATTCAGATGCATCATAAAAAGGCTCTAAATCCAGTTGGCTTAATTCTAATTGAATTTTTCCTGAACCACTACCTAAATCTTGTAAAAACAAAACAGTTTCTTGATTTTCGGTAATGGTTAGTTGGAGATAGACTGGGATTGAGCTTTCCCATTGTATATCCAGTCGAGATTTTAGCTTGCCTTTTAGGACTAAAGGCATTTTACCCTCATAAAATATAGTTTCCCTCTTGAGAAATCCTCAAGAGGGTTTTACTAAAAATTAACGTTGTAAACCTTCACTTGGTTCTTTTTCTTCCATTGAAGTGATCTTCGCACTAACTAAGATGAGAAGATTTTGTTTATGGGAATATTGGCCGCGGCGGCTAGTAAAGAAATTTAAAATAGGAAGATCGGATAAGAATGGAACTCCAGAGGTATAGTCTTGTCGTGTGGCTTCCATTAGACCGCCAAGCAATAATGTTCCACCATCTGGAATTGTTACAGTTGTACGAATTTTGGTCATTCCCATATCAGGTAGCTCAATGATGATTGAGCCTTGGCCTTTATCGGCGGAAGAAGCTAATTGAGTAGAGACACTACGTGGAGCACCACCAACTAGAACGGCTACGGTTGGTTGAAGTTCCATCGTAATATATTTACGATCTGCGCTAATAATAGGGCGTACATCTAAAATAACACCATCTTGAATAGTTCCGACAATAGGATCTGCAATAGTAGCTTTTGTTGCAATTTCGACATTATAGTCTTGAACATAAGCAATTTGGTTGACAACGGTAACATTTGCTCGTTGGGTGTTGAATACAGTAAGTCGTGGAGCAGTAAGTAAATTGCTGCGAGAGCGTTTTCGTACTGCTTTGAGAATCATTTGCAGTTCAACTTCATCAACATACGCCATTTGCATATTAAGACCACCGCTATTAGTAAGAACATTTGTATTTCCTAAGCTTTGGTCAAAAATATTTTCTAAACGTTGTCGTGTTTCTAAATCATCTTTATATTTATAGTAAAGCCCTGCGCCTCTACCAGTTCCCATGGTATTTCCGTCAGAAACTTTACCAAAAACCATATCATCCATCGATCGGAAATCATATCCGGTACCAACATCGCCTGGTTTTAATGCATCATCATCGGTGTCTTTAGAAGTTATTTTTGTTCCTATATTGGTTTCATTAGTTTCGCTTTCACCAAGTGCTGTTGCTCCTAAACTTCTCCAATCAACACCAACATCTTCCAAAAAATCATCACTTACTGTTAAGAATCTGGCTTCGATAGTTACAAGTAAGCCTGTGGCTTTACGTAAATCATTTAAAAGAGATTCTATTTGTTTATGGATGTTTGCAGTTTGTCTGATAATTAATGTTCCATGTCGAATTTCAATAGAATTGGATTCTTCTTTCCAACTTCCTTTGGCAATATTATCTTTAATAAGATTTGTTAATTGCTCTTCGGTAATTGTTGTTGCAGGACGTGCATCAGGACTGGTTATTTCTATACCTGTTAAAGTTCCTTCTCCTTTGCTACGAGCCGCTAAATCAATTTCCATACCAGGGAAATCATTTAATTTACCAGTTAAATCGCGTACGTTATATAAACGTAAATAAGTTTTTTCAACAATACGTTTTTTAGTAGAAATAATGATTACACCATTAGCAATATGATATGTAAGTCCTTTTGGTGCAAGCATCCAATTGAAAATAGAGCTTAATTTTAGATTGGTAACAGTTAAGTTTGTTTTTAAAGATTCTTCATCTGGAAATTCTTTATATACTTCAGGATCGATAATGATGTTGATATTTGTTGTTCCTCTCAAATAATCAACAACTTCACGCAATGGAGCATCATTAAAATCCATACGTGGTAATATTTCAGTTTCTAATTGTTTTCTAATTTTTGCATCTTGTGGAGATTCTGGTTCTTGATCTATTTGCATACTTTTGCTGCCGCGCTTAGAAACTGATTTCCAAGTTTCATAGGAAGGAAATTTTACGATTTCATGCATAGGTAGCATAGCTTCATCAATTTGAGCAAAAGTAAGCTTCCATTCTTCTAAATATTTTGAACGGTTTTCATCAAAAACTTTTGCATGGCGAGCCTGGCGTATAATTTCAATAAGTTGCTTAGATTCTTTATTTTCAGGATCTAATAGTGTAACTTGATTGCAAAAGTTTTCAGCGAGATCATATTTTTCTTGTTCAAAAGAAAGACTTGCTTGACGATATAGGTTTTTAATTTGTTCTTGAACTGTATTGATTCTGGATTGTTCTTCTCGTCTAGCTTGTTCTTCTGCTGCTAGCATTTTTTGTTTTTTTAAGTCTTCTTGGAAAACTAAATCTTCCTGCTCTGCAACTTGGATAAGATGATCTAACTGTTTGCCTTTTCCTTCCAAATCTGGAACATGATATGGTATCCATCGCAATAAATCTTTGGCACGTTTGAAAATGGAAATGGCTTCAGAATACTTTTGTTCTTTCATCAAGGCTTTGCCTTGACTGATACGATTATCTACCTCTAAATTTGTTTGATCGATTTGAACTTTTTTAAGTTTAAGAGTTTCATCAAATTGAGCTGCAATTTCGTCAGGACGATAGCCTAATTTTTGGCCATAAGCTTTTTTTAGTAATAACGCTTCAGAATGATCTGGTTTTAATTTAAGAGCTTCCAGCACAAAATAATAGGCATCAGAATATCGTTCCTGAGATGCTTCTGTTCTTGCGGCTTTTAATAGATCTTTAACTATAATGTTTTGTTGTTCTAATCGGACTTTTTCTTGTTGAATTCTTGCTAGGAATTGGGGATCTTCTTCAATATTTGTTGATGCTGGTGATTCTGGATTAGCTTGGGGTTGAATATTTGGTGCTTGTGTAGTGATTGAATCTGGAGTTGGGGTTGGCGTAGCTGGTTGTTCTGGATTAGATTGATTTTCTTGTGTTTCAGCTGGTTTTGTTGTTGGACCTTGAGTACAAGATAATAGACCTGTAATTAGAAAAGTATATAGTACTACAAATAAAACGAATTGAATTCTATTGTGCATATCTATGCGTATTTTCATTATTTAATAAAATTACGCCCTCCATCAAAATATTCTCTTAACCCTAAATTGCTAGTTACTTTTTATTTCCTTGACTAGGTTCAGAATTGATATAGTCCATTATTGATAATTCTTACTGGGACTATTGTATCTTTATCATCCCAAGCTTTTTCTATAGTAATTTACATTACTTTTTAGCTAACAACTTGGGTTTCTAACCCAATTGGGTTTTCCTGTAGAATAAGATGAAAAATTTCGAGTGATTAAAATTTTTAGTACAGATTTTTTATTGTATCAATCACTAACAAGATTGGCAAGCTATTTTTATAAAAATAACAATAAAATTCTTATTTTCTATTTTCGATAGAAATTTTTTTTGAAAAAAGTATGAGGTAGGCAAAATACGCCTTTTTTCCTTTACAAGAAACAGGTTTTACTTTGCCCCCTCCCGAACCGTACGGGACACTTTCGCGTCATACGGCTCTCCAATTTCCACATCATCAGTAAAGAAAAGAACTAATGTATGGATAGCCCTGGGCTTATGTCAAAAAATATTACTTTCATTAAAAAGATAGCAAATAAATTAGCAATGTGATATGAGAGGGTGTCTTTTTATCTTCTTTAAAATGCCCATTAAAACGTGTTTTAACGCATATAAAATTGTTTTTAGTGGATAACTACCCAGTAATGAGACTCTTTTAAATTTAAACGTTTTTTTTATGCTTAAACTTGGCATAAAGAAAATTTTGATGGGCATTCTTCAAATAAGTTGAATTGAGAAAAAACATTATGTGAGGGAACTTTATCGAAACCCGGTTGAAAATCTTTTTTGGTATATGAGATAGGTATTTGGTAAATATGATCTTGGGAATGCTCATAAGACTGTTTTTGTCCATAAAGACAATAATTTTCAATTTTGGAGTTTTTATTAACATTTTTTAGCCGGGCAAAGAAGAATGTTTTTCTACCGGAAATAGAAGGAACTTTTAAAACAAGCTGTCTGTCATGTGTTAATAATTCTCGATAGATTTTTGTACGAGAGGATTTATATTTTTTTGCAAGCGTTTCTACAAAGCTTAACTCAGCAATCCAGAACAATTTGCCAAGCACTTTATAGTAACTAGGGCGACTTGCCAAGGCATAGTGTTTGGAGAGTCCTATTAACTCTCTGTTGAAAGTTTTGAGGATTCCATCAGGACACCAGTTGACTAACCCTGTACGTGGGACGCTGCGTAAAGTTTCAAAATCACCGTACCCTAAACGACTTGCCCATTGTGCCATAATATGGCGAGGAACAAGAAGCTGCATGTTCCTTTGTCCAGAACGGCGGTGTTTTGGGGTGATTCTTTCTTTTGCACGTTTCACTTTATAGCCCAAAAAGATATACCCTTTTTTTGTACTAACCAATTTTAAATTATTAACTTCTGTAGAAAAATTCCAATTTTGTTGAAGATATGAGTGAAAATTTTTAAAAATTTGTATAGCGTCTTGATGAGTTCCATCTATTCCAATGATAAGCTGGTTTGCATAGCGAACAGATATAAGCCTTTTATTAGTCTTAACTTTGCACTGTGTCAATTGTCTAAGTTTTACTAATCTTTTTAATTCCGCAGTCAAATTTGACATTTCTTGAGGCACGGTGTCGGTTTTAGAAAGAGAATTTATTTTGGCTTTTAAACGGAAAATTTGTGATGAAATGGTGGAATAGGCTGCGGTTTCTTGATTTTTAGGACGAGGATTTTTTTGTTTTACTTCTTCAGACATCTGTTCAATTTTGCTATCTATATTATGCAGAATTACATTGAGTAATATTCCAGCTAAATGGGATTTGACTTTAATTGATTGTTTATAAGAACTATTCTCTTCAAAGAAACCAGAGCGTTTGATACATTCACAAATGATAATTGTAAAAATTTGGTCTTGGATTTTTGTAGATAAAGATGAGCGAATGAGAGAGAGCTGTTTTTTCAATGTTTGAGGAAGACAATTTATTAAATCAGCTTGAAGAATCCAAGTTGTTTTTATCCCAATTGCTCTTTGTAATGCGGTGTGACAATTTTTGTTAGGTCGAAAAGCATGAGAAATTTCTTTGAAAATAGGTTCATAAACATTTTTAAGAATAGTGAAAATTACATGCTGAAGTAATTCAAATGATTCTGAATCTAACTCTTTAAAGTTTAAAGAATTAGATTTTATTTTTGTAATAATTTTTTCTATTTTTAGAGTAATATTTTTTTCATAAACCTTGTTACTTAATTCTTTATAAGAATCTATCCATAAATCAGTTCGATATAAAAGACGATGTAAATCTTTGGCAGGCTTTTCACCTAGCCGACTGATGGTAAGTAACCTTTCAATATAACTTTTCATAAAGGACTCCAAAATTTGTTCCCTATCCAGGGCTTTTTGGTAAGATTACTTATGGAAATCTGCTTCCCTTCCCCATGTATTGGTTTTCTTGGCCAATCATTAGAGTACTATGAAAGCTCTGTCGCCATAATGGATATTCAAAAGCTGAACTTTATAGCCTATACTAGGCATTCCATCTTAGGCGATCCCGTATTCCTCCGCAAATATTTATTCAACTCTTTAGATGTCCTATTTGAACTTTCCCAAATTTTTGGGTGCCGACTAAACAACTGTATCCAGATGTCGTTTTCGGGTAACTTCTGGAGTTTAGTCCGTAATCTGTTAGCTAGAGTATGATTACGCGATAATTCCGTGCTTGTTCTAGGATTCAGGCAATTCAGCTTTCATCATGGAGTTGCTTGAGCTGGTCCTCAGCTCAGTATATCTAGCACACTGCTTTGGACCTTACTTCGACATGCTGTTTTCCCTACTAAGTTTCCTTAGATTGGTTAGTCGATGCTCACATCCTTTTACAGTCAAGGAGAGAAACTTTTCTGAGGTTGATTCTTTGTTTGTTTAATTAGATAGTTTTCTTTAATAAGTTTTTTTGATCTATTTGAAAAGAGATAGGTGATATAAAAAAGGGATTGGATTTCCCCCCATACCCCCGGAATACAAAAGAAAAAGAATAGATCTATTTGAAAAGAGATAGGTGATATAAAAAAGGGATTGGATTTCCCCCCATA
>CAZPDM010000040.1:0-10939 GCA_964585305.1 uncultured Planctomycetota bacterium | reverse complement strand
GAAAAAGAAAAAGAATAGATCTATAAGCAAAGAAATATTTATATAAAAAGAAAAATTAAAGAAAGTTTTTTTTTCATTAGGGATTTTTTATCTTCGGTTTTGAAAAGTTTCTAAAATATATGCGGGTAAAACGGCGCACGAAAACGATTATACAACACTTTTCACTTTTTTTTGTTCGTTTTTTGTGTTTTCTTTGGTGGTTTCTATAAAAAGCTTCTTTTTTTGCAAAATTACAAAAAAAATATGGAAAAAATAAAAAAATCCAAGATTTTTATAAAAAACCCTGGATTTTTATTTATTGCCAGAAGAGGGACTTGAACCCACACAATCTTGCGATTACCAGATTTTGAGTCTGGCGCGTCTGCCATTTCCGCCATTCTGGCAAAATCTTCTATAAGAAGAATTGATAGGCTAAATATATCAAATTTTATAAAAATGTCAAGACAAATTTTATAAAAATTTGCTTTTTTTTAAAAAAAATTTTTTTAGTTAAAAAAAAGATACTTTTTTATGAAAAAAAGTTAAATTTTTTTCTATAATATTAAACTCTTGCATTTTTTTTTCTATAAGGTATATTATTTTTTATAAAAAATAATTTTTTTTCAAGAAAAATTTTTCTGGTAGAAAAAAAACATCCATTTAGAAAAAATTCTAAATGATTTATATAATTTTTTCATTATTTTTTCTTTATAAACACTATAGTTATAATTTTTTTAACTAGCAATCTAAGTTAGGATATCTTTATGTACAAAATCGTATTAGGAAGTGATCATGCTGGCTTAAAAAATAAAGAAAATTTAAAAAAAATACTTTTATCAGAAGGATACACAATAGAAGATTGTGGTACAGAAAAAGAAGATTCTTGTGATTATCCTGATTTTGCAGAAAAAGTAGCAAGGGAAATTGTTAATAAAGACTCATCTTTAGGTATTTTAATTTGTGGTACAGGAATAGGGATGGCTATTGCTGCAAATAAAATAAAAGGAATTAGGGCAGCGTTATGTACAAATGAGGAAATGGCAAAATTAAGTAGGGAACATAATGATGCTAACATATTATGTTTAGGAAGTCGAATTAATACTGAGTTAGAAATAGAAAAAATAGTAAAAACTTGGCTAAAATATACTTTTTTAAATGATAGACATTCTCGTCGTGTTCAAAAAATTTCTATTTTAGAAAATAGTAACTAGTTGAGGTTACTAATTTTATGTCAGAATATCAAAAAATTCTAGGAAAAGCATTACCTTCTAATATGCTGCTACTTCCTTTACAATATAAATCTTTTAATATTACTCATCAAATAACTTTGTTTCTTGAGCTTGGTCAAGAAATAGTGAATGGTGTTTCAAATCGTTTAAATGAAGCTTTAGTTGTAGAACTTCTTGGACGTGTTCCATTTCCAGAAATATTTTCTCTAAAAGGCAAAAAAATTATCTTGTATCGCCCTGGTGAAGATCAAAATCGTTTTTTAGCTGATATGCAACAAATGATTTCTTTGCCGCAAATTCCAACGCAAAATGTTGATATTAAAGGAAATATTGTAAAAATACGTGGGCATTCTTTATTTCAAAAAGATGAAGAAAATTCGAATAAACTAAGCCAGTACTATGATCCTACTAGATTTGTAAATATTATTTATAAATCTATACAAAGTATAGCAGTTGCCCAAAAAATAGAGCCTATTGTAGAAGAAATATTATCCCAAAACCAAATAATTGACAAGCCTTTTATGATAACTGAGTTTTTGCCAGTTTCCATTTTTCAAGGATTTTCAACATTAAATGCTGACATTTTAAATAAAAATATTTTTCAATTGATTTATCTTATTTCAGGATATGCTCAAAATGGAATTTATTTTAAAGAGATTTGTCCAGAGCATTTTCGCTTTACTAGTAATGGAATATTGCGTCTTATTGTAACTTCTTATTTTACAAGGGAATTCTCTTCAGAAAATCGATATTCTTTATTTTTAAAACAAGTTATTCCAGAATACTTACCAAATTTAGTTACATGGTATTTAAGAAATAATCAACAACCTAAAATATTGCAATACTTTGAAAAGTTTCCAGAAGGTATTTGTATAGGAATGTTAGAAAGAGTTTTAAGAAGAGTTTTTTTGCCAGAATATATGTCTGCTAAATACGATGCAATTCCTAATAATTCTACAAATTTTGCTGTACGTTTAAATCAAGTAATTGCCAGCCAATGGCAAGAAGATTTAGAGTTATTTCATTCTCCTATATCAGAAATTCCAGACTCAAAGCAATTTAAACGCTATCAAACTACTTTGGCTGATTTATTACAAAATAAAGGATATTCCATAGATATATCTAATAAAATATCTAAGGTTTTATTGGTGCTTCGACAATTTTCTTATCCCATTTATCTTAATGAGGCTTCTTGTCAAAGCTTATTAAAAGATGGAGAGAATTCTTTATCAATAAATTCTTTATCTCAATATATCAGTTCAATTTTAAATATTAATGAAAATAACCTTCAAAATAACCTTACTGAAAAACCTCAAGAAATTTCTGAAACAAAAAAAATACCAGGTACTACAACGGCTAGAAAAAACAATCCTCTTTTTGGGACGTCAGCTTTAAAAGCTGTTGGAAATGAAACACGTCGTTTGCAAACTTCTAAGGAATCAATAAAGAAAATGGTACAAATTCCAGTTATCTCCTATCCTTTTTCTGGCCAACCATTATCGCAATCAGTATCTTTACAACAACAGCAACAGCAACTTCCTTCGCAAGTACAAGCTGCTCAAATTGCTCAATACCCTGTTTCAAATTCTTCCCAATCTTTCCAACAACAACAACAGCCACCTACACAAATTACTCAATATCCTTATCCACCACAAATATCTCCACAATTTTTTCAGCAACAACAACAACCGCCTACACAAATTACCCAATATCCTTATCAATCACAAACACAACCACAGTTTTTTCAACAACAACAACAGCCGCCTACACAAATTACCCAATATCCTTATCAATCACAAACACAACCACAGTTTTTTCAGCAACAACAACAGTCTCCACCTGCACAGATTCCCCAATATCCTTCTTCTCCACAAACATCTTATTATCAGCAACAACAGCCACAATCTTCTTATCAAATACAGCCAAAAAGCCCAGACTCTAAAAATTTGCCAACTACAACTATAAATTTAAAATCGCATCCTGTAGTTATATCTTCTCCTTTTGAAGAAATTAAAAAGATTGCAGAATCTGAAAAAAATTTAAAAACAGCTCGTTTAGAACAAATAACTAGGCATTCAAAAATTGCCGCAACAAAAGTTTTTTCTCAACTACCTAGAACAAATAGTCTTAAACTTCCAGAAACCGAAACCAATACTTGTTTAGTTGTTACAGAATCTGATAAGATTTCTTTTAATATGGCGCAAGAACTTATGGATTTAATTGCAAAAAAACTAAGCAAAATACAAGAACTTATTGTAGATGATTCTAGATTTGCAGAACGATTTCGCATACGTATTTTTAAGTTGCTTTCTTCTGGAACGACTTTCAATAGTTTGGAAGATTTTTTAGCAAATTCAAATCTTCTCTTACAAAGCCAAGATTTTGAATTTGATCTTCTTCGTATTGCACAAGCTGTGATTCCTGAAGATATTATTATTAGAATAATAGAAAATGCTTCAGAAGATATTAAATCTATATTTACGAATAATAATATTACTTGGGCAAAGCGTTGTCGGAGGTTGTTAATTGCAAATATCACTAGAATTATTAAAACTCGGTTTTTGCTAGAAGCTGATAAGATTGTAGATATAAATAATTTATTGCCTCTTTTAGAAGAAGATATTCTTGATTATATTTTTAAGTACGATGTAAAAAACAATTATTTTTCTAAGATGGAGTTATCTAATTCTGTTCTTTTAGAAATTGATAAAATGGATCAAAGATAATGGCACATCGAGCAAAATCAAACCGTCCCAAAGATTGCCCCTACGTTAGTAAAGGGGGATTAAAGTTACAATTTGCTTTGGAACATTTTAATCTTTCTGTGCAAAATCAAATTGCAGCAGATTTTGGGAGTCATCAAGGAGGTTTCGTTGATTGCCTATTAAAGCATGGTGCAGTAAGAGTTTATTCCATAGATACTTCTTATGGAACTCTCGCCTGGTCTTTACGTAATGACCACAGAGTTGTTGTATTAGAACGCACAAATGCAATGCATTGGATTTCTCCGGAACCTTTAGATATTATTACTATTGATGTTGCCTGGACAAGGCAACAACATATATTACCAAGTGCAATTCAAGCAATTCATCCCAAAGGTGTTATTCTATCTTTATTAAAGCCCCAATATGAAATATTGGAAAAATCTCAGCATGTTTTATCCCAAGAAGAAGTTAATCAAGTTATTAACTCTTTATATCCTTGGTTATTAGAGCGATTTTCTTCTATAAAATATGTTTTTTCTCCTTATGAAGGAAGTGGAGGAAATATTGAGGCGTGGTTATGTTTAACCGAAAAAAAAATATCTTAGGGAGCATGTCTTTAAGAAGATTTGCAAAGATTTCTGGTGTTACTTTAGTTGAATTACTCATGGCAATTTCTGTTTTTGTCGTGGGCAGTATAAGCATCTGGTCGTTATACTTTTCTTCTGTAGATCTTCACAAACAAGCAATAGATGAGCAAAAAGTTGCCTGGGTAGCTTCTTCTTTAATTACAGAAATAAAGCAAAATAAAATTTTGCTATCTTCTTTGAAACCTATTAGAAAAGGAATTTTCGAGTTTTTACCAGAATATCCTTATGATGTGGATTTCCATTCTTTTGGAAACGATACAATTGGTCTTGTTATTAAAGTTTATGTCCAAAGGCATGGCCAACAAAATTCCTATTCTTTTTATAGCGTAATTCGTAATCAATTAGATAAAACGATTCCTTCAAAAAAATAAAAAGCGCGATTTTCGCGCTTTTTATTTTTTTTGAAGATTTTTAAGTTCTAGTTCGTTTGTGGCTTAATTGGATATTTCGGTTGTATTGGTTGTACAGGAATGGGTTGTATGGGGATGGGCTTAATTTTCCAATTTACAGGCAATTTATAGAATATGTTTTTTGCTGTTACCCATGCTGCTGCAAATCCAATTTTATTGGAATTGTAGGCTATCCACATATATCCACGTTCTGTGCCATATCCACATGTTTCTCCCCAATTTGGTCCCCATGAGTTTTTAATAATCCAGGCATTTTTTGTATCATCCCAGCCTATTAAAGTTACTCCATGATTTACATTTCCCGTACTATTTTCGTTAAAAACTCCATTAGTATAGGCTTGAAATGCACCGGAAACATGGACTGCTACAGCTAATGGTCCATATTGACAAAGAGCTTGTTTAAGTTGTTGTACTGTAGGAACAGAAGAGCCGTTAGTTACATAGCCCCATGCAACAGCTTTATATGGCAAGGAAAGTCCTGTAATACAGGGTTTATCGTTTGCAGTATAAGCATAATCTGCTTCCGATGCACAACCAGTATTGATAAGGTATTGGAATGCCCACCAACCGCCGCTGCAAGAACCAGCTCCACTGCAATTAACTAAGCATTGTTCGGATGCGTTAATAGAAGTGTTATTTCGAATAAGATAATTTCCTTCATAAGCCCCTAATGTTGCAAATGCCCAGCAACTTCCACAAGCCATTTGATTTTTTACTGGAGTAACTTTTCCATATTTTCTCCAGTCCATTGATTGTGCAGTAGGAGATGGTTTTAAGTATAGTTCTGGAAGTTTTCCTGGGTATAATTTTACAAATTTTTCTTTTTCAATATTATCAACCTCTAGCATTTGTACTGCAATTGTGTTTTGAGTTTTAATTTGCTCTTCCAAGTTTGTTGGTACTTTTAATCCAGCTAGTTGATTGATAGAAAAATTCATTGCATCAGTATAGCCAACTTGGAATTTCCAATTTTTGTTAATTACTTCTTTGCGTAATCCTTGGAGATTCTGCTTAATAGCAATTGGAGCATTGAGTTCTCGTTGACGATAAAATGCTTCTTGAGCAAATAATATAGTTGCTAAACAAAAAGTTACTAATAAGATAAAAATATTTTTTTGCATTTGTTTTCTCCTAAAAAATTTTTTTAATAACCATCTATTTTTTTATAGATGAATTATTTTAGTACATATAATTATGGTACTAGAATACTAAAAAAGCAAATAAAAAAAATTTTTTTATAAAAAATAAAATTAAACAAAAAAAAATAATATACGGACTTTCCCCATTACCTATATTTAAAAAAATATAGAAAAAATTACTAATTTTTGCTGTATTTGTAAAAAAAATTAAAAATTTTTTAAAAAAATTTTCCAAATTTTTAAAAGAGCAGAACAAACCAATTTTTTATCAATTTGATGTATTTTACACGAAAAAAAGTTTTTATTTTTGGCGGAAACTTTTTGCAGACATACCCAGGGTTGTATTTTTATTTTATGGTGGGTAATATGATGGTGTAAAATAGGAAGTGGCTGTCCAATAGTGGAAAGTTTTTTTTCCAAAAAATTGGTTTGTTGAGCTAAAGTAAAAAAATCTAAATCTGTATCTGAATTTAGGGAAATAATATCTAAATACTTAGTTTTTTCAGGAAAAAAAATGCAAATATCTTTTTTTTGAAATGAAAACAAATATTTTTTTTCTTTTGGGAAAAAAAGTATAGAAGGAAAAGAAATATGTCCTTTCAAAAAATAGAAGTTTGGCCAATGTTGAAGCAAAATTTTTTGTTGGGACATATCATAAAATATAAAAAGATTCCAAATCACAGGAGTTGTTTTGACTTTTTTCTCTATTTTCGGAAATTTTTCTACCAAATTATTTTGAGCTGCCTTACACCAGGGAAGCATAGGACATTCAGAACAATGTGGAGACGTTCGTAAACAGAGTTTTTGTCCTAACTCCATGAGAGCTTCGTTGACATCTCCTGGAGGAAATGTCATTGCTTTAAAGCAATTCTCTAATGTTGTATAACATAGAGTTTCCAGGGAACGACTTGCAAATGATTCTGACCAAGTATGCATTCTTGCCAAAATACGTTTGATGTTCCCATCTACAACTGGCTTATAAATGCCAAAGCATATTGATGCAATGGCGGCACCGGTGTATGGGCCAATTGTAGGAATTTTCAAAAGTTCCTCATAATCAGCTGGTAGTATCCCCTGATGATTTTGAATCAAATACTCCGCAGCTTTTTTGAGATTGCGCGCTCGATTATAATATCCTAACCCACGAAAAGCATATAATACTTCTTGTTCAGATGCTTGAGCAAGGGCCTGAACATCTGGAAAATGTGTGAAGAATCTTTGTAATGGCTCCAACGCTGCTGAAATGCGAGTTTGTTGCAAAGCAACTTCGCTGATCCATACCCGATAGGGCGTTCGATTTTGCCGAAAAAAGTATGGCTCTCGGACTTGATAAAACCAATCCAATAGAGATTTCAATGATATACAAACGTTGGGTTGCATTTAATTCTCCTGATTTTTATAAAACCATCACTAGGTAAGGTAAAAAATCTTTCTTAACCTGCGCTTTCACTACAGGGTGGGGCATTTTTTCTACTCTTTGCCAGAGTGATTTTCTTATAAAAACCTTAAACTACGTAAGGTAAAAAAATCTTTCTTAACCTGCGCTTTCACTACAGGGTGGGGCATTTTTTTCTACCTTTTTTTTACTACCCTCTTTTGTTGGTTCTGGGGCAACTTGGAGGTTGATAGATGTGAGTCAGTTTTCTTTTCATAAGTTAGAGTCAATAGCTATTAAGCTATCTATATTTTCTTTTTTTTCAAAAAAATGTCAAGCATTTTTTTAAATGAGAAAAAGAAATATTGCAACATATTACAATGGAAAAAGTTGTAATCACAATTTTTTTATGATATAAATTGTGATAATTTTGTTGAGAAAAAAAAATAGATTCGTAAAATAATAGACACTTTTTAAGTAACATTTTTTTTGTGATATAACTTATTTAAGGATAATGTATTATGACTCATTTGAAAATTTATAAGGGTGGAAGAACTTGGGTAGATCGTTTGCTAGTGTGGTTGGCAAATTTTTTGTTACATTTACGTTATCGTGTAAAAGTAAATGGATTAGATAAGATTCGAGAGAAAGGTACTCAAAAAATTTTATTTCTACCTAACCATATTGCTTTGGTTGATCCTTTAATTTTAGGAGGTGCTTTATATAAGGATTTTCATCCACGTAGTATAGCAGACTTCAATAATATAAACTATCCTTTTTTAGGATGGGCAAGTCATAGATTAGGTGCTCGTGCAATTCCTGATATGACAGTGTCTGGCCCAAAAGCAAAGGTAGAATTAGATGCCGTTTTATCAGAAACTTTAGAGGGGCTTAAAAATGGTGAAAATTTACTTATGTATCCTGCGGGCAGACTAAAAAGGCAGTATAGAGAAGTATTAGCAGCAACAAGTGCTACAGAAAATTTAATTAAATCTATTCCAGGAATTAGAGTTATTTTAGTCCGACAAAATGGTTTATGGGGAAGTTGTTTCAGCTGGGCTTCAGGAACAAAGCCAAATATTTTAAGAGGTTTGTTTTTTGGAGCAAAAGTATTATTAGCTAATTTTATTTTTTTCTGTCCAAAGAGAGACATTGTAATAGATCTTTTTGAACCCGAAGATTTTCCTAAAAATGAAGATCGTCTTTCTATCAATCGGTATCTCGAAAATTTTTTTAATACTGATAATTGGCCCAATACGCATATTCGTTATTATTGGTGGCAATGTCAACATAGTAAACTTCTTCCTGAACCACAGGAGCAGATTCTAAAAGGAGATTTGAATTCTGTTCCGAGTAACGTTAAGCTGCAAATTATAGAATATCTTGAAAAAATAACAGGAGTTTCTTCTATTAGAGTAGATCAAAAGCTGTCTTACGATCTTGGATTAGATAGTATTAAGATTGCTGAGATTGTTGCATGGCTAGAACAGGAATTTGGTTTTGCTCAGGGAAACACAGATGCCTATCAGACAGTTGGGGATGTAATGCTTGCAGCAACAGGAAATAGTCTTTCTACTGTGCAATTTGATTTAAAACCGATTCCTAAAAAATGGTTTAAATTGCAAAACGAAAATATTCCGTTATTGATTCCGAAGTGCCATAAAATTTCTGATATTTTTTTATCAAATGCTTCTCAAACTCCCGATCGCGTCCTTTTTGCAGATCAAACAAGTGGTGTCAAAACATATCGCGATGTGATTATTTCTATTTTTGTTTTGAGACCATATTTAGAAAAATTGCCAGGGGATTATTTAGGTATAATGTTTCCTGCTAGTGTTGCAGGAAGTATATTATATTTAACAACAATGTTTTCTGGCAAAAAAGCAGTGATGGTAAACTGGACTACAGGTGCAAAAAATATTTTATTTTCTTTGCAAGGTATTGGAGTAGAAAAAGTAATTACATCGCGAAAATTAGTTCAAAAACTTAAAGAACAAGGCATGGATATTGCCAGTTTAGAAAACTATTTTATTTATATAGAAGATATTGGGAAACAAATTTCATTTTCTCAAAAGTTATTTGCTATGTTTAAATCCTATTTAAGTTGGAGAACTTTGTATAAATCTAAAATCTCAGATACTGCCGCAGTCCTTTTTACAAGTGGGTCAGAAAGCACTCCCAAAGCTGTTCCTTTAAGCCATACAAATATTTTGACGAATATTTATGATTTGGTAAGTGTAGTATTTCTTTACAGAAATGAAGTTATGCTCGGTATTTTACCAGCTTTTCATTCATTCGGTTTAGTTGCAACAGTAATTTTTCCTATTTGTGCAAGTATTCGCGTTGTTTACTATCCTAATCCAACAGAAGCTCGAGCAGTAGCAAATATTATTCATGCATATAAAGTAACAATGGGATTAGTAACACCAACTTTTTGGCAAGGAATTATTCGAGCCTGCCGTCCAGAGAAATTACAAACTATAAAATTTTTGATTTCGGGAGCTGAAAAATTTCCTGAACAACTTTGGAACCTTACCAGTGAATTATGCCCGAATTTAAAGATTTTAGAAGGATATGGAATTACAGAATGCTCGCCGGTTGTTAGCATCAATCATGAAGATTCTATTCAGATGGGTTCAATAGGAAAAATTTTGCCCTCTGTTCAATATAAAATTGTGGATTTAGATACGGGAGAAGAAGTTCCTGAGGGAACTATGGGACGCTTACTTGTATCTGGCCCAAGTATTTTTTCTGGATATTTGAACTATCAGGGAAATCCTTTTGTAGAATTTAAAAACCAGATATGGTATAACACGGGAGATCTTGTTGTTCAAAATAGCCAAAAAAATTTGATCTTCTCCGGACGACTCAAACGTTTTGTAAAACTTGCAGGAGAAATGGTTTCTTTGCCTGCCATAGAAGAATCTTTGCGAATTAAATTATCAACACCAGATCAAGATAAACCTACATTAGCCATCGAAGCAACAGAAGATGAAAATCATGCTGAAATTGTTCTTTTTACTACGATGGATATTGATCGTGTTCGTGTGAATGAAATTATCCGCGATGCAGGTTTAAGTGCAATTCATAATGTTCGTCGTATTTGTAAAATAGACGAAATCCCTCTTCTTGGAACTGGAAAAATAGATTATCGCAGTTTAAAGAAACTGTTGCAAAATAGAGCATAAAAGAAAAATCCTTCACAAATCTGTGAAGGATTTTTCTTTGTTTCTGTTTATGTTGATATTGTAATTTTCTGTATTACTTTTGATATTCTCTATCGTATTATTTTTTTCGTTGTATTTTTTTTAATTCTTCTACTGGTAATCCTGTGATTTTTTTTATGCTTTCCAAATCCAAGCCTAGTTTAAAAGCCTCTTGTGCTGTTTTTTGTAAACCTAGTTGTTCGCCTTTTTGTAAACCTAGTTGTTCGCCTTTTTGTAAACCTAGTTGTT
>CAZPDM010000039.1:0-35566 GCA_964585305.1 uncultured Planctomycetota bacterium | reverse complement strand
ATTCCTTTGATCTGGTAAGGAACTTCTTTTGCCCAATCTGGTAATGTTGGAAGATAATCTTTTTTTATCTCCATCCAATTATTTCTAGTTCCATGTTCTAATTTGGTTATTGATTGATTATACACATAGCGTGAAGTTCCCATCCATTTTCTTAGGATTTCTCTTTGTTGAGCATTAGGATAAATTCGTATCTTTCTTGATTTGATTATGGTATTTTCGCAATCCGTTAATTCGGCAACTGAAGACATGTAAGATGGTAAGCAAATCTCTTGTAAGCTCTTCCTGGGGGCTATAACTTGTTTTATCGAGAACCACGATTTTCCCATTTTGTTTGTTGATAAGCCATTCGATAATCTCAAATCCGAATCTGCACAGCCTATCTTTGTGGGCAACCACAAGTTCTCTGATTTCTCCTTTATTCGCAAGTTCCAAAATGGCTTTAAATCCTTTTCTTTTGAAGTTAAGCCCACTTCCGATGTCTTGGATGATTTCATGCTTCGGACATTTCTCCTTCATAAATGCGACTTGTCTTGCCAAATCATCTTTTTGCTTATAACTCGATACTCTACAATAACAGATCATCCTTCTACATTTTATTTTTCCTAAAAATCCTTCTACATCATATCTTCTTTGGTTTCCAGGAGTTCGTATTGTAACAATTTTTCCTGTTCTGATAAATTCCTTAATGTATTAGGATGAACATTCAATTTTCTACACGCTACTTTTGTTGTTTCGTACATTATGTAAAAGCTCCTAAATAAAATTAGGGATATTTTACACTTTTGTTATATTTTGTAAAGCTATGCCATCACATCTATGATTGATAATCATCTTCTGCCCGATTGGACGGCAGAGGAAGCAATTTTTGATTGCGATGAGGATACTCGTAAAGATGTCCAAGAGTACCTTGAAAGTGGTAGAAAATGATTTAGGTAGATTGCCCCAAAATACCGGCATATATGTTTGTTCTATGGGCGATAGTTCATATATGCTACCATCTATGGGACGAATATATTACGATTGCTAATGGTCAAAAATACTGAATTTATGGTTGTATCATAATTTTTTCAATTTCACAGATATACATTTTATGGTAGTCGTCGCCAGTGTATAAATTATGTACTGATTGCTCCAGCACAAGGTTTTTATCAATAAACTGAGAGTATAATTTTTTGGCCAAAATTATCATGCAGGCTTCGTTATAGAAAGGTACTCCGTTTTCTGAAAAAGCTGGTGTTAGCCCTTCTAGCTTCATCTTGTCAATATCCCTGCCTGATTTACTTCCGCAGAGATTCAGTAGAGGGCGGTATTTTTCTTTGAAAAAGCACAGCGACATGCGCTGGTTTGTTTCTGTAAACTCAAACGTATATCGTCCTGGCCTTATGAAAACAAATGCGATTGGCTTTTGCCACAATATTCCCATCCCACCCCACGATGCAGTCATGCAGTTGTATTTTTCGGATGTACCTGCCGTAACAAGCATCCAGTCCTTGCCAATAAGTTTGAAAACATTGTCCTTCATTTCTTCAGGCGGAACTATTTTAAACTGTGGTTGTTTCATAACGATTTCTCCTTTCTTGATTGTCATATAGAAATTCGTAAAAAAACTTGCCAACACAATTTTTAGTATTGGCAAGTTTTTTTTTATTCTTTTAATTCTCTTAGTTTGGCAAAGATCGGGAATTTTTTTTCGATGCTATTCCAAATCGTAGCACTTTTTTCTTTACCATACATGACTTCGGTGTCTCTTATTAAATTTCTATAGGCAGATTTCTGGATGTATTCCATAGTTCGGGGTTTTAGGTATTCGTTATCAAAGTTTTGATCGTGGCGTTCTAAATATCTTCGATAAATAAGTGCAATGATATGAGTCAGTCCGTTGTATTTTTCGTAATTGCTTTCTAAAAGGGAGCGGTAGGCATCTGCCTGGCTACGAATTAGGTATTCTTCAACAACATGAGGCTGAGCAAAATTGACTGTGCGGCCAACATCTTGTACAATGAAGGTGTCTATATCCTGACGATATTCGGGGTTATTAGGAAATTTCTTCTTTAATATCTCAAAATATTTCTTTGCTTGTTCACTGCGATTGTGCATGTAGCATTTGCCAATTGCTCGGCGTAAAAATGTTTCGTGGCTTTCACGTCCTTTTTCTAATCCCCATTTTTTTTGGATATTTTCGCAAAGTTCTTGTAAAGAATCGAGTACTGTAAAATTGGGAATACAAACCAGGCGTTGGGGAGTCATAACAAGAAAAGTCCCATACTCAAATATTTGTTGCAAGGCTGTATGTTGGACTCTATCAAGATTTCTCTCTAATGTTTCCATATTCACATTAGATAATTTTTTGCTGGGATTGGCTTTGAGTCGGCCGAATGCTGCCAGTCCTTCTTCTGCCCAATATAAACTATGTGCAGAAGGCAATCTCCAATCTATTTTTCCATATTTTTGAGTCATGGATAGCATTTTTTGGGGTTGCATTTTGAATTCTTTTTGTAACCTCTGGCTGATAATATAGGCAATAATTTTGGGAATTGCTGTAGCATATTTTTCTTGTTTGGTGATTTCGTCCAACTTAGATTTGGCTTCTTCAGACAAATTACTGATGTTGTAAAAATCTGCAAGCATATCAAAATTGGCATGTTTTTTAGATTCTTCTAAAAATTGAACAACAAAAGTATCTTTTAGTAAGATTTCTAGTGTAGCAGGTGCTTGCACAATAGCTTCAATATCAAATTCCGAGCCTAGCACCTCATTCCAGAATTGGAACCATTTCAGGCCAAAATAATGCTTATATTGTTGGATTGCGTTAACATCAATTTTGTTGTAAATCATGAACGCTAGTTCCCAATAAAGATGCGGAGTATTTTGGTTATAAATGATTCCGTGATCGCGCAATTGACACATTCCTTTGTATATCCAACGCCAACGATCATCAGGACTGTACATTGTTTCTGAAATATTATATGCCATTTCCCAAGCAATATAAGACCAAACTTCTGGAATACGCGGCTCGAGTTTGCTTATCCAATCATACAATTGTACAATTTCATAATGGCTTCCTTTGTTTCGTAATTCGGTAGCACGAAGCCAAAGGTAGTCAATCATAAAACCACGTAATCCGCCTAAAGCAGTGGTTGCAATCACTAATTGAGGAGGTGCATTTTCTAAAGGATGGTTTTGTGTCAATTGGTATTTTTGGCGTTTTTCTAAAATAGTTGGGAGAAATTGCGAAGAGATAAAAATACATATTCCTGTTAATAAAAGCAAAAAAAGTTGATAAATTCTTGTGGACCATCGCAATGACATAATAATCTCCCTATTTTTCTATCTTTTCGCCAAATTTTATTAGCTCATCTTTCCAATTTTCCCAATATTTGATTTTGGGAACAGTTTCGAGCCAGTATTCATATTGTTTTGAATTCCCTTGCTCTAAATCTGCTTTTAGGTTTTGTAGTTTGCTTTGGAGTTGGCTGAATGTTTTTTTATATTCCTGGAAATCTGCTTTATACTTGGGGAAATTTTTATTTTTTGCTACAGTATTTTTTGCTAGTTTTTGTTCAATCTCATTAAATTGATTTTGAAAATTTTTAAGTTGTTCTTCCCAATCTTGAGCAATTTTTACTAGTTCTGCTTCATTTTTTTTGATATTTTCCCATTCTTTATACATTTTATTCACAACGATTTTCCATTGTTTTAAAAATTTTATATCTTCTTCTGATGGTGGGCTGATAAATATAGTAAAAAAGGCTTTTGTATTTTTCTGGTTGAGAAGAAATTGTTCGCTTGTTTCTTTTGCCAACTGAATTGTTTTCTCAGAAAAGAGACGATATTGTGGCTTTGATTCTTGAAAATATACGTCTTGAAGATTCTGAAAACTTTGAATGTTTTCCTGAAGTTCTTTTTGATAAACGATCCAATTTTGCTGGTTTTCATTTCCTACTTTGGCTAAAACTTGAAGAAGTACTAAAAGTATTCCCAACGTAATCGTCCATAAAATACGCAATTGGCGTCGTTGATATCCTCTTTTTACGCATCGGTTTGTAGTATTTTGCCAAAGCTCTTTTATAATGGCTTCATTAGGAAGGATAATAGATTTATCATGCAATTGTTTTTCTGCTGCTTCAATTTCATACCAACGAATTGCTTGATCGATCTTTTGAATGCGTTGAAATCCTTGTTTAGAATTTTTTTGCGCAACATATTGTTGAACACGTTGTATATCTTTATTTAAATTTGGAACTTCGCATTCCCAAATCTTGCTACGTAAATCTTGTAAAATTTCTAATGCTGCAGAAAAATTTCTATTCAATTCTTCACGTTTTGCTTTTTCAAACATTTGGTCGAATTGTTTTCGCTGTTCTATTACCCGGCGGCTATATTCTTGAGTTTTTCGGCGCATTTCCTGTGCATTGTTAATATGGGTGCGAATTTCAGCAGTATCTAAGGCTTCTGCTAGTTCAGGAGATTCTTTGTCTAAACCAACTGAAATAGTATCTGATTTTTTTGATTTGCTTTCTTTTTCAAATTGTTCCATTATTTTTAATGCACTTGCATGATAAGGGTAAATTTGAAGGCATTGCTTAATCAATTCTAAAGCTTCTTCTCGAATTTCTAAAACTTTTGCACGTTCCCAAATTTCCATAGCCTCTTGAAGTCTATTTTGAGCTTGTGCAATTCTAGCTTCGATAACTGGATCGGATTTTTTGATTGCTAAATATTCACACCATACCTCAATAGCAGCAGGAAATCGTTTAGCTAACCAATATCTTTCACCCTGATCTTTTAATTTTTGTAAATCCTCTGCTGTTTGGCCAGATAATGGAATGTTAGGAGATGATATTTTATTTATATTTGAAATAGGTGTTGCATGTATTTTGTTGGATAAAGGCAATATCTTGTTTGGAGAAGCTGTTTTAGATGGGGAATTAGGTGTTTGTTTGTCTGGCTCATCAGAAGAAAGAGAAGATTCCCATGTTTCTTCAATAGAAGATGTGATTTCGTTGGGAGATGGAATTTTCATCAATAAAGAAGTCTGTTTTTTAGCTCTTCTGGGGAGTACTTCTCCAGATTCCAGAACTTCAAGGGCTTCTAAATTTTCATTAGTATCTATAGCTTCTTCTGCTTCTTCATTTGTTAAAAAACCAAAGAATTCATAAGCAAAAATTTCACTATCGCTTAATAATTCAGGGTATTCAGGCTCTATTTCTTTTTCTATAGTTTTATTTTGAAATGCTGGTTTTATTTTACTTTCTGAAAAATACTGTCCGGATTCTGTCTTTTTTTCTTCCGAAGAAGTCGCTTGAAATGCTGGTTTTATTTTACTTTCTGTAAGTATAGCGTCAAAAGTAGATTTAGCTTTTTTTTCTGTATGTAAGGATTCTATTGCTGGTATATTTTGTGAGGATTCTTTTGCTTCTTTAGATTCTTTAGAAATTTCAACTGCCATAGCTATTTTGGCTTGTTTGATAAGTTCTTTTACTTTAGCCAATTCAGATATTGCTCTTACCTTATTTGCTTCAGAAATTTCAATGGGAGTTTTAGATTTTGATAAAGGTTCTTCCTGAAAGTGAGTATTTTTAGATTTTCTTGTAGTTTCTGTAGCAACTGGCATGATATCTAAATTTTGTTCTAGCTCATCGACAAATTGAAATTCTTCTGGAGTGGGTTCTCTTAGAAAGAAAGTATCTGTAGGGGCAGTCGGTAGAAACTCCTCATCTTTTTTATCTACATCTATAGAAGATTCAGCAACTGCTTTAAGTTCTCTCTCAATCTCGCGTTGTTTAGAATCGATGTTTGCCATAGGATCGTGGAAAAAATCGTGTTCTTTGGGTGCCATTCCTGCTAAACATGCAAAAATTTCATCAGTTCCTTCAGCGTCAGAAGATTCTTCTATGTCTACTGCTAAAAGTTTATGAGCCTGACGCATACCAACAGAGTTAATGGGCGGTTTGTTGCTATATGTTCCAGATGTTTCTGGTTCATCCCAGCCTAATTCCTCATGCCATAAGCCATGTTCAGGAATAAGCAATGACGCTTGATCAGGAGAAATTTGATCGTGTGATATTGGTAAAGTTGTTTTGACAGTTTTTATCAATGACTTTTTTTCTAAAAATTGTTTTAATTCATCCGCTGAAACTTGCAAACGTTGGAGGGCTAAAAATTTTACCAATCGTTTGGCATTTTCCTCATTCCAACAATTATTATATTTTTCGGAAAATTCTTGCTCTACTCCGGTTTGTTCTAATAACTTGAACAAAGCAAGCATATTACTAACTCCTGCTTGATAAGTAGTGTTCATTAGGAAATTATTTGAAAAATTGTACCAAGCCAAGCATTCTTTTGCAAGAAAAAATATTTTTGTAAGGAATAAAACTTTAAATTTAAGAATTTTGGCTGTTTCTAATATGTTTTTATAAAATTTTTGGTTTAAAATTTAGAAGTTAGTGTTCTTTTCTGGTTCCTGTTTTTGAAAAATAAATGTACCATAATAGAACAGTAACTAAGGCAACAAAATAACGGACAATATCTGGTAAATAAGATTGCCTAAAGAATGCTTCAATATAGCCGGCAATTAAAAATATTGGTACACTTCCCATAACAATCAGGCCTGCATCTTGAGCTGCTATTTTAAGATTATGAAGTCTGCCATAAAGGCCTGGACGTAGAAGATTAACCGCTAAAATAAATCCTGCACCTGCACATAAAATTATTGCTAAAAATTCTGTGATTCCATGAGGAAGTATCCATGCCCAAAATGGCCCATCTAATTTATGAAGATGGTATGCTGCGGCTAAAGCTCCAAGAGAACCGCCATTTATAACCATTAAAAAAATAGTAGGAATGCCTAATCCAATACCCAATGCAAAAGAAATAAAACCGATTTTTGCATTATGGCTAAAAAGCTGGCTAAAAAATAAAGTTTTTTCAGCTTCGGAAGAAGTTCTCCCTCCTTTTAAAATTTCTGCTAGGCTTTCTTTAGAATCAAATGGTGTACGTCCTATTGTTTTTTTTTCTTCTACAAATGCAAAAAAATTACTTGGATCGTCGCAAGTTGTAAAAAATCCTGCAATGATTCCCGATAGTATGAGAAAAAATGCAACAGCATGATAAAGAATATATTTTCTTACAAGATTAGGGAATTGTTGCAAAAAAAAATTACTTATGGTATTCTGACGTGTAGCTCGTCCATAAATGCAAAAATATCCTCGTATTACTAATGATTGAAGATAGTTTAAAAGATTTTGATCTAATGTTATAGTGCGAGCTATATACAAACTGGAAACACTTAAACGATATAATTTAGACAATTCCTCTAATTCTTGTGGAGACAGTTTTTTTGTATTATAATTTGGCCCAATTTTATTTAATAATTCTTCTAGTCTTTTCCAAAGAAAATCGCGTTTTTTTCGGAATTCAACAGATTTTATCATAAAAGCCCTCAAAAATTTTTATAAAATATTTGAAAGGTTTAAAATTTTTAAAATGAAAATTAACGAAATTGTCAAATATCTTAGCGAATACTTTGATTTAAAAAATTTTATTACGAGTGTCGATCCATCCCAAAATGGCCTCCAAGTTGATGCGGAAAAAGATGTTATAAAAATAGCAACTGCTGTGGATGCTTGTATGGAAACTTTTAAAGAGGCGGTTGCTCTTCAAGCCCAGTTACTTTTAGTACATCATGGGCTTTTTTGGGGAAAGAGTTTGCTTATTAACGGTGTACATGGAGAACGTATTAGATATCTTATGCAAAATAATTTATCTTTATATGCCATGCACATTCCTTTAGATATTCACCATGAAATTGGGAATAATGTTCAATTAGCCATAGCATTAGGTTTAGAAATTGTTCGTCCATTTGGAAATTATAATGGGATTTCTGTGGGAATAGAAGCAAAAACTTTAGCTCCAATCGCTTTAAACAAGTTTGTTACAAAAGTAAAAAAGCATCTTAATTCAGTAAAATTGCTAAACTTTGGGCCAAAAACTATTCAAAATATTGCAATTGTAAGTGGCTCTGGTGCTTCCGAAATTACTGCTCTTGCTAATAAAAATCTGGATTTGTTGCTTACAGGAGAGGGAAACCATTCTTCTTACCACCAAGCTAAGGATTTTGGCACAAATGTTCTTTATGCTGGACATTATAATACGGAAATATATGGGATTCGCGCTTTAGGCCAGCATCTCCAAGAAAAATTTTCTCTTGAGCATGTTTTTATTGATAAACCAACAGGTTTTTAAAAAAATTTATCTGCAATATCACTAATTTTTAGTAATATTGCAGATTTTTTATATTTAAATTTTTTTTGTTAATGGAGAATAAAATACTGTCATTTGAATATCATATTGAGGAGAAGCTAAAGTAACGGAAACAACTTCGCTGCTTTCTGGAGGAATTTTAATGCCACTCAAAGAGGGTGCCAATTCCGGAGGTTTTAGATTCATCTTAAGACCTTTATGACTAAATTTGGCAACGCTGTTTCCCACCAAAGTATTGACAAATTCCTTAGCCGCATCTTTGGCAAAATCATCTACTTCATAAATAGTTTCTTGAGCAATTCCAGAGGCTATTTTTAATAGTGCTTTATCTTGCAAGGAAATCATATATAGACCAACTGTATCGCCAATGAATTGCTGATAAACATTCCAAATATAAGGACAAATTTTTTCAGAATTATTATGTGAAGCTGTAACTTCAACATCAAAATCTGCAAGACGGCGCAAAAATTTCACAGTAAGATCAAGGAAGATATCTGGTATTTCTGGATTTTTTGTTTGTGTAATTGTAAATCGAACTGTTTTAAGAAAGGAATCCTGATATTTTTTGAATGCTCGTAGAACATCTTCTAATTCGCTGAGAGTTAAATAGCCTTTTTGTACTAGAGCATCCCCTAAAGAAATACGCTCATTTTTTTGGATGATTAGTAAATCTTCCAGTTGCTCTGGGGTCAGGTAATTCAGGCCAATTGCGATTTCTCCAAATAGTTTGTCAGTACGTTGTTGCTCAGTATGAATATGTTCTACCTGTTGCGCAGTAAGATACCCAGCGTCAATAGCAATAGTGCCTAATTTAGCATTATTTTTCTTTTGGTATTCTAGCGCGTCGAGCAATTCTTCCTTGATAATTTTTCCTTGCTCTAATAAATATTGGCCGAAAAATTTGACGGACATCTCGTCTCTCCTTTGCCCGAGTTAGCTTTCATAGACTTTCTTTAATACTTCGACGAGGGTGCTCTTTTCATAAGGCTTCATCACAAAATTTTTGGCTCCTTTTTCGAGAGATTCCATTACTTTTTCTTTAGCTCCCATTGAAGAAACCATGATAACTTTTGCTTTTCCATCTTTGTGGATAATTTTTTCCAAGGTTTCGATGCCATCTTGTTCGGGCATGATAATGTCTAGCAAAACAATATCGGGTTTTAATTCTTCATATTTGTTAATGGCTTCTACCCCTGAGGTAACCTCACCAATAACTTCAAAATCTGTTTCTTTAAGAGTTTTTTTCAAGATTTTCAACGTTACCAAGGAATCGTCCACTGCAAGAATTCTGACCTTGCCGTTTGGCATATAAACTCCCTTCTAAAAATATGGCTAGAAAACCCAAGTTGCTAGTATAAGAAGTACTCTTCCCTTAACGGGCTGGATTCTCTCAAGGTAGGAAAAGTTGGTTCTTGTAATTAGGAATATTTTACACCATTTGAAACATTTTGTAAAGTATTTTTTTGCTCATTTTTATAAAATGAGATAGCTTGTTAATCAAGGCTGGAAAAATTCGCTTTAGGTTTGCTAAGTGCGAATTTTTCCTCAATATTGCAAAAATATTTCAAATATGTTTTGAAAAAAGTTTAAAGAGTTTTAGAATTTTGTGTTATGTCATTTAATATTTTTGAAGATTTTTCAAGAATTACTTGCCATTCTTTATGTTCAGTGCTTACTAATGTAGCTAATTCTTGCTCTAAGAACTTTTCTTCCCAAATACAACGGAAATTTTCCATCCATTTAGCAAGTTCTTGCATTTGTTGCTCTAAATTTTGGGCAGTATTTACTGTTTCTTTGCTGTTTTCACAACTTGTATCCATACTGCGATCAATTTCTACAACATCTTCAGAACTTACACTTGCTGCTTTAGCTTGTTTTTGTGCCGCATCTACAATCATCGAGATCATTTCTGTAATACGTTTAGCATTTGTAACAATTTTGCGCAAACTTACCCCAGCTTGGACAGCAAGACCAGCTCCCATGTCAATTTCTTTAATCCCTTCATCCATAGCAGCAACAGCTTGAGATGTTTTTTCCTGGATAGAAGATAGGGTTTCCGAAATTTCTTTTGTCGCATGGGTTGTTTTTTCTGCAAGGCTACGCACCTGATCAGAAACTACAGCAAAACCGCGTCCTTGTGCACCAGCTCGTGCTGCTTCAATTGCAGCATTTAAAGCCAAAAGGTTAGTTTGTTCTGCAATATCATCAATAACATTGATAATATCGACAATCTTGTCAGAGCTTTCGCCTAATTCTTTAATTACAGATGCCGATTTAGATACTGTTTGAGTAATTTTATTCATGTGCCGAATAATTTGGCTGACGACTTCGCCACCTTTTTTAGCATCTACTTCTGAAGCGACTGAAGTATTTACTGAAACTGAAGCATGAGAAGCTACAGATTTGATGGCGGCTGCCATAGTTGTTAAAGAACCAAGCATACTTTTAATCTTTTGACTTTTTTCACCTAATGAATTGCTGATTTGCTCTAATTGTTTTGTTGTATCTTTAAGATTTTGCTTAGAATTATTTGTTATACGTATGGTTTCTGTCAAAGAATGTTCAATTGTTTGGCGTTTTTCTTGTCGGCTTTGTTCATAAATATTCCAACGTTTTTGCAATTCGATATGCATTCTTTCGGCAGATTCTATTGCTTCTGCTAATCTATCTAAATTACCAATCTTGGGTCCTTCTTGAATAGCTAGATTCAAGAATCCCCATATTGCTAAAATAGCAAGTGCTAAAAATGTAAATATTAATGGCCAACTTAAACTTGGGGATGTTATAGGCGTTGTTAGAAGAATAAAACCTTCTTCATTGTTGATAGGGTAATGATAAAGCAATCCTTGTTCAACATTTTTCCATTGCGAAGAATTATTAACTTGAGTAGGGAATTGTAATGTTGAAAAATTCGGTAAATTTTCTTGGGAAAATGTTCCCCAATTGGCTACTACTTCTATAGTTTGAAGTTTTTTTTGATAAAAAACAATATAGTATTTCCCTTTATCTTGAAAAAACGCATCTAAGAGATTTGCCCAGGGGGCTTGCTGCTTTAAATATCCTTGGCGAGCTTCAAGATTTGGCATATTTTTAACGATAGCGGTTATAAATTGTTCAATTCCCCAACGATAAGAAATATTGATATTCTGTTGTTGAGAGAATCGAATTATGCTAATCATGCAAAGTACAATCAAAAAAAATAGTACTAAAGGTAAAGCGATTTTACTCCCTGCTACCGAGATTTGCTTCCAGGAAAATCGCATTTTCATGAAAAATTTCCTTACAAGCTACCTGGCTAAAGATAGCCAGGGGATTTTTAGTATGTCGTTTTTTGAATAATATCCTGCAAATTAAAAATTTTATCAATATGCAGTAAACTAATCAAACGATCTTCCAGTTTTGCCACTCCCAAGATATATTCGCTTTCTATTCCACTGATGACAGAAGACGCTGGATCAACAATAGAACGCGGGATCTGTCGTGTTTCTAACACTTGATCAACAATTACACCAAGGCTTACACCTGTGATTTCAACAATGATAATTCGAGTTTTTCGATTATTTACTGTGGGCAAACGGAAGCGTTTTCTCAGGTCAACTACTGGAATAACATTGCCACGTAAGTTAATTACTCCTTCAATAAAATCCGGAGATTTGGGAACTCTTGTAACAGGAGACATGCGAACAATTTCTTTTACGTGGGCAATACTAAATGCAAATTCTTCTTCGCCAAGATGGAATGTTACCATCTGTAAAAAAGTTTCTTCTTCAATTTTTTGCATAACTTTTTCCTATCGCGAAGAAATTATTAGGCAGAATTTTTTGACTTGTCTTGTATAATTCCCCAGCTTTTAAGCTGAACACTATAATTTGATACTTCTTCCGTATCTCGACGAATTTCTGCAAGTACTTGCTGTATTTTATTGGACAACTGTTCAAGATTTTCGATTTCTTGTTTGAGTTCAAACGCACTTTGTTTATGAGTTGCCATACTACTGAAAAGAGATTGGGTTATGCGATCTATTCCTGCGGACATTGTAGCAATTTTATGTTTAATTTGGGTTTGTTCAGTTGCGTGTTCACGAATTTCTGTAACTAAATCGTTTACCTTTTCAATAGATCCTACAATACGTTCAAGTGTTTGGCCTGCTTTAGCTGCCATACCTACACCTGTTTCGACTTCTTTAGTTCCGCCTTCCATGGAATGAACAGCACCAGAAGTCTCATCTTGTAAGTTTTTGATCATAACAACAATTTCTTTCGTAGCCTTTTGTGTCTTTTCTGCAAGATTGCGTACAGATTCTGCAACTACTGCAAACCCACGTCCTTGTTCTCCTGCGCGTGCAGCTTCGATAGCTGCGTTGAGAGCTAATAGGTTGGTTTGATCTGCAATGTCATCAATAACACTAATAATTTCTTCAATTTCATCAGAGCTTTTTCCTAGTTTATCAATGGTTTGGCTGGCACTTTTTACATGATCTGCTATTTTAGTCATGCCTTCTTCCATCTCTCTGATAACGCCAGTTCCTTCTCGAGCTGCATTAACAGCTTCTTGTGAAATATTAGTGGCAGAATCAACTTTACTAGATTCTTCTGAAATATTCGAGCTAAGAACATTCACATCATTTGTTGTATTGGTAACGGAATCAGTTAAATCTTTTGCCTTTTCTTGTAGATTTAATAAAATGGTATTCATCTCAACAATTTTATTAACAGCTCGTTGAAGGCTTGTATTTTGAGATTCCAAATTTTTGAAAGTCTCTACAATTCTCAAAAAGATTTTTTGAATGAGATGAGTAAGATTTTCCGAAGTTGTATGAACGCGAGAAATTGTTGATTTTTGTTGGCGATTCCAATCTACTATTTGATGGAGAAATTGGCCAAATTCATCTTGAGTAAAAATATAATTTTCATCTCCGTTGAGGCGGCTTTTGGCTAAACCATCTAAAATTTGACCAAATTTATTTAAATTGGCTTGAAAATGCCAGCTTACTAAAAGTCCTATTCCTAAGCCTACCAAACCAACTACCACAAAGATCAAACTTGCATCAATTTGATAACTGCCTAGCCAATTGCTGAGCATAAAAGCGATGACAGCCGCTACCAGGCAGGAACTGCTTATTTTCATTCCAAAGGTAATTCTCATAGATGTTCCTTTAGGACAGCAAACTTTTTATAGCACTAAACAATTCATCTTCATCGAATGGTTTAGGAAGATAGGCATTGATTCCTGCTTCCATACCTTTGATACGGTCAATCATTTCTTTATGAGAGCTAATCGCAATTACTGGCAAATTCTTAAATTTTCTATTCTCTCGAATTTTAGCAGTAAGACGGTAGCCATCTAGTTCTGGCATTTCAATATCTGTAATGACCATATCTACTTGATAATCCATAAGACGAGTTAAAGCTTCTCTCCCATCAGTTGCTTCAATAACCCGATAGCCTTTTGCTTCTAAAGTCATACGGGCTCTTTTCCGCTCACTGCGAGAGTCTTCAACTAGCAAAATTGAAGTTGGGGCATAACGATCTTTTGTTGATAAATCTTCTTGTTTTATTTGTTGCGTAGATTGTTGTATTATTCCACTAATACTATTTTGAGGGATTAACTTTAATAATCCAGATAAATCTAATATCAAAGTAATTTTTCCATCTCCACCAATACAAGCTCCTGAAATCCCTGGAGTATTTTCTAACAATTTTCCCATAGACTTTACAACTACTTCTTCTTGGCCAACAATCTTATCTACAACTAAACCAATTTTTTTATCAGCCATTCCCGCAACAACAATATAAAGTTTATCAATAACATTTTGGTTTTCTTTGGGAATATTAAATATTTCGTATAGTCGAATGAGTGGAATAATAGTATTGCGAAAACGAATTACTTCTCGTCCTGATACAGTTTGTAATTGAGTTGGATGAAGTCTTAATGTTTCTATAACAGAAGTTAGTGGCATTGCAAAAATTTCATTGCCAACTTGAATTTGAAGTGCTTGTATAATAGCTAATGTTAAGGGAAGTCGAATTGTAAAAGTAGAACCTTTTCCAATCTCTGTTGAAATTTCAACGCTTCCATTAAGTTTTTCTATACTCGTTTTAACAACATCCATCCCAACACCACGACCAGATACGTTTGTTACTTTTTCTGCTGTAGAAAAACCTGGGCGATAAATTAAATCAAGAATATCTTTACGAGACATTCTTTGTGCTTCTGCTGGAGAGATTATGTTATTTTTTATCGCTTTATTTTTTATTATTTCGTGATCAATGCCTTTGCCGTCGTCTTTTAAGCTAATCAAAATATGATTGCCTTCGTGCGTTGCTGATAAAACAACAGTTCCAATAGGATTTTTTCCTGCCTTATGTCTTACTTCTGGCATTTCTACACCATGATCTACAGAATTTCGTAAGAGATGTGTTAAGGGATCGCTTAATTCATCAATAACAGACTTATCCAGTTCAGTTTCGGCCCCTTCAATAATTAATTTTACTTCTTTCCCTAGTTCTTTAGCAAGATCTCGAACTGTACGGCTAAAACGGTTAAATATTTTGCTGATTGGCTGCATACGTGTTTTGAGTACAGCACGTTGCAAGTCTGAAGTTACAAAATCTAAAAAATCTACAGCAGAACTCATATCTTGGATGACACGATCGTCTCCAATTTTATCACTCATTTCTCTTAATACTTGAACAAGACGATTACGGCCTAATACCAATTCTCCAACTAAATTCATGAGTTTATCAAGTCGTGTTGTTTCTACACGAATTGTTTGCTCTGTAGTAGATACTGCTGGGACATTTTTGCGTGCCTCTTCAACAGGTTCTTTAGTAGTTGGAGGTGCGGATTTCTCAACAACTTGAGGCGTCTCAGAAGATTTGATATTACGATTTTGTAATTTTTGTAAAATTGGTTGTATATTTCCTTCGTCTTTATCACCAGTTTCTAAACGTTTAAAGAAATTCTTTAAAAAATCGATTACTGCTAAGATTCCATCCATAACTCGCGCATCTAAAGGCATATTTCCTTTACTTACATCTTTCATTACATCTTCAGCAGCATGTGTGAGTTCGGATATTTTATGATAACCTAAAAATGCTGTTGTACCTTTTATTGTGTGCATGGTACGGAAAATTTGTTCAAGTAGTTTTTGATCTTGAGGATTTTTTTCTAGTTTTACTAAATCTTGATCCGCTCGCTCAATAAGTTCTTTTGATTCTTGAATAAAATCTTGGGTTAGATCCTCATAATCATTAGCAGGTGCTTGATTAGATGGAGTGGGAGAACTGGAGGGCTGGGAAGAAGGTTGTTCTGTTTTGGATGCAGGTATTGAAGGAGTAGATATTTGAGAGCTTTGCACGGCTACTGGTGGTGATGGAGGAGAGATAATTGAAGGAGCAGATATTTGAGAGCTTTGCACGACTACTGGTGGTGATGGAGGAGAGATAGTCGTTTTTGAAGAAGGTTGTGGTGTGGTAGTAGAAGGCTGTGATGTAGTGGGAGGTTGTATAGAAATTGGTGTTATTGGTGTTTGTGCAGGAGTTGGATGTGGAATTGGCGGTTGTTGTGTTTGTGTGGCAGCAGCAGGTATTGAAATGGCCGGTTGTTGTGCTGGCGTTTGTATTGCTGGAGTTGGGGACGTGGCAGCAATGGCTTTTGTAGTTAAACTACGCAATTTTTGTACTAAAGGAGTATAATCTTCTGGTTCTTTTTCACCAGCTTGTACTTGAGCAAAAAGTTTTTTGATGGTATCTAGTGCTGCCAAGACCGCATCCATCAAATCATGCGAAACCCCGATTTTTCCAGCCCGAATTTCGCCCATGACATCTTCAGCCGCATGAGCAACTTTTGCCATTTGTGCAAAAATTGGCTCGCTGTTTAAGAAATTTGCGTTTCCTTTGATTGTATGGAAATTACGAAAAATACGATTGATTCGATCCGTATCTTTTGCATTTTCTTCTAAGGAAACCAAATCTTGATCTAAACGATCTAGCGATTCGCTAGATTCTTCAACAAATGCAGCAATGATTTCCTGAAGGTCTTCGGCATCCATGTTTTTTTTGTTCCGTAAATAATTTTTGACCTTGATGGGTTATATTATAAGGAATACTTTAATCGCTATCCAATTAACTCTTAAATGGATAGCGATCTTTCGCACTTTTCTTAAGAGATTTATTATATCTTTATTTTTTTGTTTTGCAAATAATTTTAACTTGCTTTATTTTTTTTGTTCTAAAATTTCTATCATTTGTAATGCAGCGTTAGTAGGGGATAGCACCCCGTCCCAAACAGCTTGTTCAATTTTAGGCAAAATTTCTAAAATTTTAGGATTTCGATAAAAAAGATTATGAAGATATTCTTCAACTAATTGGTGTATCCAAGTTTGCATTTGTTGGCGTCTGCGAGTTTGAAAATAATTATTTTTTTTAATTTCAGTTATAAAATACTGTATTTCTTGCCAAATTTCTGGTATTCCTTCTCCTAATAAGGAGGAACACAAATGAACTTTAGGTTTCCAATTAGGTGTAAAAGGAGAAATATATTGTAATGCTTGAGAATATTCAGCTTTTGCTAAAATACTTGCTGAAATATTTTGACCATCACATTTATTGATAGCAATAGCATCTGCAATTTCCATGATACCCTTTTTAATTCCCTGAAGTTCATCCCCAGCATTAGCAATATTGAGTAATAGAAAAAAGTCAACCATAGTACGAACTTGAATTTCACTTTGGCCAACTCCAACTGTCTCTACAATAATTATTTCATAGCCGGCTGCTTCACAGATTAACATTGTTTCGCGTGTTTTTCTGTTTACACCTCCTAATGCACCACTTGATGGAGACGGGCGGATAAAACAATTTTGTTGTTGTACTAATTTTTCCATTCTTGTTTTATCGCCTAATACGCTGCCTTTGCTGATAGTACTGCTTGGATCGATTGTTAGCACAGCTAGAGTATGATTATTTTGAGTAAGGTAACAACCTAAACTTTCAATAAATGTACTTTTCCCAGCACCTGGAACACCGCTAATGCCTATGCGTATTGATTTCCCTGTAAAAGGGAGTATTTGTGTAAGTATTTGCTGACTCATTTCCAAGTGTTTGGGAAGGTTACTTTCTATGAGAGTAATCGCACGTGCTAAAATCGTACGATTATGATTGAGAATACCTTCTACATATTCTGAAATACTAAGTTCACGGCGTTGGGGACGATGTGGAATGGCAGTTCCTAAATTCTCTACGCCAGGCCGGACTATAGTGGTAAATTCTTGTCCAGCATTTTCCGGTACCCATTCCGGACGTTTTTCTTCATTTGGCATAGAAAGTTCCTTTTTGTAGTGGCATTTTTTAAAAGTGAATAGCCCAACCTTCAACAGCTCGCATTGCTTCCATGATACCTTCTGACAAAGTTGGATGTGCATGCATCATGGTTGCTATATCTGTTGGCAAAAGTTCGGCTGTTTTAGCTAATAAAACTTCATGTAGTAATTCAGTGGCTTCGCTTCCTACAATATGACAGCCTAGTATTTCTTTTGTTTTAGGATCGTAGAGAACTTTTACCATTCCCTCGCTGCATTCTGTAGCTACAGCTTTGCCAACCCCTTTATAAGGGAAAATTGCTTTTGCAAAATCAATCTTTTTTTCTGTTGCTTTTTTTTCAGAAAGTCCAAAGCTGGCTAATTGAGGTTCGCAGTATACTGCAGAAGGTACGGCGGACAAATCAATTTGTTTCGCGTTAGGGTGTCCTGCCATGAATTCTACAGCTATTTCTGCTTCTTTAGAAGCAACATGAGCTAAAAGAGGTGTAGCAATAACATCTCCTACAGCATAAATGCTGGGAACTTTAGTGCAATAATAGTCGCCAACAGGAATAAATCCACGTTCTGTAGTAATTCCTACGGATTCTAAACCAATATTTTGGCTATTTGGACTTCGTCCAACCGCTACTAAAATTTTTTCTATTTGAATAGTTGAAGGATTGCTTCCGTCCATTTTTTCAAGTTTTACTTGGAGCATTCCATCTGATAGTTTTTCAAAACTTGTTGCTTTTGTTGATACCATCATTTTAATTTTGCGACGTTTAAACATCCTAGTTAAAACTTCTACGGTTTCAGAATCTTCTAATGGTAGGATTTGATCCAAGGCTTCGATCAATGTTACATCTACGCCAAAGCTGCTCATAATATGAGCGAATTCGATGCCAATTGCACCTGCGCCGATGATGAGAAGGCTTTTAGGCAATGTTTGTAACATTAAAGTTCCTGTAGAGGAAAGAATATTTTCTTCATTATAGCTAAATCCTGCTAATTCACGCGGTCTGGAGCCAGTAGCAATTAAAATATTTTTTCCTGTAATTTGTTTTCCACTTGCTAAAGAGATTGTATTTGGGCCAGAAATTTTCCCTTCATCAGAAATGATGGTAACTTTATTTTTTTCTAATAAGAATTTTACTCCTTTAGATAATCTTTCTGCGGCATCGCGAGATTTTTTAAATACTTTGCTGTAATCAAATTTACTACGATCAATTGCTAGTCCCATTTTTTCCCAATCTTGAAGACTGGAATAACTATCTGCTAAATGAATAAGAGCTTTAGAAGGAATACATCCGACGTTTAAACAGACTCCACCTAATTTATCTTTTTCAACAATAGCTGTTTTTAATCCTAATTGCGAAGCTCGAATTGCTCCAACATAACCGCCAGGACCTGCGCCTAACACTATGAGATCATAATCGAACATAAATATACTCCTTTTTAGCTATGATTTTGAATCTTTTTTGCAATTATATTATAAATTAAAGTAATCCCAAATAAAGCAGAAAGACTTAGAATAATTGTTGCCCCTGTTGCCATATTTGCCCAAGGTTGTCCAGATATAATCAATCCAGAAATACATCCTATTATGCTGACAATTTGTGCTAGCCAAAACATACTTCGAGAAGACTTGGCTAAATTGCGCCCACAAGCTGCTGGAATAATTAACATCGCAGTTACTAATAAAACTCCTACTGCCCATACTGAAAAAATTACTACTAAAGAAAGTAAAATCGAAAAAAAATATTGGTAACGATGAACGGGAACATTATGAGCCATTGCTAAGGAAGGATTAAGACCAATATATATTAAACGATTGAAACAAAATATTTGGAATACCGATAATATTATAAAAAGGGCAATCATCCACCAGATTTCTTCATCTCCAATGGTTAAAATATCTCCATATAAATAACTTTGAAGATTTCTTGCTGCGTTTATATCACTACTTACAACTGCTAATCCAAAAGCAATAGCTGTTGCAAAAAATACACCAATGATGGTATCTGAAGATAATGCAGAAGAATGTCCTAATTTCATAATAGAAAGGCCAACTAAAACACCAAAAGTGAGCATTGATATTCTAACATCAAAATTTAAAAGCAATCCTAATGCAATACCGCTTAAAGCAGAATGGCTGATCGCATCAGAAAAAAAAGCCATCCTGAAATTGATAACTTGTACACCCATTGCTGCGCACATAGGTGCTAATAATAGTAGTCCTAATAAAGCCTGTTGCATAAATCTAGGTTGTAAGCATTCTAAAGGAACAATTTTAGCAATTGTATCATAAAGAAAAGATAAATCAAGCATGAGAAATCCTTTTTAATCCTTTTTTGTCAAAGTCATAAAATCTTATTTTATAATATTTTATGACGTAATAAAACAGAGAGAAATCGCCAACCTAAAATGGTTGGCGATGGAATTATGTGAGATGAACTTATTTTTTTACAATACGTCCTTCACAAGATATTTTAACTGTACGATATTTTTTAAGATAATTTTCTATAATTTTTTGCATAGGTTCATCGAATTGAAATAAGATTTTGCTATCTTTAAGCATGATATAATCATCGCCACCTTGAATAAGATATTCAAGAGTAACAAGCCGATAAACTTTTTCTAATTCTAAAGGCTCTCCTTGTATTTTAATTTCTTCAACTCGATTAAATTTTTCTGCATTAGGATTGAATGTAAAATTCATATTTGCTATTTGTAAAAAGGCTCCAGAAACTTTTTCATATTGGGCCACAGAATTTTCTAGCATTTCTTTTATTGTTTCTCCGGTTATTTCAACTTCTAGAATTTTGTTGTTATAAGGTAATGTTGTCTGGAGCATTCCGCGTGTTACTGGGCCGGTTTTTATTGAAGCACGTATACATCCACTATTGACTACAGCAATATCAGCACCTGGGCGGCTTTCTAATAAAATATCTGAGATCAAATTGCCAAGGTTGGTTTCTTGTTGTCGCACTATTTGGTATTCACCTTCTAAAATTTCTTCATTTTGGCAGAGAACTTCTGATAATTCTTTTCGTTGAGAATGCCATTTTTCTACAAGATTTAAAGCAATAGAATCCGAAGTAAGTTTTAATTCTGGGACATAAACTATACTAATATTAGAGTTTTTCTTTTTTAATTCTGTTTCTGAACCTAAAAAATATATTTTAGGTTCTTTTACTATCCAAGAATTTTCTTGTTTTTGTAAAGTTATCCCAGCTAATTCTTGACCTTGTTTGTGATGAATTCTACTTATTACGACTTTTCCAACTTTAGTATAAAGATTATCTGCATCCAAATCATAACGTCCTAATATTGCTGTGATATTAGGACATGCTTGCGCAAGCTCTAAATCACGAGGATGTCTCATATTACTAATTACAATAATAATTTCGGCTTTTCCTTTCAATTCATCCAAACATTTTTGTACTTCTTTAATAGGATCTCTAAACATCAATCCTTTAAGTTTTTCTGGTGCAACTTGAATGGCTGCTTCTTCAGTAGTAAGCCCAATAATTCCAATTTTTATTCCTGAGATCTCTTTAATAATATATGGCTGAAAAAGACGGTTTTCTCCTTCATAAACATTCGCACTTAATGTTATAAATTTTGCTTTGCTAAGTTTTTCTTTGATTTTTTTTGTATAATTTAATTCTAAATTACTTAATGCCATAACTTGTAAACCAAATATATCCATAGCCTCTAAAACAGGTAAATCGTTTGTTTCTTCCCCGGAAAAAATATCTCCACTGGCGCAAATGATAGAATTTCCTTCGCTTAATTTTTGTTTTAATGCGACGAACTGAGGAAATTTTGATTCTGCAGGTTGACTTACATTTCCCGAAAGAATATTAGCTTCCCATGCTCCAAAGTGAAAAATTTTGATTTCTGGAGATATTATTTTTTCTTCTTTTGTTAAAGTAGGGAAATCTGAAGATGGCATTTCGATGGGAGTTGTTAAATTAGAATCTATCGAAGCTGGAACATTAGAAGTAGTAATATGTTGATTCGATGCAGTCTCTATATTTTTTTGATTTTCTGGTATGGAAAGTGGCGATATAGTATCTTCTGTATTGGGATTTGTAGAACAACTTATAAATATAATCGTGCCTATTGCGCAATATAAAAATAATCTAAAAAACATAATTTCCCCTTTCCGTTTGAGAAAAATATCAATTTTTCAATAGCTTATTAGAAAGCATTTGCATTTTCTTTGAGAACAAATAAAATTATGTGTTAGTTAATCACTAATTTTGACGGACAATATCTTTAGGAATTTCTATGGATTATACTATTATAGATTTGACAAATTATTTCTCTGAGTTTCCTTTGTCTAAAGAAGCTGGATTACAATTCCTTGGAAAATTGTTGGCTGTAGATACTCAATTACCACAATTGCGTGAAAATTTATTAAAGATAGCAACAAATGTGGCAAAAAAGGTTGAAACAAGCGAAAGTTCTCCTATTGTAACACATTTGTCTATAGAACTAGCGGAATTTATTGCAAAACGAGTGTTTGCTTTTTTTCGTAAAGGATTATGGAATAGTTTACAACAGAAGTTTTTGCTTTGTCAAAATTGGCCATTGGATAGTGTTCCAATAGAATTCGTTTTGGATTTTGAGCTATCCGTTCAAGAATTTGAGCAAAAATTTTCTCCTAAGAAAGCTGAACCTGAAAATATTTTAGATAAAGAATATAATAATTCCGATAATGATTCTGTATTTCCTATAATGAATGTGACTCAAGGTGAATCTCTAGAGGAATCAATTACAAATGAATCGGAAAAAGTAATTTCCAATTCATCAGATGTCTTCCTTTCTGATGAACCGGAGCAATTAGTTTCAGATGAAATCATTCCAGATGAATTAGAAAAATCTCTTCCAATTCGTCAAGAGCAATTTCGATTACCTGAATCTCAAACATTTATAACTCAAGAAACTCCGGTTGTTACTAAAACTCCTATCCAGTCTTATTCTGAAACTATTTCAACTCCGCCTATTATAAAACCAATCGATGAAGAGGTTGATTTCGTAGAAATTATAGATTCTGCAAAAATTCCAGAAGTTCCAGAAGAATTTGAAGAAATTTTAAATTCGGATTCTGCAATCAATATTTTAGCTGCTTCTGATTTCGAGGACATTTTAGATTCTGCAAAGCCGCCTATTATTTCCAAAGATTTGCCTGATAGTTTAGCGGGTGTCCCTATTGTTGTTGTTAGTGATGAAGAAGAAATTTCAGAATATCGAAATTTACAAGCAGAAAGATTGCAGAAACAACGGCAAACTTTATTAGATATTGATGTGCGTCCTGTGAATTTATCTGAATGCAAAGATTTAGTTTTGCAACATCTAAAAATAGGTAATTTTACTGCTTTACCAAGGATGTTAAAAGGAGTTTTAGGACGATTTAATGCTAAAACTCAGAACAAATTTCAAATGATGAAGTGTAAGGATAGTTTATTACGGCATGAAAATCTAGTAACTGCGCCTTTAACGATTCAAGCCTTTTTAGCATTTGGATGGAAATTTGCCGAAAAAATTTGGGACAAATTGGCAAATCTCTCGAATATTTCAGATTTAAATAAGATTGCGCGACAATTTTTACAACATCGTTTTGAAGAAGAATTAGAATTATATATCCAACAGTTTCGCCATAGTATTGAGTTATGTAAAACAGAGATGGCTTTTCAAAGAATTTTAGTTGAACATCCTATTTACGATAAAAGCATGTTACAAAAGTATCCTAAATTGCAACTTGTTAATAAACTCCAAAAAATCTATGAAGAATTTCAAAAAGATCGTAACAATTTGCATCGAATTTTGTTAAATCATTTTGGCCCAACTGAGGCAAATTTCCAAAGGTGTTTAACAAAAATTTTAGAAAAAAATGCTAGCTTTTATAAAATTGCAGAAGAATTTCAATCTGCTCAGGATATTCATGGGCTTTTAAAATGCTTGCAGCATCTTAAAAGCAATACAGAATTGCAAAGAATGGCAAGTGTGTTGTTTGATATGGTTGTATTATTTTTGCGTGGGCATCATGGGGTTACTTTTGCCACTTTGCAAACGGCATTAAACTTTTTGCCATCATGGATACAAAGGAAAATTTTGAATATTTTACAAAAGAAACTTTCTTTAATTCTTCAAAGTAAGATCAATGAAATTTTAGAAAGTTCTGGAGATGCTGAAAAACGTTGGAAAAAACTTTTGCAACTTTTACATCATCCTCAATTTTTAACTTCTAATATGGAATTGTTTTCTTATCCCATTGCTACACTTGTTGAAAAATTAGATCGTCTTACACGTGATCCACATCCTAATAAATTATTTTTACAAATATTTCCTCCGGATGTTTTGCCAGAAAAATTGAGAAATCTCATTTTTCAGGCAAATTGTAGGAAATAATTATTTTTGTAAAATAGGAAATGATTTATGCAAACATTGTGGAGATTATTCTATGATTTATTATGGGGATTATTTTTCCCATTTTGGCTTTTAGCAAAAATTTGGCAATATTTAAAAAATCCAACAGAAGCAAAGATTTCTTGGAAAGATCGTTTGGCGAAATATTCTGTAGATCCTTGGAGTCAGCGACCAGTTGTATGGTTTCATGGGTCTTCTTTAGGAGAAGTTTTATCTTTGATCCCTCTTATGAAAGAATTGCAAAAGCGTTGGGGAAATTCCCAAATACTTACTGTAAGTACCTCTCGAGGTTACTATATCGCTTGTGAAAAAAAAGTTCCCGCTTTTTTGGCATATATACCACTCGATGTATCATTTCTCGTAAGACGGGCAATTAAAAAGTTACACCCTGATATATTGATTGTTTTTGAGACAGAAATATGGCCTAATTTATTTTGGGAGTGCTATAAACAAAATATTCCTGTTGTTGTTGTTTCAGGTAGAATTTCTCCTAAGTCTTTTTCTCGGTATCGTCATGTTCGCTTTTTCTTTAAGAGTGTTTTGTCTCAAGCAATATTTCTTATGCAAAGTCCAGAAGATGCTCAAAGAATTCAAAGCATGGGTGCACCAAGCGAGAGAATTTATTGTACCGGAGATATTAAGTTAGATGGTTTAAAAACAAATTTAAATCAAGAAGAACGAGAATTTTTGCAAAAATATTTTAATATTAAATATCCTGTAATAGTAATGGGAAGTACTCATCCTGGAGAAGAGGAGCTTATACTCGACATTTTTCAAAAATTTTTACAGGAAAATATTCTTGTAACTCTTATTATTGCTCCTCGCCATTTGAATCGCATGCCTGATATTCTATCCTTATTTCAACAAAAGAAAATTGGATATATTCTGCGTTCTAAAATGACAGAAGAATCTTTGCAAGATATAGGGCAAAAAATAATTTTATTGGATACCTATGGAGAACTGTCAAAAGTTTATGATTTGGCAAATATTGTTATTATGGGAGGAACTTTTGCACCAGTTGGGGGACATAATCTTATGGAAGCCGCCGCACTTGCAAAACCCGTTATATTTGGTCCGAATATATCAAATTGCAGGCAACAAGCAAAGTTACTATTAGAAAAAAACGCTGGAATTCAAGTAGATTCCCAAAATGAACTTCAGCAAATTTTAAAAGATTTACTTTCTCATCCTCAGCAAACTAAAGAAATGGGGAGACGTGGTCAAAATGTCGTACTTTCTAATCAAGGAGCTATGCAACGTTGCTTAGAAAAGCTAGAACAAATTTCTAAAAAAATTATGACAATGTTATAATTTTAGAATAGTGTTGAGTCTAAAAATTCAAGAATTTTTGGGATACCAATCCCAAAACCAATAGAATTTTGTTTGCCAATAATAAAGGATGTCATTCCAACCATCTTTCCATGTTGATTTAAAATAGGACCTCCAGAGTTTCCAGGATGAATGCTTGCATCAGTTTGAATGTTATCGCCACGGATTCCACTAATTGTTCCCTTTGTTAAAGACCATCGATAACCTCGAGGATGTCCGATAACCAAAATATCTTCTCCTATTTTAGGAGGCTCTTTCTCTATTTCAATTGTCGTAAATTTTTTATTTGTTGGTTCTATTTGTATCAGAGCAATATCAATATTTAAATCAAGTTTAATCACTTTGCCAGTTATTTTTTCATTGTTTTTTAAAAAAATATTTACAATTGGATATTTTTCAACAACATGAGCATTTGTCAATATAATAGTTTTTTGTTTATGATTGATAAGGACTCCGCTTCCAAGTTGATCTTTCTCTTTTATAAGCACAACTCCTGTTGCATATTTTTCAAAAATTTTTGATGCTTGATTATCAAAATAAGCAGATTGCGATTTCTTATGAGAAAAAATTTCTTGGTAAAGATTGCTAAAATTTTTTAGTTTGATTATCCAAAATAGTAAAAATGTCAGAAATAATAATATTCCCAAGAAGTATTTAGATTCAACTATTTTAGCCCAAGAATGTTTAGTTTTTTCCACAACAACTGGCTCATAAAAATCGTCTTGCATCTCTAAATTGTTATATTGTGAAGCTCCTAAAATTTGATGAAAAGAACTTTTTATATCATCTATGGAATTGAATCTTTCTTTAGGGTTTATTGATAACATTTGCAGTATAAGTTTTTGAGTACATTCTTGGATCTCTGGATGAGTTTTACGTATAGATTCTATAGGAGGAAATGGGAGTATCCAGCTATCTTGTATAACTTTATTTGTATAAGGCGTTTTTCCTAATAACATCCAATACATTATACAACCTAAAGAATAAATATCACTGCGAAAATCTGTTTTTCTTCCCCGAATTTGCTCAGGAGATATAAATGGCAAATTTTCTGGAAAAAATTTAAGTGTAGTTTCTGAATTTAAAGCAAAAATTCGTACCCAATCAAAATCACAAATTTTAATCTTACGGTTGCAAATTAGAATATTTCTAGGAACTAACTCTCTGTGGATGAGATTATTTTTCCATATATGAACAAGTCCGCAAAGTATTTTATTTCCTAATACTAATGCCATAGATTCAGGGAAAATTCCATTACCTTTTAAATATAAATTTAAAGGAATTCCATCGCAATATTCAGTAACTATATAATATAAACTTCCTATTTTTCCAGATTCGAATGTTTGCAAAATATAAGGATGATTAAGACGCCCCAGTATTTGAATTTCTCTTAGAAAGCGATTGATTTGCAGTTGCTGCTGACTTAATTTAGGTTTGAGAATTTTAATTACTACAAAACGATCCATACTAAGTTGTTTTGCTTTATATAAAATTCCTAAATCGCTTTCCCCTAAACACTCTAAAATCAAATAGCCTGGGATTAAGTTAAATTGTGAAGAAGAAAGAATTTCTTTTTCCATTTTTAAACTCAAAAAGACAATTATGTTAGTCTCAAAAATTAAATCTTGAGACTAACATAAAACTTAGTTAAAACCGTAACATAGTTTCTAATCGTATCATAAATGTATTTTTTTTGCCATGTCTGCCGGCTTCATTAAAAAATGATTTTAAATATCGAGAATTAAATAAGTAACCTCCAGATAGTTTAAATACTAAGTCTGAGCTGTATTCCCATATCAATTGAATGTCAATTTCATCCCCTAAATATTTGCTATAATGAGAGGGTGCATCTATAACTCCAAAATGGCCATAAAGAACTTCAAGACGCATTTCTTCTTTCGTTATTGGTTTAAGATTGACACCTGTTTTAAATTTAATCGCCCAATAATTTGAATCAATATCAAGGCCGTAATCATTTTCTTCTAAAATTAAAGTGCTATCAATATCTTCATAAGTAACAATGTCATTATTTTTTTTACGTTTTGAGTTATTATCATCGCCAGAAAGATACCATATTGAAACGTCTATAAAAGGTTTCCAGTCTGATTTTTCCCAGCCAATTTTTGTTCCTATATAACCGCCAAAAGCAAGATGATCTTGTTTATTGTATTTACCAAACTGAAATAATGCTTCGCCATAACTTTCTATAATAGGCTCAGCTTGCCAAAAATAATCGAACCCAATTCCAACAGACCAAATTGGTGAACGGTTGTCAGGTTGGATTGTTGTGAAAATTAGATTAACAAAACGAGCTAAATTAGTTGTAGAACCATCTTCACCATGAAATTCTTTAGAAAAATCAAAATCGATATTTATACCGGCAATAGTTTCATCTTTACGAGAAAAGCTGGTTTCCGAAGTAACAAAGTAAAAGGAATCAATATATAGCTCTACTCGAGGATCTGGCTGATATCTTCCCATAATTCCAATAGAATGAGTATCCGGTCGAGTAGAAAATGGAGATTCTGATTCAGCAAAATTGATAAAAAAAGATTGCCCATCTGCGCGCAAAGAATATTTTAGTGGAATAATACCTGTGCGTAATTTTAGATTTTCCCATAAAAAATCTTGAATTTCTATATAAGCCTTTTCTATATGAAGGTCAAATTCATTTTCGGCCATTCGATTGCTAGTGTAAAGACTACCTAAAGAAGTCTGATGAAATAGATCACTTCTTGTTTCATTATGAAGTTCAAAAAATGCTTTAATATTATTTTGTAGCTGAACTTGAGCCTTAAGATAGATTTCTGGATCGAAAAAATCACTATCGAGATGTGGAGAGTTTTTTCCTAAATTTGCATCACTAAATAATTTATCTCTATAAATATATCCTACACTTAAAGAACCAGATAATAATATGTATTGCGTGCCGATATTTGGACCTTCCATGATTCTTACAGTATTGCTGCCAGATCGTTTTTCGGATTTTGTCTCAAAATTAGGTATTTCATTTTCATTATTTTTCGTTTTTTTTTCTTCAGATGCTTCTTCTTTTACTTTAGTTGACGTTTCTTCTTTTACTTTAGTTGACGTTTCTTCTTTTACTTTAGTTGACGTTTCTTCTTTTACTTCAGGTTGTTGCGTTTTTTGGCTTGATTCTGCTTTGTTATTTGTTGTTGGATTATCCTGAGAAAGTTCTTCTTCTGATATAAAATCTGTCAAATCAAGTTCTTCAGATTTTTGTGCATAAAGTAGATTTAAACTTAAAAATATTACAAATAAAAAAAATAAATGTTTATTTAACATGGGATTTTCTCACCTAAATAATGTAAAAAAATATATTTTAAGTTTTTTTTTAGAATAAAGTATATTTTATCATGTCTTTATTGGTAAAATGAAAGTCTCGAAAAAAAATTTTTATGGAATATGGAAAAAAAATGGGACGTCTTCAAGTTGCTATTTTGCTTATTTTGATAAGTAGCTTTATTATACTAGGAATTGGAATTGAAAAACAGTTACAAGAAAGAAAAAATTTGCATATTTGTTACTGGCAGCTAAAAATGTGGTGGAAAGCTATAGAAATCTATCGAAATGAACGCCCAAATTGGCAAGAACCAGTTGAACCACCTAATTGGGTTGAAATTTTTTCTGTATATTTTGGCAAAAATTCAATGGGTTGCCCAAATGCGAAAAAAGGTATCGGGTATTCTATCCAATCTCATTCACTTTCTCAATATTTAAAAAATAAGTCTGTGATGATGGAAGAAATTCCTTTGATATATGATTCTGATGATAATAATTCTTTATTTAGCAATAATTTAGATTCTTTTTCTGAAAGACATTTAGGTAAGGCTCTTGTTCTTTTATCAAATGGAAATATTACATCCAATAAAGAAAAAGATTTTTTTACCATTTTAGAATCTTCTAAGGAGTTAAAAAAGCCATAATTTTTCTTTAAGAAAAACATTATGTTAACAAAAATTTCAAAAAAATGGCTTGCCAAACAAAAAAAATAAGCTATAATCGTTAATAACTCAAGACTTGTGGTAAGAAAAATCATTCCCAAAAAATTCCTTTCTTTATTGATTAATTTTGTTTTAATCAGATAAGAACCCAAGTTGCTAGTTAACTTAGGATTTGACAAAAGATGTAGTTCCCTGCATCTGTTTAGGGAGACTACAAGGGCTTATTGGAAAAAATTTGTAATTGCTACAAGATGCTTTATCTAGTAGATAAAGACAAATTTTTGTATTAAAAGTTACTTTCTTGGATTTAAAAAAATATTTTTTTGCCAAAAATATTGAAATGATTGACCAAAGCTGTTAAACAACCAATGTGTCGGAGAACTGAAATTATGACGAATAGTATTGCAAAAGTTTTTATTGTCATCAATTTCGTTTTAAGTGCTATTTATTTAGCGGTAACAGGTATGTTTCTATCTCAGAAATGGGATTACCGTCAAATGTATTTAGAACAATCCTATCAGTCTGAAATAAAAAATAAAGCACTAGATGACAGTCTCAAAGAAACTCAAAAACGATTAGAATTGATTACTCAAACTGCAACAGAAGCTCGTAAAAAAAATTCAAAAATTGCTGAAGAAAATAACAAACTTATTCAAGAAAATGCAAATCTTCAAGCAAAAAACAAACAACATGAACTAAATTACACAAATATTTCTACTCAAATTAGTGAAATTAGAAGTGCTCTAACTGCAAAAGATAATCAAATTGCGGAATTGCAACAAAAAGAAGAAAAGTATAAGCAAGAAGTTGATCTCGCTAAAAAAGCTAAAGATGAAGCAGATAATGAACAACAACGGTTACAAATTCTAAAGGATAATTTAGAGGGCGAATTAGCTGAACATAAACGTCTTCTTCAAATCTCTGAAAAAGAATTGCGTGAAGCTAAACTAGTTATTCGCGCAGTACAAAATTCAGGAGTAAAAATTGATACTATTGGTTCTACAGTAAAACCTTTAGATGGTGAAGTTGTTGCAGTAAGTGATGACGTTCCAATTCTCATGCTTTCTATTGGTAGTGATCAGGGAGTTGAAAAAGGCTATCAATTTACTGTATATCGTGGCAATAAATTTGTTGGCCGTGTCATTGTTGAAGAAGTTTATAAAGAAATGTCCGAAGCTAAAATTATTCGTGATATGACCGTTGAAAAGCCTAAAAAAGGTGATAAAGTTACAACCAGAATTTCTGGAGGCGGTCTCTAATGGAACAAGATGAATTGATGCAGCCAGTTGAAGAACAAACTGGTGAGTTGGATCAAACTTTTGAAGTAAGTAAAAATACTCCTGTCGCGGTAGATCATCTTGCAACGGTTTTAATTGTTCTAACTTCAATTTTTTTATTATTTAGTATTATAATGACTTCTATCCAACTTTATAATGTTTATGATTTATTTGGTAATAATGCGCAAGAACGTGAGAGAAGCATTCGCGACGGGAAGTAGAGTTGAATTTCAAATCAGACACATAAAAAATGTGTCTGATTTGTTCACAAAAACTCACATTTTGTTGTGAGACTATTTTTTTCACATCTTGAGTTAAAGTAGGAAAATATTTGGGGATATAATTATGCAGTTTTTCAAAAAATTTATGAGTTGGGTTTCCTTAGATATGGGGATTGACTTAGGTACAGCAAATACTTTAGTTTCAGTTCCTGGAGAAGGTATTATTATCGCAGAACCATCAGTTGTTGCTGTAAAAAAAGATACCAATATTGTCTTGATGAATGGCACTGCTGTGGGAGATAAAGCACGTCAGATGTTGGGTCGTACACCAGAAAATATTACTGCAATTCGTCCCATTAAACATGGCGTTATTACTAATAACGCAATTGTTGAAGCGATGTTAAGATATTTTATCAATAAAGCTCGCGGGGGTAGATGGGGGCTGCATCCTCGTGTTGTGATCGCTATCCCATCAGGTATTACATCTGTAGAAAAGCAGGCAGTATTGGATTCAACTCTACGTGCAGGAGCGCGTGAAGTGTTTTTAGCCTCTGAACCCTTGGCTGCTGGTATGGGGGCCGGGTTACCAATCACAGAACCTATTGGTAGTATGATTGTTGATATTGGAGGTGGGACTACAGAAGTTGCTGTTTTGTCCCTTGCAGGAATTGTTACTTCTGAAAGTCTTCGTGTAGCTGGGGATGATTTAGACACTGCAATTATTCAATACCTCAAAAAAACTTATAATCTTTTAATTGGCGAACAAACTGCTGAAAATATAAAAAAAGAAATTGGTTCTGCATTTCCTTTAGAGCATGAGTTAACTATGGAGATTCGCGGACGTGATTTGCAGGCAATGGTTCCACGTAGAACAGTTATTCATTCTGAAGAAATTCGTGAAGCATTACAAAAGCCTGTTTCATCAATTATTCAAGCGATTAAAGGTGCATTGGAAAGAACTCCTCCAGAATTGGCAGGAGATCTTGTTGAAACTGGTATTACTTTAGCAGGTGGAGGCGCACTTCTTAAAGGTATAGATCAAATTATTGAGCAGGAAACAGATTTACCTGTCCATATTTCACAAGATCCTCTTACTGCAGTTGCTCGTGGAACTCAAGAATTTTTAAAGCAATTGGATGTTTTACGAGATGCTTTGTTAATTGCTGCTGCATAATCAATGTCCTTAAAATTTTTGCTCAAGTTGTGTAAGAAACATCCTTGTCAAAAGTTGGAGGCATGGTATATCATCAATACTGTGTATAAAATTTTGTGAAACTAAAACGCATTTTATTACTAATTTTTATTATAGCTGGTGTTATGTTTGCTACAAGTCCTTATTTAGAGATGGTACGTGGCAAAATCACCAGCTATTTTCTTCTTAAAAAAAGTTCTATAGTATTTTCTACTATACAAAAGTCTTCATTATCTCAGCAATCTCTTGAACATCAAATTGCGTTACTTTCTTGGAAAGTTATTCAATTGCAGGAAGAAATTCAAAAATTGACTGAATTTCGAGAAAACCATTCTATTATAGATTTTCCATTAGTTGTTCTAGGACATGTTATTTCAGGAACGGGTAACAATGTAGATTTTCGTCAGACATTTTGGGTAGATCGTGGCAAAAAACATGGAGTTACTTGTGGCTCGATTATTGTTTCAGGATGTAGCTTAATAGGAAAAGTTATTCAAGTAGAAGAAAAAACAAGCTATTGCGTTCATATTAGCGATCCAAGTATAAAAATTAGCGTTATTGTTGCAAATAGTTTACAAATAGATAAGCTCCAAGATGTAGAGACAATACAACCCCCTGAATTAGTAACTCCTACTCAACCCCCAAATACTCAATCATTACCAAAAAGTTATGGAAAAGGTATATGTATTGGGAAAAATGGGATATGCGAATTACGCCATATTGAAAAAAATCAAAAATGGAGTGATAATGTTTTATATGTTATTACTTCAACAGATGATAAAGACTTTCCTCCGAATTTGGTTATTGGAACAATTCCATTACCTAATCAAAAAGAAATATACGATGAGGTAGGACTATTTTTGGATAATAAAATAGACATTGTTGATTTAAAGACTGTTTATGCCATTTCAATTATCTTAAACGACTAAAGTAGCTTATAAGTAGCTTATAATGGAATGGAGAGTTTTCTATGAGTATTATATGGCGAAGATATTTGATCCTTATGTTTATTTTATTGTTCGCACAAATATTTATTTTGCCATATTTGGAAATTTTATATACATTTCCAGATTTATTGATATGTCTTGTTGTATATATTTCTTTTCGCATTAAGCCACGCCAAGCTATTTTAGCCTCTGCTGTATCTGGCTTATTAAAAGATTTTGCAAGTTCTCAAATTTTTGGTATTTTTTTTCTTATCTTTACTGCAATAAGTTGGCTTGTTATTTTTTTGAGATTTCAGTTTGTTAGCGATGCTCTAATTTTTCAAATTTTTATGGTGTTTTTTGCTGGTTTGTTTTCTAATTTTGTTGAGTTTACTTATATCCTAGTAAAGTATCGTAATTTATTATTATGGCAACAATATTTCATAAGTGCAGTATATACTGGAATCATATCTTTAATTATGTTTCCTATTTTTTATAAGGTTAAATTTTTAAATGAGCCTACAAGAAGTTAGCAAGGTAAGAATAAAGATATTTATGTTTATATTATTGCTGGGATTTCCATGTATTATGCTACGTCTCTTTATTTTACAAGTTGTTGATCATTTTGAGTATCACGAGTTAGCCATACGAAATTTAGATCGGTTTCGTGAAATTACTCCTCGACGTGGAAATATTTACGATCGAAATGGAATCCTATTAGCTTCTACTTCTCCTTCCTATAACATTTCCTACGAATTGAAAAAAGTTTTACTCAATCCTGATAGCGATAATGAAGAAATTGTTTTTAATGAAGAGTCTTTAAAGAATCTTCACTGTCTTATTGAAAAACATCATCCTAATCGTCTTACTATTGAAACAATGAAAAAGAAAATTCAAGCAGGATACGATTTTGCCAGAAAAAAAATAAAAAAAAATTTACTTAAAGAACAAGAGTTAGCTCAAAAACGACCGGCAAAATATAAACGAAAAAAAAGAGAATATGAAGAAGATTATTTTTGCCGGAAAAATTTATTAGAAAAAAATTTGTCTCAAAAATTTGCTCACGAATTCCTTTTGCATTCTACAGAGTTTGATCATACTAAAAACCCTGTAAAACTTATATCTCCTTATCAGGGATTTTTGTTACAATATAGCACGACTAGAAAATATCCTCAAAACAATGCAGCAAGTCAATTGCTGGGAGGACTAAGTGGATTGGAAGGTTTTTCTCAAAGGCGTATAGAATATCTCAAAAAAAATTTCGACTATCGTGATAGTGATGAGATAGGAAATTATGGCATAGAATCCTCATTAGAGCAAGTTTTACGTGGACGTCGAGGATATGTTGTTCAAAGTCCTCAAGGTAGTTTTATAGAGGATGCAGTGGATGGCCTGAATGTCGAATTGACAATTGATATTGAAGCTCAAAAAGTTGCAGAACAGGCTTTAACTGATGAAATAGAGAGAATAAAAAAGCAAGATCAATATATAATAGCCTCTCAAGACTTAGAAAATCCAATAAAGGAAACCGATAATATTGGAGGGGCTGCAGTTGTTATTGATATTGAGACTGGTGAAATTTTAGTTATGGCATCGGCTCCATGCTATAATAATGACGAGCTTCGACGTGATTATAAAAATTTGATAGAGAATAAAAGTAAGCCTTTGGCAAATCGTGCCATTGTTAGGGTAATGGATAGTCCTCCGGGTTCAGTGTTTAAAGTATGTGTTGCTTTATATGCTTTAGAGTATGGCTTTATTAAAAAAGATGATACATTTCTTTGCGAAAAGTATTTAATTAAAAACAATCCCAAATCTCCAGCATGTACACACCATCATGGAGTTACAAATGTTGTTAAAGCAATCGAAGGATCGTGCAATATATTTTTCTATAACGTAGGTCGTCGTATGGGCCATGAAGAATTAGTTAAATGTGCATCTATATTTGGATTTGATCGTAAAAGTGGACTGAATTTTTTAGAAGAAAGCCGCCCCGAATTACCTCCTAAAACTACAAAACCTGGAGAACACCAAATGTTTGGTATTGGGCAAATTATTCAGGCTACTTCTCTTCAAGTTGCTCGTGCAATGGCTTGTATAGTTCGAAAAGGAGATTTACCTACTTTAAAAATTGTCCGTAGATTTCGAAATAATGATTCTGCTGAACCTGTTATTTTGCAGAATTTATCAAATTTTTATTCATTCAACAATGAAAATAGTGCAACAAAAAAATTTAGCGATGATAATTATAATACAGTATTAGACGGAATGGTTAAAGTAACTACTGGACATGATGGCACAGCATTAAAAGTTGGTAGAGAATTGGGACTTATCAAAATAGCTTCTAAAACTGGAACATCTCAAGTCCAAAATTTTAAACGCGATCATGCTTGGTTTGCTGGCTTTGCTCCCTATAATAAGCCTAAATATGCTTTTGCTGTTTTTATAGAATTGGGAGGAGCAGGAGGACCAGATGCAGGCCCTGTCGCTGTAAAAATATTAAAACATTTATTTAAAAATGAAAATGCTAAAGAAGGCAGAACATGATTGCATGTTGATATGAATATGGAAAATATTTTTTATACGTTCCAGTATGTTGCCCACGTCAGAAACCTGAAAAACAAAGGCAAACAATCGTGGCTCTCGATCCAGGAG
>CAZPDM010000038.1:0-37005 GCA_964585305.1 uncultured Planctomycetota bacterium | reverse complement strand
CACAATTATGCCCAACAACTATTTTACCTATATTGTTCTCTAGACAATAGCAAACTCATTTGATTCTTGGGCAACAATAAAAAGCAATCCACAAAAAAATAGAAATAGAAAATTACTTATTTTTCTCATAAAAAACGATGTCCTTTCTTAAAGAAAGAGATAGAGATCCATGATGGCATCATTCTAAAAAAAAAAAGCCATTTGTCAAGGAATTTTCTTGGCATTATTTTTTGCATAATTGCCGTTTTGTCATTACTATAAATCCCAATAAAATTAGCCAAAAGATTTGCGTTCCAATACCAGCTAAACATAGAAACCAATATAGATTGCCAATAATTGCACCGATAATTAAAAGAACAGTAAAATCACGTGTACTCATTTTATCTAGCCATTGCTCCATTTTTTTTATTGCATTTGAGGCTTCAGAATGATTTGAATATGTTTTAAGGACATTTTGTGCATAAGCTACTAAAAGGAAAGATATGATTGCACCTAAAACTAGCAAGCTGCCAAAAATTAAAGGTTCTATAGTTTGCAAACGAGAATATTCTCGAAATGTTAAGCATGAAAATAGGAAGACATGGACAATATTATCTCCTGTTAGATCAAGCCATTTTCCAAGAATAGATTCTCTAAATTGCAATCTTGCAACATCTCCGTCAATACAATCTATAATTGCTGAAATTTGTAGTAAAATTGCACCCAATAAAGTAATCTGATAAGCATTGGCATTTACAAACATTCCTGCTGATATTAAACCAATCAATATTCCAACAATACTTACAACATTTGCACTAACATGTCTACGCACCAAAGGCAATGTTATAAGCCTGCCTAATGGCCGATTGAAATATATATCTACAATTCCGTCTAATGTCGAAGAAAAAGTAGAAAGGAAAGCTTTTTCTCCATTGGGTATGGTATTTCCTATACTGCTATTTATAGTATATGCAAAACCTGAGAATTCTTGGTTAGGTAGTTGAGTTGCCAGATTTTCTAATATATTTGAGTTGGAAATATTGGATTGCAAAATATTTTCTAAATAATTAGCATGAGGAAGAATAGCCATATATAATGATTTATTAGATGATGTAAGCCATTCTTTTTGGTGAGTATTTTCTTCAAGATAATTTTTTAAATGTTTGGGATGTAAAATAGTATAAATTCCATAAAGTAAAATTGGAGTATCTATTATTTCTTGTGATGGTTCCCACCATTGCCAACATTCCCCAATACGTTTATCTTCTTTGAGACTTTTTTCTAAGTCAAGATTAGGTTCTTTCCAAAGATAAAATTTTTCAATTCCTGCACGTTTTCCAGTAATGATTGCTCTGTGAAGAATTTTTACACCACAAAATTCGTCTAAAGGTTTTAATGTTTCAGAGTTTGAAAATGGTAAAAAATGAAAGATTGCTGTTTTAGGCATGGACATTTTTTTATCCTAAGTAAGTTGGCAAAAGTATTTGGACTAAGAATTTATTATACATTCCTATCTCAATACTAATTTTAGCTCAGTAAACTTGCCCATGCATGGATGTGCATGGTAGGAATTAATCCACCGTTTATAGATAGCGAGCTTTAACGAAAAAAAATTGTAGTGGCGGGTTCAATTCCTCACAGTTGAATCTCAAACACGTAGTTGGCCTATTTTTTAGTCCAAAAACTTTTGTCCATTCATTTATATTTGATTTAATAAAAGAAATTTATTATACTATAGAAAAATATGACTTTAGAATCAAGAAAAAACTTTTTTAGGAAATATCATGGATATATTTTTTTGGTTGATGAGATATTGGATGGGCTTTGTGGTTATAATTGTTAGTATTTTTAGTTTATTATATTTAGGCGCAGCTACCTTTGATTTTTTCCTTTGGATAAGAAAAATTGGAAAAGCACAAAAATAAGAATTTCTTAAAAGGATTGTAAATGCAAAAAACAATATTAGGAATTGGGGCTGGCTATGTAGGCGGTCCAACTATGGCGATGATTGCTAAAAAATGCCCGGAATATCAAGTTGTAGTAGTTGATATTAACGAGCAGAGAATTCAGGCTTGGCAAAATGGACCACTTCCTATTTATGAGCCTGGGTTAGAAGAATTGGTAGAAGCTACTAAAAATAAAAACTTAATTTTTTCGACAGATATTCCATATTGGATTGGAAAATCCGATATTATTTTTGTTAGTGTAAATACACCTACTAAAACTTTTGGCTTAGGAGCTGGAAAAGCTGCGGACTTACAATATTGGGAAAAAACAGCTCGTGAAATTGTTAAATATTCTAAAACCAATAAAATTATTGTAGAAAAAAGCACGGTTCCGGTTCAAACTGCTGTTGCGATGGAGCGTATTTTACAAGCAAACAATTCTAGTATTCACTTTGAAGTTCTTTCCAACCCTGAATTTTTAGCCGAAGGATCGGCAATTAAAGATTTGGAAAAAGCGGATAGAGTTTTAATTGGTGGACATGAAACTGCAACTGGCAAAAAAGCAATTGAAGAACTTGTTGAACTCTATCAACATTGGGTTCCACGAGAAAGAATTATCACTACAAATATTTGGTCTAGCGAAATGTCTAAACTTGCAGCCAATGCTTTTTTAGCGCAAAGAATTAGTTCCATCAATAGTCTTACAGCATTTTGTGAAATAACCGGAGCAAATATTGAAGAAGTAGGTAAAGCAATTGGTATGGATTCTCGTATTGGAATGCCATTCTTAAAACCAAGTGTAGGTTTTGGAGGCTCGTGTTTTAAGAAAGATATTTTAAATCTGGTATATCTTTGTGAATATCATGGACTCAAAGAAGTTGCCAGTTATTGGGAACAAGTTGTTCTGATGAATGAATATCAACGTAGCCGTTTTATCAGACGAATGTTAGATGCAATGTTTAATACTGTGGCTGGCAAACGTATTACTTTATTAGGCTTTGCATTTAAAGCGAATACGGGTGATACTAGAGAAAGCTCTTCTATTCGGATTGCCCGCGAATTGCATCAAGAACATGCTCAAGTTATTATCACAGATCCTAAGGCTTTGGATAATGCAAAGAAAGATTTGCAAGATATTGAAAAAGATATTATTTTTGAAATAGATCCTTATAAAGCAACAAAAGATGCTCATGCTCTAGCAATTATGACAGAATGGGATATTTATCGTACTTTAGATTATCAAGCAATTTATGAAAGTATGGAAAAACCTGCATTTATTTTTGATGGACGAAATATTTTAGATCACCAGAAAATCTATGAAATAGGATTTAATGTATATCCACTTGGAAAACCTAAATTAGTTCATTTTTCTGAATGAGTATGAAATAGGATTTAATGTATATCCACTTGGAAAGCCTAAATTAGTTCATTTTTCTGAATGAGTAAGTTGTCAAAAGTATTTGGGTTAAAATTTATTATACATTCCGTTCTAGCTAAGTAAACTAGGAATTAACCCGCACATTTATAAATGCTAACGCTAACAAAATAAAAATGTATAGTGTGCGGGTTCAATTCCTCACAGTTAGATATCAAAAACGTAATTGGCATATTTTTTTAGTCTAAAAACTTTTGTCCATTCATTTAGAAAAAATTTGTTTTTTATAAATATTAGGAGTTTTTATGCCAGCAAATCTTACTCCTCAATATAAAGAAGCCGAAGAAAAATATAAACAGGCTAAGACATCTGAGGAAAAATTAGAACGTTTGATTATTATGTTACGTGAACTGCCTAAACATAAAGGTACCAATAAAATTCAGGGAGAGCTACGTCGTAAGATATCTGAATTAAAAAAGGGAGATGCAAAAGGCAGTAAAAAGGGTGCAACACAGTCGTATTCTGTAGATAAGCATGGACATCGCCAAGTAGTTTTTTTTGGACCGCCAAATAGTGGCAAATCTTCGTTGCTCTCTAAGTTGACAGGCCAGCAACTTAAAGTTGCTGACTATCCTTTTACAACACGTATTCCCCAACCGGCTATGATGAAGTTTGAAGATATTGTTGTTCAACTTGTGGATACACCTGCTATTTCAGAAGAGCATAAAGATCCTTGGATGCCAGGAATTATAAGATCTGGGGATGTTGGTGTTTTTCTAATTGATATGACAAATGATGATGTCTTAAAAGACATAGAAACTGTTGAAAATTTTTTACATGAGCAAAGTTTATATCTGATTGGCGATTGCGATGAGAACCCAGAATTGCCTGAATTTGTAGAAACCCAACAATCTATTCTTATTGGAAACAAATGCGATATTGATGGACATGAAATTATTTGTGAGTTTGTTAACGAAGTATATTCAAAACGTTTTAACTTATTAGAGGTGTCTGCAAATACTGGGCATAATATAGATACTTTAAAACGTAAAATTTTTGATGCTTTGGAAATTATACGAATTTATCCCAAGGCTCCAGGAAAAAAATTTGATCCCGAACCCATTATTTTAGATCGTGGCAGCACAATTTTTGATTTAGCAGCTAAAATTCATAAAGATTTAGCAGCTAAAGTTAAAGCTGCTAAAATTTGGAATTGTCCTCGTTTTACAGATGGACAAAGAATTCCAACAGATTTTGAATTAGAAGATAAAAATATCATTGAATTATTAGAAAATTAAGTAATATATCTCGTAGTCTCTACGAGATATATTATAGAAACTACGAAATATATATATTTGGACAAAACCATGAAATCAAATTATTTTTTTCTTGCTTTTTTGATGCTATTTATTTTAATTATTACCATCGTAATGATTGTTCCGACTTGGCAACAAAACATGGAACTAAAAAAAAAGACAGAACTTTTGCAAAAAGAAGTAAATATTTTGATTCAGAAAAAAAATTTTTATATCAATCATCTTAAAATTTTAGATCAAGATTCATTTTATGCTGAATTTTTATTGCGAGAAAATTTTCATTTTGCTCGTAAGAATGAAATTATTTTAAAAGAGGAAACTCATGCTAGAAGCAACTAGCCAACAACAACTCCACGTTTTATTTGAATTAGCAGCAAAGCATCTTGCATCAGATTTACTACTAAAAGTGAATGCGCCACCAATTTTGCGTATGAAAGGGACAATGAAGACTCTTGATGCACGTCCTTTACAAAATAGCGATATTGAAAGGATGATCCAAGCTATTTTAACTTCCGACCAACTAAAAGATTTTAAAAAAGATGGCGATTTGGACTTAGCTTATAATGTTCCTGGTCTTTGTCGCTTTCGATTAAATATTTTTCGACAACGTGGATTTTTAAGTTTAGTAGCACGTCGTGTTAATGCAACAATTCCTAGTTTTACGGAATTGAATCTTCCTCCAGTATTAGAAAAGATTGCGATGTTTCAACAAGGACTTGTACTTGTTTGTGGGGTAACTGGAAGTGGAAAGTCAACAACACTGGCAACAATGATCCAACACATCAATAAGAATCGCCGATGCCATATTGTTACAATTGAAGATCCAATTGAATACACTTATGAAGATGAACGAGCTTTTATTAACCAACGTGAAGTAGGAATAGATGTGATTTCTTTTGAGCATGCTTTGCGTGCTGTAGTTCGCCAAAACCCAGATGTGATTTTAATTGGAGAAATGCGCGATCGTGAGACTTTTATGACTGCTTTAACTGCTGCTGAAACAGGTCATTTAGTTTTTGGAACTCTTCATAGCTCAACCGTTGTTCAAACTTTTAGTCGTGTGTATGATATTTTTCCAGCAGAAGATCGATTAGGTATTAGAAAATCGTTAGCATTTAATCTTCGCTCACTGATTTGCCAAAAATTAGCTCCAACTCAAGATGGCAAAGGACGTGTTCCTATCCACGAAATCATGGTTATGAATGCAACAATTCAGAAATTGATCGAGCAAGAAAATGAAAAAAAGATTGGGGATATTATTCGAGTTTCAGAAGAAGAAGGAATGTGCGATTTCAATCAATCTTTGTATCGTAGAATTAAAGATGGTCTTGTTTCTGAAAAAGTTGCTCTTGGAATATCTCATAATCCTGAACAATTGAAAATGAACCTTAAAGGAATTTTCTTGTCTGATAGTGGACTCGTTGGAGGTTAGCAGTTATTTTGGGATATTGTTTTGGAGAGAAACTTGATGATTAAAGAATATTTTTTTGAAAATGCTCTAACGAGGGAAGATATTCGTCTAGGGCTTGTTGTTGTTCATAGAGTAAAATTGGGGCTGCCACAACCTAAACTAGAAGATAGCCTAAAAAACTTGTTAGAAATTCGAAGACAGCCTTTATCGTCTCAAGATGAAGAAATGAGACAAGCTAGTCGTGATATGCTTCGAAATGGGAAATATCGTCCTACTGGACGTAGTAAACCTGCTTCAGAATATTTATTAAGGGAAGCTGCACAGAATCAATTTCCTCGCATTAACGCTGTTGTCGATATTATTAACTATCTTTCGTTGAAATATATGGTTCCAATTTCTCTTTGGGATATAGATTTAGCTAAGACAAAGCAATATCGTTTCCGGCTTGGAAAATCGCAAGAATCATATATTTTTAATAGTGCAGGGCAAACTTTAGATCTTGAAGATTTAATTTGTGGATATGGAATTAGAGATAACCAAGAACTTCCTATGATAACTCCAGTAAAAGATTCTTTAGCCACCAAAACTATACCAGAAAGTACTAATATTGCGATGGTTATTTACTATTCAGTACCTCCAGGCACTTGTGAGAAATTACAAAATATATTATTAGAAAGTCAAGACTTGTTTGCTGAGACAACCGGAGAAGTTATTGGAAGTCAAATTGTTTAACCTTAAAAGGGGAAGATATAAGCTTTATTTTATATGGCATGTATCTTCTATATAAAAAATGAACTATCCTAATGTTTTAAAAAAACTTTTGGAAGAGTTAGAAAAATTACCAGGAGTTGGTGCTAAAACAGCCGAACGATTAGCATTTCATTTACTTAAATCATCTAATGAAGATGCTATGGCTTTAGCAGATTCAATACGTCAAGTTAAGCAGAATCTTAAGCATTGCCAAAACTGTTTCCATATTACAGAAGAAGATCCTTGTTATATTTGCCGTAATCCACGTCGAGATGCTGGGATAATATGTGTTGTAGAACAACCAAAGGATTTATGGGCTATTGAAAAAACAGGATGCTATCAAGGTGTTTATCATGTTTTGATGGGGCGTTTTGCTCCCTTAGAAGGGGAACATATTGAGGACTTAACTATTCAATCTTTAACAGAAAGAATTTCAAAAAGCCTCTCTACTCAAACTCCGGTGAGAGAAGTAATTCTTGCTACAAATCCAACCCTTGAAGGTGATACAACTTCATTATATTTATTGAATAAACTAAAAGATTTTCCTATTACTATTTCAAGAATTGCTCGTGGAATTTCAGCAGGTAGTAGCATTGAGTTTGCAAATGAAGCTATTTTAACAGATGCTTTAAATGATCGAAAAACTGTCAAAAATTTATAATTTTTACGGGTTGTGCTAGTTGAAAAGAAAACTTACTTCCGGGAACTGAACCCGTTCGTTTGGGACGTTTTTTTATGAATTCAAAATTGTTTTTAGCGGGCGGGTTGGTTTCTTTCATGCCTATCCAACTAGCACAAGCAGTAATTTTTTATGATAAGATATTTCTCTTATTGGAGAATATCTTGTCATTTTTTATTTGCAAAAATATCAAATTTATGAGAAAATAAATTAAGTAAGTGATATTTAGTAAAATTTAGAATATTTTTTAAGAAGGGAGATGTATATGAACCCACAAAGAGGAAATCATGCTGGTTCTATGAGCTTAAACATGGAAATCGGTCAAAAACTGAACATGGAGATGCGAATAGCTCCACATATTATCCAATCAATTGAAATTTTGACCATGCCAATTTTAGAACTACAAACATTTATACAGCAAGCATTAGAAAATAATCCTGTTTTGGAAACAGTTGATACATTGGAGAGTGAAGAAGATTCCAATCTAAATCGTGAGGAAGATTCTTTTGAAGAAAATAATGATGAATCAAATAAAGAAGCGACCCTTGATGAAGAACAATTAAATAGTTTTGAAAATCTTGAATATGGAGATTGGGAAGAGTTTTATAATCAAGATCGAATTGTAAAAAAAGGGGACGATAAAGATAAAAAAATGGAAGCTATGCAAAATAGTGCGGATCGTCCTATTTCTCTCCAAGATAACCTGTTTCAGCAGTTTCGATTATCTGATGTCCCAGAAAATTTACGGCCCATTGGCGAGCAAATCATTTTCAATATTGATGCAAATGGATATTTGCGGTATTCATTAGAAGAAGTTATTTATACTATAACACCAACACCATCATTGGAGCTTGCCCAAGAAGCACTTCGATATGTTCAGAGATTAGAACCAGCAGGTATAGGAGCCAGAAATATCCAAGAGTGTTTAATTTTACAGCTAAAAGAAGGTGAGCCTGATTATTCCTTAAAAAAGGAATTGATAGAAAAATATTTAGAGGATATTTATCATAATAGATATCCTAAAATTGCCAAAGAAATTGGAAGAAATATTGATGATATTAAATTAGCTGTTGAAGAGATTAAAAGATTAAATCCTAAGCCAGGTTCAGAATATTCAACAGAACAATCTCATATCATTATGCCAGATGTTGTTGTGGAAATGATTGATGGCGAATATATTATTCGCATGGAAGAAGAATATTTGCCACAATTACATATCAATCCTTATTACATTAATTTGCTACAAATAGGAAAAGAAGAAGCTCGTACTAAAGATTTAAAAAAGAAGGAAGAAAATAAAGGAAAAGATTTAAAAAGAAAAGAAGATTTAGAAAATAAAAATTTATCTGAAGATATTATAGCTAAAGAAGATGCTAAAGCAAAAGAAGATGCAGAAGCAAAGGATTTTATTAAAAAGAAAATCGATTCTGCTAAATTAATTATTGAAGCCATCCAGCAACGTCAAAATACTTTATATCGAGTTGTTTCTGAATTAGTAAAAAATCAAAAACTTTTTCTCGATCATGGAATCAATTATCTAAAACCATTAAAGATGCAAGAAGTAGCAAATGCTTTGGGAATACATGTTTCTACTGTAAGTCGTGCTATTGCAGAAAAATATATTCAAACGCCACGAGGAATTTTTCCTATTAAGTTCTTTTTTACTGGCAGTATTGATAAAAAAGATGGAGAAAATGAATCGCGAGTATCTGTGAAACAGCGTGTACATGAAATTATTCAACAAGAAAATAAAAATAATCCACTATCCGATGAAGAGATTGTAGAAAAATTGAAAAAATCTGGATTAGAAATAGCACGTCGTACTGTAACAAAATATCGCAAAGCATTAGGTATTGCTTCCTCTCGAAGGAGAAAGCAATATTAACAATTCTATTATAGTTCTCATTCCCATGCCTAAACATGGGAACGAGAGATTTTTTTATAGGCTTATTTCCTCTAAATAATAATTTAGAGATCAACAGAAATTAGAGGCACTATGGATTTAGAAGAACGTTGGCAAAAAACTTTAGCAGAAACACATATTTTACGTTTTTTTTATCCTAGACTTTCTACTCAAGATACAACTATTTTACCATATATTTTTGTTGCTGCATCTATAGTAAATAATGGGGATACAGTGGTTAGAAAAGGCCAAATTAGCGTTGATAAACCTTTAATTATATTACCCAAGAATATGCCGCAATTTTCTGGTTTTAATTTTGAAGAAGAATTGGGCAGTAAAGAAGATGATATGAAATTTTTTCTTATGATGAGGGGAGTAAATTTTCCTTCATTAAAATACCATCATAAAGTAGATGATATTTCTGTAGTATCTAAAGATACAGAATCTGTTGCAGAACAATATAAGAAAGAATTGGAACAACAAGAGGATATCAATACAGGCCTTGTTTTGGGGCCAATAGAATGCTGGCAACTTTCTATTTTAATGTATGTAGGTATGGTGATTAGCCGTTCTGCTCCGTATGACATTAAAAAGTTTCTTAAAGAACATGGCTTACCAGATCAAGAATAGCTATTTTTAGGGAAGATATGTAATGCCTATCTCAATTACATGTACATGTGGAAAACGATTTGTATTTGAGGATAGATATGCAAATCAACAAGCTAATTGTGATTGCGGTAATAGTTTTACTATTCCTCAAATAGAAAAAAAGTTGCGCTATCGCAACGTTAAAATCCCAAAATATATAGAATTATTATCGTTACTTAAAGAAGAATTGCTTGCTTATTGGGGATATGCAATCATATCAGAAATGGATGGAAAGAAACTTCCTGATAATTTTGTAGATTTTTCGGAGTCTGAGCAATCATATATTCCGGAGAATATTCAAAAACCTTATCCATATTCCAAAATAGAAAATTATCAAAAAGAATGGCAAGCTATTATTAAAGAATATCAAGATGCGGCAGAAAAATATCGGCCAAACAAAGTTGAAAAGTTACATCCAGTAGCTCAAAAAATTGGCAACTATTGCTATGAATTAAAATATATTTTTCCACAATCTCCTCAACTTGCAGTTTTTAAACAAGCTATAGATCATATCCAAAATATGGAGTCTGCATACAAACTATTTACATTTTTAGAAAAATTTATCCAGAGAAAATTTCATATAAGAAAATACTATCTTTGGATAGGAAAAATTTTTTTTGCGGCTTCTATCTTAACCCCAATAATATATATATTTTGGCCTGTTGCAGTTGGAATGATATTTACTTTTTCTTTAATTTATCTAATACTTAAGCTTAAATTAAGTTGGAAAAAATTCCAACTTCAACAATACTTTCATCAATTATGGCAACAAAACATTGTTAATCCTCTTACCACACTTACTGTTGAACATGCTGAGATTTGGGTAAAAAGAATATTCAATCATCCTATATTAAAACCTTGGGAATATAAGCATACACCAGCATTATTATTTCCAGAACAATACCGACGGCATTTTATTACAAATAGTGTTTTTTCGGATGAAATAGAAAAATTTGAAATACGTGTAAAAGAAGATGTAGAAAAATGGTACCAACAAATTTATCAAGTTTGCCATACTACTTTTCAAAAACCTGGACGTATTCAATTTTGTTTTGTCTATTTGCAGCATCTTGCTTGGCTGAATTCATTTTTTCAACAATTGCAGAATTTTTTGCAAGAAATAAACAAGATTCAAGGTCTTGAAACATTTTATCTTATTCGTCCCCATGTTATTCCAGCAGGTAGTTTAGCTACTATTCAAATAGGATTAGAGCCTTTCTTAAAAGAATCTCAATATGAAGATGATTCTTCTTGGAAACTAATATGTAAGTTATTTCAATCTTTTCAAGATGCGATAGCTTTATGCGATTTCACTGAATCCTCTCATTTAGAAAAAATAGCTCCAGAGCCACAATTTTGTGAAATATTATCTTTATGTTTATATGAATTAGCTCGTAGAAAACCAATGATTTTTGTTTTAGATCGCTTAGATTATGTTGATATGCTTTCTTTAGATTTTTTAAATCAAATATCTAAAAATAGTCCTAAGCACAGAATACTTTTTATAGTCTCTTATTCTAAGGACAATCTTCTTCAAAATCGACAATTGCAGAATGTTATTGCTCATCTTCAAAATTTTAGAGAATGGAAAACTCCAGAAATTGTTCCTGAAATGATCAAATTGCCTGATATACTGATTCATAAGAAACAAGTTTGGGAGACATTGGAATATACAATCACAAATTGTGTTACACTTAATACAAGTCATTTAATTGGAATATCTGGACCAAGTGGAGTTGGAAAAAGTTTTCTTGGGAAACGTTTTTGGCAAATCGCTGGAGATGGACAATTTTGGTTTATTCTTTATCGTTATCCAGAATTTTATGTTCAATTTCCTAATATTTTAGAACCAATAAAAAATTTTTTAGAGAATATTTTAGAGCAGAATATTCTAAATATTGAAGAAAGTAATAGCATTCATAACTTTTTGAAACTACTCTCACCAGATACATCTTCTTTTGAAGATGGAAGTTTAGAAAATCCTAATATTTCTATTTCTATCTTACCTTCAGTTTCTATCAACAATTTTTTAGAATCTGGGATTATCTTTCAAAAGATTAAAGATATTTTTGTAATGCTAGCAAAATATAAACCAATTATCATTTTTATCGATGATTTACATTGGGCAGATAGCTTAACGTTATCTTGGTTGACAGAGTTAGCACATTCTCCTGTTTCCGCATCAATTTTAATTACTTTTACTTTCAATTCCGAACAGATTGGCAAATTTCAAAATGATTGGCCGGTTTTTCTTAACAGTATTCGACAAGAGCATACTACTTACAATGAATTTACAGTTTCACTTCCTGAAACTGATGAGATCATAAGCTATTTGAATCAATCTTTTTCTCCAAATTTATTTATTGAATCTTCTAATAGCTTTGGTATCCAAATAGCTAATTGCACATCAAATAGCCCATGGCTTTTATGTGAGCTATTAAAATGGCTTTTGGCTACAAAAGCACTGGACTTTTTTTCAGGATTTTGGACGATTACTAGAGAGGTAAATATTTCTAATTTATCTCCAGAATGGTTATTAGAAGAAATGCAGTCTTTTGCTAATAAAATTTTAGATGGAAAAACTTCTTTAATTGATCATCAATCAACTGAAATAGATTTTTTTCCTAGCGAAAATTTAGATGGAAAAACTTCTTCACTTGATAATAAAGTGAATAAAGAAAAAGAATTTTTTACAAATATCTTAGAACTAGCAGCTATTGCACAATGCCCAATTTCCAAAGATTGGATATTACAAACACCAAGTCTTGCAAGTCATTGGGAGAAAATCCAAACAATTTTGCAATTTTTTTCTTCTCGTCAAATATTGATACAATCTGGAGAACAGCCTAATACATGGGAATTAACTCATGAATATTATGCTAAACTGATACGTAGTAAAATTTCAAATCACAAAAAAAATCAACTTCACAGATTCTTAGCAAGATATTGGGAAGGAAAAAATCTGGCAAGGTGCTTATATCATAGCTATCAAATTGAAGATTGGCCTAAAATATTGGAAATCAGCGAAATTATTGGGCGTCATTATTTGGTTTTGAACGATTGGAGTAGTGCAACAAAAGTTTTCGAAATTGGTATTCAAACTTCAGTTATACAAAAAAAACTAGGACGTTTAGCAAAGTATTATCTTTATAAATCGCGGGCATTACAAAGTTTTCTACCTAAAGAAGAGAAAGAATCTATAGTACTTCGCAAACTTCCTTCAACTAGTTATTTTGAAAATCATTGTCAAAATAAAGATTTATTTGGTCAGTTAAAAGATTTTTTAAATATAGCAAAAGTTACACCTTCATCAAATATACATAGTTTATTAGCTCAAATACAAACTTTTTCTCATCCACAATATCGCATCATGGCCCAAAGATTTTTATTACTTTTTTCTCATCCGAATTCTGCAAATTCTGCTATCATTTTACAGCAAACATTTCAAACCTTACAAATTGTTGCGAATCATACGCTTCGTTTGCAAATGATCCAGAGTTTTTTTAGTGGTGAGTTGGAATCGCTTGAGCAACATAATTGGGAAGAACTTTCTAATCATCTTTCTCTTGATCAACAAAAAAAATTGTTTGATGTTATTTTAGATGTCCTTAGTTACACTCCAGCTTTATCAGAAAAATCCAAATGTTTATATAAAATTGCCGAATATCTTCCTAAAGTTTATCAGTATGATCTTCTTGAAGAAGGAATAAAAAAATTAGATGATGGATTAGTCCATACTTCAACTCCTTTAGATCAGGGGCTTGGGCTACTTATTTTAGCAAAGGGAATAAGTGAATACGATGTTCATCTTGCTTGGAAATATTTACATCAGGGATTAGAAGTCTTGATAGAATTTGGCACAATTGGGGATCATCCAGATATCGCAAATGCTTTAATTCAAGGTTTATCATTTGTTCCGAAATTGCCTAATGATATTGCTAATATCTTAGTAGATCAATTGTTGACAGTTGCTAAAAATTTAAATACAGAATACCATGATAGAGTTTTTTGTGAAGCAGCATTGCAGCTATTTGGGCAAGATAATATGCGTGCTATTGCAATAGCGACACAAATATATTCAATTCAAATGAGGCAAAATTGGATTCGTCTTGCTATTGATAAATATTGTCAGGAAAGTACAGAACCTTTAGAAAATGCAGTAATAACACAAAGCGAAATATTTGGAATTTTATTTGCTCAAGAAATAGCAGATAATGATTTGGGAATTGCCCGCCGGTTTTTACGACGGCTTCCAGATTCTTTTGATACGCAAATGGTTACTATCCAACTTTGCGGGATTCCTGGAAAGCGTATTCAGACAATTTTAAAACTTGCAAAATTTCGACTTTCTGATCCTGTCAGCCTTGAAAATATGCAAAGAATCATAGTAAAATTATTAGAGCATGGAGAAATTGATATTGTTGGAGAACAAGAAATTTTGGAAAAAATTTCAGACTCTAATTTCTTAAAAGTCGAGTTACTTTTGCATATTGTTGTTAATCTTCATGAAGTCTCTCCTAAGGAAACTTTAGAATTTTTGGAAAGATTTTTGCATTTATTAGCTAAATATAGTTATGAAGGGAAGAAATCCGAATTAAAAGATTTTATTTATAAAATCGAGAATAGATTGCAAAAATTGCAAACAAGTTTTCTTTTAACATATTGGAATTCCTGGTTACCTTGGCTTGAATCTATTCCTGATATTGATTTACGTATTAAAATTTTTCAAATTTTTGCACATAACCTTATTTCTTCTCCCCAAGAAATATCTAAAATTTTACAACATTTATCTCCAGAATTACGAACAAAGGTTCAAGAAAGTGAAGATTCTCCAGAATTGCCAAGCATTACAGTAAAACTTGACACTCAAGATTTAGAAGGATTAACTAGTTTGAGAGCGATTCGACAAAAAGATTATGCATTAGGGCAAAAAGTTCATCAGATGCTATATGATCAAATTGTTCATCGTTCTCATCCATTAGAAAAAATCAATGCTTGGATTTCTGTGTTATCAGCAAATAGTAGTGGTGAAACGATATTCAGCCAATGGGTAATTAGCAAAATTTGGGAGTTAGAAGAAAAATTGCCCGCACCTGATTTATCATTTTATTATGATCTTATCTATTGTATTTCTGGAATTTCAACAGTTGTTCGTAATGATTTAATTTCACAAGTAATTTCTCATCTTGTAACATATTATTCTAATAATCACCATTTGTTAGATATTTATCACTCCGCATGGGATCGTTGCCAAGCAAAGAATATTTTGCAAGGATTAGTTTCCTTTGGAAGTTCATATTGCCATCAATTTATATTGGGCCTTTTAAATAAAAAACACAATGATTATCCGATAGAAACCTGCATATTTGCGCTTCGAGATTTCTTTGAACAAATTCAAGGTGTTTTCCCAGAGAGAGAATTACAATGGATAAAACAAGCTATATCAAATTTAGAAAATAGATATGAACGTTTAGCATTTGTAGAATTACAAGAAGATTCCGTTTTATTACAATCAATTGGAATTATTCAACTCTTAGATTTTATTGCCGATCCTCTGGAAAATTTGCGAATATGCCAACATCTTTTGCAAAAAATTTTTTATTTGGAAACAAGAAATCGATTACAATCATTTATTATTTGGAAAGTTTGCGATCAAGTAGATAAAATTTTATTTGATATGCGTGAGCCTCCAGAATTGATGAGCATTTTAGAAAAATATCGAGTTGATGCTGCATATTTTTTATTGCAAGAGTTTGAACAGCAAACACATCTTCCTTATCTTATGCAACGGAAAAAAATTTGGCAAGAAATTGTTTCAAATGTTATTAAATTTATTGAAACAAATAAATCATTGACAACAACATGGGTCGTAAGTGAGTCAGATCCTGGAGAAAATTATGGGCCATTGCAGAGTGGCGTAGAAAAAATTTTACAAAGGATGTTGACCAATCAATATGAAATAGAATTGCATCAAGTATTTTTTGTTATTTCAGAAATTTGTTGTCAACTGAATTTAGATAATCTTGATTCTTTTGATATACCTTGGCTTCATCGCATGGTTTGGATTGCATCTCAAATTAACCCGGAAAAGATGAGTAATGTAGGTATAGATCTTTTGCAAATAGATGAATGGGAATGTTTAAATCTTTGGGTCCAAAAAATTGCTCGATTATATCCTAAAATTTCAAGTATTTTTTTAGCAAGTATTTTTCGCGTAGGAAAGTGCCAAGAAATTCCTTTAGATTTTGGACAAGAAAAGATGACATTAACCTTTCTTAAAAAGTTATTGCCTAGTTTTAATAATCCTTTTTTGCTAGAAAAGCGTGATTATATTTTAAAAAATTTGGCAATTGAACTAGTAAGTGATGATTTTCAATCTGCAATTTTATTTGCTTCCTTTATTGAAAATATAGAAGAAAACAGTAAAACTATAGTTAAGTTAGCTACTAAAAGATTAGCTTCTTTTCCAAAAGAACTAGAAAATATTTGCCAAAATACATTGTATCATCTGCGTTCTCTACCTTGGACATATAGTGAAATTTGGCAGAAAGTTGCGGTTATTGTATATCGTCAGTATCCATTTGAAACAATTCGTGTTTTGCAAAATCTTGATGTGAGCGATCAGCAACAATGCTTATTACAAATTTTAAAAGTTTATAGTAAAGATACACTATCATGGATTGCTAAAATTACTAAACCAGAATTACAAGCTATGGCTCTAAATCTTGTATTAACAAAGCTGCCTGTCGAATCATCTGAGCGTATTATTATTTTGCAAGAAATTTGGGAAATGTCAAAAAATATTCAACTGCCTTTTGCATTTTTAGAACTTAGTAAAAATATTTTACGTCGAGGTATTCGAGAAATTGAATGCCGAGAGTGTAATAATGTTGTCTCTCAAATTATTTTGGAAATGTGGCAATATTCTCAAAAATATCCCAAAGCTGCTTGGCAAATTATTAGCACATCTTTTCCATTATGGAGTAAACTAGTTTCATCTGGGACGGTGATGAATCTTTTCCACACTCTCTTTGCAAATTGTGAAGCAACGTTAAAAAAAGAAGTAACTAATTCTTAAAATCGGATACGCAAAACCTGTCCGTATTAATATTTTTTTCTTAGTTTTCAAATGAAAATACAGGGAAAATACTTTGTTGCTTAACCTTTGATTAAGTATCATCAAAGTCCGCAACAAATATTTTCCTATTTTAACAGTGTTAAAAAGGTAATAAAACTATGCTTGTTGCTAGAGCTTTATTAAGTCTTGGACATAGAAATAATACTCAAAAAATTATGCTTTTATATAGTGATCAAATTATGTTTGGAAGAGATGCGAGTAATGATGTTCGCTTATATTTAGCTCCATTAGAAGAAAGTATTTTTCAAACGGCTACCGCAGATATTAGTCGCCAACATTTTAAAATATGTCGTCAAGATTTTGGTTATACAATTTACGATCTTAATTCTACAAATGGTACAAGTATCAATTGTGTAGGGATCACTAAAGAACAACCTTTGCAGCACAATCAAATTATTGATGTTGGTGGAGTTTTAGAACTTAACGTTATTTTAAAGCAAGATGTTTTATGGTTACAAAGAATCAATAATCTTCCTCAAGAATCATATTTAATCTTCAAAGAAGACGGTTTTACATTGGGGAATGATGCTAGCAATACAATTGTTGTTGCTTCAGATAGCCATAATAGCTATAAAATAAAAATATTATATGATGGAGATAATTGGGTTTTGATTAACCATCAAGAAACCCCGGTACAAGTAAATAACAATCCAATTTTTTATGGGAATCATTTTATATTATCTAATTCCAGCGATATTATTTTAGGAAATGAAATTATTTTATTCCAAATTGAAAAAAAATTAGGACCGCCTATTTCATAATAGAGTTCTTTTTACTCTTTGATAAGAAAGTAAGGCTATCTTATGCGTGATCTCTATTGTGAGTTAGCAGATATTTTAGCAAAACGATCAAGATTAGATTTGTTAGCACTTTCAAAAGATATATCAGCTCATTCTCTTGAAGAGCATAATTTTCTCAATAGACCATCTTTTTCAATTTTGCCAACTAAACAGTTGGAATCTTCCCAATCTATATGCAATTGGCTTGATATATGGAAAATATTATCAAGTAAAAATGTTTGCAAACAAGCTGCAGTTCTTCTTCCATTGTTTAAGAAAAATAATACTCTTCATCTTCTTTTAACAAAACGTACAGATAAAGTTGCTTACCATAAGGGAGAAATTTCCTTTCCTGGTGGTGCAATGGATGCAAAAGATTCTTCTTTATTAGATACCGCATTAAGAGAGACAGAGGAAGAGATTGGCATTCCGCAAGAACAAATTAGAATTTTAGGTGTACTTGATGATGCCTTTACTTTAATTAGCCAATTTACTGTTACTCCTTATTTAGGAGTTATTCCATTTCCCTATAGTTTAAATCTCAATAATGATGAAACAAAAGAAATACTAGAAATCCCATTGGATTTTTTTTTAACACATCAGAATTTTTGGGAAGGAACATTTCATTATCAAAGTTATGAAATACGAAGCTATTTTTTTCAGTGGAAGCCAGATTCAGTTATTTGGGGAATGACAGCGTATATTATACAAAATCTATGTAATATAGTTCTTCAACATCAACTATCTTTTGACTAAAAAGAGAGAAATGGATTTTTCCATAAAAAAGGATATGATATGGGATCTAAATTTTTCTGCTTATTAAAATCTCTTCATATTTTTATTCAATGCTTTGTAACATTATTTTCTTTATATTTTATTATTGCTTGCGAAAGCAATGATACAGAGATTAAGAAAGATCCATCACCGAAATCATTTAATACTGTAAGTATTTCTGGAATTGTAACCTCCGCTGTAAAGCAAGAAAACAAAATTGGATTAGCATCTACAATAATACCTGCACAAGAAACTTGTAATCCAATTCAAAGTATTTATGGTTTAGCTGGGCCAATTTCGGATGAAAGAATACAAATTTCAATAGGTGGTCAAACTGTTTTAACAGATAAAAATGGTGGTTATACGGTTCAATATCTTCCTATCCCAACCAATAAACAATTGGTAATCACATTTAGCCATCTTGATAATAAGTATGCGCTATTTCAACGTACAATTACTGTAGCTCCAAATAAGAATTATAGCGTATCACCAGTATTAGATTTAATAACAACGAATGCTTTAATTCCACAATATGGAAATGTGGTTGTTAATGATTCAGATAGTAAGATTCTCCTTTCCCTGCAATTTCCTATTCAAATGCAAGGGCAAAATATAACAACATATTTTGGGGATCCAACTCTGAATGGTTATTTCACTTTTCCCGGAGATTATTTGGGTGTAAATACAACAAAGATTAGTAAAGAGAAAAAAAATTCTTCGCTTGTTTCTTTGGTAGGAATAGTATTTACAGAAATAAAAGTTGAAAATTTCGGACAATTGCCTGCGCCAGCAGTTGTGAAATTAAGACTCCCAGAAAAATATCAAAACGGTACATTCGTAAATCCTATTACACAAAAGGCCTATCAGGATGGGGATACAATACCTTGGTGGTCATATAATGAAACTGAGGCTTTATGGGAACGAGAAGATGCGTATCCAAACAACTCAAATAAGTTTGATGCAGAAGTTCTTTTAGCAGATGGCCTTTTGTATGCAGTAGCAGAAATTACACATTTAAGTTATTGGAGTGCTGCTGTTCCAATAGAACGGTCATTATTAAATGTAAAGGTTGTGGATACTAATAATAATCCTATTCCTAATATAGAGATTATTGCTAAAGGCGTAAGTTATACTAATACATCGAAACCTGTTTATACCGATTCAACGGGTTGGGCAAGAAATATTGTTGTAAAAAGGACAATAGATAGTTTGCGTCGCCAAGAAGAAACTGTGCAGGTTATAGCCCGTTTAGGAAGTGTAAATTTTATATATGATGTTACGGATGCTAATGAGGGGGACGTCACAAATGATTACGTTTTTACTCCAAGCATACCAGAAAACCAAAGTTCTATTTCATTAACAAATACTATTCAAATTGCTTTGCTAGGTAAAATTATTGGCCAAATTTTATATCAAGGAACTACGCTTCCTGTTGCTAATCAAAAAGTTTATACTAGTTTTGGTGGTGTTGCAGAAACAAATTCAAATGGTGAGTATGAAATAAATGTTCCTATAGGAGCAGACTTTTATTTGTTTGTCCTTGGTGTAGATAGTAGACTAGTTCGTGTTGACGATACTACTCCAATTGAAGTAAACTTTGAAATACCTAATCGAGCTCCCGTTATTACAACTTTTACACGGAATCCTATTGGAACAGTATTGCCAGGTACCATTGTAAATTTCTATGTTACAGCAGTTGATCCCGATAACGATCCTATAAATTTTGAATGGTTATATAATAATGTTCCAAGTCGAGAAGAGTTTGTCAGCGGACAATATGTTTGGACTGCGCCAGCAGGAAATGGTAATGCTACAATCACAGTTAAAGCTAATGATAATCAAGGAAATACTACATCAAAAGAAATGATGATCCCCTGGAGTGATGGGACAACTAGCACGTCTTTAAAAATGACATTTACAGATAATCAAGGTCAGCCCATCCCTAATGTTTATGCTATGCTTTATCTAAATGATAATAAAACCATAGAGAGATATATCCAAAGCGATGCTAATGGCGTTGCAAATTTTGGCAATATAGGAAGAGATCATGCTACTTTTGGCTGGGCATATAGCTTTATAGACGCTTTGGGGCGTACAAATCGGGGAATTGCTATTGCTGTAGAATCACGTGTAGGAGAGGCTCGTGTTGCTCTTCCTTATAATCCTGCTGCGGCAACAAAATCTATCAACGTTACATTAAATAATGTTCCTGCAACTTCCAATAATAGCATTTTATTTCCTTTTAAATTAGTTAAAACTTTTCCTTCAGCTATTAACACTTTTAGTTCTGTTTTAGTAACACCCCAACATTTACAAAAAGATAGTAAGCTTACTTTATTCGCAGGGACTCTTAATTTATTGACCCCACAAAAATATGGTTTTTTAATAGACCAAAATATCAATAGTAAATTAGATTTTTCTATTGCTATGGATCGTATCCCAAGTGCTATTGCTTGGACTTGCTCTCAGCCTGTTGATTCAGTGAGTATAACTGGCGTAAGAAAACGTGTAAAAGATTATATTATTGGTGGTTGGAAAGGTTCTGCCCAAAATAGTGGCAATGCTTACTATTTTAATACTTTTCCAACAGATTATACTATACTAGCTTCGGGAATAAATAGTTCTTTAAGTGGCGTAACCAAATGTTTTGCCAATCGTAAATATCTTTCTACATTACCAAGCAATGTTGTTTTACCATCGCCTCCAGATTATAATTTTACTTCGTTCATTTATGATCCATCTCTTAAAAAATTTTCCTGGGCATTAACAGGGAATACAGAGCGTGATGCTCATTGTTTAGTTTTCTCCAGAACAGGAGGAGGCATAGGTTTAATGTGGCAAGTGTTGATTCCACCTACTAAAAGTAGTTGGGAATTACCACAAATTCCTTTTGAAATAGAAAATTGGCTAGATACAACTCAACTCTTTAACTATAAAGAAATTCAAGTAGAGAATTGGGATATTTTTCCTGGAAGTAGTGGGTATGAAGATTTAATTCAAGCTTATATTAACAGTCAGGATCCAGAGCTTATTTCTAATGATCATGATATTGGCTATTTAACCATTCAAAGTTATCCATAAAGAAAAAAGAACACCTGCTTTTATAGAGGTGTTCTTTAAAAATTTTTCAGTTACCAATTTTTTTGTGGTAATTCACAAGAAAATTCAAGCCATGCATTATCTGTACTAATACGTTTATTATTAAACATTTGAATTGCTAAGGGGGAATCATCTGTTTGAGTAAAATAACAACGATCGCTTCCTAAAGTATTTTTATCCCATAATTCAACAGTAATTTTATCTCCAGATTGCCAGGATATAGTAAAATATGTATTCCATTCTGGAGTATTATTACTGATAATAATTGTACTTGTCCAAACTAATTGACTGTTTACAGAAATACGAACATAACAATCTGCTTTTAGTAAATGGGTAACTACTTTTCCTCTAACTAATTTAATAGTATGATTTTTTTTAGTTGTCCAGAAACGATAATACTCTCCAATATTTTTAATTTTTTCAAGTTCAGAGTGTTTAGGATATTGCTGCAAAAACTGTTCGCATTCATTTTGAATCTCTTGCATATTTAGATTATTTTGTTTATCTAAGGAAAGAATTTTTTGGTAGTGGAAGAAACTTGCTTTATCCTGATATATCTGAATTGTTTTTAGTATTTGATCGCGGAAGTAAGTTTGTGGAAATTGCTTAAGATATTCCTGACAAATTTGGAGAATAGGCCCAAAATCGGCTCCTTTAGCTTCCAAATTTTTAATATTTTCTTGCAACTTTTTAAAGTTCTGTCGTTCAGAAAAACTATTTTCTATTTTTATTTGCTCGGGGATAGATTGAAGTATGATTTTGTCATTTTGTTTTGCTTCCAACCACATCGTAATTTTTCCATCTGGCAAATCTAGTGGGACTTCCCAAGAATATTTGATTTCCTGAATTATTTTCCAAGATAATGAAATAGAATATTCATTTTTTTCAGAAGCTGCTGCTTCATTTCCATTTCTAGAATTTGCTTCACTTTTAATTTTTAAATGCCAAGTTGCATTTATATATGACTCTGTAGGAATAGGCAGTACAATATTACTAAAATTAGGAAATTGTATTTCCCATCTAAATCCAGGGAATTCAGGTAAAACTTGAATTGTAACTGTTGGAGTTTTGTCTGTAGAAGTACTTTTTGTCCAAAATTTGGAAATATTTTTCCAAGTACTTATGAGGTATTCTTGATAATACCATCCCAAACTAAGAAGAAAAATAAAAATACATATATTAGCTACTAAACTTTTCTTATGAGGTTGTTTTTTTAAAAGATCGTCTTTACTATTTGTTAATGCTGTAAGAATTTTTTTTGAGTTTTCATTTGATTCCGACAGTTGTTGCAAAAATTGAGATTGAGGTCTAAGATCGTTTTGGATAATTTGTTCTTGGAGCATGTCTGTATAATTTTGGCGGTCTTGGTTAGAGACCCAAGTACGGCATCGGCCTAAAACTTCAATGATGTTCCATAAAAGAGGACGTTTTTTAGGATCGGGTTGTAACATTTGTCGGATTAAGTATACAATTAGCCCTAATGCACTTTCTCTTGGAGTTCTTGCTAGATCTAATGGCCAGTCTAATGGCCTTCTAATGGCCATTAAAAAAGTTTCAGGTGTAGTAACTGAATAGGGAAGTACTCCAGTTAAAAGTTGATATAATAGAACGCCCAGAGACCATATATCTGATGCACCATCCAAATTTTGCTGATAAAACCATTCTGGAGGATAGGTACAAATTGGGTTTTTCATGGCCATTTTGGCCAAACCAAAATGAGATATTTTCCAAACTTGTTGTTGATTAAGTAGTATATTGTTGATAGCTATCCCACCATGCACCAAACGATGGTGATAGGCATATTGCAAAGCAATTACTATTTGCTCTAAAAATAGGAAAACATGTTCAGAAATCATTTTTCCTTGAGGATATTTAGATACAAATTTTTGCAAATCACCACCTGGGCAATATTCCATAGCAAGAGCATAAAAATCTTGATTTTCTTGAGAAAGATTCTCCTTCATAGAAGAAATGTTTATTTCATTACTTAAATTTTCTGCAGGAAATAGTTTAATAATTGGAATTTCTGGCGGAATAGATTGCAAAACTTTTCCTTCGTAGTTAAAGAAATTTTCCCAAATACTAGACATTTGAGATATTTTTGGTATAATCTTTAAAGATGAAAATTGTATCAATCTTTCAGGTGTTGCAGGTTTTTTTATCGAAGATATAGATTCGAATTCTTTAAATGCCAGAAAATTTTTTCCTAAAAAATCTTCTTCTAATTCTCTAATAATTTTCCAACCTGCAATTATTTTTCCTGAAGAAAAATAACTATCATAAATTTCTTTTTCCATATTTTTTCCTAATTTTTTAACCAGCTTTACTGAATATTTTTGAGGTAAAATGAAAAGTATTATTGTTGAGAATTTATCAAAATGTTATCATATTAAACCTGTTACTTTAGCTAAGTTTGGTACAAGTCTTCGTGATACAATATATAATGGAATAAAAAATCGTATCAAAAAAGTCTTGCATCCTTGGCAGACTTTTCCTCCTGAAACTATAGAATTCTGGGCATTACGTGACGTTAATTTGGCAATTAACCCAGGAGATCGAGTTGGGATTATCGGAAAAAATGGAGCTGGAAAGTCCACACTATTAAAAATACTAGCAAGAATTACTGAACCTACAACCGGACGTATAACATTACGAGGGCGTGTAGCAAGTCTTTTAGAAGTCGCAACCGGATTCCATCCTGATCTTACAGGAAGAGAAAATATTTTTTTAAATGGCGCAATTTTAGGAATGACACATCAAGAAATGCGTCAAAAATTTGAAGAAATTGTGGAATTTGCAGATATTGCCAATTTCCTGGATACACCAGTTAAACAATATTCTAGTGGTATGTATGTTCGCTTAGCTTTTTCTATTCCTGCTCATATTAAACCGGAGATTTTGCTTGTTGATGAAGTTTTAGCTGTAGGAGATGTCCAATTTCAAAAGAAATGTCTTGGTAAAATGTCTGAAATTACTCACGATGGACGGACTGTATTATTTGTTACACACAATATGAACGCAATTGAACAATTTTGTAATAGAGTTGTCTTTTTAGAAAATGGTAATGTTACTATTGAATCTAATAATATCCAGGAAGTTGTTCAAAAATATCTTTTTCAACAAAATTTGAAAAGTTCTTGGTCTAATGAAAATAATAAATATTCACATCCATTTTTTTCACCATTAAAATTTTATTTAGGAGATGCTTCAGGAAAAGAATTGCTCATGCCTGTTTCTAAAGATCAAGAAATTTATGTTTATCTTGAGTTTGAAATAGAAAACTATGAACGGGCTTTAATGGTTGGTTATGCTATTTATAATGAATATGCTTCTCTAATTTATATTACATATCATACAGATACTCAAGAATCGTCTTGGCCAAAATTGCAAAAAGGTTTGAATCGGTTATATTCTAAAATTCCAGAGCACCTTCTTAACGAAGGAGAATATCGTTTAGAATGTATTGCAGCTTTATATTCGAGAGAAACAATATTAGAACCTGGAAAAGATTCTCCTAATATCATGCTTAAGATACAAGGAGGATTGAGCAATTCTCCCTATTGGACCAATAAGAGAATGGGAGCTATTGCGCCTGAAATACAGTGGTTTCATCAGAATACTTAAAGGAGATTTTATGCAAAATTTAAATGAATCTGATTTAGTTCAATTGATCCAGTCCGTTTTTCCCAAACTATCGCAAGATCGGATATTGGCAATTTTAGTGGATATTCCTAATGAATCTGCAGAAGATAATCTTGAGTGGAAAAAACGTCGGATTATTGCTCAAGAATGGGCAACCGTTTTAAAAAACTCATGTTCTTCCCTTGCTTTGGAACAAGTTAAATTAGTTGCGTATCCCAGTGTGGGATCAAATAATGCTGATTTGCCAAGCATATTGTATGAAGTTTTCACAATTCTTCCAGAAATTAGTGTAGATTTAGTAAAATGTGGTACGCCCATACAGCTTGATGCTCTTCTTAGAACAACCCAAATTTTCTTAGCTCCTACAGAATATTCAACAACTGCCCCTTTAAAAATTGCGGCACGACAATATCCTATTCGAGGAGCAACAATGCCAGGATTTTGTTCAGCAATGATACCCTCTCTTAAACTTAATTATCAGGAAATTGGTCATCGGGTAGATGTTTTAAAGAACAAATTAGATGCTGCCAAATTATGCAATATTGTATTTACTGTGGATGAGCAACCACAAACAAGAAAACATGTTGTTGCAAATGTAATGCAACAATTTACACCTAATATTGAAATTCCTCAAACAAAGGAATACCATCTTCAACTAGATTTAGATTTTCGTCAAGCGCATGCAAGTAGCGGACGATTTCCTAATATAGGGATGGTTGGGAATTTGCCTAGCGGAGAAGCCTATATTGTTCCTCATGAAGGAGACCGAGGAATTAGTCAAAGTTTTGGCCAATTACCTGTCCAATTTGGAAACGAAGTGGTTGTTTATGAAATTCGCAATAATCGAGCAGTCGCTATTCTAACCGAAGGAGAATTTAGCTCTCAGGAAAGGCAAGCGATTCAAAATGAGCCTGCATACGCTAATATTGCTGAATTGGGGTTAGGTGTACTCGCAGATTTTGGAATTAAACCGATTGGAGAAATTCTTTTAGATGAAAAATTAGGTTTACATATTGCTTTTGGGCGTAGTGATCATTTTGGCGGAATTGTAAGTGCTGCTCAATTTTCTACTCCTAAAGCCGTGATACATATCGATCGCATATATATTCCTGAATTACAACCTAAAATTCATGTTGATCAGGTAACTTTAATATTTGGAGATGGCCAGCAGCAAACTATTATGAAAGATGGCAAGTACTCCAGTTTTTTTTAGATAGATTTTAGTTAAAATATTTGTTTAGTCAACTATCTTATTAAAAAAAGTTGTTTAAACAAATATTTATTTTTGTAAATATGGAAAAAAACTATGCAAGGGCAAGATTTTTTTGAAAAAGATATTGAAGATTTTTCCGAAAGTTTTACAGATATTTTAAGTTCTAATATTATTCACGATCAGTACCAATTTGAATCAAAATTTGATTTTGATCTTAAGCCGCATGCTGATGAAAATGAAAAAAATTATCATATAGATGTTTATTTTTTTGTTCCAAAAAATATGGGAATAAATTCCGATACATATACTAGAGAAAATTTTTATACTGATTTGACTAATTATTTAAGAATTCAAACCCCGGAACTTTTTAAGTGGCATAAAACTAGCCAAAATGAATGGTATCTTCCTATTGCTGAGCAATATTTTGCAGTACATCTTAGCACCGAAAATCGTCAGAGACTTTTAGGGTCTGTAGCTCAAGAAATTAAATTATTTGCTTGTTTCGTTGATACACAATTAAAACAATTGCAAAAACTATTTATAAGAATTTTGGATCGTAATTATATTACACGTCCAAATTGGATTGAAGCGATTCTCCAGCGTATTAAGATAATAATGGAAATTATTTCTGTATATCGTACTAAATATCTTGCTCCCATCCATAAAAATCTTGTATATTTAGATTCTGAAGTTAAAAAAGCTTTTTTGCTTACAGATGAATTTCTATCATATCGTGTAGAAATAATTCTTATTGGTATTATGCGTGCTATGGAAAAATACAATATCTTTTGTCCCGATGTTAGTACAATTGTTGCAGATGTTTTAACAAAAGAATCTTCATATCGCAAAATTTATAAAATTGCTAATTTAGATTGGGCCAGCAATACTGCTCAAGAGACATATTATTATCGTCTAGGATTATTAAAAAAATATGTTCAAGAAGTACTTTATCTTCAAAGTAAAAATATAAAAAAGGAACGGACCTATCGCAATTTAATTGCTGCAGCAGGGGCTGCTTTAGCAGCTTTATGGGCAGGATGGGCAGATATTCAAAGATTTCAAGTTATTAACCCAAATCACGTTCAAGGAGCTTGGGTAAAACTTGCAACACTTCTATTTCTTGGGGCAATAGCCTATGTATTTAAAGATAGAATTAAAGAACTAAGCAAAGAATATTTCAATCAACGTCTTAAACAATATTTACCAGATTTTGATATTTTAATGTTTTATAAATATTTCCAGGAAGATGGAAGTGAACAGCAAAAATTTGTAGGATCATGTAAAGAATTTTTTCGTTATCTTCAAAAAAAATCATTACCTCCAGAAATTTCTTATATTCGAGATTTAGGAAATAGCTCTGAACTTGATCCTGCTCGCGATGAAGTTATTATGCACTATTCTAAAAAAATAACTTTAGTTGTTCAAAAAACTCTTTCAAATATCCAATTTATTCGCGATATGGTGAGGTTTGATTTTACAGAATTTCTTAATAAATTAGATGATCCTAATAAAGTTATGTCCTATTTTGATCCTAATTCTCCAACTGGAATTGTAACTGTAGAAGCACCTAAAGTTTATCATATCAATGTTATTTTGAGATATTCTTGTAGTTACCAAAAAGATAAAAAAAATTCTGAATTTCATATAGAATACGAACGACTTCGTATTATATTAAATAAGAAAGGTATTTTAAGAATTGAGCCAGTATTGCCACGTGGAGCTTTAAATTATAGTGGTAGTAAATTATAAAAACAATTCTTATTAGCTAAAGATATGAACGAAGTAAATTGGTTAAACACTTTGACAGGGTTTTGTATATTTTTATTATCATTAAGACTAATCAATCATGTCTTAGAACGTTCCTTAGCTAAACAACTTCGCCAAATATTTAATAGCTTTTTATCTGGCAAGTTACAATGTTTATGGGCAGGAATTATATCAACTGTATTTTTTCAGGCTAGTACTGTAGTTATTATTGCTACAGAAGGGTTGCTCAATCACTCTTTGCTCTCTTTAGAACAAGGATTTTGTATTATGCTTGGTTCAACCCTTGGTACAACAATAAAATTGTGGTTTTTTACAAAAAATATTCGTAACTATGCTTTAATAATAATTATTATAAGTACTTTTGCATTGTTTGTTACAAAAAGACCCTTTCTTCGGTCTTTATGGGAAAGTGTTCTAGCTATAGGGCTAGCATTTTTTGGGTTTAATATGACTATGCTAGAGCTAATTCCTATTTTACAAGATTCTGATTTTATAAGCTGGATGGGGTTTTATGATTCGACTAATCTTGGTAGCCAAATTTTTGGAATTCTTACAGGAATAGTTATAACATTTTTTTTACAGTCTAGTAGTACGTTTATTTTTTTAGTTCTCGCACTTGCTGGCCAAAATCTGATTACATATCAAGGAGCAGTATGTTTTATTTTGGGTGCAAATATTGGCACAAGTTTGATTACTTTATTAGCTTCTTTTGAGTATGGCATTATTGCGCGAAAGTTAGCATTATCTCATTTTTTTATTAAGACAATTGGTTGTTTTATTGTTTTATTTTTTTTACCTATTTTTTTATTTCTAGTTGATCTAATCATCCCTATATATGAGATTGAATACCGTGTAATATGTTTTCATACATTATTTAATTTTTTTAATGTTAGTATATGGATGATATTTTCTACTAGCATTCTACGATTTATCAATTGGAGTAGTATCGGAGATATAGATAAACAAATTACTTTGCCAGTTTCTGTCCGTCATATTTTAGTAAGTAATTTAAACTTAACTTTACAAGAAATTGAGACTCAAATTTTAAAAGTCCAATCATCTGCTAAGCAACTTACAGATTATTGTTTTGATATGCTTCTGCACAGCAAAACAAATTTATTTAAGAAAATTTATTTCTCCAATAAGTTATCAAAGAATTTTGAGAGTATTCGAGAATGTATCTTTGAACTCTTGATTAAATCAAGTTTAAGACATTCTTTATCGGAAGAACAAAATAAATATATACAAAAACAACTACAATTTCTTACAAAATATAGTAATTTTTATTATCAAGCCCTATCTCTCTGTGTTCATCTAGAACATGGGTTATCAGTCAATGAGTATAGTTTTCCAGAAACTTTGCAAGTGCAATTTGGAGAACTACAAAAGTTTTTTAATGAGATATGGTTTTGTGTATTACAAAAACAATCTTCTGACGTGTATGCATCTAAAATTGCTAATAGCCTTGCTGCTCTTGAGTCCAGCTATTTTACTAAATTAGAACCATATAATACACTTTCTTATGATTATTTGATTTGGAGTTATGAAGTAATCAACTCTCTACGAGAAATATTTATTCATATTCAACAATTTGTAGATACAGAAAACCGTCCTAATTTGCCAACATAACAAAAACGCGCTAGGTTTCCCTAACGCGTTTTTGTTATTATTCTTTTTCAATGTTGCTTAAATCAGCAATGAAAATTTTAAGTTTTTCTGGGTTTAATGCTATTTCTATAGATTTGCTTACAACTAAGTTCCAACTAGAATTTATTTTTTCATTTTCACAAAGTTTTTTTATTCCTTGGGTAAGTGAAAATATAGAAAGTCTTAATTCATCTTGATATGCTTCTTGTGTCTCTTCTGGCAGAGAAAGCATTTGCCGCATTCTATTTATTTCAGGATCGTCCCAAATCATATTTAGCTTTTCTGTTAAAAAGGAATCTGATGCTGTCCACATCGCAATTTCTAATTCCAGATCTTTAGATTCTTGTGATTCTGTATGGTTAAGCGCAGCTTCAGGATGAAGCATTGCGAAATCGGCTTTAAATTTTTTTAAAAGTAAAAAGACATCGCTTGTTCCAATCAATGGACCTAATTTACTTAATTCTCGAATATTGATAATTTCATTACTTTTCTTTTTTATAATATCTGCCATTTCTTCTGGTGCGCCTTGTGTATTCCATTTATCAGGATGAGCAATTTTTAATAGATCTAGTATTTCTTTTGTAAATGTTCTTGTAAATTGTTCGACACGCCCTAGATCATATTCCGAAAAAATATTTTTTCCCCATAATTTAGAAGTTTGTGCAATCTCTTTTAAATCCATTTGTTCACCGGCTGCGCTGCATAGTTTTTTTGATATATTTAAAAGAGAATCTTCGGATAGCATTCCATTTTCTATAATTTCTCTTCTAAGTGTCAAAAGTAAATGAGATTTAAATTTTAAATGTTCTTCCTTAATATATAAGGGAAATCTATTAAGAAATTCGCCTCTTGTACGATTACTTTCTGCCTGAGTAATTAAAATTTGGCTTGCTTTGGTATTGCAACTTCGCTCAATTGCTATTTTTTCACGAAGTAATTCAGCAACTTTTTTCTGTGAATTTGCTAAGAATTTTTGAACCCGGTTGTCTAGTTTTTCTTGAACATAAGAAGCATCGAATGTATACAGCCGATCTTGAAGAATAATGATTTTAGCTTTTAAAATTGTTTCAGTATCTTTGTATACTTCAGAAACTAAATTTGTAGCGATATCTAATAAAGGAGAGTATGTTTCAAATCGTTCTGCATAAGAAAGTAATTGATATATATATATATCATTTTCTGTAGTATCATTAGAAAGTAATAGATTAGCCTTTATTAAAAAGACATCAAAAGATATTTTAAATGCTCTGTAAAGGGCCTGCGAAGCAGAAATATTTGTATGATGAAATTCTAAAATTATATTTTTAAAAAGCCTATAAAATTTTTCAGTATTTTCTTCTATATGTGTTTGATATAGCTCGCTTATCATATTTGGTAATATAGAAGGAGTATCCTGAATAGACTCTAACATAGAAGTATATTTCGGAGGCATTTTTTTAGATTACTCCTTATCTTTTAATCTATATAAGGCAATTGTAGCTTAAAAACAGAAAAAGCATCTGTAGATTTATTGAACATAGATTGTAAATGGAGGGATTGGAATGTTGTGTAATCTTTCAACGCAAGTGTAACCATATCTTTATTTATATAACGAGCAAGAAGTTTTTGTTTTTGATCACGATCAATTACTAAGTTTTGTTGTTCATCCCAACATTCAAAAAGAAATAGATAATCTCCATATCCCCAAATGTAGCCAGGATGCAATTCTTGAGAATTATGATTATTTGGTGCAACTGCATGAATACAATATCCTCCATTTGGCAATAAATAAAGATCGGCAATTTTTTCTAAATCGTTCGTTAAAAAAGAGTAGCATATTCTGCGGTTAAGAATTACTCGATTGTGCCAAGGATCATGCCAGGCAATTATAGTTAATTCCATATTTTTAGAGACTACTTCTTCTATTTTTAGAGATGTAGAATCAAAAGAATAACGAGATATTTTTGCTGTGGAGGTAAGAAAGATTTCTCCTTGGGGAGTAACTGTTATACGTTCATATTTAGAGTATTTATTATCCAATATTTTATAAGAAAGCGGATGAATGTAGTCATATTGTAGTGTTTCATCTTTTTTTTGTAAAATTTCCTTTATACAATCTTGTCCAAAAAATCGTAATTCTGTTTCGCTTAAACAAAAGATTCCTTGATGGTTCCCTGCGATCCAAGTTGCTAATGTATCGAGTTTAAGTCGGATCCTTATCAATCCTTGAATAATATAGATGTACCCATCTCGTTGGTTTTCTACAATAATATCATTAGGCAAAACAATAGTATAATGTTTGCTCCACAAAATATCATTTTTTAACCTATAAACAAAACCACTTTCTTTATAGATTTTATTTTCTAATGGGTTCTCAGAATGTATTGTTTTAATAAAGCCAACATCATCACTAGTAGTTATCGCAATTTGATTTGTTCCAGCCCAGCAAACTTGGCAAAGATCATCGAATTCTGTCTCTATACTTCCTATAGGGCATATATCTTTATCAAAAATTTGGACAGAAGGTTTCCCTGTTGTAATTGCGATGTCCCCTCTGTCATTTCTATCAAATCCGTATGCACAAAATAGAAGTAATGGTGGCGTTTTTTTTACTAAAACAGACATCGTATTAGCATCAACTAATACTGGGTTTCTTAGCCAATTATTGACAAAACCAAAAGCTGTACTTTTAGAAGTAAAAGTTTTGATATTAAAAAATGATTTAATGGAATCATCTGCTATTGATACAAACCGAGGATTTGTATCTTCTAAAGAATATCTTAAATAATTTCTTCCAACTTGGTTGGATAAATAATCATAAATAAAAATATTTTTCCCATCAGGTGTTAGATATGGAATAAGGTAATAACCAGGTAATTTTTCAAGAGGTATTTTTTTTATAATTTTATTGAACCTGTTTATTACAAGAATGGAATCATATAAACTTACACAATAAGAACCGTCATCTGCAAATTCAGAAAATTTAGGTCCCATTCCAGAAATTTTTTTGTCTTCTGCAATATTTTGAGCTATTCCTGTTTGAACGTCATAGTACCAGATACTAGAATCGTAGTTTCTCTCTCCACGAAACCAAGATGAAACACCAAGCAATCTCGTTTCAGAAAGATCAAATAACAGCCGATTAGGAATACATATTTTTCTTCCTAACGATTCTAATAATATTAGTTTTCCTTTTGAAACCAAGAGAGAAGCATCATATAAGTATGTTCCAATTTCTGATTCTAAATTATATCTAGAATTTGGGAATAACGATACTACCAGTAAATCTTTAGAATTCCATGCTCCAGACCCAAAACAGCCTAAAAAGTTTCGAGATAATACTAATTTTCCCTGCAAATCATAGACTTCTAAAAGACCAGTATTATAGCCAAGACAAACATATTCGTCTTCTTTCCAAAAAAGATATGCGACTCCCCATATCCCAACGTTATGTTTGTAAGAAAAATTAGGAGGAATGCTAAGAGGAATAACTGTAATTATTTCTAAGTCAGCTGTTTTTCTAATTACTAACGATTGGTTGAATATTTCTGCATAAAATTTACGAGAAATGCTTGGAGCAAAAGCATTAGAAGTTCGTTTCCACCAAAGACTAGGAAGTTGAGTTATATTTTTATCAGGTTTAAAAAAACTTTTGGCTGTTTTTTTTATATCACGATTTTCATAAAATCGGGACAAAGAAGATCCTGAGACATATTCTGAAAGATAAGAAAAACCTGCATTATTTGCAGGTATCATCATATTTTCATTTTCCATTATAGATTCTTTGAAAGTAGTAAGCAGCTTGTTAATTTGCCGCCGCATTTTGCGGCGGTTATTTATGATTGAATTTTTCCTGGCAATTCCCAAGGTTCAATGCGCCAATGAGCTTCGGGGATTTCCATATTTGTTAAAGCTGATTTCATTGCAATCATCATAGGAGGTGGTCCGCAAAGAAACCAAATTTTACTTTTGGGATCAGGAACATATTTTTCAATCAGATTGAGTGAAATACGTCCTTTTTCTCCTGTCCAACCAGGTATTGCGTTTTCTAAGATGTGAATAACTTTTAATGAGTTGGCTGCATGTTGTTTAAGTTTTTCTAATTCCTTATGAAAGATAATATCTTGCTCACTGCGATTTCCATATAAAAGAAAAATTCGATTGGGCAATTTTTTTTCTATAATATAGCGGATTATTGAGATAAAGGGAGTAATTCCTGAACCTCCTGTAAGAAAAACCAAATCTTGTGAAATTTCTGGTGTAAAGTTTAAAATTTCTCCCAATGGTCCTTTGATCTCTAATTGATCCCCAATTTTTAATTGGAATAAGGCTTGTGTAAATTCTCCCATTTTTTTTATGGTGAGTTCAAAATATTTTTTGCAGCTAGGAGAATTACTGAATGTAAAAGGGCGAGTTACTTTGGCAAATTTTTCATGTCCTGGGATTGAGACTAAACAATACTGTCCAGGAATAAAAGAAATTTCAGCAGTATTTTCTAAACGGAATGTTTTAGTTTCGTATGTTTCAGAGAATATTTCTAAAATATGTGTAGTAAATTTTTTCATAATTTTTTCTCTTAAAGTAATTATCTTCCTAAATATTGCCCGCCGGTAAGATCTGATATTTGATGGAGGTATTTGTAAATATCAATATACTCTTGAGAACTTGTAGGAGGATAACCGATAGCAATAGTAATTATTTTTGTTGTTATTTTATCAGAAACTTTCTTTTGAATATATTTAACAATTTCTTTTTGTAAAGATTCTGTTGTACGATCTCGTGCTGCGGGAAGACCATCTGTTAAAAGAAAAATTGCGTCGATTTCTCCATAATTTTCATAAGCAATAGGCATGGCTTCATGAAGATGTGTCGCTCCACCAAAAGGCAATCGATTGGTAATCCAATCTATTGCTTTTTCTTTATTTTCGGTGTTTCCAGTAGTGATTAAACCCTTTCGTTGAGGATAATATAGCATATCTGAAGAAAAAGCAATAATTGCGAATTCTTCTACATCGCAATTTTTTAAAATTTCTTCACAAGTCTTAATAAGCACTTGTTTCCAATTATTTTGGATAATACTTCCAGAACGATCGACTAAAAAAATAATTCGTCGGTAACTTAGTTTAATCCCAAATAAAGATTTTTCGCCCTTTTGTTCAAGTTCTTTTTGCAAATTTCTAATTTTTTCTTCTCGATTTCTAATATCAGCTTCAAATTCTTTAATTTGACTTTCTTTTACAAGAATATTCTTTTCCCGTTCTTTGATACGATCCGAAGAAGATTTCATCTTTTCTGATAGTTCTTGATTATTTTTTATACTATCTTCATAGTCTTGTTTGAGTTGTTCATTTCTTTTTTGAACATCTTTATACCAACGTTCTAAATTATTACGATCTGTTTCTAGTTTTTCTTTTTCTAATTTAATTTCAGATAACAGCTTTTCTAATTTCGATTTTTCTTCTGCAAGAAATCGAGATTTTTCTTCTAGCCCTTGGTATTCTCCAATAAGTGATTTAATTTTTTCATCTTGGCTTTTCCCTTGTGCTATAGTATCACGCAGAATTTTATTGGTTTGTTCAACTTCTTCATTTTTAGCCATCATTTTTTTATGAGATTCTATAGCTTGTTCACGTAATTTTTCTGCCTCTTTTAAAGCCTGTTCTGCACGTTGTTGAGCTTCAATAGCTTCCTTTGCAGCTTTTTTAGCTGCTTCACGTTCTTCCTCGGCTTCTTTTTTAGCAAGAAGCAATAACCTTTCATTTTTATCTGAACGTTCTTTTGCTTCATTTGCTTTATCTTTTTCTTCATTAGCTTGGTTTTTATAATTGATGGCTTCGTTTCGAGCTTGAATAGCATTATTTCTTTCTTCTTCTGCTCTTACTTTTTCTTCCTTAGCTCTTTTGGCTTCTTCTTTATATTTTTTTACAGCATCTTGTATAGAGCCTGTAAGCAATTGGCTATTGACAATAAACAATAAAATCATTGCACCAAGCGCGCAGCAAAATGTATCTAGGCAGGAAAGGCTAAAGACTTGAATATCTCGTTCCCCTTTCATGCTTTGCCCTCTTCAATTCGCAAATTGATGATAAAGTTTTCTTGGCAAAATAAATCGATTTCATTGATTAAACTTTCTTCTTTATTTTGCATATAGTAAATGAAGAACATTAGAATTAAACTTTCCGAGAGTGCTATAAATGTAGTATCAAATGCTACTCCCAAAGGTTGAACAATGAGATCGATATTTTCAATGGCTTGCCCTGCGTATGACAGAGCTTGACCAATTCCCATAACAGTTCCAATAAATCCTAATGATGGAATTCCCCAGGCAATGTAGCGTAAAAGATGATAAGAAGACTCTGCATGGTTTTGTAATGTTGTCATGCGACGGCTAAATAGTTCCATAACTCTTTGAGATGTTTGCGTAACTAAACAATGCTCAATAAGAAACAAAAGTGTTTGTACTAAAGCTGTATTGCGGATATGAAAAGTACTGTCTCCATGTGACATAGTTGCTCTAAAATTATCTAATTCTGCACGTTTGCTAATAATAGTATGACTTTGCCATATTTTTTGTAATTTTAATATAGCTAAATTTTCATGTTTTACAAGACCATTTTTTTGGATGATAACAAATATACCCCAAAAAAATAGTACATACATAGCAAAATAGATAGAAATATCAAAAGAAATTTTAGGAGGGATAACACCTAAAAGGCGAGTTACAGGCCATTGAAAATAATATGCTCCAGAATATAAAACTATATAAAAAATGCTAGCGGACAAAAATCCGCCAAAAAAACTCCAGCCATAACTAGGAGTTAAAAATTTTGATGATTTCTTCATTTTTGTTAACCTAACATTTAATTTTTTTATTTTAATAATTCTATCAAAAAAAAGTGCGAGAAATCACTAACCCTTTAGGGTGGCGATGAAAGCACTCCCAATAATAAGCCCGTAGGG
>CAZPDM010000037.1:0-37113 GCA_964585305.1 uncultured Planctomycetota bacterium | reverse complement strand
TTATTATATTTAGCGCGCCCAGCAAGACTTGAACTTGCAACCTCTGGCTTCGTAGGCCATTACTCTATCCAATTGAGCTATGGGCGCATTGATTAGGAGTATTATAGCAAATATTGGAAAAAAATCAAGCAAAAAATTTAAAAAAAGAAAGATTATTTGTAAGTTGTTGTTAATATAATAATTATTCGCATTTATTGTTGCTAATATAATAAAAATTCACGTTTGTTGCAGAACAACAAACGTGAATTTTTATAGAATTGGTTTGTATGGAGTTTGTATTTTTTTTATTTTGTTTCTTCAAATAAGTTTGGCGGCCAAATAAATGCTTTTTCACGGAGTTTCATACGCATAGAAATAAGAGCTGCTACAATCTTTGTATTGCGTAATTTTTGGCGAATTACTTCTTGGACTTCAGAAAAGGCTTTTGTTCCGCCTTCTTGTATGGACTCAATTTTGATGATTTGGCACCAGGGGTCGTTTATAGAAATAGGTTTGCTGATTTCGCCTTCTTTTAATTTAAAAATGATTGCGTCAACTTCTCGGCTCAATGCTTCGCCTTCTGCAAAAAAGCCCCAAATTTCTTCCTTTTCAGGTGTTTCGAGTCGTGGCCACGTACCGCCATCTTTTGCATAAACATCGTTGGAATATTGTTTTGCTAATTCTCCAAAATCAGCTCCTTGCCTTGCTTGTTTGATAATAGATTCTGCTTTGGCAAGAGTCTGTTCTTCTCCCCCGTATTTGGCATAGAATAGCGTAATAATGCGTGTTTTTATTTTCTTTTTTGAGGTAAACTCCTGGATATTTTTTTCATAATATTCTCGAATTTCTAAGGGAGAAACAAAAGTATCAATTGTTGCGCGAAATTTTTCACTGGAAGCAACACCAGCTTTTTTCTGAAATAGTTCTTGCAATGTTAAATGAGAACGCATAAGTTCAGAAAAATCAACTTCTCCAGAACTTTCACTTGTGTTTTTAAGTTCTTCTTCTACACGTTTTTTTATTGTGCTTTCTGGAATAGAGATATTATATCTACGTGCTTCTTGAGCTGTCAGTTTTTCATCAACTAAATTTTGTGTTACACGTAATATAATCTGCTGTTTTCTCAATTCTTTTTCTCTTAATGTAAGGGGAGAGTTATCAATAGAAATTAAAATATCTTTTATTTTAGATTCAACTTCGCCATAAGTAATGATTTCATCATTTACAATAGCTACAATGCTGTCTGAGCTTTTTTCTTGTGAAAAACATGAAATAGTGCATACCAGCAATAGAACACATATTGAGAAAAAATTCATAAATTCCTTTCTGAAAGCTATTTACTTCTTAGGCTGTTTTGTAGTAGGTATTTTGAAATATTTTTCAAGTAAAGCGAGTAGGCGCGTAGGTGTAATGCGTTCTTCACGCTTTTTTGCAAGCATAAGTTGCAAAATCATTTTTCCGGATGGAGAAAGTCCAGGAATTTTGTTTAAATCAATCTTTTCATATATTTGCTGTCTCATAATTTCTTGCGAATTTTCAGATACAAAAGGAACATCTCCTGTTAACATGTGATAACAAGTAATTCCTAACGAATATACATCACTACGACTATCTAAATCTTTATATCCTCTTGCTTGCTCTGGAGAAATGTATGCAACAGTACCACAAGTAATTTCTTCCAAATCTTCTTCGTCTTTTTTCTTAGAATTGATTTCTAAAGCATAAGCAAAATCACATAATTTTACTAAGTTATCTTTAAGTAAAATATTTGCTGGTTTAATATCTCGATGAATAATATTTTTGCTTTCAAGATATGCCATTGCACGGCTAATTTGTAATGCCATTTCCAAGGTTGAGCGTTCTGTAAAAGTTAATTTTTTATTCAGAAAGGAATCAAGACTTTCTCCGCGTACAAATTCCAATGCAAGAAAATACATTCCTTTAGAAACTCCAAAATCAATGCCTTTCAAAATGTTAGGATGATTTAGTCGCATTAGCATCATTCCTTCATTAATGAATTGTTTAAGCATTTTTTTATCCTGATTAAAGCCAGGATAAAGGAGTTTCAATGCTACAATCTCTTCTGTAGCAATATGTTGTGCCCGAAAAACAACCGCTGTTCCGCCACTCCCCATTTTTTCCAAAACACGATACCCAACAATAGGCTGTTCTAAAGCTTCTTGATTTTGCCGTGCGGATTCTTCAGGACTGCTTGGTTGCTGTGCAGCAGATTCCTGATATCGTTTTTGCAAAACTTTTCTGATTTCATTTAATTCAAAACGTTCAATATTATCGCCCATGAACTTGTCACGTCCATTTTCAAAAATTATCAAAGATATTTTGACAGAAAAACTACTTAACCTATCATACTAGAAAAATTTGCACAATGCAAGAAGATTGAATATTTTTTCTAGGAAATTTGTAATTTCTCATAATTTTTATTATTATATATCGTTAAGTTGTCAAACAAACTAAAATTTTTACTCCAAATTAGGTGAAATATGGATGAAAAAAATCAAAATATTCAGATAAAATCTGGCATTATAAAAAAAATAGAAAAAGAAAAGCTATTAGTAGAACTTGCTCCAATTGTTCGAGAAGAATGTGGAGATTCTTGCAATTGTAAAGGTCTTGTTTTAGAAGATAAGCCTAAAGGTATTCAAGTTTGGATACCGAATAATTCTTCTAAGAAATTTCAGCTAGGCGAAACGGTATTTGTACAAGCAAATTTGCCTGCTGCCTATTTAAGCATTTTATTTATTTTTGTACTTCCTATTATATTGCTAATTGCAGGTGCAGTTATGGGAGATTATTTCGTAAAAGTTTACCAACTCACCAAGCCAAATCTTTGGATAGCAGGAAGTGCATTATTAGGTTTTGCATTGGCAATAATTTTCGCACTTATATTTGATACTTTATACCGTCGGTGGCATTCAGTTTTTGAACTTTGGGATGGTAAGGGAAATTTGCAACAGCTCCTTGAGACATCGTCTCCCTGTTCCAGTTGCACATCTGACTGTCATTTAGCAAAAAAAGCAAAAAAATAAAATACTATAAAACTTTTTAGGAAAATATTATTTGTGAAAAAAATTGGAATTATTATTGGAAGTTTTCTTTTCATGCTTTTATTAGCTCTGTATTTTTTAGGAAAAGTACAGGAAAGCGAAGATGCTGCATTAGAACGTAAAAAATGGGTTTGTTATTTAGCATTTAAAAAAATAGCCGTTGCCCTTTGTCAATATGCTCAAAATGAAGGTCAAGGAATTTATTATCCTCAAACATTGCAGGAATTAGTAGATAAAAAATATATATCAGAGGATATTCTCTCTTGCACATCTAATCTTAAATATCAATATGTTCCTAATCTACGGATGGACATGCCAGGGAATTTAGTATTACTCATAGAAACGGATACTCCACATATAACTAAAACACTAAAAGGAAAAGAAAACCGTGGATTTATCATGTTTTCAGATTTAAGTATATATCTTATGGTTCGTCCTGGAGAAAAGGAAAAATGGCTGGCAGAAACGCATGAAGCAATAAATCTAACGCAATCAAATGATTCTTTTGCTTTGTCAACTATTTTGCGTAACACAAATTCCACATCACAGACCAAAGCTCTAGCATTATGGAAATTGAGGCAATTTGAAAGTCTTTGGGATGCTGCCTTTATCAGCAATTTTTTAGTCTCGCGCTCTTTAGAAGTTAGCCGTCAGGCAGCTTTATTATTGTGGAAAAAAGAACCAGAAAAATCTCGAGAAATCTTAACAAAAATTTTAGCTACAGATGATAGTTATTGGGTCCGTCGCGATACATGGAAAGCAATATTTCCTCAGGATACAAGTTTAGACTACATTTCCGCAGAAACAAGTATTAAGAAATTAAATGAAAATTAAAAAACAAAAAAACGCAGATGAAATTCTGCGTTTTTTTGTTTTTACCATTTTTCTTCAAAATCCTGCACAGGAATTTTTGTTCCATCTTTAAGCTCAAGTTCTCTAATAATCAGACTCCAGAACCCTGTTCTAGTTTGTTTAAAAATTGCATGACAAATCATAACATTAGCAGGATCATATCCAAATTTTTTGCATACAGTTACACTTTTCCAAGCCATATAATCTGCCGTACTGCCTGGAAAAATAAATGCAACATTTAAACGCCCATTTGCGGGATGATATAAAGAAAAATCATTACGAATTTCTTGCACAATCCCAGGAAACCCTTCTTCCGCAGCAATACTGCGGCGACTATAATTTCGGAAAAAATTTTTAAAATCTGTACGTCTTTGATAACGTCCATCGCGAGAACCATAATTCAGATCAATAGAAATAAAATAGTCATTTGTTTGAGGATAAGCAACAAGAGCCATTTTATAAAAAGCCATAATTTCTGAAAGATGGCCTTTAAAAGTATTATCAAAGAAAGCTAATGAAGGAACAACAACTCCATCTTTATCAAAATCAGTTGTAAATTTGCGAACTAATTCCTGATGGCGGGAAAAGCTATCTGCTTTTATTTGCTCTAATTGCCGCCATTGTTGGTTAATAATAGTTCGCTCCTGAGTATTACTATTGCTTGTAGCAATATTGCTGGAAGAACGGATCATTTGCTCTCTCATCTGATTTCCTTGCATGATTTCACGTTCTAGTTGTGTTTGCAATTGAGCCTGTTGTGCTAAAAGTTTAGCTTGCTGTTCTTCTCTTTGTTGTTTTTCTTGAATTAACCGATTTTCTAATTCTTGGCGATTTTGTTGAGATTGTTGTTGCATATCTTCTTTTAGTTTAGCAATTTGTTGATCTCTTTGTTCAAGTAAATTGCGATATTTTTTATTTTGTTCAGCAATAGTTTTTTCTTGTTCTTCTCTTTGTTTAGCCAATTCTAAATTATTACTTTGTTGAAGTTCTTTAATTTTTTGATTAACGACCTGTTGAAGTTTATTTTCCTGCTCTTGCTTAATTTGTTGGATTTCTTGTTGTTTGTTTTTTTCCATTTCAACAAGTTTTTGTGTAACTTCAGCCATTTTTTGTACAAGTTGCTGGTTGAGTTGTTGCTGTTTTTGCATTTCCTGGCGTTGTTCTTGTTGCTGTTTTTGTATTTCATTTTTTAATTTATCTACTTCTTCCTGCTTTTGTTTGGCAAGTTCTTTCTTAAATTGCTCCATTTCTTGTTTTTTTTCTTCTTCTGCTTGTTTAAGTTTCTGTTGCCATTGTTCATTCAAGGATTTTTCAAGGTTTTCTCGATATTTGATCATTTTTTCTTTTTCATTTAACTGCTCTTCTAATTTTAGTTTTTGTTCTTCTAATTTTTTCTTTTCTTCTTCAATCTTTTTTTGCTGTTCTTCGATTTTTTTCTCTTGTTCTAATTTTTTCTTTTCTTCCTCAGCTTTTTTTTCTTCAAGTTTTTTTTCTTCTTCAAGTGCTTTTTTTTGTTCTTCTTCCTCTTTTATTTTTTTTTCAAATTCTTTTTGAGCCTCTGCCAATTGTTCCTTAACTTCTTGTGCTGTCTTTTGTATTTGTGCCAATTGTTTTTCTTGTTCTTGCTTTTTTTCTTCTTCTGTCTTAGGTGGAACAACTTGCATTGTCATTACAGGAATAACTTTTTTTTGATTATTTTTAATGTCTTCAGGTGTATAAAAACATAAATAATAATGAATAATTCCAGATAAGATAAAAAAAATACTAAGATACGCATAATATCCAACTGTTTTGTGCATTTTTCTTCCTCCTTAGATTTCTATTTTGCATCCACTTCAATTTGGACATTTTCTGTTAATCCAACTTTATTTAATGTTGCAAAAATTTCAATAAGTTTCGCGCTATTTGATTTAGCATCTGGACGTAGCAAAATAGCAGGGAGAGTATCGTCAGGTGTTTTTTTCTTGATATTATCTAGTGTCGTTTGCAAAGTTTCTAAATCTTTAATTTCCTGTCCATTCACAAATATCTTATTTTCTCCATCGATAGTAACAACATGTTGTTCACTTTTTTTTTGCTGTTTTTGAGAATCCGCCTGTTTATCTACTTTGGTAGCATTGATTTCGATGGAATCTTTTTTTACCGTAGAAACCAGTACAAAAAACGTCAATAAGATAAACAACACGTCGGTCATAACAGTTGTATTTAAACTAGTATTTGTTGATTTTTTTTTCTTCATAATATTTTGGAAGGAAATAATTATTTCTTTTCATTTCCTTTTCCACCTCTATATATTTAATTTAATTTAATTTAGAAAAATTATGTTTTAGATGGTGGGACATCCAAAATTTTTGTTGATCGAGATTCAGTTCCTAATAACATTTCTACTTGCTGGATTTTAGTTTGCAAACTAATTCCACCTGTTTGATACATTGGTTGATCCGGTGTTTTTTCTTTTTCATCTGCAATACAAAGATGTTTGGATTTTTCTTCTAATTCTGCTTCTACTGAAAATTTTGAAGCATCTGAATGTTGTTCAGAAAACTCGCATACAGGCAGGCTTCCCATTAAGGTTGAAGAAAATACTGGAGGTAGAGGTGTTGGATCATTATCAAAATTCGTTGAAGATGTTAATTTATTATTTGTTGTAGAAGATTCTTCAAATAAAACAGGCGTACTCACATCAGATTTTTCTTGCGAATTTTTTTCTAAATTAGAAGACTGCTTGGAAATTTCTTGTTCAATCAGTTCTTGATTTTTCTTCTTATTTATTTCAGAATCAATGATATTTTTATTTGCTACAGTTTCATCAAAAAGTAAAGATTTATTAGATGTCTGGGGCCGATCAAACATGACTGATTTATCAAAAATAATTTTAGATTTTTCCTGGCTTTCTAAAATATCTTTAAGATTTTGAATATTTGTATCTAAAATATTTTCTAACCCATCTGAAGCCTTTTGAGCAGCAAATACACATAAATAAGAAGGAAGAAATAAAATAATCCCGCCTACTGTTGTATAAAGTGCTGTTGCTAAAGATAATGATAATGACTTGGCATCTTGCAATGACATGGATTTAAAACTGATAGAAATTCCAACAACTGTACCAGCTAATCCCAATGTCCCGGATAGATTAGCAAATAAAGCTAGCCAATCAACAAATCTTCTACTTTCTGTTAGACGATCTTCTGCAAATTGAATTGCCTTGCGTTCTGCAATATGCAAGGGAAAATCACGGTAGCTTTTTAAGAATTCATTAAGAGATTGTATAACAGGATCGTTACTATTTTGTGTGGTTAAAAAAGCCTGCCGTAAATCCATAGGTATTTGAAATAATCGAGATAAAATATGTTTTCTATCTCGTGAATTCCAAAAATAAATTACCCAATAACAAATTCTTTCCATAATTAAAGCAACTGCAAAATAGGAAATAGCTACAATGGGCAACATCCAGATTAATCCACCCTCTTCAATATATGGGTAAAACATTTTTTTCTCCTGAATAAGTTTGTCTGTCAGAATATTATTATGTGTGTAATTGCTTAAAATAACTATATTTCTTTGTAATTATACAAGATAAATAGAAAAAACCGAAGAAATTTTAGCTTCTCCGGTTTCTAAGATTGTATGAAATAAATCTAAATTTTTCTGATTGTTATTATTTAAATTCTGGAGATGAACAAAAGTTCTTAATTTCAAAGCAACCTAATTGTCTAATATCTTGGATAATTTTTTCAAATTCATTCGGAGGTTGTTGCTCTTTAGGCATACTCACACCTTCTTGAGCTAAAACAATTTTATTGATACGGTTAAATTCTTCTAATTCTTTTAATCGTTCTTCTGTTTTTTGAGCTTGATCTTGGTAAAAATTACGGTCGCTTAATACAGCATTCATTCTAAATTGATAATCTTGGGCTAATTTTCCCAGTTGTTGCTGATATGTTTTCTTATCAATTTTCCCTTTTTCTGCGGAATTTTTTAGCATAAGATAGCGTTCCATATATTCCATACGCAATTTACGTAAATCGGATTCGCTAGTACTTAAAGATTGACGATGTTGTTTTAATAATTCAATGTTATTTTCAATCCGTCGTTCAGTTGTGCGAACTTCTGAACTCCGTTCTTGTCCTAGAATTTCTTCATAATTTTTTAATGCTTCTTCAAAATATTGACTGATTTGTTTACTTTTTTCTTCGTTCATTACAGGTAATTCTTGTAATTGATTAACATCAATTCCTGTGCTATTTTCTGCCTTTGCTGGCTGAGTAAGTGTTGGTTGCATATCTGTAGGTTCAGGTTGTGCTACAGGAATATCTTGTGCTAAGATAGGAAGAGTCATTAAACAAAGGAATATACCATAATAAAATTTCATAACTTGATTTTGCAAAACAATCTCTTGACTATTTTGCGGGACGCCTCTCTTCGCCCTGTTTCTTCTTTATGTGTGCCAACACATAAATTATTAGAAACGCCGCTCGTAGTCGCAAAATTGGGTCTGCATATTTTTGATTTGCAGACATTAACCATGCACCTACGAACGGTTTTATATTAAAAAGTTAGCTTATAGAATATTTATTTTAATTTCCTTCACTATTTGCGAAATATTCTAGTGCTTTTTCAGTACTTGGTGCGGTTTGGAATGGAGCTTTTTCAATTTGTTGGACAAGTGTTCCAAGTATTTTGGTAGTATCTGAGAATTTTGCCATATCTCGGTTGATTTTTTCATGTACTTTAGAGAAACCATCAACTTGTGCATATAATAAGGCCAATTTTTGTGTAATTCCGACTACTGCACGATGTCCATCAGTAATTCCATCATAAACGAGTTTCTTTACTCGAATTGCATCTGCTTGCAATCGAATATTATCAAGCAAGTATTTCTTTTCTGCTGCTAAATTTTCGATCAATCCTTCAAATGCTTGGTTTAATACTTTAAAAACTTTCATAAGGTTTTTTAAGTTTTTAGCTAAGATTTCATAGTCTTGGCGATTTCGTTCAAACCCATCTTTGTAACGACTGTTAATATTATATTTATTATATAGTCTTTGAAATTCTTGTTTGTATTTTTCTTTTTCTTCAGAATTTTCCGGAGCGGATTTCCATTTTTTAGCAACTGCTCTCAATTCTTGTTCTAATTTTTTAGAATCTTCTCGGTATTTTGCAACTTCTTTTTCCAAATCACTAACCTTCATATCCAAATAACCGCCAAATTTATCTAATTTTTGATTCAGTTCTCCAAAAACCGTCAAAAGAGTATCTTGATCGCCAATAATAGTATCCACATTACTTACTATTTTACCAGCATATTTTGACATTTTCATAGTAATTTTAGCAGAAAGAACTTCATCGCCTGGTTTTTTTAGATATTCTTCAAGGTCAGCCTTTAAATCGCTATTTGCTTCTTCAAGAGATTGAATCAATGGATCGTAGTTGTGTAGAGATTTTTCAATTGTGCTTACTTCATTTTTAATGGACCAATCTGGTAAAGTTCTTGTATGGAATGTTCCAGCTTTTCCTGTATCTTCTGCATTTTTCTCTACTGTAACGGGAGGCATCTCATCATTTTTTATAAATCCATCAGGTAATTGTGCCATAATAGGAAGCACACTTAATATAGTACAAAGCAAAATCAAGTTTTTCATGGTAATTCCTTTCCTCTATATAGAACAGAAATTATTTCTGTGTTATTTTTATGGTAGCAAATTATTTGCTAAAGACACTATCATTATTGAAACGTTGGGATAGGTCTTGTCTATCTTCTTCTGACAAATTAGGGACATTTTTTTTACATTTAATTAAATCTTCAGAAAGATAGTAGGCTAAAACTAAACTTTTATAATCTTTTGATGTCAGCTCAGCACCAGCTTTTTGAGAAAGATCAATATAACGCTCCATATCACTTGCGGCTTGTTGATTACGTCCTAGCATGTGGAACGCTACAGCACGATGATAGTAAGCAAATCTTCCAAGATAGGGTGATCCAATTTGTGCAAATTCACGAGCATTTCTATCAAAAATTTGAATGGCATTTTCTAAAGGTTTCATTGCTTGATCAAATTGACCTGCTGTATTTTTTAATTGCCCATCCATATAATATGCTGTGAACATTTCATACGCACTTAATTTAGCAAATTGAGGATCTGCAAGTGTAATATCTAAGGCTTTTCGAGCTTCATCATTCTTGTTTAATGCAAGAAGTGCGCGAGCTTGATAAAGTTTCCCTGATACATTTTGAACTTGGCTAACATCTTGCAATGCTTGTTCGTAATCTCCCAATTGCATATATGCACGACCTCTATATAATAAAGCCTCACTATCTTGCGGATTAGCTTGAATATAAATATTGTATTGTTGAACGGCTTCTTCATAATTCCCTTTTTGAAATGCTTGCCAGGCTAATTCATTTTCAGAAACTTGTTTTTCTGTTTTTAATGGCTGTTGGGAAGTTGGCAAAGGTAATAAAGAATCTTTTTTTGTAGCACATCCAACAAACACTATACCTAAAATTGCGATGAGCAATGCTAATTTTTTCATAAAAAAAACTCCTTTAAAAAGAGTAAGAATAGTTAATAACTAATTATTAGCAAAAAAAAGGCCAAATATCTATTTAAAAAATATTTATTTTGTATTTTTTAATAAAAACAACATAATTCCAGCAGCAACAGCAACATTCAATGATTCAACATGAGAAGCCATTGGTAATTGAAAATACCTTGCTTTTTTAGGCACAAAAGAACTTGGCAATCCATGTGCTTCATTTCCTAAGCATAACGCCAATTTTTGAGGCAAATTATAAAAAGGAGGTTGCTCACCTTCTCTAGGAATTGTAAGAACAGGAGTTACTTCATTGTCCTCAAAAAAGGACAAAATTGTATCCTGAGAAATACAAACAGAAGGTAATCGAAAAAATGCGCCCATAGATGATCTCAGCACTTTAGGATTATAAAAATCGACTGTATTTCCAGCACATATAATGCCATCCCAAGAAAATGCTTCTGAGGTTCTAAAAATAGTCCCTAAATTGCCAGGGTCTGAAATATCTACAAGAACCACCAAACGCTTAAATTGTACAAATTTTTCTGGCTGCCAAGAATGATCTCTTTGTTTAGCGTGAGCAACAACAGGTTGGGGATATTCTGTATCACTTAACTTAGCGAGGATTTCTTCTGTTGTTTGAAAAAGTGAAATCTTTTTTTCTTGAGCCTGTTGAATTAAACCAGCTCCCAAAGGATGCTGAAGCAATCTGTCAGTAAAAATAAGAGATTTTGTTTCAACATTAGAAGCTAATAATTCCTGGCATAAGCGTATTCCTTCTGCTAGAAATTCTTGCGTTTCTTCTCTATATTTTTTATGTAAGAGTTTACTTAATTCTTTTTGATGATTTCGAGTTATTGAGGAAAATAATGAGGAATTCATGAAAAACTTTCTTAAAAAATCTTTAAAATCTATATTTTTAGTCATCAAAATTTGGGCATTTAGCACTTGCTTGAAGAGTTATCTGTCCTAACTCAATTAAACTTTTTCTAGGTAAAAGTATTGGTTCGGATGCCTTTTCATGGTTTACTATTGTTCCATATTTACTACCTAAATCTATTATATATAATTTATAATCTTTGCAGTAAATTAAGCAATGGCTTAAAGAAATAGTAGATTCGTCTATAATTAAATGACATCCATCAATTCGTCCAACAGCAATTGTTGTATGAGGAGGAAACTTGAATTCCCAACGTTTATTTTTAAAACGCCCTTTACTTATGCAAATTAGTGTTAATTTGCAATCCATTGACTTTTTTTTAAAAAAAAACATATCTAAACTTCCTGAATTTTCTTTTTTAGAAAATAAGTTTTGATAAAATGAAATAGAAGTTTTTTAAAAATAATAAGGATTTTTTATTATGATTGACAGCTTTCTATATTTTTTTCCAATATCTCATGTAGAAACATATCTTTGACTACCACCAATTGTGGCCTTTATTGTTTCTTTTTTTACTTCTATGTGTGGAATTTCCGGAGGTTTTTTATTGCTTCCTTTTCAAATGAGCGTCTTAAATTTTACCACACCAGCAGTAAATTCCACAAATTTTGTATACAATCTTATTGCGATCCCTAGCGGAGTATATCGTTATATTAAAGAAGGTCGTATGGCTTGGCCCATAACATGGGTGGTTATTCTCGGAACAACACCTGGGGTTTTAGCAGGATATTATATTAGAGTGATATACTTTCCAGATGTTCGCTCTTTTAAATTTTTTGTAGGAATTGTATTGCTCTATATTGCTATTCGTCTATTATTTGAAACAAGAAAATCTTTTTCAAATAAGCAAATATCTAACCTTAATGATAAAGAAAAATTTTCTTCCTTTCCGGATAAAGCAGTAGTTAAAACAATCCAATTTTCTTATAAAATTATCGAATATGAATTTTGTGAACAAAAATTTACTATTTCAACGATAAAATTAGTTTTTCTTGCTTGCATTGTTGGTATTGTAGGAGGAATATATGGTATTGGTGGTGGTGCATTGATTGCCCCTATTTGTGTGTCTATTTTTCGCTTGCCAATTCATAGTATTGCTGGTGCAGCATTGATGGGGACTTTTTTAACTTCATTTGTTGGCATTATTTTTTATTCCAATCTACATTCTCCGGATGGTTCTACTTGGGGACCAGATTGGCTATTAGGATTTTTCTTTGGAATAGGCGGATTGTTTGGAATGTATTGCGGAGCTAGGTTACAAAAATTTATTTCAAAAAAAACATTAAATCTTTTTATGGGCATTTTAGTTCTATCTTTATCATTAGGATATATATTGCAATATTTTTTTTAAGCCAAACAAGGTTTTAAGGAGAAAAAAATGGCACATTCCTATCGTTGCAGTGTTTGTGGATATGTCTATCGTCCAGAAGATGGTGATATAGAAAATAATATCTCCGAAGGAACTTCATTTGAGAAATTGCCAGAAGATTGGACTTGTCCTGTTTGTGGTGCACATAAAGAAAAATTTACTATAAGACATTAAGAATTCCTCAGTGATGGGAATTTTCTTCTCATCACTGAATTATTGCAGATTCTTGTTTATGATCACTCTGCTTATTTTCTGTATAATTTTTAGAAATCGGAAGAAAAATTATAAATTCCGTGCCGATATTTATTTTACTTTGTACTTCTATTTCTCCTTTATGAGCTTGTATAATAGATTCTACTAAAGCTAAACCTAAACCGCTTCCAGGAATTCTTTGCGTCCATATATTTTCAATGCGATAAAATTTTTGAAAAATACGATGAAATTCATGTCGCGGAATGCCAATTCCATTATCTCTTATAGAAATTGCTAAAATGCTTGGAATATCAAGTTTAATTTGAATAAAAATCAACTTCTCAACTTTATCATTATATTTGTAAGCATTTGATAACAAATTTAAAATAGCTTCGTGCATGGTTTCCCGATCGACTGCTATTTCTGGTAATTTAGGATCAATTTTTATTTCAATTTTACATGCGGATTCTGGAACTTGTTTACGAAAGTCATCTACACACGAAGTAATCAAAATTTCAAAGTTCGTTGGCTTAAAGTGAAATATTTTTCTACGTTGTTGAATTCTAGCTAAATCCAAAATACGATCGATCAACCGGCTTAGACGATCACTTTCTGCCGAAATAATTTGCAAGCACTCTTTTCTCTCATCTTCAGTTTTGGCGCGTTCCATAAGTAAAGTTTCGACAAACATTTTAATTGATGTAAGTGGAGTTTTTAATTCATGTGTAACATTACTGATAAAATCAGATTTAAACCTGGCGTTTTGCACTTCTCTCAAAAAAGTCATAATAACAACATAAATCCCAACAGACAAAACTAAGATAATCGTAATAAGCCCTAAAAAATATAATTGAGATTGATATTGAGATAAATCTTCTAAGGACTGGACATTTTTTATATAAATAGCGATTTGCCAAAAAGGAAAAATGGGCAATAATGGTTGAGAAACTACAGAGAAAAATGGCGATTGAAGCACACCAAATAAAGGCGTTCCATTTTGTTGAACAATAGTTAAGAAAACATCTTTTTCTAATTCTTGTTCTTTCAGAGTAGGGATAATAATTTCTTGCAAAGCAATATTTAAATCAATATTGTAAATTACATAACCTTTAAAAGAATCCTGCTCTAATTGGCGATGATAAATGAGTTGTTGTTGGTTGGTAAATAAAAAAGGGATATATCCCGATGTTGGAATATTTTGAGGTTGAGATTTCCATAATGTAATAACATTTTGCTGCAAAGATTTGATTTCTTTTTCTTGTTCTATAAAACGCCTTTGTCTTTCTAAAATATTAGATTGAATATCTAATAATTTTTCTCGTTCTTCTACAGACAAAGAAGAATTTTGTGGAAGCAAATTTAATATATCTTGAATTTGCTGTGAGTAATATAGGTATTGAGATTTATTGATACAATATTCATAAAAGATAAGAGTATTGAGAACTTCTAATAACGTTTGATAATATAAAAAAGTTTCCTTCTGTCGGTTATATATTTCGGCAATTTGCATTTGGGCATCTAAAGAAAACGTGAGACTCTGAATATCTTGTTGATTTTTAAATAACATGTATAAATTCTGATAGACTTGCAAAGCCCGATCGTATCGTTCTGCTTTTAAATGGCAACGAGCAATTCCTAATAAGGCTTGGCCTAGCGGTTCTAATTTTTGTTCCTGCAATTCTGTTACAATTTTTTGATATTCAGAGATAGCAGAGTCAAAGTCTTTTTTCTGAAATTCAAAAATATAAGCAGTTTCAAATAATGGAAAATTCTCCCATTGTGGCAAAGTTTCTTTAATTGTAGTACTTTTAGGACGTCCTTGAGGATAGATAATATCTAGCTCATTATCCAATAAATAAAAGTTTTTAAATAAACTATTTTTTAATGTTGTATTAAGAATAGATACAGGGGGAGAATTTTGCCATAATGATTGCTTAGTCAAAATTTCATCTATATTTTTTATGCGGTTTGATACATTTTCAATTACTTGTTTTCTTGTATTAGCAACTACAAGTGTGTATGTTTGCTCAATATTCTGTTCAATGATAACCTTTTTCCCGCTAATTGCCTGAATTGCAAAAGATGAAAGAAAAATACACGGAATAGCAACTAATACTAATAAAAGCAGTAAAAGTTTAACGTCATATTTTAATATTGTGTACACAAAAGAATCTCCGACAGATTTTATGGTAAATATTTTACCAATTGAGAGCCTAGAATTTGTGTAACTCTTAGAGGTAATTTCTTCCAAATCTTTTGGAAAAGATGAAATTTGGGATTGGAAGGATTGATATGAGGAACATCTTTGGCTTGAACAAGATAATATTGGTAAGGAAGTTCTTTTGCTTCAAACCCCTGATTTTTCTTGAAGTCAGATGCTCCTGTATCTTTTCTACTTCTTCCAAAATCAAAAAAATGATAGCCTTTTTCACTTCCATATTGCATAAGTTTATAATACATAAAATTGTTCGCATTATATTGAGTATGATCTAATGTAGCCCCTGAATAGTATGCAATTAAAGTATCTTTAAATTCAAATGTCATCACTGCTGTAAGTAATTTTTTTTCAAACCGAATAAAAAGTATCGTACTTGAGGAAGAAAACTGTTTTCGTAATTCTAAAAAAAAACATTCTGGCATACTAGGGCTGCCTAAAAATCGCTTGTTTTCTGAAAAAAGTTGATAAAAATCTTTAATATTATCTGGTTCGAAATCTGCGGATAGATTCTTTTTTATAGCATTTCGAGTAGCAGCTCTTGCCTTACGTGGCAACATTTCTAAAACTTCATTAGGATCAGAAGGTAACGAACGTATAAAAGAAATATATAAGTCGGAGGAAATTAAATTTTCAAAAGAATTCTTATAGAGATTTCTTAATTCTAAATAATCGACATTCAATTCTTGCGCAAGTTTCTTTGCATGTTCGAGCAAAGCACATCCAATTTCCTGGGTATCACTTAAGATTCCACCCGATGTTGCAAACGGGATAGAAATTAAACTTGGTCCAGAAAAAATATTTCGAGCAATATAAAAAAGCGGCAAGACACCAACAATTTTTTTATTTTCTTTTGCTATAAAATAATACGATCGATGTTGAAATATTTTTTCAACGGATAATTTCCATCCTAAAAGATGGCAAAATGTTCCTTGCGGATGTGCTTGAATATAAGCGTCCCATTGCCCAGATAAGCTACAATCATTAAGACTGCAAATTTCCATAGTTTTTCTCTTGTATTATTTGGGTGATATTTTGAAGAGGAACAAAAGAGAAATCTTTTAACAAAGAACGTAATTTAAGATGAGTTGTATTTAAATTTACATAATGACGAAAACGACTTAACCAACTAGCCGAATATATTCTTGGTTGTTCCGGATCTAATTCCCAAGGGTGAAGATAAAAAATAAAAGGAAATCCTTCTTTTTGAAGTTTTTGAAGAGCAAAACGAGTTATCCAATATGGATATAGACGGAAATATCCTCCGCCAGCAATAGGGAGATTATATTTCCCTATTTTTAAAGTCGCAGGCGGAAGCTCAATAATTTTTCCTTGTAATCGAAGAACATAATAACCATGTCTTGGCGCAAATGGAATTCCATAACGATGGTGTTGTACAGGAAAAATACTAGAATCATAGGAAAAGCCTTCTTCTAGTAAGATATCTAAAGCATATAATGATTTTGTAGTGATAGAATAACTTGGTGCTCGATACCCAATAATTTTTTCTCCAGTAATGTCCTGTAAAATTGCTTTCGATCTATGAATATCCTCTTGAAATTTCTCCATATTTTGATCATATATCAGTTGATGATCGTAACCATGACAGGCTATTTCATGGCCTTGAGAATGAATTTTTTTTATCATATTAGGGTAGCGTTCCGCAACCCATCCTAGAATAAAAAAGGTTGCAAAAGTCCTTGCCTCTGCTAGAATTTGTAATATTTTTTCTGTATTACGTTCCACGCGAGAGGCAAATTTATGCCAGTTTTCTGGCTTTATGACTTTTGCAAAATTACTGACATGAAAGTAATCCTCTATATCAAAACTCAAACCATGACAAAGAGGATTATTTTCCCAATATTTAAGAATAATGGTTGAAAAATTATTTTCATTTCCATTATTAAATTGTTCCCAATTTTTCATTTGGCTCCTGCTCCTGTGATCACAACTTTAATAGTTTTGATCAAAATAATTAAATCCAAACCTAATGAAAAATATTTAATATAATATAAATCATGTCTAAATTTTTCACAAGTCCCTTCAAAATCATTTGTATATTCATGTTTAACTTGAGCCCAACCTGTGAGTCCTGGACGCACACTATGTCGTAAGAAATAATAGGGAATTTTTTCTTTATACTGGCTGGTAAAATGTGGACGTTCCGGACGTGGACCAATTAAACTCATTTCTCCTTTAAGAATATTAAATAATTGTGGCAGCTCATCGAAGCGTGTTCGTCTTAAATATTTCCCAATTTTTGTTACTCTCGGATCATTACTACTGGCTTGTTGTGGGCCGGTTTTTTCTGCATCTGTTGTCATTGTCCGATATTTATAAATAATAAAGGGCTTTTCATATAAACCTGTTCTTTCTTGAGTATACAAGATAGGCCCTTTTGAAGTTATTTTGATCAATGCAGCAATAATGATTTGAAAAGGAAGTGTTAAAATAATCCCAATTATTGATAAGACAATATCCATACATCTTTTAATATACTTTGTAATATAAGAATTTCCAGGATGATAGACAAATAAAATATCTCGTGGATACATTTCTTCATAAGGAACTTTACCTGTCAACCATTCATAAAGTGTGCAACCATCTAAAATTTGATAGCCAAAAAGATGTGATTGCCACAAAAATTCTAAAGGCATTTTGCTCAAAATTTCTGGAGTAATAATAATATGTCGAATGCCCATTGGCCAAATTTTTTCTAAAAAATCATTTATATTATTAGCACCTTCTTTATATTCTAACTTTTTAATGGAAAAACCAGCATAATTGCGGATTTCCAACTCTTGATATATTTTTTTTGCAAAGTTATCGTCTCCTATCACGACAGTTTTTATATTAAATAGTTCTATTCTTGGAAATATCCAGCAGAAAAATAACCGCCAGGAATAAAGAGTAAATGTGACTAAAAAGAAATGCAAAAGTATAATTCCACGCCCTAAATAAAATTCTGGAAAAATATAGTAAAATATACTGAGTAGAATATATCCTAATATCACAGATTGGAGAATAACCAAAAAAAACAAAAATTCACGCCGCTTAGTATAAAAATATCCGCTATATCCATCTAAATAATAAATGGATAATATAATTGATATAACTACAGGAATTCCTTCCAGAAATACAATAGGAAATATATTAGAATCTGTCCCAATAGAAAACCGTAAGCAATATGCAATAATCACAGAAATATAAATTAGTATTGCATCGCATATAAATAAAAAGAAAGATGAAGTTGATACTCCTACACGAAGAACGTTAATCATCTATTTTTGATCTCCTAAAAAATTTCTTAAAAGATTAGCAAATCTTTATATAAAAGCAAGAAAAAAATATTAAGCGTTTTCAAACAACTTTGGTTATAATTATATAATGTATTCTTGACATCTACGAAATAGATGATAGGATTGTTTTTAACTCTTTTTTTTGCTGATGAAAAGTGAGAAAATTCGTCTTAATATGAAAGTGAGATAAATGTGTTTGAAGAATATAATCCTGCACTAGGGAAAATGTTTCAAATTATGGATGATGAAGGTGTCATTATCAATCCTAAATATTTCCCTGATCTTCCAGACTCTAAGATTGTTGAAGCATATAAATTTATGCTTTTAACGCGAGTTGCAGATCTGAGAGCTGTTTCTTATCAACGTCAAGGAAGAATGTTTACGTATCCTCCCAATCTCGGCCAAGAGGCTTCTGCTGTTGGACCTGCGATGGCCATGAAACCAGAAGATTGGTTAGTTCCTGCATACCGAGAACTTGGAGCCTGGATTATTCGTGGTGCAAAACTATCAAACGTATATTTATATTGGGGAGGATATGAAGAAGGCGCAACATTTTCCGGGGCAATAAATATTACACCCCCTGCAGTACCAATTGCTTCACAAACTTTACATGCTGTTGGTATTGCATACGGGCTTAAATATAAGAAAGAAACGAATAAAGTTGTTTTTACTTATATTGGTGATGGTGGAACTTCTGAAGGTGATTTTAATGAAGCACTAAATTTTGCTGGTGCTTGGCATGTTCCTGTTGTATTTATTTGCCAAAATAATCAATATGCTATTTCTATGCCACGGACAAAACAAACTGCTGCAAAAAGTATTGCAATTAAGTCAGCAGGTTTTGGATTAAAAGGCATTCAAGTAGATGGAAATGATTTTTTTGCAACATATAGTGCTACAAATTTTGCAGCCAATTATGTTCGACAGGGAGGCGAAGCAGTACTGATAGAATGCGTTACTTATCGGCAAGGTGCACATACAACCTCTGATGATCCTACACGCTATCGTACTTCAGATGAAGAAAAAAAATGGTTATGTCGCGATCCATTAAAAAGATTACGACAATATCTTATAAATAAAAATTTGTGGTCTGAGGAAGCTGATCATAAATTAGAAGAGCAATATGGAAAAGAAGTAGATGCACAATTTGAAAAAGAAGTTGAACATCGTCCATATCCACTTGATGATGTCTTTCAATATATGTACACGGAAATTCCCGATCATCTTAAAAAGCAAAAAATTGAATTCACAAAATTTTTACATTGGAAGGAGAGCTACCAATGGCAATAATGAATATGGTTCAAGCTCTAAACAACGCGCTTGATATTAAACTTAGCGAGGACTCTAATATTTTGCTTTTTGGAGAAGATGCGGGAAAAGAAGGCGGAGTTTTTCGTGTTACAGAAAATCTTCAAAAAAAATTTGGAGAAGAACGTGTTTTTGATACTCCTTTAGCAGAATCTGGAATTGTTGGAACAGCAGTTGGAATGTGCATGACAGGATTACGTCCTATTGTTGAAATACAATTTTCTGGATTTGTTTTACCTGCCTTTAATCAAATCATTTCCCATGTTGCTAGAATGCACAATCGCACTCGTGGCTTGTATAAGATGAATTTAGTGATTCGTATGCCTTGGGGCGGTGGAATAAAAGCTGCTGAGCATCACTCTGAAAGTATTGAAGCCTATTTTGCCCATACTCCTGGGCTAAAAGTTGTAATTCCTTCTACGCCTTATGATGCTAAAGGATTACTCATTTCCGCTATAGAGTCCGATGATCCCGTTATATTTATGGAACCCACTAGACTCTATCGTGCAATTAAACAAGAAGTTCCAGAAGAAAAATTTTCTATTCCTATTGGTAAAGCCAAAGTTATTCAAGAAGGTAAAGATATTACAATTGTATCTTATGGAGGAGTTTTGAGAGAAGTACAAAAAGCAGCCGTTTTTGCAAAAAAAGAAGGATATTCTGTTGAAATTATCGATCTGAGAACAATTGCTCCTCTTGATAAAGAAACTATCGCAAATTCTATAAAAAAAACTGGAAGATTCCTTTGTTGTGTAGAAGGCCCTTGTAGCTTTGGTGTTGGATCTGAGCTTATAGCTGTTGCTACAGAAGAAGCCTTTTTAAATCTTGAGGCTCCGCCTACACGTTTGACAGGATTTGACACAATTGTTCCCTATCCTAAGGGCGAGCATTGGTACTTTTATACTGCAGAACGAATTTTTTATGAAATAAAAAAACTTATAGAATATTAAAATTATTTTTGAAATAAAAAACTCTTTCCCCTAAAAAGGAAAGAGAAATTTTATAACTTATACAAGTTATAATTATAGTGAAAAAAGAATATATTACAAGCTTTTTAGGAGAAAAAAATGAAAGAAACTGCCAAACGTCAAAAAGAAAAAGAATTAAAAGAGCAGGAATCAAAAGAGCAGGAAGAAAATATTATTTTTGAAGATTTATTTGATATAAAAGATATTCAGCGTCTTCAAGATGAATTTGCATTAGCTACGGGAGTCGCATCTATTATTACTCATACAGATGGAACCCCCATTACACGTCCAAGTAAATTTTGCCGCCTTTGTAATGATATAATTCGAAAGACAACAAAAGGATGTGCAAATTGCTATCATTCGGATGCTGTTTTAGGAAGATTAAATCCCGATGGACCTATTATCCAACCCTGTATGAGTGGAGGACTTTGGGATGCAGGGGCAGCTATTTCTGTTGGAGGAAAACATATTGCTAATTGGTTAATCGGACAAGTTCGAGATGAAACGCAAACAGAAAAGAAAATGCGCGAATATGCCAAGGAAATTGGAGCAAATGAAGAAGAGTTTATTATAGCATTTCTAGAAGTTCCTGGCATGTCTAGAAAAAGATTTGGAGAAGTCTCCCAAATGTTATTTACATTTGCCAACCAACTTTCTACATTAGCTTACCACAATCTTCAACAAAAGCGATTTATTATAGAGCGTAAAAAAGCTGAAGAAGAAAGAGAAAAACTTCGTTCACAATTGACTCAATCTCAAAAAATGGAATCTATAGGAAGACTAGCAGGGGGTGTTGCTCACGATTTTAATAATATGCTAGGAGTTATTATAGGATATGCCGATATAGCATTAGATCAAATAGATTCTAAACATCCATTATATACTCATTTGCAGGAAATTCGTAAGGCTGCAGAACGTTCAGCAAATTTGACACAGCAGTTATTAGCATTTGCACGAAAACAAACAATTTCTCCAAAAATCTTAGATTTAAATAAGGTTGTAGAGGGAATGCTTAAAATGTTAAGAAGGTTAATTGGAGAAGATATTGATTTAGTCTGGATTCCAGCAAAATCATTATGGACAATAAAAATGGATCCTACCCAAATAGATCAAATATTAGCTAATTTATGTGTTAATGCTCGCGATGCCATTGCTGGAGTGGGAAAAATTATTATAGAAACAAGATCTGCAACCTTTGCTAGCACTTATTGTGCAGAACATGTTGGCTTTCTGCCGGGTGATTATGTTATGCTATCTGTTAGTGATGATGGCTGTGGAATGGCAAAAGAAACAATGGACAAACTTTTTGAGCCATTTTTTACTACCAAAGAATTAGGCCAAGGTACTGGTCTTGGATTATCTACAGTATATGGAATTGTAAAACAAAATAATGGTTTTGTTACTGTATATAGTGAACTAAATAAAGGCAGTACATTCAATATTTATCTTCCACGTTATATCGAAGCAGTCGATGTTAAAGCAGAAAATGGAAAAATCATACCAGCAAAACGCGGTCAAGAATCTATTTTACTAGTAGAAGATGAACCTGCTATTTTAAAAATGACAACCACAATGCTAAAAAGATTAGGATATACTGTTATTGCTGCCAGTACACCAAAAGAAGCTATTCGCTTAAGCAAAAAACATTCTGAAGAATTACGATTACTTATTACTGACGTCATTATGCCTGAAATGACAGGACGAGAGTTAGCAAAAAAAGTTTTAGAAGACTATCCTAACTTAAAATGCCTTTTTATGTCTGGATATACTGCTAATATTATTGGACATCATGGCGTATTAGAAGAAGATGTAAAATTTATTCAAAAGCCTTTTGTTATGCAAGAATTAGCAGCTAAAATTAGAGAAGTTTTAGATGAAAAATAGAAAAAGGCACGTAAAATACGTGCCCTTTTTTTATCCAGCCCATTCTCCAGATTTATAAAATACCATACCAGGAATCTTATATTTTTCTATAGTATATTTAATTGATTCATGAATAGCAATTGCGCTGATATTTTCTGCAACACGAAACATCAATAATCCATTAGTTTTAGATTCGTCAATCACTAATCCATCAAAATCTGTATCTAAGTTTTGAAAACATGTTGTCCCCATAAGTATTGATGATTTTCTGTCCGCACACGCAATAAGGCCTACTACATTAAAAGCTTTATAATTATTTGCCTTTTCTCCTGTTTCAGAATCTTTTATATAAGCCGGGAAAAGTTGAAGATTGTCAACACCAGATTTTAACAACGCTTCGATTAAATCATCTCTCATCAAAGGAATTGCTTCACTCTTATACATTGCTTTAAGATTTTGTGGCATGTCTGGATCAGTTGCTTGTGCTTTGATATAACCTAGCGGAAATTGGATTTTTCCCATCGTAATTTCTGAAAGCATTTTTCCCCGATTCCAAGGATTTGAAATTTTTCTTGTTTCTTCTGTCGCTCTTATTGGCATGGTAGGAAAAGGCCCATCACATTCTAAAATATAGTATGCCATTGTTATAACTTTCACTATATATTGATAAGTTTTTTTCCTAATTGATAGGCACGATTAAAATAAGTTTGTACACCAACTTTATCAATTGCACCAGCATATAAAGAGCCAATAACCTTAGCGTTTAAACATGTTTTACAAACTTCTGTAATAAGAGGAGTTGCCTGATCACAGAACATTTTAAACAGAGGAGGAACAATTCCTGAACTTACAACAATTATAGCTCTTTTAGAAATATTTTTCATGCGAGGCTCCGGAATTTGAGCCACGGGAAAAGAATTTGGATTCGGCCTTGCTAAAACGTACGCTATCCGTTCAATAAAGGTTTTCATAATAGCTGTTTCATGTCCAAAATTAACAGGAGTTCCAAAAATATAGACATCCGCTTTAATCAGCATAGAATAAATTTCCTGCATATCATCCTGAATAGGACAAGAACTCAGAGGGGTTGACACAATATCTTTTTTACAGATATGGCAATTTTTGCAATATTCAATATGTTTTTCTACCAAATTAATCTTATCAATAGTAACATCAGATTTCACTGATTGAACGCCTTCAATTGCTTTATCAAGCAATGTGTCAATTGTTTTTCCTTTTCGATAACTTCCCATAATTGATACCAGATGCATATTATTTTCCTAAAAATTAAGAAATTGTTAGTGTATATAGTAAGATTATGTTTAATTTATTCGAGAAAATACAAAGTCTTTTTTTCCTGCTTCTCCAGGCTGTTTCAGTTCTTTAAAATTCCCCTTATTATCTTTTGTTGCAAGTATACCAAACCATTCTGATGTTAATTTTCCATCTTTGAATTTAATGATCATGTATGATGGCTTTGGAGATCGTGCAATAATTTTTTGCCTCATTTGATCAGAAAATCCCAAAAATTGCAAAACTTCGTTTGTATTTGGCCGTTCAATTCTAAATGTTTCATTTGTAGTATCTGCGATTGTTTTATGTATATATGTTTGTCCTAATTCATTGCGTTCTGTCCAGATTACATTTCCATCATAAATTTCTAATTTCCATCGTTTTCTTTCTTCAGCACTTTCCCAAATACCATCTATTTCTGGAAAAATTCTATAATAAACACAATCTTCAACATTAAATTCTACGAATTCACCACATCTATTGCTTTGGTGCCCAAAAATATTTGCTCCATTTGGTTTGGGGATATCAGCAAGTAATACGCTGTGGTGTTTACTAAAAGAAATACCAGCAAAAACAGTTTTTTGAAAACAAAAATCTCCCATTTTTGCTTGCTTCCAATTTTCTATTTTTTTAACATTAGAATATTTTGTTGTAGCATTTGAAAACCAAATGGCTAAATCTTTTACTCTAATACAAAGACCACTATTACATTGAGCTTCTTGAATTCCTGGTACAATAACGCCTCCTGCTTTTAGAATATGAGAGATAAAATGAGTACAATCAGTATTATTTGCATCTCTATATTGTTTGGAACTACAATCATTTCCTTCGAAACACCACATTTTAGCATAATCTAATGCCTTTTTATGATTGTATTGGAGTTTAGGTTGAGCAAATGATAACAATTGAAAACAAAATATTGACAGAAAAATTAAAGAAATAAATTTTTTCATAATTCATCCTTAAAAAAATATTAAATTCTAGAAAAAAATTTATAGTACTTAATTATTATATTATATAAGTTTTTCTCATTATGCTATAATAGCTTTTTTTCTTATACAATTTTTTTATAAAAATTTTTGGAGTTTTTTTGTGCGTAGTATCATTGGAAAAACAAGTGAATGTAAAATTACTGATTTCTTGCCTGAAGGTCAGGCATTGGGAATCAATGATAAATATCCTTTAGCGGTCTATAACGCTCTTCCTGGCGAAGTAGTTAATGTTGTTATTTCTGGGCATAAAAAACCACATCCGGTTGCAATAGCAACGGATATTCTTCAATCTTCTCCGTATCGGCAAATTCCTACAGAAGATCATTATCTTTGCTGTAGTCCCTGGCAGATGATGACTTGGGATGCAGAAAATATGTATAAAAAAGAAATTGCCTATAAAGTATTGAAAGAGTATGCAGGGTTGAGAGTGGAAGGAATCGATATAATCAATCCTTCTCAGAGGTTCGGATATCGAAACAAAATGGATTTTTGTTTTACAGATACACCAGAAGGATTGAGTTTGGCATTGCATCAACGTAACAGCCGGAGGAGAACTGCCTTATCTTGTTGTAACCTTGCTCATCCTAGTCTTAATAAGGCTAGCACAATTGTTACATCATGGCTAAAAAAACATGGTTTTACAGCATATCCTTTAAAATCTTTATTAGTGCGTTGCAATAGGCAAGGTGATGTTGTTGTAGGGCTTTTTGTGATGGATGAGGATTTCAATATTCCTAAGGATGTTGAAGAATTATTGACACATATTCAAGGGCTTGCAATATTTTATTCAACCCCAAGGTCTCCTGCAGCAGTTATAACAAAACCCCTATTACAATTAGGAAATCTTTCTTTAGAAGAAACCCTAACTGTTCAACCTGCATTCCGGCCCAAGAAACTTTTTTATGGACTCAATAGCTTTTTTCAGGTAAATCTTGAAGTATTTGAATTTGCTTTAGCTGAAATTGCTCAAAATATAAAAGATTCCGATACCATAGAATTTTTGGATTATTATTGTGGGGTTGGGTCAATCAGTATTGCTATTGCAGAAAAAATAAAACATTGTATTATGTTGGAAAGTTGTGCAGAAGCCATTGAATTTGCTAAACTAAACATAACCGTCAACCAACTTGAAAATTTTATCCCCAATTGCGGTCTTGCAGAAACTTTTTTAAATTATATCCAACATGATAGAATTTTAATCATTGATCCTCCTAGAGTTGGCTTACATTCTAAATTATTATTGCGTATTCAAGAACAAAAACCTCCCTATATAATATATCTTTCCTGTAATATAATCTCTTGTGCTAAAAATATCAAAGAATTACTCATTGATTATGAAATACAAGCCCAAAAACTTTACAACTTTTTTCCTGCCACACCATATTCTGAATATCTTGTAATTTTAAGAAGAAAAAATATGTAAAGATAGCAAACTTTATAATTTTTTGCTATAATAAAGAAACTGTTAAAGTTTAACAGTCCTCGACAAATAGAAATATCAAATTTCTTTATTCTCAGTCTTTTAAAGGAATTGAATAATGGTACGATGTTTAGCCGTCATCCCAGCACGAGGGGGAAGTAAACGTATTCCTCGGAAAAATATAAAATTGTTTCTAGGAGAGCCAATTATTCAATATTCAATTACAGCAGCGATTCAATCAGGTTGTTTTGAAGAAGTAATGGTTTCGACAGAAGATATAGAAATTGCAGAAGTTTCTAAAAATATGGGAGCAAAAATACCCTTTTTGCGCTCTGCAGAGACAGCAAGCGATGAGGCTACTACTGCTCAGGTTTTAGTTGAAGTTTTGTGCGAATACGAAAAAAGAGGACAAAAGTTTGATTATTTATGCTGTCTATATCCTACTGCTCCATTTATTACAACTAATAACTTAAAAGAAGGTTGCGAAAAAATTATTACAACTGGTGCAGATGCTGCTTTATCAATTGTAAAATATAGTTACCCTATTCAACGTTCTTTACAAATCATAAATGGACGTGTAAGTATGGTTTGGCCGGAAAATTTAAATATTCGCTCTCAGGATTTGCTTTCACGATACCATGATGCTGGCCAATACTATTGGGTAAAAGTAAGTAGTTTTTTAGAACAAAAAAAGTTATTTATGAATTTTACAATTCCCATTGAAATCCCAGAATCACAAGTACAAGATATTGACAATGAGGAAGATTGGAAACTTGCCGAGATGAAATTTTCTATTTTATACCCGGAGAAATCTCTTTGGTTTTAAGCAAAGATGCTTTCCGACATCTTTAAAAAAAGATGCCTCTTGTGCTAACTTTTTAAACAAGGAAAATATACAATGAAAAATTTTTTTTCTAAATGTTTAGATTACATTGAAAAAATTGGAAATAAGTTGCCGCATCCAGCAACTTTGTTTGCATTACTTGCTATACTTGTTGCAATCGTTTCTTTTATTTGCGCAGAATTTGGAATACAAGCCAAGCATCCTGTAAAAGATCAAATCATCCAAACGAATAATTTATTATCCGGAGATGGCTTTCGCTGGATGTATGAAAATATGGTAAAAAACTTTGTGGATTTTCCACCACTTGGTGTTGTTTTAGCTATTATGATTGGTATTGGTTTGGCAGAAGGATCCGGTCTTTTTACAACGTTAATCCGTGCATTAGTTTTGAATTCTCCAAAACGTTTAATTACCATAACAGTTGTTGCAGCTGGAGTAATATCTCATACAGCTTCTGAAGCTGGATATGTCATTTTAATTCCGTTAGGTGCAATGATTTTTTACGCATTAGGCAGACATCCTATGGCTGGTTTAGCTGCTGCTTTTTGTGGTGTAAGCGGTGGTTTTGGAGCAAATTTTTTTATCAGTTCAATTGAAACAGTCTTGGCAGGCCTTACCCAATCTGCTGCTCAAATTATCGATCCTAGCATGAAAGTTAGTGCCGCAGCAAACCTTTATTTTTTATTCGCTTCTGCATTTTTAATTGTTGCAGTAGGCACATGGGTAACAGAAAAAATCGTAGAACCGCGATTAGGAGCATATACCGGAACTACTGAAAAACTGTCTATGGAAAAAATTACAGACATAGAGAAAAAAGGCTTAAAGTGGGCTTTTTATTCCTTTGTCATAACAGCCATTTTATTGGCTCTTACGGTAATTCCAGAAAACGGAATTTTACGTGATCCAAAAACAAAAGGTGTTCTACATTCAGCATTCTTTGATGGAATCATTACAGGAATTACCCTCCTTTTCTTTGTTCCGGGATTATTTTATGGGATTGCAGTTGGTAGCATAAAAAATGATAAAGACATGATCAAGCAGATTACAAAATCTATGGCAGTAATGGCAAATTATATTGTCCTTGTTTTTTTTGCAGCACAATTTGTCGCCTTTTTTAAATACAGCAATCTTGGCATTATTCTTGCGATCAAAGGAGCTACATTCTTAAAAGATATTGGATTAACTGGAATTCCTTTAATTATTTCTTTTGTTATTTTAGCTGCCTTTTTAAATTTATTTATGGGAAGTGCTTCTGCAAAATGGGCTATTATGGCACCTGTTTTTGTTCCCATGTTTATGCTTTTGCATTATCACCCTGCATTAACACAAGCTGCTTTTCGCATTGGAGATTCTATTACTAATATTATCACGCCCATGATGAGTTACTTTGCTTTGATTGTTGCATTTGCTCAAAAGTATGATGAAAAATATGGGCTTGGTACTCTTATTGCTATGATGCTACCATATACTATATTTTTCTTTATAAGTTGGACCATATTGCTTATCTGCTGGATGTCTCTTGGAATACCACTTGGTCCAGATGGATTATTATATTTGGCAAAATAATCTCTTTTTGTTCCCATGCCATCATGGGAACATATTTTTCTTTCCTTTGCTAAAAAGACCAGTTAAAAATAATTTGACAACGAATATTTTTTTTTCTACAATATTTTTTTTGAGTACATATAAAATTTGCAATAAAATTCTTATAAAATGAGGATATTATGTTATTAGGAAGAGTTATTGGCACAGTTTGGGCCACCCGTAAAGATGAAAAACTTGAAGGTTTGCGGCTTCTTATTGTGCAAGCTGTAAATTTGGAATTAAAACCGCTTCCCAATTTTGTAATTGCTGCAGATCCTGTTTCTGCTGGTGTAGGGGAATTGGTTTTAGTAACTCAAGGAAGCTCTGCACGACAAACTACCCAAACAGCAAACAAACCTGTAGATGCTGTTATTATGGGAATCGTGGAAAATTTTGAACATAGTTCTATAGAATCTTTAGAAAAAGAATATGATGCTCGTAAAGCTCCTATTGAAAAACAACTTGCTCGTGTCCGTGAAACATAATGTTGCAAACATTAGTTATTAAATCAAATAAGAATATTTTCAAATTGAATAGGTAAATCGTTTATGATAGATCGCACGTTAATTGAAGATTTAGTAAGAGAGCGTCTTCTGGCTGCACTATCTCCTAATAAAAAATCTACTCCATCTATTCCTTCAGTTTCAGACAAACCTGTTTCTCAAAGTAAACCTCTTGATTTTGTCAATGAACAAGCCATATTAGCACATCGTGGTGAAAAAGTTATTCAGCTTGCACATAATGCAGTAGTAACACCCTCAGCGCGTGATATGGCAGAGCAATTAAATATTCAACTTATTCCGGCAACCTCACCCCAGGCTTCTCCTGTTATTGAACCTCACAATCCTAATGCAGTTGTGATTGGTGCAGATCACGGGGGATATCCACTGAAAGAAGAAATAAAAAAAGAATTAAAAAATTGGGGATATACTATAGTAGACGTTGGAACAAATAGCACAGAAACTGTAGATTATCCTGATTTTGCATACGCAGTTGCCGCAGCAGTTGCTTCAGGACGATGCAAACGTGGAATTATGATCGATGGTGCAGGTATTGGTAGTGCTATGGCAGCAAACAAAGTAAATGGAGTACGTGCTGCTCATTGCACAAACATCTATGAAATTAAAAACTCCCGCGAGCATAATGATGCAAATGTTCTGACATTAGGATCAAAAGTAATTGGTTCTGGTGTGGCAATTGATATGGTAAAGATGTGGTTAGAAACTCCTTTTGCTGGTGGTCGCCATCAACGTCGTGTTGAAAAAATCATGCAATTAGAAAAATTATAGGAGTTGACTACTATGCCACAATTTGGCCGTGTAATTGGAACAATCTGGGGAACACAAAAATACCCTGGTTTAGAAGATGCAAAAATTCAATTGATGCAGCCCACAGACGCAAAGGGAAAACCTATTGGAACTCCTATTGCGGCTGTTGATACAATTGGAGCAGGCCCAGGAGAATTAGTGTTGTATGTTACGGCTTATGAAGCAGTAATCCCATTTCATCGCGACATGGTTCCTATAGATGCCTCGATGATTGCTATTGTAGAATCTGTGGACCTTGCAAAATAGTTATTTTACCCAATAAGGAAATACCGTGTTTTTGGCAAAAATTGTTGGTACTGCAGTAGCTACCCAGAAAAATGAGCATTTGAAGAACAATCGCCTTTTAGTAGTTCAACCGGTTGATCCCAAAGGCAATGATTCGGGTAGTACTATGGTTGCATTGGATGTTGTAGATGCTGGTGAAGGGGACTTAGTTTTAGTGATGAAAGAAGGCGGATCTGCACGAATTATTTTTAATGATCCTAAGATTCCTCTTCAGGCAGTTGTTGTGGGAGTAGTAGATAATTTAGAAGTCAACTGGGAAGCATTAGAAGAATCTTGGCCTGCAACTGCTCATTTAAAACCAACATCCTTAAAATAAAAAAATAATTTTATTCTGGAAAATATTTAAGTTGAAATATAAATTCATTTAACTTGAATATTTTCTTGTGTCAAAATTAGTAAAGGTAAATACCTGTGTTAACCCCTGTAGAAATTAATGATCTTGTTAAACAAATTACAGATGAAGTGGTTGGAACATTAGAAAAATATTACCAACCCTTGTACTGGAGTGAACGGCATAATATTGCTAGCGATCACATGGATTTGTTGGTTCAACTTGGCGCAACGCGTATTGGCGCACGTTTGGGAATGCAAAATATTACTCAAAATCTTTCGCCTTTAATCGATCATACTTTATTAAAAGCTGATGCGACTCCCGAACAAGTTGAAAAACTTTGCCAGGAAGCTATGGAATATAATTTTGCTACTGTTTGCATCAATCCTTGCTATGTACGCTTTGCAAAAAGATTATTAGAACGCAGCAAAGTTAAAGTTTGCACAGTTCTTGGATTTCCTTTAGGTGCAACACTTTCAGCAGTGAAAGCCTATGAAGCTCAACTAGTACAAGATGAAGGCGCGGAAGAAATTGACATGGTCTTAGCAGTTGGCGCACTTAAATCCAAAGGCTATGACTATGTAGAAAATGATATTAGTGCAGTAGTGAAGCAAGCAAGAGAAAAAACAGTAGTAAAAGTAATTTTGGAAACATGCCTTTTAAACGACGAAGAAAAAATCAAAGCTTGTGAACTGGCAAAAAAAGCCGGGGCTGACTTTGTTAAAACATCGACAGGATTTGGGCCAAGCGGTGCAACTGCTACAGATATTGCATTGATGCGTCGAATTGTCGGCCCAGATATGGGAGTAAAAGCATCCGGTGGTATTCGAGATCGCGAAGGTGCTGAACTTATGGTAAAAGCCGGAGCCTCTCGAATTGGAGCTTCAGCCAGTGTTAAAATTGTGATGGGTGGAAAAGGCGAAAGCGCGTATTAAGCAAATTTCTATGAAAAATCTATTTCTTTTAGGAAATAGATTTTTCTATTTTTTTAGGTAAGAAGTGCAACATTTAAACCATTCTGTTTCCTTCAAGGAAAGGAACTTTTTTATATGAAATCACTTCTAGAACTTTTATTTAATTGTCATTCTTTTTTACCAGAACAATTCGCAAAAGAACATGAACGGTTATTTTGTGAAGAACATCTAAACAAATTATCGCAATGCCTAGAAAATTTTTGGAAAAATGGGATTCCTGAAAAATTTCCTCCGCCATATTTAGATGTGGAATGTACGCCTTCTTTTCAAGAAGCATTTTCACCATTTCAACCTTTTTTGGAAATATTTTATAAAGGAAATTCTACAGAAAACGAGATTTTACAAAATTTAGCTCATACTCTTGTTCAAGCCACTTGCAAAAATATTCTTGTTTTGATGGGACAACGGTTTACTCCTGGCAGCATTTTAGATGCCCGTGCTATTCCACGTACCAAAGCTCAACTTTTACAAGCCGCATCCATTGTTTACAGTGATAAACTTTCGTCCGGTGCAAGAGCATTAACCAAACATGTAAACCGCAATACAGGAGCGTTTTGGGGAGGCGAGCCCAAAGGCAGCCAAAAAGATAAAAACGAAAAAGCTCATAAAATCATTGAGCAAATACTCAATGAGGCTACATGGGCTAATGTTTTTGAACATTATAAACATTCTATCGTTTATGAAGTGCGCATCCCACTAGGATTTGGCGTTAGGTGGGGAAACGATGGGCAAGAAATTATAGGATTTCTAGAACCGTTTACACCAGGTTTTCCTCTTGTTAGAGAATAGAAAAAAATATTTATAACAAAAAAACTGTGTTTGATTAACACAGTTTTTTTATAAATACTTGAAAAAAACTTAATAAATAATAGTTCTTTTCATCACTCCAGCTTTGCAAATAACTTCACGAATAAACTCAGTCTTAACATTCCAATCCCATTTTTTTTGAAAAACACTAAATGAATATTGGTATGTTTTATTAGGTTCGCCACTGGGATCTTTAAAATAAAGCAGTTGTTTTTCTTCGTCAATTCCAGAAATACAAATATAATGCAACGCTGGAATTTCACCTACTATAGTAGTTAAAGTTCCTACTTGCAACAATGCAATAACAGGCTTATTTTTTTTTAATTGTTTTATTATTGTATTAAATTTTGCTTGTGTTTCTAATTTAGCATCCTGTTTCCATTTTTGAATAGTACCATGCAAATTTTCAGGATGTGTTCCACAAAAAGTAAAATTACATTGAATCAACGTTACTATGTCGGCGATTTTTTTTCTATCAACATCATATCCATAAAATTGTAAAAGCATTGCCGCAGCAGTTGGCCCGCAATCCCAGTTTTCAATTTGTTTAACACCAGGAACGCTTAATATTATAATTTTACTGTTGACTGGAGGATTCTTTTTAAGAATATCTTGTGCATAAATAATGGAGAAAATAAAAAAAATAAAAAATATTACACTACTTTTTGTTTCCATAAGAAATTCTCATAAACTTTTTTTAAATAAATTGCGATCGCAACATTTTCTTGAAGAAAATAGCGATCGCAATTTATTTGGCATTAAATTTTAATTACCGGATTTTAAGTGGTTGCGTAAATCACTCAAGATGGTTTTATAGAATTCTACTTTAGGAGTCTCTCTACTTAGCAAATAATTTTCTGCTTCTTCAATTGGAAATACTTGACTTTTTTCAACTTCATAACATTTGTGAGCATCAAACATTGGTTGCAAATTTTGTATATCCCTACACGCACATAAAGTATAAAGATAGCCTTTTCCTCTTGGAGAAAATAAAGAAAATAAAGAATAAGGATCAATATTCGAAATTCTATTAGAATGCTGATTTTCGGGTCTCTCTTTTTTAAATGGCAGAATTCCTAATATTTCAAAAAAACCCATTTTATAATAATTCGGTTGTATTCCTACTTCACGAGCTAAAGCATATTCTAAAGAGTGGACTAATCCTTCTCTTTGAACACGACCCTGTGGAAGAATCCATTCATTATTTTTAGTATTTTTTGTTAAGACAACAAAAATTTTTCCGTCCTTTATCTCATAAAGGACTGCAATTACAGTTGGTATATATCCTAAAAAAGACCATCTTTTGGGACGATCAATGCAAATCCCCCAAATAATACCAATTAAAGCAAAAAGCATTGGAACTACAATATTTGCAATCCATTCCATAAATTAAATCTCCCATAATTAAAAAAACAATAGTTTTGCTCAATAAAAGATATTCTACCATTTTCCTATTTTCTCTTGAAAAGAAAAGGAATTTTATTTTTAATATATTTAAATCTTTAAGAACATCTAAACGGAGGTATTATTATGAGGAATGATATTCTATCAAGAGAATTACAAGATATGGTTGAAAAAGAGCTTGAAACAGGAGAAAAAATTGTTTGGATAGGAATGCCAGTTCCCAAATTTTTCATTCCCAAAGCAACAGGAACTTTTATTTTTGGTATTCCTTGGACTGCATTTGCAATTTTTTGGACAGTAACTGCATCCTGGGGAGTATTTCAATCCGGAAATGCCAATATTTTCTGGCTATTCCCCTTATTTGGAATTCCCTTTATTGTAGTAGGGATTGGAATGTTGTTAAGTCCTGTTTTTGCCTATAAAAAGGCTCTTAAAACTGTCTATGTCATTACAGATAAACGCGCAATTACTTTTGATTATATATGGTCAAGAGAAATCAGAAGCTATCCTCCAAATAAACTTCAAGAAATATACCGCAAAGAAAATTCGGATGGAACAGGAGATGTTATTATTTCTTGCCGAAATTGGAAAGATTCAGATGGAGATCGTCAATCAGAAGAATTAGGATTTATTCATATAGAAGCACCGAAAAATGCAGAGCAGATGCTGAAAAAACTGGCTAAAGAAGCTGTTGCAGAAAATTCTGACAAACAAATATAAGAAGTAGGTAAGGCAATGACTTTTAGTGATACTATTACTTTATTCCGTCCCGCAGGATTAAAAGAAATTGAATTAGTTAGAGCAAGCGATTTTAAACGATGGCCACCACGTTTACCTGAACAACCTTTTTTTTATCCAGTCACCAATGAAAATTATGCTATTGAGATTGCGAGCATTTGGAATGTTAAAGAAAGCGGCTATGGATGCGTTACTCGTTTTCAGGTTAATGCTGCGTTTATCAATAAATATAAGATTCAACAAGTCGGAGCATCTCATCATACAGAATACTGGATTCCTGCTGAGGAACTACAAGAACTTAACGATAATATCGTTGGCCTTATTGACATTATCCACGAATTTTATGCCTGATGATTTTTTTGTAATGAAAGAAAATATGAAACAAGTTATTTTTGAAATGGAAACTTCTGATCCAGATGATTTCATGACATTACTTTGGCTTGCGGATCATCCTGAGATTGAACTCCTTGCTGTACTGATTACTCCAGGCTCAAAAGACCAATGCCAACTTTTATGGACCAGAACTCCTTGCTAAAATGCTACTTAATTTCTCAAATGCAACAGTTCTTGTTGGCTCTCCTCCTAAAAATATTGGAAAAGCCTTTCGAGATTTTCCATCAATCACACTTACACGTTGGATTCAACAAGGCGGTTTCGCCGGAGATAACGTAGTTTCAACTCCTCTTAAAAAATTCAAAGGCCGCATTACATGCCAAAGTTTTAATCCAGGTGGTGCTTGGAAAGAAACTCTTGAACTTTTGTCTTCACAAAAAATTAAGCAGCGTTTTTTTATATCAAAAAATGTTTGCCACGGAGTTCTTTGGTCATCTCAATTTCAAGCGCGATTAAAAAATTATTTAAATAACAATAAGATTCCAATCCGTACAGGATTATCAAGTATGATTTACGGACTGGATTTATATTATGAAATAAAACAGCAGGATAAAGCACTCCATGATCTGGTTGCTGCTGCATGTGTATTTGATGAAAATGTATGTAAATTTAAAGAAGTTGAAATCTATCGTGAAAAAGGAGAATGGGGAGCAAGAGAAACAAGCAAGACAAATACATGGATCTCAGTTGAATTTAATCAGGAACGATTCATTGAAGTTATTGCAAAATGATATAACAAATTTTAAGGACATTGAAATGACTCAGCTTTATACTTGGCTATCATCCTTAACAACTAAACAATCATTTATATATGGATTGTTATTATCAATCATTATTGAAATAATAACAATTCTTTTTAGATTCGGGCTAGGGTTAGAATCAAATAATAATACATCTTTTTTATCAAAATTTACCTTTGGATATAGAATTCATCACGGATATATAGGATTGCTTTTTATTTTAACGTCACCCATATTTTCTTCTGGATTTTGGAAAAATATATTTTTGATTGCTGGAAGCGGGCTATTTATTTCAGATATAGCACATCATTTTATTGTGCTATGGATTATTAAAGGATCTCCAGAGTTTTATATTAAATATTTTTAACGATTTTTTTACTTAAAAAAATATCACTAGAAAAGACAGAACTAAAAATTTAAATTTTAGAAAGGAAGAAAATATTCACTATAAAAAATAGTGAAATATTTTTTATCATAAAGTTATGATACTTTTTCATGGAACCGTGGAAGAACATATTAAAGATATCAAGAAAAAAGGCCTTCTTGCTGCTACTACAGATCAATGGATATTTGAAGTTACAAGCAAAAAAGTTGCATGTTTTTCTAAAAGACCTGTTTCAGGAGAAGGCGGAAACCCTTTATTTTTTGCGCGAAGCAAAGGCCAAAATGGTTATATTGTAGTAATTGATATTCCCCATCATATTTTAGTAAAAGAAAAACTCATTGCCATTTTTGACAATAAAACATTGGATGACTATGTTCAGATGCATTTTTTTATACGACACGAATTCCGCGAAATAGGATATTCTATATTTTTAGCAATGAAAAAATATCGTGAATCTGATTCTCTTTTTAAGAAATTAGATAATCAAGTAAACAAACGCTCTACAGAAGAAAAAGATATTCTTATTACATCTCCCCAAGATCAACGAGAGTATTATAAAGAGCTGCGCAAACCTGAAGACAGATTTATTGTAAGATTTCTTGATCTTGAAATAAGTGATGAGATGTGGGATTTTATTCAATATATTGGAGGATGGGAAATTTTGTGGAAATTTCTCTGCAATCATTTTCAAAATATTTCTCAGGAAACATGGGAAAAATTTAAAGAAAAAACAGCATACCTCAACCACAAAGAATTCTGGCAAACCTTTTACCAAAATTTTCCCATCAATGTAGAAGAACCACGATATAAAATTTGGCAAAATTGGTTTTCCCATAATTGGCTTATGGAACGGCGTATTACAGATACAGAAGACTCAAGTCAAAAAGGCTCTAAACTTTGGCTAATGGGACACAAACTTGGCGAGATTGGAAAAAATTGCCAAATTCTCGCAAGCTACATGGAACCCCAATATATTCTTGGAACTATTCAAATCAGTACATCATCAAAAAT
>CAZPDM010000036.1:0-37356 GCA_964585305.1 uncultured Planctomycetota bacterium | reverse complement strand
TTGGAGAAAATATTTATGATAACAAAAAAAATTGATATTGAAATTCCTTCAGAAATTTTAAAAGATTGGCAAGATATTCTTGATATTTTATCCAATATGCTAAATATTCCTGCTGCTCTGATTATGCGAATTCAAGACCCGTATATTGAAGTTTTTGTTTCAAGTGATAACCAGAAAAATCCCTATCGATTGGGACAAAAAGAAATTTTATTAGAATCTGGTCTGTATTGTGAAAAAGTTATCAAAAGTAAGGAAAAATTGCTTATTCCTAATGCTTTGGTTGATGAAAGTTGGAAAAACAATCCTGATATTAAGCTCAATATGATTTCTTATTTAGGTTTTCCGATTTTATTCCCAAATCAAAATGTTTTTGGAACTATCTGCATTTTAGATAATAAGCCTAATGAATATTCAGAGATAGCAGAAAAATTGATGACAAAACTAAAAAGCGTAATTGAGTCCCATCTTTCAATAATTTTTATAAATCAAATACTTGGTGATAAAAATAAAAAGCTCAATGACTATCTCATGGAATTACAAACATTCAGAGGTATTATTCCGATTTGTGCAAATTGCAAAAGTTTAAGAGATAAAGATGGGAATTGGATTTCAGTAGAAAACTATCTTATAAAACATCCGGAAGCAGAATTTAGCCATGACATTTGTGAAAAATGTCAAAAACAACTATATCCAGATTTTTGCGATAAATAGAAAAACTTAGAATAGGCACGCATAAAAAGCGTGCCTAATTTTTTTCATAAAATCACTTTGTTTGCATCGTCTCTCGGCGACGTTTAAGCATTTGCAAATTAAGTTTAACTGAAGTAAAATTAGGATCAATATTTAAAGCCATTTCCCAATCAGCAATAGCTTGATCGTACTTTTTAAATAAAGTATAAATAACACCGCGATTATTATAAGCATCTGCCATACGAGGTTCAATTTCAATTGCACGGTTATAATCTTCTATGGCTTTATCATATTGACGATTAGCATGGTATGCAACTCCACGGCTGTAATATGCTTTTGCATATCTAGGTTTAAGCTCTATAGCTTTATTTAAATCTGCAATTGCTTTCTCAATTTCACCAATGTGACTATATGTAACTCCACGATTAGAATAAGCAATCTCATTAGTTGGATCTAATTCAATAGCAGTTGTAAAATCATGGATAGCATTTTCATACTGTTTCAAACTAAGATAGGCATTTCCACGATTTAAAAAGGCTTCGATATGATAGGGGTTGCTTTTCAAAACTCGTGTAAAATCGAGAATTGCTTTTTCATAATCCTTGCTACATTGGTATTGATATCCTCTTGCCAAAAAGGCTTCTAAATTTTTTTCATGGATAGTCATAATTTCATCAAGTTTAGTATCAGTAAGATAGCCTTTTTCAATAAGAAAAACCGCAAGAGGTTTTGGATTTCGTTCTATCTTTTTTACTCGCAAGCATTCTTTTATTTGTGGTTTTGTTAATATACCATACTTAATAGCGAGCTTGCAAAATAATTTTTCTTCTGGGCTAAAGTCGTTGATCATATTTTTTCGCCTATAAAGGAAGAAAAAAAAGAAAACAGAAGAATTTTACACAAAAACCACGTCAAAAAGGACGTGGTTTTATGTGTTTAAACTTCAGTTGTTAGAGAATCAACAACTGAAATTGTGTCATGATTAGTCTCCAATGTCTTCTGAAATTGGCATAGGAAGATTTGATGGAGTTTCGTGATCAACATCTTCATTATCTATATACTCATGATCTTTGAAACCCATCTCTTCTGCAAGAGTTTTATGAGTAAGGAATCCCATTAAATGAGATTGATAATTACGTTGCCACATCATATTACGAATGCGAGTTATATCTGATTCTGGAATTTCTGAAAGTATTGGAAGTTTCTTTGCAATAAGTTGTGCTAAAAATAATTCTCCAGCTGATTCTGATACGATTGGGTTAGTAATGCCACCAACTTCTAAAGCGGTCAATTGGCCAAAATTATTAGAAAGTGCGCGGAATTCTTTGGCTCTATACATTTCTTCTTCGGTAAGGAAGTTGGAAGTTGTAATAGATACACCTTTTTGAACGGCTAATGTTTTAAACAAATCATTGCTGACGCTTTCAAGCCGTGCCTTTTTTTCTTGTGCAAGAAGATCGCTTTGTGCAGTAATTTTTTGTTTATCAGATTCATTTGCAGAATCACGAGCTTGCCAAAGTACTTTAATTTTTTGATCGTAATTTTGTTCAATTTCAGTACGAATATCTTGATATTGTTGTTGATAAAGTTCATGCCATTCTTTAAGAGCACCTTCTGCAACTTTCATTGCACGAGTTTTTAAAAAGGTTTCTTTAACTTGCTCACGAATTTTTGCAAATTCCTGATTTTCATTCTTTTCGTGTACTAATACTTTATAGAAGTATTTTCCTTGTTCGGTATTTTTTACATCTGATAAGTTTCCATCTTCTACCAAACGGAAAATTTCATCATCCCCAGCAGGATTAGAACGTTGAACTTCTTCTAAATTTTTAGCAGTTGATTCAATATATCGAATGCTTTCTGGAACTAGCATAATTTGTTGAGCAATTTCTTTGACTGCTGTTTCTAATTGGAAATCCTTGCCTTTTTCTTTGCAGAAACGATGAATTTCATGAAGTTTTTGTAACTCTTGAATAGCTAATAAACGTTGTAATTTAGGTGTAATATCGCTTTCAACTTCTTCAAATTTACGATATGTGGTTTCAACTTTACCAGTTTCATTTTTAATTTCTACTGTATAAAGTTGACCTTTGTATTTTTCATAGAAATCCATTTTCTCTTTATTTGTAACGATCAGATTTTTTGCAATGGTTTCATAGTCAGCTATTACATAGCCTATATTATAGGTTTCATTAGTTTTAAATTTATTGATTTCATTTATATAGAATCGTTCTAAGAATAACAATTCATTTTTTTCTAATTCTTCTTTTGTAGGTAAAGAAGATTCTACACGTTTATTTAAACGAAGGAAAAAATATTTTTTATATTCCTCGGAATCATTAGCATCTATAACAGCAGAAATTTGGCCAGGCTTTAGTGTTAAATAAACCATATCTTTTGTTTGACCTTGAAATTCGGCTTGTTTGCTAAATTGATCTTCGGATACGTCCTGCCAGTTTTTATATTCTAAGTTACAATTTGCCGCAATCATTTCTAAAGCAGCCGATTCACCTAAATTTACAATTTTTTCTTGAACATCGCGTACCATATTTAATGCTTTTGTATTAGCTCTTTCTGTACGCAATTTTCTTTCAATTTCTTTCTTTTCTTCTTGAACTTTTTGGGCTACTTTAGGATTTGTTTCATCTAAATCATCATCTTTATGTTTAGTGTAGAATTCTTTATTTATTTCGTCCTCAGAAATTTGGACTTGGATTTCTAGAGATTTAGCAGAAAGTCCTACGTAATCAAAAGTTGCTACTGCAGGAATTTTGAAATAGTTTGGATTCTTTTTATTCATTTCATCGTAAAAGGCCAAACGTTCTTTTAGATAGTCTGCATCATTTTGGACTAAGAAATTTTTGTAGGAAATATTTAGCCATTGGAAACTATATTGTGTATTCCATTCAGCATATTGTTTATAAATGCTTTCAGTAGAAACTTTAATATTAGCAGTTCGAGCATTAAGATATTTTAGAATACTAAGCGTATTTTTTACTGTTTCTTCTAATGCAACTGCAGTTACTTTTAAATTTGCTAAACGTTCTGCAAAAACTTGTGGCCCACCTGGATAGCTTTTTCTTGTGTTAGCAATGAATTCTTTTACTTCATCATCACTTACAACAATTCCTAAATCTTTCGATTTTTGTAAAAGCATGAGTAAAGTCCATGCATCCGAGCGTACTAATTTACGTTGAGCATCTGCTCGTTCTTGTTCAGAAAGTTCTTGATAAAACGCAGCTTCAATTCTCATAGGGTCAATATATCCGCGTGCTATCCATTTCCAAATGTTCGGATCACCAATTTGTTCATTATATTTTTGATCCAGTTTGGCAACATCTTCTCGTAACGAATATATCGCATCCCAAATAGGATTTTTAGCATATAAAAGCTGGCGATATTCTTCAGGGTTAGCATCTTTTCTGATTTGTTGAATCTTAAGCGATTTATAGCTTAAAACTTTTGCAAGTTCAAAAAATTGTTGCCAATTTTCCCAAGAGGTGTTGAATTCGCGTTTGCTAATTTCAACATTCCCTTTACTAAATGACCCAACAATTTGACGGTTGGAAGGATCGAGTAGTGCGAAAATAACCCCTCCCATACCAAAGGATACTGCAATAAGTGCTGTAACAAAATATAGAAATGCCTTGTGATACTTTTGAAGTTTAGTAAACATTCATCAGACCCCTTATTAATCTTTCTCTTTGCGAAATGCTTGGATAATTTGAATGGCGCGTTGAACGCTGCGGTTAACAGCAGCAGAAGTAATAGTTGCGCCGGAAATTATTTGAATATCTCTTTTTAGTTCCATTTGATCTAAACTACGTTTTTCAAATTGTGTTTGAAACCAAGGACGTTTAATCTCTTCTTTTGTGTCTATCCACAATGAGGACAATTTTTTTGGCCCAGTAGAAGACGCTTGAGTACCTAATCCAGGAGTTTCTTGTTGAAAAACTATTTCAATTGCAAGAACTTTATTATCTGTGTCAATGCCAACCATAGTTTGAATGACACTAGAATATCCTTGTTCTCCAATTTGTACAGCCCATCCTTTAACTTTTTGAGTCTCTTTATCCTGGCCAATAAAAATAGAATATTCTTTATTTTCAAATTTGAATATTTCAGCTTTACCAGATGTTTGGAGATTGGGAAGCACAATGGCTAAGGCTGATTGTGTTTTGGCTTGATTTTTTTCTTGAATAGCATCATAAGTAATACTATAAACCAGGCTTACACCAAAAACTGAAAGCCCACAAAGAAAAGCCAATAAAATACTATAATGAAAAATCTTTTTCAACATACTGATCATACCTTATATTTACAAAAAATATCTTTTTTCAATATTTTTCGTTGTAATCTATTTTTTGGCACCAAATACTTTTGGTTTAGTATACCTATCGATTAAAGGAACAGCAGTATTCATAATCAATATAGAATATGAAACTCCTTCAGGATACCCACCATAAAGGCGAATTACCATCGTTAAAATCCCAATACCTAAGCCAAAAATGATTTGACCAGAAGCAGTCATTGGTGAAGTTACCATATCAGTAGCCATAAAAAACGCACCAATTATACAACCACCAGCAAGAAGATGGAATAATGGATCTCCAGCAAACCATACCCAATTTATGCCAGAATTCCCTGTTATTGGATCGTACCAACCTGTTTTAATAGGTAGTACCCACGCTAATATAGCAACTGTAGCAAGAATTGTAAATGGAAGATACCATTTTACAAAACCTTTCCAAATAAGTACAATTCCGCCTAAAAGTAGTAATACTGCACTGGTTTCGCCTAAACAACCAGATCGAGTTCCAATAAATAAATCCCAATAACTTGTTGTCTCTGAATGCTTGATATTTTCCCATGTTTCTTGAGAATTTCGGCCTAAAAATTTTCTAGGATCGTCTTTACCTTGAACAGGAAGATTAGCTTTATTTTCAGATACTAAGGATACTGTCATTTTTACACTTTTTTTAATACATTGAAGAGGTGTTGCACCACTTGTTGGTAAAGGTTGTCCACTAATAGTAGGAATATCAGCAGATATTGGCCAGAGAGAAGTCATAACTAAACCAAATGAGGCTAAAACAAAAGCACGTCCAGCAAGAGCTGGATTCCAAATATTAAATCCTAATCCACCAAAAGCATGCTTGGCGATAGCAATAGAAAATGCTGAACCAAAAACAACAACATACCAATAAGTTGTACATGAAATAATATATGCAAAAAGTAACCCCGTTACTACAGCACTACCATCAGATATGGTTATTTTTACTCCTCTTAATTTTTGGCAAAAGCATTCTGTTGCAACTGCAGTTGCAACACTTAAAAGTGTTATCCATAAGGAACGAATTCCATGTGCATATATGCCCATAATTCCTGCTGGAATTAAAGCAATTGCAACTGTCCACATAATAATAGGAATGCTTACTTTTTTATGAATATGAGGAGAACAGCTCATTTTATATAATGAAGCCTCTTCAGGATTTTTTTCACTTACGTTTGGTGTTTTTTCCGGTGTATTTCCGGCAGTTTTTTCTAGTTCCGGCATGAACAAATTCCTTAAGGTTGCTATTCTATTCACTATTAAAAATAGCGTGCTTGGCAATTATATTGTTTTCTTTAAAAATTGCAAGCAAAAAGAAGTTAAAAAAACTATTTTTTTGTTTTTTGACGTTGTTTGATAATTTGAGCTTTGCCAAATTTTACCCATTGAACAATAGGTCGATTAGCTGGGCAAACATACGCACAAACACCACATTCCATACAATCCATTACATTATACTCTTGAGCTAAGTCTATTTTATTTCTTTCTAATGCAATAGATAATTCGCTTGGAACAAGTCTCATCGGACAGTGTTCTACACATGAACCACATCGGATGCAATTTTGATATTCTAAATCTGGCACTTTTTCTAATACTAGAATTCCACTGCTTCCTTTAGTTACAGGAACTTCAGTTGAATATTGAGCGACACCCATCATTGGCCCGCCGGAAATAATTTTTGCTTTGCTACCTTTTAATCCAGCATATTCTAAAATATTTGAAGTAGGTGTACCAATGCGAACTAAAAGATTTTTAGGATTACTAACACCATCTCCAGTAACAGTTAAATATCGTTCTGTTAATGGTTCATTAAAACAAATAGCACGATAAATGTAATAAGTTGTCATAACATTATGTACAACTACCCCTATATCCATTGGAAGACCACCCGCCGGAACTTCTCGATTAAGAATAGCTTTAATAAGCTGCTTTTCAGCTCCTTGTGGATATTTTACTGGTAATAAATGAACGCATATATCATTATAATTTTTTGCGCACTCTTTTATCTTGGCAAAAGCATCTGGTTTATTGGACTCAATACCAATATGAATTTCTTTTGTCCCAAGTATTTTTTGAATAAGCTTTGCACCTTGGATAATTTCTTGCCCAAATTGAAGCATTAAACGATGATCACAAGTTAAATACGGCTCGCATTCTACTCCATTTATAACCAAACTATCAATTTTTTTATCTTTAGGTGGTGATAATTTAATATGAGAAGGGAATGTAGCACCGCCCATACCAGCAATACCAGCCTTTTTGATCATTTCGATAAGTTCTTCTATAGAAGCATTTGTAACATCTCTAGCTTGTGAAAGCCCATCAGCCCAAACATCCTGGCCATCTGGCTCAATGACAACTGCTTCGACTTTACGATTAAGAGGGTGTAACATGGGTTCCACTGCAACAACAGTACCAGAAGTTGGGGCATGAATATTGCAAGATACAAAACCGCTTGCTTCTCCAATAATCTGGCCGCGTTTTACCAAATCATTTTTTTTTACAATAGCTTTAGCAGGAGAGCCAATATGTTGCGACATTAGACAAATTAACTGTTTTGGTAGCGGCAAGGTTTCAAATGATTTGTCGCAAGAAAAATGCTTACAATCGGAAGGATGAACTCCACCAGCAAATGTCTTAGACATGGAAATATCTAACCTTTCTTAAAGGGAAATTTATCAGAAAATTTGCCATATTATTTAAAATATAAATAGGCTGTTTTAAAAAAAAATTAAAATCATATATTTTCTGCATAATGGGATTATTTTTCGTTTAAAAATTGGAAATGTTTTTTAAAAACATATTTTTGATTCATTAAACGCAGCCACCGCTGAAAATCTCGTTCTGTAACAGGTTTTGTCTGCAAAGATTTTGCAATTTCTGCTCTAGCATCTTGCCAATTTAATTTGGGAGTACCTGGGAAAATTTGTAAAACCTGAAAAATATGATAACCAAAAGAAGAGGAAAGAATTCCACTAATTTCCTGGGGTTTCAAAGAAAATACTGCCTTTTCTAGTTCTAAATCAAGATCTCCAGGATAAAGATATGGTAATTCTCCACCACGAAACCTAGTTTCTGAAAGAGAATTTTCTTGGGCAATTATTGCAAAGTCTGAAGATTTTTGTAATTTTTGCAATATTATTTCAGCTTTTTCTCGAGTATCTGTTAAAATTTGACGGGCTAAAATATGTGTTTGTCGTAACTCACTCAATCTAACTAATTGTTCCATAGCTAAATTATATTTCCACTTACGCAACATTTTTTGAATCAATCTTTTTTCATTGATTCCTTGGGATTTTATATATTCTGACCAAGGTTCTGAAATTTGTTGTTGAAATTCAAAGAATTCTTGTTTAGCCTTTTCTTGAATAGCTTCGTTGGGAATTACGAGTCCTTCTAAACTAGCTTCTTGGCGAATAATTATATAAACTACCATTTCTTGGATAGTTTCCTGTACCTCTTTGGGATATTTTTGAGCCATTTCATCAAAAATCTGTTCTTTAGTAATGACTTCATTTCCAAGAGTAACTGCCTTATGTTCTTTACTTTCTTGGGAAAATTGCCAAGGGCAAAGTATAAATATTAGGAGTATAATTTTAATAATCTGCACAATCCCCCCAATTTATAAAAATTGGAAAATATTTATCCCTTTTAAGAAAAAGTTTAAGGAATAAATATTTTTTACTAAAAATAAATTTCTTTTAAGATATTCTTTCATTTAATCACTAAATTTTAGTTTGTCAACTTAAATCTTATTAGACAAAATAAATCATTTAAAGGAAATCTTTATATGCCACATTTTTTTATAATTTTGTTCATAATTTATATTACTTGTTCAGGGTGCGAGACAAAAACAACACCCGAAGACTTGAAAGCTTTGCAACAAAAAAGCGATTGGAAAGAGCTTAAGCATATTATGCTTAATGACTCTAACCCACTTATTCGAGCGCAAATTCCATATTATTTAGTAAAAATACAAGATGAGAATATTTCACTAGTTTTGATTGAAGCGTTAAAACGACATGATACCATGAATTCTGCAGCACGTTGCCTTGCACAACTAAAAGAAAAAAAAGCAATTCCTTATCTTATAGAAGCTTATAAATTACTATATGGCGATAAAAAAGCACTTTTACAAGATATATCCACATTTATTCCAGAAACAGAACCGTTCTTAATTGAAATCCTTCAATCTTCAGATTGGAATATAAAAAATGCTATCATAGGATGCTTAGCAGAGAGGGGAAATATAACATCAGTTCCAGCTTTACAAAAGCTATACAAAGAAGCTGTAGAAAAAAATAAAAATTTTAGTAATACAAAACAATTAGAAGATTTATTAGAACAAAATTTAGATCCTGAAGTTTTGCAACAAATTAGTGAAAATAGCTTGATTGAGTTTATAAAAAACGAAATTCCTACAGCAATTGGAAAAATTCAATTCCGTTATCAGTTACTTAGTGTTGAAAATTTACTTAAATTTGGTTGGAAAAGAATTGAGGATAATAAATTTAGTATTTCTTCGCAAGAATATTTCAAAAAAAACAAATATATAGTAGCTTATCAAACGGAATGGATATTATCTGATGATATGTTAGGATACACACTTTCAGAATTAACAACAAATTTATTAGACAGCAACTATTATATTGGAAGAGGCACAATATCTAACCAAAAGAATTCAATTATTTTTGATGGCTTTTACTACTTCTCTAGCCAAGAAAAAAATAACAATGCTTGGCCTCATATAAATATGGTATTAAGTGAACTCATTTGCGACTTCTCTAAAAAGGAAATCTATTTTGCGATTTTTCCTAAAGATAAGAAGGCCGCAGAGCCTATTATTCTTTCAAATATAAAAGATTTTTTAACAATGATTACAAAAGAATAAATGTATTTGTAATTACAATTTAAAGAAATATCTTTTTTAAGATAAAAACTATTTCCTCTTGGATTGAAAATCAAAGCAAAGCAACAAAGTATTTTCCGTCAAAAGAATTGACAAGCTAAAAATTTTTGTTAAAATTTTGGAATCAGGGAACAAAAACAAAGGAGGCAAATATGCCAAAAAGTACTGATTCCCATATAGAGGAAGTCCTACGTGGATTAGGAGTAGAAAATACGGAATTGACTGAGATGAAACAAATGATATTGGCCATGAGACGCGAATTAGATACTTCTATCGCAGAACTTGACCAAAAAAAACTTCCTCGTCAATTAGCGATTATCAATAGTCCTCAAGCTGTTCAAATGATCGATATGCTGACAGATCAAATTGCAGTACAGCAAGGTCTTTTAAAAGATGCAATGAAAAAACATGAAATTCATGATCGACTTGCTGTAATTAAGGCCAATATAGAATCCCTTATTGTAGAAAGAGATGTACAAGTTCGAACAATAAATAATATTACTCAGCAGCTAAAACGTATTAGTTTACTATTAGCTACAGAAGCAGAAAAAAAAGAAAATAAATAAAAATTTCATCTTGGAAAAATTATGTCTTCTAATAAAACTAAAAAAGTTAGCCTACAAGGATTGATAGATACTTGTACATTTTTAACTATAATTGCTGTTTTAATGTCTGTTTTTGCTAAACTTCATTGGTCTTTAGAACTTGCCACCCATTTTATTCCACAATATTTTTTATGGCTTTCTATTATACTGATTGTTTTATCATCTTTTAATATATTTTATATTATTAAAGCAAAGAAGAATCCTAAACCTTTTCCAAGTACAAATAAATTCTGTACCGAAAATACCCGATGGAAATGGTTAAGCATAGTAGCTATTTTTTGGGTATATTTATTATATCAAATTTTGCCAGAATGTTGGAAAAACTCCAAATTAGAATTAACAGACTCAACAAAAACCTTACGTCTGGTAACTTATAATATTCATTCTTCTAATCGTCAACATAAAGAAGTATTAGATTTTCTCTCTCAAAATTCTAGTGATATAACACTCCTTTTAGAAATTACTCCTGAATGGGTCAACAGATTAAAAAAATTATCTGAAATATATCCATATTCTCAAGCTTTTCCTAGACATGATAATTTTGGAATTATGATACTCAGTAAAATTCCTTTTATTGAAATTTGCCAACGAGATTTTGCTAAAGTTGGAGTTCCCTCAATCTTTGCAAAATTTAACTATAAAGGGCAAAATTTTACAGTATTAGGAATTCATCCTCCACCTCCTATGAACTATATTTATGCTATGGATCGAAATCGAATGTTGGAAGCCGTTAGTATTTGTGTTTTATCCCGATTAGAAGAAAATTTCTTAATTTGTGGAGATTTTAATTGCACACCTTTTTCCCCATATTTCAAAGAATTGATTGATTCTACTCAAATGTATGACTCTCGTAAAGGATTTGGATTGCATTTTACTTGGCCACAGCAGATATTCCCTTTACGAATTACTATTGATCATTGCCTGGTTTCAAAAAATATAGTTGTTCACAATTATAAAGCTTTTCCAGAATCTTTTGGCTCTGATCACTATCCTGTTGAAGTGCAATTTTCTATAAAAAAATAAATACCTTTCTTAAGGTGACGGCTATGAAATATGCCATGATCCAAAAAACTGGCGCACTACAAGAAGGTGTTACATACAACCAAAACCTGTCGAAAGATTTTGAAGATTCCTTTCAAACTTTTTCTCAAAGTGCAAATTTTCCTTCTAAGATAACAAAATCTATCTCGAAAAGACGCGCTTCTCATGCAAATTTAGTTGGGGGGAAACAAAATATTTTTGATGATGAAGGAATATACCCAGTTTCTCAATGTTGCAGCCCAACTCCAGCAATACTTTCAGCACCAGATCTTCCAACACAACAAGTTGCACCTATTCCTTCACAATGTTGTACACCTGCTGCTCAAAAACGTAGTTTTTTTCCTTCACTTAATTTGAATTTACGTAATAGTCAAAATAGAAATAATCGTTCTTCGTCATCAGTGTTATCTAATAGTAGCTTGCAGGAAAGGAAGGGTATGTTTTTCTATACAATTTCCGAAGGGCAACGTGTGCTTGTTACAGATAAATCTGGACGCGCTGAAATTATAGATGGTCCACGAAGAATTCGCTCATGGGGTAAACGAATACAATATTTGCAACAACATATTGCCTATCCAGGAGAATTTTTAATTATAAAATATCGTAATGGATCCCAAACTCATATCGCAGGACCATGTCAAGAATGGCTTGATCCACGTATTCATGCTCAAATTGAAAAAAATGATAGTTTACAAATTGCTGGGAAAGAAGCTGTAGTTGTATATGCTAAGGGAGAAAACGATCGCCTTATTAGGCATATTATTCAAGGCCCTGCCCTTTTTATTCCTAAGCCAGGAGAATGGCTACATACTTTTACATGGCATGGGAATAAAGATGGTCAATATAAAAAAGTGCCAGGTGGCTTAGTTTTTCAAAAACTATGGCTTATGCCTGATCAAATGTATCATGATGTAGAAAATGTTTGTACATCGGATGATGTAACAATGTCAGTCAAACTGATGATTTTCTTTGAGTTGCTTGATGTTGAAAAAATGTTAGAAGGAACACATGATCCTATTGGTGATTTCATCAATGCGACTAGCTCAGATGTGATTGATTTAGTCAAACGTTATACATTTGATGAGTTCAAAACTCATAGCGAAAAATTAAATGATTTGGAAAGCTATCCTCAATTAAAAAATCGTGCCCAACAAGTTGGGTATGCCATACATAAAATAGTTTATCGTGGATATACAACTGAAGAAACTTTGCAAAATATGCAAAATACTGCAATTGAAACACGTATAAAATTAAAACTAGAACGTGAAACTGAAGAGCAAACTCAAAAACTAACTGATTATAAACAAAAATGTGAGGCAGAACGGGCTATACAAAGACGACAGCAAGAAAAAGAGCAAGAACGACATATATTGGAAACACAAAAAATTCGCCATCAACAACAGATGGAATTACAAGAACAAGATCAAGAAATAAAACTAAAGCATTCAGCTGCAAACCAACAACAACAATTACAATTTTTTCAAAAACTTAATGAATTAAATGTTGACCTTACAAAATACCTAACCCAACTCCGTGCAGACAAAATAATTGAATTACGTGGAAATAATACAACACCTCATATTCATCTTGATGATGAGCAAGATGAGAAATAGTATAATAATTTTTTGAAAAAAAATTGAGTCTTTTCAAACTAATACAATCTAAATCGCCATTCTTAAAGTGGCGATTTTTTCGATTAAAAATTATGGAAAATAACCCAATCACTAATCCTTCTAAAGATGTTGAAAAAACTAACAAATTTGAAGGAGGATTTCTATATCAAGGCAGGAATTTTTCTAATTCCCCTGAGCAACCATTGATAACAGTAGTTACCGTAACATTTCGTGATAAAGATAGACTTCTTTTTACCATGCAAAATATTTGGCAGCAAACTTATAAAAATATTGAATATATTGTTCTTGATGGTGGCTCAAAAGATGGCACATTGGAGTTGTTGCAAGAGCATTCTCATCGCATTTCATATTGGCGTAGCGAGCCTGATAAAGGCATTTATGATGCTATGAATAAAGCTATCCAATTAGCACAAGGAGAATGGATATATTTTCTTAATGCTGGGGATTCTTTTGCTTCTATTGATGTTCTTGATAATATTTTTTCTCAAAAAAATCCTTCATATAAGGATATTTTATCTACTGATTTTATTTATGGAGATTGTCAAATTATTTACGAAGGGTTCAGTCGATTTCATCATGCACGCCCTATATATAAAATCTGGCAGGGAATGATTACTCCTCATCAGGCAATTTTTGTTCGAACTCATATACATCGAAAAAATCTTTTTGCTACAACTCAAGCTGGTGCTGAGTTTGAAATACTATATCGTTGCTATGTCCAAGGATATAAATTTCAGTACATTCCTTTAACTATCGCTCATTATCAAGCTGGTGGGATTTCTGATAAGCGAAGAGCAGAAGTTATATGGCTTTTTTGGAAAACTGTTTCCCACTATCATCCTTATTTTGGAAAAAAAATATATATTTTTATCTATTACTTAAGTGCAGTTGGAATGAGTTATATTCGCCTATTTTTAAAAAAATGTTTGCCAAAAATGGTAGTTTCTTGGATTATAAAAAAAAAGAAATGATAGAATTTATTTTTATTAAATCCTTAAACTTAATTGTAATATTCAAAAAATCTTAAAAAGACAAAATACGCTATCTAGCGTATTTTTTTATTGTTTTCAACAAGAAATACAGAAAATTTTAAGAAGAAATCAGAAGAATTTAACCGTCAATATGTTATAAGATTCAGCTTATTTTTATTCTTGATTGCCTTTGTAAATACTTGGCAATAAATACTTGACAAATTAGATTCTAGTATTTATACTATGGAGAAATCTTTCGATAAGAAAACTTAATTTCCTTATATTTATCCTTTTCAAGGTAAACATAATAAAAATGGTAAAATTATGATTCGTAAAATTATTAAATCTGTTATAATTTGTTTTGCTTTTTTAGCTTTTGGAATATTTGCTAATATCATGCTTGTTTCTATGAAAAAAGAAGTTGCAAAAGTTAGTGACGTTCAAGCCAATAAGTTGCTTGTTTCAATTAAAGCACTTACTCCTATACAAGAAACAATAGAAGTAAGTAACTATGGAACTGTTCAACCAAGAACAGTTTTATCTCTTAATACAGAATTAGATGGAAAAGTTTTATATGTTCATCCTGATTTATTAGAAGGAAATCTAATTCCAAAAGATACACTTTTAATCACACTCGATAAAAGCGACTTTTCTTTAGCCGAAAAACGTATACAAGCAAATCTTCTTACACACGAATTATCTTTAGAATCTTTAAAAGTAGAAGAAGAAAATCTTAAACGAAGTTTAAGTACACTTCAACGTCAGCTAGAAATTGCAGAAAAAGAAAAATTACGTTATGAAACACTTTTAAAAGAAAAGTCAGTTTCTCCTTCTGAATATAATAAAATTGATAGTAGCTATCAGACTGCAAAGATCAGCTTGATTTCAACAGAAAATTCTTTGCGCATGATTCCAGTACGAAGAAAGCAAATTGAAAATTTACAAATTTTAGAAAACATAGCTCTAGAACAAGCCCAATTAAATTTAAAGCGTACTGAAATTCGCTTACCTTTTACAGGACGTGTTCTAAAAAAATACGTAGAACCTGGACAATATATCAGTAAGGGGAAAAACTTATTAGATATTTATGATACCTCTTGTTTAGAGGTAAAAATTCCACTATCTATTAGTGAATTAGAATGGCTTTTGCCTGATTATTATTTTGCATTAAATCGTAATCCTTCTTCTACATTCGCTCCATCTATGGAAAATTGTAATATTAAAATATATTTATCCAGAGGAAATTCAAATGTATTTTGGAATGGGAAATTACGACGGATTGCTCCTGAAATTGATCAAAGCACAAGAACTTTAGGAGTAATAGTAGAAATAGAAGATTCCTCTCGCCGACAAAATCCCCCTTTACTTAAGGGTATGTTTGTAAAAGCAGTATTCCAAAGTGTTACTTTAAAAAATGTCTATAGGATTCCTCGCAACCTTATCACCAATGATAATAAAGTTTGCTTATTTGAAAAAGGTAAATTAAAACTGCAAGAAATAGAAATTATAAGATTCCACAATGATTTTGCTTATATTAGTAATGGATTAAAAACAAACGATCAACTTATTACATCAATTTTATCTAATATTGTGGAAGGAATGGATGTAGAGATAAGTAGCTTTTCTTTAGAGTCTGAGAAAAAACTATGAAAAATATTATCCGTTGGTGTGTAGAAAATTCTGTTGCGGTTAACTTGCTTGTTATTATTACCTGCCTTGCTGGATTTATTTATCTTGGCAAATTAAATAGAGAAGTATTTCCTGAATTTTCTTTAGATAGAATAATTGTGCAAGTTATATTTCCGGGTGCTAGTCCGGAAGAAGTTGAAGAAGGAATTTGCATAAAAGTTGAAGAGGCTATCAATGGAATCAGTGGTATTAAAAAGATTGAATCAACAGCAAGAGAAAGTGTTGGGACAATCGTTATAGAAATCGAAGCCGGAGAAGATATTTACCGGATGAAAGATCAAATAGAAAGCCAAGTCAATCAAATCAATACTTTCCCTCAAGACGCAGAAAAACCAATCATTCAAGATCTTAAACTTGTTCGTCAAGTTATGTTTGTTACAGTCAGCGGAGATATGAATGAAGAAACATTGCGTTCTATTACAGAAGAAATGAAAGACGAACTTCTCCAATTTCCAGAGATTTCTCAAGCATATATTATTGGATTAAGAGATTATGAAATCTCGATTGAACTATCTGAAGAAACAATGAAAAAATATGGAATTTCTTCAACAGAAATTGGAAATGCTATCCGTCGCAATAGTATCGATTTGAGTGGGGGTATTCTCAAAACAGATCAAGGCGAAGTATCTTTGCGAGTTAAAGGACAAAAATATACCCGTCGTGATTTTGAAGATATTGTAGTTAAGACAAATCCTGATGGTGCGGTTATCTATTTACATCAAATTGCAAAAGTAAAAGATGCTTTTGAAGAAAGTAGAGTACGTGGCTATCTTAATGGAAAACGAGCAGCTTTAATCAATATTTCAAAAACTGGAGCAGAGGATATTATTAAAATAGCCAACCGAGTAGATGAATACTTAAAAGAAAAATCCAAAACAATTTCTTCCAACATAAAAATTGGAACTATTGCAAGTACTGCACCAGTTGTGCAAAGTCGTATTGATCTATTAACTAGCAATGGAATACAAGGATTAGTATTAGTATTTATTTGCCTTGCTCTTTTCTTGGATTTACGATTGGCTCTTTGGGTTGTAGTAGGAATGCCAATTTCGTTTTTAGGAACATTTATTATTCTAGTGTTTACTGGGCAATCTCTGAATATGCTAAGTATGTTTTCACTGATTATATGTCTGGGAATTATTGTTGATGACTCTATTGTTATTTCAGAAAGCATACATAGTTATATATATGAAAAAGGAATGATTCCTAAAGATGCATCCTGCGAAGCTACAACACGTGTATTTTGGCCTATCGTAGCATGTGTTGCAACAACAGTATTTGCATTTTTGCCTTTATACTCTGTTCCTGGAATTATGGGAAAATTTATTGGAATTATTCCTACTGCTGTTATTTCAGCTCTTATGCTATCTCTACTAGAATCCTTATTTGTACTGCCTAATCATTTAGCAAACTCGTTAAAGCCTATTATTACAAAAGATCAAATTCCTTGGACATCTAAATTAAGTACTATTTGTGATAATTTTTTTATGAAAAAGCTAATTGATGCATATCTTTGGGTATTACGTATTGCTATGGAATATCGTTATGCAACATTATGTTTTAGTATAGCAATTATCATTTTTAGTATGGGAATGTTACAAGGAGGATTTATTAAGTTTATTATTTTTCCTAAAATGGACTCAGAATACCTATCCGCAAGGCTAATGTACCCAGAAGGAACAAATGATCAACTGAGTGAACAAACAATTAAATATATTGAACAATGTTTATGGAAAACAAATTCAGAGTTAAAAAAACAGCATAATCTTAACTACGATCTTGTTAAACAGATTTATACTGTTATTGGACAAAATAGTGATGAAAGAGGAAGTACAACTGGATCTAATCTTGCAGAAATAAATGTTGAACTACCTTCATCAGAAAGTCGTTCTATTTCTTCAGAAATCTTACTCAATCGCTGGCGTGAGATAGTTGGAAATATTCCTGGAATTACAAGTTTAACATTTGCATCTTCTTCTGGAGGTCCAGGTGGTAAACCTGTTCAAATCCAATTTCGTAGTGATAGTTTTGATTTACTACGAAAGGCAGCAGATGATTTAAAACGCCAACTCCGTCGCTATCCAGGACTCTATGACATTCAAGATGATTTTAAACAAGGATTTAAAGAATTACGTTTTTCTCTGCGCCCAGAAGCTAATAATCTTGGAATCACTTTAAGTGATCTTGCCACACAAATACGAAATGCTGTTTACGGTAATGAAATCCTTCGATTGCAACGTGGCAAATTTGATGTTAGAGTATATCTTCGATATCCACAAGAGGAACGAAAATATATTTCTGATATGGACAAAGTCTATATCAGAACTGCACAAGGGCAAGAAATATCAATGTTAGATGTAGCTATATTGCAAGTAACAGATGGCTATTCTCTAATTCGCCGTGTTGATGGAAAAAGAATTATCAATGTGCTTGCTGATTTAGACGAACGCAAAGCAAACTCTGAAGAAATCCTTCAAGATTTGATTGATGCTAATTATTTAGAAAATATTCGCAAACAATATCAAGGTGTAAATTTCAGTTTTGAAGGACAGAGAAAAGAAACCAATGATTCATTAGGTGGATTGTGGATAGGTTTCCTTTTAGCTGCTTTTGCTATTTACGCACTTTTAGCTACAATTTTTAAATCTTATATCCAACCAATTGTTATTATGTTCACAATTCCATTAGGATTAGTTGGTGTAATTTGGGGACATTGGATCATGAATTTTCCTATTACACTGATGAGTACATTTGGAATTGTTGCCCTTTGCGGAATTGTTGTAAACAATGCTGTTGTAATGATTGATTTTATCAATGAAGGTCTAAGAAATGGCCAAAGCATGTTTGATGCAGTTCTTGGTGCTGGTTCAAAACGTTTTCGTCCAATTCTTTTAACTTCCATTACAACAATTGCAGGAACATGCCCGTTAATGTTTGGTCAAAGTACTCAAGCTCAATATCTCATACCAATGGCAATAGCGATTAACTATGGACTTCTTTTTTCCTGGATATTAACATTGGTTGTCATTCCAGCAGTTTTTATTATTTTAGCAGATATCTTGAAAATCATTCACTGGATATGGACAGGAGAATGGCTGAAAGATTCTGATGTTTATGGTTGCTAAATAACTTTTAGCCAGAAACAGAAAGTTTCTGGCTAAAAGCCCTTTTAAAAAACTTTAACAACTTAGCTATCTTTTGCAATGGTGCACTTATGTCTGAAGATCAACTAAAAAAGTTTTATTTTAAAATATTGAAATTGCTCCAGAGCAAAGAGGCCGGAAATAAAATTTCTCCTAATAAAGTAGTAGAAATTTTTCGTGAGTGTAGTAATCAAAATACTATTTCGGATTTGCTCGTTAAATTAGGCTTGCATGATGTTCATGCTCTAGTAGAATCTTTACGTGGGCAAGATGTTCGTACTTTTTCTACAGAAGATATTCCTGTAGAATCTTTGGTAATAGAATATTTGCAAGCAATATTCCCTATCTTAGAAAATCAATTAAAACAAACAGAACATCATACTCTTCCTATATCAGTACGTAATTTTTTGCAAAGTTTACACCAACAACTTAAACTTTGCCAAGATATGGTATCAGGTTTACAAAAAAAAGATTTCTTCCCTATAATGAACGCCTTAATGGAAGCATATCCGCATCAAAATCCCACACTCAAACAAACAATATTAACTACTTTAAAAAAAGTAGGAAAACCGGTAGTCTTAGCCTTAGTATATTCTTTATTTCAAAATAGAAGCTCTCAACATAAGGATTTGCCGGAATTATTGCGAGAGATGGGAAGTTTGTCTATCCCGGCTTTATGCGTTGCACTCCAATATCCTGAAGAACCCGTACGATATAGTGCTGCAGAAGTATTAGAAAAAATGCGAACGTTGGAATCAGTTCCAAGTTTTGTTGAAAGTTTACAAGATCAGTCTTGGAGAATCCGTAAATTAGCAGCATATTCTTTGGGAGAATTAGGAGATGATCGGGCTATCAATGGTCTGGTACAATGTTTACATGATAAAAATGCGACAGTTCGTTTAGAAGCTACACGTAGTTTAGGCAAACTAGGAAATCCGTCTATTTTACCATCTTTACTTCCTTTACTCCAAGATTCAGACTGGGAAATAAGAAGAGAAGCTGTAGAAACTATGGCTTCTTTTGGCAAAGCTGCTTCAGCATACCTTGCTAAAGGATTAGAAAACGATAGCCTTGTTGTCCGAAAAATTTCCGCACGTATACTTGCTGAAATTGGCACAGTTGAAGCTGTACCAGCTTTAATGAAAGCCATTTCTGATAAAGATATTAGTGTTAGAGAACGTGTAGTTATCGCATTAGGACGTATCCAAGGTGAAGATGCTTTGGTAACATTGATGAAAGCTCTAGAAGACAAAGCTCCACTTGTAAGATTTGCCGCGGTTCAAGTTATTGTGAATGTTGGTTCTCGTTCAACACTACATTTGTTAAATCGAGCACTTAAAGACAGCGAAGCCATTATTCGCCAACGTGCTAATTTAGCCATTCAAGAAATTCTCAAACGAGAAGACAAACCTCGTTTATAAAAAAAATTTAATATTCCAAAAAGCTGAAATGGAGTTTGGTATGGAAGAATTAGATGATAAAAAAAAGAAAAACCGTGTCATAGGTCAAGAAGTACGAAAAATTAAACAAGAAAAAACTGGAAAAAATTTTGAAGAAGAAGATCTTCCTTTTGACGAGCCTGTTCGAGACTCTGAAGATAATCTAGCCAAAGTTTCTTTGCAAAAAACTTCAAAGTCGAATACACCTTCGCAAAATTTGGAAACCCCCTCTGAACATCTTATTGATGAAAGTCTTTATGAAAGTACGGATAATACTTTTGAAAGTTTATTTTTATCTAAAAGTGTATTCGCTAGCAAAGAAGAATTATTAGGAAAAGAAATAACTGCCGTTCCACAAGAAAATGATACAGTCGTAAAAACTGCGCAAAATCTAGTATTCGGAGAAGAAATAGCAATTCCCGTTCCCACTAAACAAATACAAGAACTCCAACAAACTCCTGTAGAACTAAATCAAAATTCTGCTCATAAAATTCCTACTCAAGAATATGGAGAGGATGAATTTAATCAACTTAAAGAAGTTGAAGAAGAAATTAAAGAATTATCGACAAAACAACTGGGAAAAAAAGAAAAACCTCCAATTATTGTTGTCCCTGCTGCAAAGACAGGAGGAACAAAAGAATCTTCCAAACCTGGAATGTCTGCACCAACAAAAGAAATTGCACCAAAACAACCTGTTGCTTCCATTTCAGCCACTAAAGAAAACGTAAATCCTAATACAAATGGCGTAGAAAATGGCACACCAAAAGATTCCAAAACTGAAATTATTCCTAATCCCAAACCTGCTTCAGCACCTATTACAAAACGTTGGATAGAGAATGCCCAAATCAGACATGATAAAAGCATCATTGTAAACCCTACCATTGAGCCTGAAGCAAGTAATGATGCTGGTTTTATGCAAACTGAGCAAATGCCAATTAATGGTGGAAAAAAAATTTCAGTTTGGATGGGAATTTTAATAGGTTTAATTATTTTACTAGGCACTACAATAGTAGTATTTTTACTACAAGCTCCAAATGTAATTTTGCAGGAAATTACAGTTCAGTATACAACTACTGTTGAAGAAGAGTATTTGCCTAAATTTACTTTTGCAGGACAAGTAACCTGGGAAAAGACTCAAGATATATTAGCACCAATACCCGGGCCAATAGTAGAATTAAGAATTTCATTGGGTATGACTGTTCGAGTGGGAGATATAGTTGCCGAAATTTTTTATAGTGCTAAAGATCCCAAAGTTCCAGTAAAAGCAACTCTTGATGGCGAAATTACGCAAATTTTTGTCGAAAAAAATACTCGTGTTACAACAAATTATAGAATAGCTACAATTTCTAGCCTAAGAAAAGCTTTTGGTGCTAATGTTCGCAATATTTATTATTCTAAATTTGCTAACCAATTAGGTAAAAATTTAGAAGCAAAATGTATATGGGGGAATGGAGAACTCTCTGGAAAGATGACAGAAATACAATGGCATGAAAATCATACTTGGATAAAATTTTCTTTGTCTAAGGATGAAGTTTTTCCTAACACTCTTAATATTGGAAGCCCTGTTTGGATTAAAGTAGGTTTTCCAGAAAAAGTCAAAGGAATCTTTATTCCCAAAACTTCTATTGTCCAAACAATTGACAAACAATTAGAATTTGGCTCTGCAGCAAATGTTTTTGTTTTGGAACAAGATAATAGAAAAAATGGAACGGCTGTTGTCCGGGCAATTCCTGTTCTTTTAGGTATGGTTATTGATGATAATGTCGAAATTATAGAGGGAATAGAAGAAGGTATCAATATCGTTACTTCTGCATCAATTGGAATTAGTAATTTATGTGATGGAAATAAAGTATCGATAAAAAAATAGTCATACTATCTTAAAGGCTAGTTTATGCAAATTGGCGAATTTCAAAAATTGATATACGATCTGTACCATACCAAAGACAGCAGTCGAGGACTGGATAAAACTTTTATTTGGTTCATAGAAGAAGTTGGAGAATTAGCACGTGCTCTGCATCGTGGAGAAAAAAAAGAACTTGAAGAAGAATTTGCGGATTGTTTAGCATGGTTAGCAACATTAGCAAATCTTAAAAATATTGATTTAGACTCGGCTATATATAAATATCGCAATGGTTGTTCTAAATGTCATAAAACTCCATGTGAATGTAAAGAACCTAAAGTAGAAGAAAGCTAAATTTTGTTGACACGCATAGCATGTTATGCGTGTCAACAAAAAATTAAGGAGGAAATATGGCTTTGTTTAATAAACGTTCGGATGATGCAAATTCGCTTAGTAAAACAATGAGTTTTTCAACTGCTTCTATGACAGAACTAAAAGATAGAATTGCTTTTGAAAAACGTCTTCATAAAATTATCAATCAAATACATTCATCTCCTAATATAGATTCTATTTTGCTAGATTTAAAAGATCAAATATTAGGTCTTGTTGATGCAAATCGTATTACTTTATATGCGGTAACAGAAGATGAAAAGCAAATATACTCTAAGATAAAAGCAGGAGAAGAAATTAAAGAATTTCGTATCCCAATAAATAACAATAGTATAGCAGGATATGTAGCTCAGAACAAAATGGTTCTTGCAATTAAAGATGCTTACGATATAAAAGAACTTTCATCAATCAATGCCAGCCTACAATTTAATCGCGATTATGATATGCAAAGTGGATTTCGTACACGTCAAGTTCTAGCAGCTCCAATTTTATTTAGTGGAAAACTTCTTGGTGTTATGCAGCTTATTAACAAAAAAAGCGGCGAAATTTTTACAGCAGAAGATATACAAGCAGTGGGAGAAATATGCGAGACATTAGCAATTGCATTCCATAATCAAAATAAAATCCAACGTCGCCAGTTAAATATTTTTGATCTTCTAACCGCTGAAAATATTGTACTTGCTAAAGAAATTGAACAGGCAGTGCAAATCAGTAGGGAACAAAACCAATCCATATCATTTATTTTGATGAATAAGTTTAAAGTAAGAAAAGAAGATATTGGACGTGCATTAAGTACTTTTTATAAAGTTCCTTTCTTTGAATATCAGGCTAAATTGCCTATTCCAAAAGAATTACTCACTGTGGTAGATGCAAATTATTTGCGTACTCATATTTGGGTCCCATTGAGAACAGAAGATTCTACAGTAGTTGTCGCTATGGACAATCCTCGTGCGCTTGAAAAATTGGATGATATCCGAAGATATTTTCCACAAAAAACTCCCAAGATACTAGTTAGCATTAGAGAAGATATTGCAAAAACGATAGATTACTTTTTTGGAGCAGAAAAACAAGAATCTGAAGAGCCTAAAAACAGCTTGCAAAGTCTTATTGAAGAAATAAAAGACGACGCTCAAACCGGACAAGCTGAAGCAGCTTTAGAAGCCGCAGAGAGCGAAGAAGAAATGGATAACACTGTAGTCAAACTAGTAAATCAAATACTGACAGATGCTTATAAAATGAATGCTTCAGATATTCATATTGAGCCTGGTATGGGTAAAAAAGATTTATTGGTACGTGTACGTATAGATGGTGATTGTACTATATTGCAAAAATTTCCTGCTGCTATAAAACGTGCTTTGGTCAGTCGTATTAAAATTATGGCTATGATGGATATTTCTGAACGCAGAAAACCACAGGATGGAAAAATCCAACTTAAAAAATATGGCGGGCCAGATATAGAATTACGTGTTGCTACAATCCCTACAGTGGGTGGAAACGAAGATGTTGTATTACGCATTCTAGCCGCTAGCAAGCCAATTCCACTGGAAAAACTTGGGCTTTTGGAACGAAATTTTGATGAATTTACTAAAATTATCAATATGCCTTATGGTATTGTTTTGGTTGTTGGGCCAACAGGATCAGGAAAAACAACATCTCTTCATTCTGCTTTAGGATATATTAATAAACCTGATCTTAAAATTTGGACAGCAGAAGATCCTGTTGAAATCACCCAAGAAGGTTTACGCCAAGTACAAGTACTTCCTGTTATTGGATTCACTTTTGCTACAGCATTACGTTCTTTTTTACGTGCTGATCCCGATGTTATCATGGTTGGTGAAATGCGTGATTTTGAAACTGCTTCCATTGGTATTGAGGCCTCTCTTACTGGACACTTAGTGTTCAGTACTTTGCATACTAATAGCGCACCAGAAACAATTATTCGTTTACTTGATTTAGATATTGATCCCTTTAACTTTGCAGATGCCTTGTTAGGTGTATTAGCACAACGTTTGGTAAGAACTCTTTGTAAAGAATGTAAAAAAACACACTCAGTAACTCAAGAATATTATGAAGAATTAGTATTAGAATATGGCGCAGAAAATTTTCCTAAAGAGAAATTTCCATATAGAGAAGACTTAAAATTTTACCAAGCGTCTAGTGGGGGAAGTTGCCAGGCTTGTAATGGTGCTGGATATAAAGGACGTATGGGTATCCATGAATTACTCTTAGGCACTGATACTATGAAACGAATGATTCAACGTAAAGCATCTGTTGAAGAAATGAGAAATCAAGCTATCAAAGATGGAATGATTACTCTTAAACAAGACGGGATTATTAAGGTATTCCGTGGCAATACAGACATGGCACAAGTCCGCTCTGTATGTATTAAGTAACCCATTTAAAACAAAATTTATGCTTGTAAAAAAGTACAAGTTTTTTTATATAAGGAAAATAGATTGTTGCTCTTCATAAAGAGAAGCAACAATCTATAAAATTTTTTATGAAATTGTTAAAACCAATGATTATCTTATCCTTAACTATTTCCTCTATTTTTTGTCTTCAAGCAGAGACAATTGAGGTAGAAACCGAACAAGTTCTAAATAATCTATTAGAAGATGAAGACACTGATAACGATAAAAAAATTACAGTTGACGATTTTTTTATCGAAAATAGTAAAAGAGGAGATAGAAACTTCGAATTGAAAACAATAGATAATAAAATCTATAATATTGCCGGAACATATTATCTATCGAATCTTCTTCAAGAATTAACTTTAAAAAAAGAACTTAAAGAAAAAAAAGCAACTATTCTCTTAGAAAGAATTTTTGAAGAACCAGTTCAACGTATTTCAAGAATGATCAGAGAGTATTATTGGAGCGGACTCACTCGCAAAATAGATACAAAAAATCTTATGGAAGTACTTGAAGATAGCAAAATTCCCAGTAGCACAACCAAGTATTTATATGTTTCATATCATGATAAATTTGGATATGATTATTTTTCAAACTATGCTAAAGAGCTAAAAGATATTACTTTGCATGTTATCCGCTTACCAGAGCATATAAATGCCACTACTTTTAAAGAATTAGAAGGAAAACATGGATTACTGCCACTTGCTTTAGAGAAAAATGAGTTTGGAGAAATACAAGGAATTCCTTTTGTCGTCCCAGGAGGCAGATTTAATGAAATGTATGGTTGGGACAGTTATTTTGAATCACTTGGTCTTATTGCAGATAAAAAAGTATTATTGGCAAAAGCAATGGTAGATAATTTTGTCTATGAAATAGAGAATTATGGAAAAATTCTTAATGCAAATAGAAGTTATTATTTAAATCGATCTCAACCGCCATTTTTAACATCTATGGCACTTGCAGTATATAACGAACTACCTAAAACAGAAATTTCAAAACAATGGCTCAAAAAAGTTCTTTTTGCAGCAATAAAAGAATATCGTGATGTCTGGATGAATAAAGATCGATTAACTGATATTGGATTAAATCGCTATTATGGAATGAAAGGTGCAGGCATTCCTCCAGAAGTAGAACCTGGCCATTTCGATATTGTACTTACTCCTTATGCAGAAAAGCATAAACTTTCTTTAACTGAATTTGAAAAAAAATATAAAGCTGGCGAAATTCAAGAATCAGAATTAGATATATTTTTTCTCCATGATTGTGCAGTAAGAGAGTCTGGACATGATACGACATATCGTTGGAGAATAGATGGCAAAGATAGCTGTGCTGATTTTGTTACTGTTGATTTAAACTCTATACTTTATAAATATGAGCTTGATATTGCATTTATGATAAAAGAAATTTTTTGCGATGATATAGAAAATGAATCAAGCGAAATTTGGTATGCTCAAGCGGAAAAAAGAAAATCACTCATACTTAAATATCTGTGGAATCCAGAAAAAAATATGTTTTTTGATTACCACATTCCTCATGCAACACAATCAGATTACATCAGTGCAACAATGTTCTATCCTCTTTGGGCTTGTCATTCAGATAATCCTAAAACTAAAATTTTAAATGAAGAACAGGCAAAAAAATTACTATACTATGCTTTGCCCTATTTGGAAAGTAATGGAGGAATTCTAAGTAGTGCAAAAATTAGTTTAGAAAAATATGGAATAAAAGGTGCAGAGCGACAATGGGATTATCCTAATGGATGGGCACCACATCAAATGCTTATATGGAAAGGATTGTATAATTACAATATCATAGAAATAGCAGACAGACTTATTTATAAGTGGCTTTATACAATTACAAAAAACGCTGTTGATTATAATGGTACAATCCCGGAAAAATTTGATGTTGTAAAACAATCTCATGCAGTCTTTGCAGAATATGGGAATGTTGGGACTAAATTTTCCTATATGACTAAAGAAGGATTTGGTTGGATGAACGCATCCTATCAAGTTGGATTAAGTTATCTTTCAGAAAAATGGAAAAACGATTTAAAAAATCTCACGCCGCCAGAAAAAGTAAATTTTTAAAACCAAAAAACAAACACCACTAAGTTTTAATGGTGTTTGTTTTTTTAAAATCCTGCCATTTTTGCTATATTATAGCTAGTATCGCAAATATCTTTTAATGCAATATCTTCATGAGCAACCCATATAATAGAAAAAGAATGTTGTGCTTTGAAATCAAAAAGAATATCTATCATTTTTTTGCGTAATTCGCGATGAATGCCAGATAAAGCTTCATCTAAAACAAGCAAATGTTCCCCACCATATATGAGTTGACTGCGACGGTATTCTAATAAACAACGTAAAATAGCCAAACGCTTTTGCTGGCCATAAGATAGCTGCCATGGGAAGGAATTCCAAAGAAAAGAAGGTAATTCAAAATCATCCCATAATTTTTGTCGATAAGTTTCAATTTCCCATCGATGATGAGTAGGAATTTGTTCCGAGATTTCTTCTAGTGTTTGAGCAACTGTACGACGTGGATTAAAAGAAGTATAAACATCTTGGAAAACTGAATGAATATATCGTTGACTATTTTGTTTTAGTTTTTTCCAGGGAATAATCTGGTTTTTCCAAAAAAAATTTCCTTCTTCTGGACGAACGATACCTAGCATAATATTGAGCAATGTAGTTTTTCCACACCCATTATGGCCTTCAAAATAAAGCCATTGCCCGGTTTGCATTGAAAAATTAAATCGTTCAAAAACAATATAACCATCCCAAATTTTTGTAATGTTATCCAATCGTAAAAGCTCATTTTGTTTTTGATTATTAACGGATATATCGCCATAATTAAATTTAGTATTTTCCTGAACTATAGGCATAGCAATAGTAGGAATACGTGGGGTTATTTGTTTCGTAAAACTAAGCGTGGGCAATCTTGGTGTGGATTGCTTAGGAAATGAGGTTGTTGGCAATCGAGCAGTCGATTCAATATTTGAGCTTAATAAATCAGAAATAGGAAAGTAAAAACGATTTTCTTTAGGAATCATCGAATGGTATTGAGGATTTTCATGCGAAATCAATAAAACAGTATGAGATTTTGAATAAGTTTCTAATGTCTCCATAAGATGGATACGTCCATGATGATCCATTGCAGACATAGGTTCATCAAGTATAAGCAATTCTGGTTGGGCGGCAAAGGCACAAGCTAAAGCACATCGTTGTCGTAATCCTGCTGAAAGATTATAAGGGTAGTATTCTAATAAATTGAAATCCAATTGTACCATCTTAATAATTTCAGATAAGCTAGGAATATCTTGGACATTATTATTTTTTTGAGTCTGTTCATATACACGTTGCAACTGCTGGAAGATTTTTTCATAAGGGTTTAGATTTTTATAAGTATCTTGCGGAACATAAACGATTTTTTTTCCTCGTAATGTTTTCCAATCAATATTTTTGTCTAATAAATTTATTTGTTCATTTTTTATGCTTAATAAAATTTTTCCGGATAAATAGTGATTTGGAACAAATCCTATAATTGTTTGGGCTAATGTTGATTTTCCACATCCAGTTGCACCAAAAATACCATAGATACAATATTTTGGAATTTCAAAAGAAATCTCTTGAAAAATAGCTCGACAGTTTTCTCCAAATTTAGCTGACAATTTTATAACTTTTAAAATCCAATTATTAGAAATTGTATTTCCCATCTTATTAACCTAAAAAGAAAGAAAAAAAAACAATAAGCCCATACCTACCGTTATTATAAAAAATGCTTTCATTCCTTTAATAAAGCTCTTAATCAAGGACTCCTGATACAATAAACCCAAGATCATTCCAATAAGATAACATAAAGGCAAAATAGTAAGAAAAAATTCCATGTTTTTTATACCTTGTTTTTTTAATTAACTTGACGAAATGATAATTTTATGAGATAATTTATTTTATTATAACTATAATAATATTTTTTTCAATATGTTAGTAAACATTCTTTTCTAAGAAAAAATAAAAATTTTTTTGGACAAAAATATGTCTATAAATATATTATCCCAAAAAATTTTCGGAAAAAATTTAAATATTCATTCTATAAAATGTATGGGACTATCCTTCCTCACTCATATTATCATTCTGATTATATTATCTTTTTTAATTTCTCCTCCGCAAGGACGTCCAGATGCAGGATTATTAGATGTAGGGCTAGAATCTTTTGCAGAGGCAGAACCTGTTACTGCTCAGTCTGCTCAACCTTTGGAAAACGTCCATATTCCTCAACCACAAGAAGAAATATCTTCGGAAGAATATTCCCTATCTAAAAATGTTGCGGAAATTCAAGAAATTCAGAAAAGAATGAATATGAAGGACTCTGAACAAATCCAACAATACATTTCCCAACGCCAACAAAATATCTCGCTTAAAAAGAAACAGTTATCAGAGATGTTACATCAACAAGGCAAAATTTCTCAATCAATACAAATACGCGGCCAATATGGGACACTCGCACCACGTTCATTTTACGGCGTTAAAGTCATGGCACGTACCATGATATTTATGATAGATATTTCTGGTAGTATGAATATTGAAGATGCTGCTCGTCAACTTAAAAATGCCTATAAATCGTTAACTTCATCAGAATATTTTAATATCGTTGCATATTCTGAAGAGATACAATGCTGGCAAAAAGATTTAATTTCTGCTACACCTGAAAATATTCAAGCTGCAAATCGCTGGGTAGATAATCTTAAAAATGGTGGAGCTACAAATATTTATAGTGCATTAGAGAATGCCTTTCAAAATGCTTGGAGTAAAACTCGACCAGAAATTATTTATTTTATTACTGATGGATTACCGACATTTGGCCCAGTTCAGCAAGATCTTTTTATTTTAGACGCAGTAAGAAAATGGAATAAAGATAAAAATATTATATTATATGTGATTGGAGTTGGACATCATCAAAATCGCTTTTTCTTAAATAAATTGGCTACAGAAAATTATGGTAAATATTTTGAACGTTAAGGAAACTTTATGAAAATATTTATTTTAAAGGTAAAAATATTTGTAATAGGAATGATATTATTAGCTTGCAACACCCCTGAACCTGCAAAAGATTTAGGTTTGAAAAGTGATCCTGAACCGCAAAAAACAATGGTTTATCAAATATTAGATGGAACAGAAAACGTAGGATATGCCTATCGATATGAATGGGAACCACAGTTAGGTAAAGTATATTATTACTATTTAATAACTGACTTATTTGGAAACATAATTGGCTCTACACGTCAAGATGGGCATACGGAAAAATATTTAGCTAAAGGAGAAAAAAAATTTTTGGGGAATTATTCTGTAAATGACGCTGTTGCTGAAATATTAACCACTACAGCCCCTATAAAAATGATGCCTGAGCCAAAAGAAGAATTGGAATTTCGTTTAGCAAAAGAAGCAAAGGAAACAAAAGATTCAAATTGGAGTTGGTATAAATCTTCCAGTTCTCAATCTTCTTCCTTACAAAAAGAATCTCCAAAATCATCTAAAGAGCCTACAGAAAATAAATTTGGCGAGCCAGATAAATTTGGCAAAATTGAGATGGAGCCTGAAGCAACACCTGAAAATAATAAAGGGAATGAATCTGAAGGTGAAACTGAAGAATGGGAAGATGTTACAGAATCCTGGCCAGGGAATTAAAGTTTAAAAGGGATATTATGGAAATTTCTCAACTATTAGAAAAGTTTTATTTAGAAGCAAAAAAAGAAAACTTTCCTATTGACGAAGCAATTTATTCAACAGCTAAAAAAGATCCTCTTATGCCTATATTGTATGCTGGAAATCTTCAATCTCCGGTATGTTTTTTTGCTCGTGATTTAGGAAAAGATGAAGTTATTGCAGGGCAGCCTTTATTCGGGGCAGCCGGTCGTATGGTACGTAATGGCCTTCATCAATTTTTCTATAATCAAATTGGTCAAACTTCCGATGACTTACAAAAGGCAATTTCTAATGTTTTGTTGACAAATACTGTTCCCTATAAACCTATTGGAAATAAAGCTTTTAGCAATAAAATTAAAACACGATTTCGTCCATTTATGGAAATTTTTTTAGTAGAATTTTGGAAAGGAGATTCTATCATTCCATTAGGAGCAGAAGCACTAGATTGGTTTGCTCCGTATAGTAAAGATTCTGCTAAATTTGAAAACTTCTGTACAAGCGAACAAAGATTTATTCAAACTTTTGATTTAGAAATCGCAACTTCTGATCACAAAAGCAAATCAGTGTTGTTAGCTCCACTACCACATCCTTCTCCATTAAATCAAAAATATTATTCAATGTTTCCCCAGATGCTACAACAACGATTGCAACAGTTGAGTTCAAAGTTAAAGAATCAAAATTAAAGTTAATAAAAATTAAACAACTTTTGTAAAATTGGATAGATATTTTTCAAAAAAAGGAAATTCTATGAGCGAACGTTATCGTTGTCCTAAAATAGCCGACAATATTACCCAAACAATTGGCAACACTCCTTTAGTCCGTATTCGTAAGCTCAATACAGTTTCAAATGTTACAATATTAGCTAAAGTAGAATTTTTTAACCCAATGTCAAGCATTAAAGATCGTATTGGATTGGCAATGATCCAAGATGCAGAAGAAAAAGGGTTATTAAAACCAGGAATGACAATTATCGAACCAACCAGTGGTAATACTGGTATTGCTTTAGCGTTAATTGCAGCAGCAAAAGGTTATCATATCATTTTAACTATGCCAGATACAATGAGTTTTGAACGTCGGAAATTGCTTAAAGCATTAGGAGCAGATTTATTACTAACTCCAGGTACTGAAGGAATGCGTGGCGCAATCACTCGAGCAGAAGAACTCATACAATGTAATCCTAATTATTATATGCCAAATCAATTTAAAAATCCTGCAAATCCTGCTATACATCGAAAGACAACAGGAGTTGAAATATGGGAAGATACCGAGGGATCTGTCGATATAGTAGTTGCTGGGATTGGTACTGGCGGAACAATTACAGGAATTGCAGAATGTATTAAACCTTTAAAACCAAGCTTTAAAGCAATTGGAATTGAACCCAAAGATTCACCAGTTCTTTCAGGAGGAAGACCTGGACCACATAAATTGCAAGGAATTGGTGCTGGATTTGTCCCGGATGTTTTAAATCGCTCTCTCGTAGATGAAATCATCACAGCCAGCGCAGAAGACGCTGGACGAATTGCTCGCCAAATGGCAAAAGAGGAAGGCATTTTATGTGGGATTTCTGCAGGAGCCAGTGTATGGGCAGCCTTGCAAGTAGCTCAACGCCCAGAAAACCAAGGGAAGACTATTGTTGTTATTATCCCTAGTTGTGGGGAACGTTATCTTTCTACTTGGCTATACGAAGAAGCATAGCTTTTTATTATCAGGAAAAATCTATTTAATTTTAGATTTTTCCTGATAATCTTTTAAAGATATTTTAACAAATAAAATAGAATTTTTTTTGCAGTGAAGGAATTTTCATGTTAGATTTATCTCATCTTGTGACAGAGTCCGTCAATCCTCGCAGTCTTTATCTGGATAAGATGGAAATTTCTGAAATTACAGCACTCATCAATGACGAAGATAAAAAAATAGCAATTGCCGTATCTCAACAACTTCCAATAATAAATCGTGCAATAGAATCAATCGTAAGTTGTCTTCAAAAAGGTGGGCGATTATTTTTATGCGGAGCTGGAACTAGTGGAAGATTATCAGTAATGGAAGCTAGCGAATGTCCACCAACATTTTCAACTTCTCCCGAATTAGTCCAAGGAGTTATGGCAGGTGCACCTCAAGCATTTTTTCAAGCAGTAGAAGGTGCTGAAGATATTGAAGAAAATGGAGAAAAAGATGCTCAAAAAAGAAGTCTTAATAATCTAGACTTTGCTTTAGGCGTCTCAGCCAGTGGAAGAACTCCTTACGTTTTAGGCTTTCTAAAATATGCAAAAAAATTAAACTGTCCAACAGCACTATTATATTCTGGGAGTTCTAACTCTAATACAAAACAACCTGATTTTATCGACTTTATCATTGCTCCAGAAACAGGGCCGGAAGTTTTAACAGGCTCTACTCGTATGAAAGCAGCAACAGCAGCCAAAATGGTTTTAAACATGATTACAACAACCACAATGGTTATGATGGGTAAAGTATATGAAAATAGAATGGTTGATGTAAACCCAAATTCAGAAAAATTAGTAGATCGAGCTGCACGTATTGTTACTCATATTACAGGATGCCAAAGAGAAATTGCTATTCAATTAGTCCGTGAATCAGGAAATGCCAAGATAGCAGTTGTTATGTATGCAAAAAAAATTGACAAAATTACTGCTAAAAAATTATTGGAACAACATCAGGGAAAACTAAGAAAAATATTAGAAAGTTAGCAAAATCTGCTGAAAAGCAGATATTTATTATTTTATAGGTAAAAGAAGAGCAATGAACCATTCTTATAAATTCCAACAAACTGAAAATATGATACATAAACTTATGCCTCATCGTATCAGTGAGATTTTGCTTATTGCGAATATCTATGATGCCTATATTTTGGAACAAGATGGGCAACTAGTAGAAGAAATGTATAGCAATTTCCATGACTTTCAGTTTATTTGCACACCAAGAATTATACAAGTTTCTACATATAAAGAATCTTTACAAATATTAGAAAATCGTAGTGTTGATATAGTCATCATTATGGGAAGCATTATAGATGCTGATGTTTTTACAATCACTCAAGGAATTAAATCTAAACGTCCGCTGTTGCCTGTTGTTCTTTTATTAAATAAAGCAAGTATGATAGAATCTGTTACTGCCCAACGTTCCTTATTTGATGGAATTTTCTTCTGGACAGGTGATACAATTTTGTTTTCAACAATCATTCGTTATATAGAAGATCGCTTGAATACTCCAGATGACTTAGCAACAGGTCTTGTTAAATTACTTCTCGTTCTTGACGATCATGTTACTTCCTATTCGCAACTTCTCCCCGTAATGTATCAAGAAGTACTCAGGCAAACTCAATATCTTTTACAAGAAGATGCTAATGAAGTACAAAAAATATTACGAAGACAAACTTGTTCAAAAATTTTATTAGCTACAAATATCGATGAAGCAAAAGATATATATAAAAAATATAGCTCTGATATTATGGGAATAGTTTGCCAAATTTCTTTACATAAGAACATCCATCATTTGGATGGGCTTGAATTTGCCAAAGAAATACGCCAAGAATCAAAAGATATTCCTATTATTTTAATTGCGGAACAAAAGCATAATACAAGTATTCCTGTCAATGTCAGCCAGGTTCAAAAAGATTCTCCAACCTTTCGTAATGATCTTCGCAATTTTATGATTTATAATATGGGATTTGGTGATTTCGTTTTTAGAATGCCTGATGATGGTAGAGAAGTAGCTCGTGCAAAAAATATTAAAGAATTTCAATCACTTATTGGGCAAATTCCTGATGAATCTTTAGAATATCATTCTTCTCATAATCATATTTCTTTATGGTTGTTAGCCCGCGGAGAATATGCACTTGCTTTAGAATTTCGACCTAGACATACTAAAGAGTTCGTCAATATGAACGCCTTTAAGCAATACATAATTGAAGCAATTGCAAATTATAGAGATGCTAAACAAATTGGAGTAGTTGCAAAATACAAACCAGGAGATTGGGATAGTAGTTTTATTCAAATTGGAAACGGATCATTAGGGGGAAAAGGACGCGGATTAGCCTTTATCAACCACCTTTTAGCCGAAAAAGATTTTTCTAAAAAATTTCCTCAAATACAGATTCGTATACCTAAAACAATTACGATTACAACAGAAATCTTTGACCAATTTTTAGAACAAAATCAACTTCGTAATGTTTATACACTCTCTGATGATGAGGCAATTGCAAAACGATTTTTAGAGGCAAATCTCCCCAATAATTTTGTGGAAATTATGAAAGATTTTTTACAACAGTCTAAAACTCCTTTGGCCATACGTTCCTCAAGCATGTTGGAAGATTCTCAATACCTCCCCTTTGCTGGAATCTATTCAACATTTATGATTCCCAATATTCATACAGATTTAGAACTGAGGCTGAAACACCTTTTACGAGCTATCAAGCTTGTTTATGCTTCTGTTTTTTTTAAATGCAGTCGTTCTTATATCGAAGCTACTCCATATAAACTGGAGCAAGAAAAGATGGCTGTAGTTATTCAAGAAATCGCTGGCCAACAATATGGAGATTTGTTTTACCCAACCTATTCTGGAGTTGCCCAATCTTATAATTTTTATACAATTTCTCACATGAAACCAAGCGATGGTGCTGCCCAAGTTGCAATGGGATTAGGAAAAACTGTAATTGGTGGTGGAAACTCCGTCCGCTTTTGCCCTAAATATCCTGCTAATATTACTCAGTTTGCAACATTCAAAGATACAATACGGAATGCTCAAAGTTACTTTTATGCTCTAAATTTGCCTTACCAAAATGATGATTTTACAGATGAGTCTGCAACATTAGTCAGATTAGACTGTTCGGATGCTCCTTTTGAAGTACTAAGAAATGTAACTAGTGTTATAGATTATGAAAACGACCGTATCACCGATGACATGACAACAAAAAATATTTACCGCACAGTAACATTTGGTCCCATCTTGAGACATAAAATTATACCATTAAGCCAAATCCTTGAAGAAATCTTACCTATATTACGCGATGCAATGGGCAAAGAAATTGAAATGGAATTCGCAGGAAATCTATATCATATTGCTTCACAAAAAAAACCAACATTTTATATTTTACAAGTACGGCCAATGTTAATAAGCTATGAAAACACAGAGATCCATCCCTCCGAGCGAAAACAAGAAAAATTGATTTGCAACTGTTATAAAGTCTTAGGAAATGGAGTGAAGAGTACTACAGAAATTATTTATATATCTCCAGAAAAATTCGATAAATCTAGTACACGGCAAATCGCTATAGAAGTTGGAAAAATCAATAAAATTATGCGTGATCGTCAACAGCGTTATTTATTGATTGGGATTGGACGTTGGGGAACAACAGACCCTTGGTTAGGAATCCCAGTGGACTGGAGCCAAATATCCAATGCCCTGGCAATTATTGAATTAACTATAAGTAAGGATTTCTTTGCAGATGCTTCTTCCGGCAGTCATTTCTTTCAAAATATTACAGCATTAAGTATTGGATATTTTACTATTACAGGCCGCAATCCTAAAGACTATCTGGATTGGAGCTATCTTGATTCTTTGCCAAGTGAACATGAATTTAATTATATCCGACATATACACCTTGATAAGGAAATTACTATAAAAATAGATGGAAAAACCGGAGAAGGAATCATTTTTAAGCCCGGCATCAAAGAAGAAAGCGAAGATGTTCTAAAAATTGCCTCAAATATTTTTGAATAAAAATCCTAAAATAATTTTTATTTTTTTTAAAAAAAACAATAAAAAAACTTGACATCTTTTTAAAAGAAAATACAATACTTATACTTTATTAAAAAAAGTCATCTCACAAATTACTTCAAATAAGGAGACTATAAAATGGCCGATAAAGGAAGTAAAGATAAGGGTGGTAGAGAACCACAAAAAAAAGCACAACACACATTAGAAGAAAAACGCAAACTTAAAAAAGAAAAGAAAAATAAATCCTCTGCCTCCTAAGAATTAAAACAAAAAAAACGATTCAGCCAAAGCTAAGGTAGAATCGTTTTTTTTGTTTTGAGAAAGTTCGATCGTTAGGTAATTTTCTATTGTTAGTCACTAACAATTTTACCATAAATATTATAATCAAGATATTTCCCATCTGTTACAACAATCGTTCCACTTGCCAGTTGTTTTCCTTTTATTAACCCCTGTTTCCAATGTCGATATGCTGTGAGATATGAAATAGAGTTTTTCTTTGCATATTTTGATAGTTTCATTCTATTATTTTAACTAGATTTATTTGTATTTCAAGAAATATTCAATTATATTTGATTATTTTTGATGATAAATTCAGTAAAGTTTTATAATACTTTCCATATAGGAAATATACTCGTGAACATTATTGATACACCACCAGGTAGTCTTAGGTATATTGCTCAAAATTGGCTTGTAATTTTTATCCAATGTTCGATTTCATAGTTTATCTTGTTTTTCACAAAAAGGACGCTTTTATGCGTCCTTTTTTTATTTATAGAATTTTGGCGAGAAAACCACGAAGTCTTTAGCTTCGTGGATGAATCGC
>CAZPDM010000035.1:0-38384 GCA_964585305.1 uncultured Planctomycetota bacterium | reverse complement strand
AATCGTCATCATCATCATCACCTTCGTCATCGTCATCATCATCTTCGTCATCATCATCATCGTCATCATCATCGTCATCATCATCGTCATCATCATGTTGATAATTGCTTTTATAATAATCGTCATCATCATCATCGTCATCATCATCATCGTCATCGTCATCATCGTCATCGTCATCATCGTCATCATCATCATCGTCATCGTCATCATCATCGTCATCATCGTCTTGAGTCAAATTTTTTTCGAAAATATCTTTATCAGAATTTTCCAATTTTTCATTTTCTGGCATTTCAGAATGATTTTCAGAAGTATTTTCATCGGCTACATTTTCTTCTTCTGAATCATCCGCAACAGCACCTTCATTTGCTTTACGAATAAGTTTGCCAATTTCAATGCTTTTTTCAATAGAAAAATCTTGTTCAAATTTTAAGATAGGTACTTTTTTCACTTTCAAACGTTCGCCTAATTTTGTTTGGATGTATCTTGCGGCTGTTTCTATACCACGCAATGCAGTACGCTGTTGAGCGGGAGTTCCAAGGATTGATATTGATACAGTGCAATAGCGATTGTCTTTAGATAATTTTATATTCAAAACAGAAACAAATTTAATGCGAGGATCACTCATTTCAGTATTGATGATTTCACTTATTAGTTGCATAATTCGTTTGGGCAATCTGCCAAACTGTTGAGACATTCTATTCTCCTTATTCTTTGCAAATTTTGATGGGAAATATACAGTTTTGCACATTTCCCATCAAAAAGTTAAAAACTATTCTTTAATATGTTTTAAGGCTTCTGCTGCACATTCTAACATAGGTTGGGAAGAAAGTGGAGAGCCTACTGCATTTTTCATCCACAATTGGGGAATAATGCAGCCATAAGTATAAATGCGTTTCATTTCTTCGCCAAGATTTTTGCCTTCGATTTGTTTATCAAGTTGGAATTCAATTAAATGGCCCACTGGGTATGCGGATAAATATAATGGATACGCAACCATGTGCGAATAAATGCCTAAAATTGGGCTATCTTGTACGCCAAAAGTTTCTGCATAGTATTTATTCCATACTTCTTTTGCAATTTGGATTGTTGCATCTCGAACATCTTCAGCACGAGCGACTTTATTTTTATACATCCATTGCCAAAGTTTAATATCTACTAAAGAAACTCCCATAATTTCTCGTGTGGACCAATAGCTGTCTAATGCTTGGAAATGTTTGAAATTAGGATTTGGAGATTCCATTCCCAGTACTTTTAAATCACGAGATTGTAGGGTGAACGCCCATGCTTCTGTAAAGGCTGTACTAGGAACACCATGTAAAGCATAATAATCAACATCATACAGTGTCATTACTTGTTCAATATTATGGCCTAATTCATGCATAGCAATATTAAAACCTTTGTAATCCATTCCATTTTTTGGAACGCGAGTACGAAGATGAGCATTAAAACCGCGCATTTCTGCGCCTGCAGCATGACCAGCTCCACGAGCGGGATCAACAGAAATTTTAGAGCCAAGGTGATGAGCTAATTTAGGTTCAAATCCTAATTGCATTAAAATATTAGGAATATCTTTTTCAAAGGCTTCAAGAGTAGGATAACGTTCTTGAACTTTTTTGTCTAAGACTTCTTGAGAAATTCCACTGCGTGGTTTGAATCCATCATACCAAATATCAAAAGGTTGCAATTTTCGGCCAAGACGTTTTTCAATCAAAGCGGCTGCTTGTTTGGATATTGGAGAGCGTAAGAATTCATCGAATACATTTTCGATTTCTTCTACAGACAATTCCATTTCCATATCAAAAGCACGTTTGATTGCAGTATTATAGTTGGGGAAATATTTGTCTAATTTATGTAATGCTTTGAAAAGTTGTAAAATGCGATTGTAACGTTCTTTGAACTCGGTTTCAAATTTTTCAACTTCTGTTCCGTCTTTTTGGAAAAGTTGATTTGTTTTGGGATTCCAAAGATAATCGCCTTTGCCAATTACATTCTTAGGAATTTCTTGTGAAATGATTTTCTTCATCACTTCATAGATCATATTTTGTCGTGCGAAACCTTCTGGTTGAGCATATTGGGCTTTAAGTTCATCGCGTAAACCCCAATGGCTGATCAAAACTAAATCCGGACGGAAATATGTTTTCATATTTTCATCAACAAGATTCCCTAGATGAATATTGTATTCGGCAATATAATTATCAGTTTCGGTTAAAAGTTTACTATAATTTTGTAAATGTTTAGGAGGAACTCGAGAATCGAACATATCTCCAATACGAGCCATTGCCCATTCTTCTCGTGTCCATTTTTCACCATGTTGATATTTTTCAGCTAAAGTATAGCAAGGAAAATTAAGCAATACATAAAAAGCAATTTTATTTTGGAATAAATCTTCCGCTAAATTTGCTGAGGGATCATAGCTTCCAAAAAGATAGTCAATTTTTGCTAATTCTCCACTTTCCACCTGCAAATTCCATTGCAGTTTAAGTCCCATGCGATTAAACATACCACTTAAAATTTCATCATAGTAAGCTAATTTCAAAGCGGCTGCTTTAAGTTCAGCAGGATCAGCAATAAAGTTTTCTTTGCAAAATTCAATAAAATCTTCAGCTTTGCCATCTTTTTTCGTCCAAAGAGAAGTTACTTGAAATAAACCTCTTTGAATACGTTCAGTATGAGCTGGGCCATATTTTTCTAGAAGAGCTTTAAAAGTATCTTCTTGTACTTTATCTGATAAAACAGAATTTTTTGTTATCAAAGGTTCTTGTCCTTGTATAAAGCAAATAAAAAAAGATATTAACACTAAAATAGTAAATAACTTTTTCATACGTTTTACCTTCTAAAGATTGTTCATTTTTTTAAGTAAGTGGTTTATCAACTAAATTGCTGGACATATTTTCTTTATCCTAGTGTACCAGTCCATGCACTGACGTGCATGATAGGAATTAACCCGCCGCTTATAAATCATGGCTTTAACGAAAGAAAATTTGCAGCAACGGGTTCAATTCCTCACAGTTGGATGTCAAAAGACTTAGTTGACAGACTACTAAGTAGTTTGTCAGCGAAGTCTTTGGATGTATGTATAATGTCTTTCAAGCTTATTTCTTGCTTTATTTTGCGAAAATTTCCAATCAACAGTTTTGTGTTCAAGATTTCTTTGCTGAGTCCAAGCAAGAACCTCTTTTCTCAAAATTTCAATATGTGGAATTCTGCGGTCAAGACATTGTTTGGCAAGTGCCGAAAATTCAATCTCAGCCATATTGAGCCAAGATCCTTTTTTGGGAGTATAGTGAAGCTCAAATTTTTGTGTCAGATCAAATGCCTGTTGAGCAGGCAAAATTTCATAAAACGAGCCTGGAGTATGTGTATTGAGATTATCCTGTACAAGCCGAATATATTCGACATGTGAGTAGTTTTTTTCAATGAGGTTTCGCATAAATTCGGCGTAATCGATAGCAGTCCTTCTTTCACGAACCTCGACATAGCGGAAGCCAGTATGCGGTTCAAATGCTAGGAAAACGACGCATGCTCCGTTTTTCTTATATTCGTAATGATAACGTTTGACTTTATCTGGACTCATGGGGATTATACTAGCAATATCTTCGATTAAAAAACAGGGCCGTTCATCAAAATGGACTAAAGGACGCAATGGATCATAGGGGATTTCATATTGATGGAGGACATCCTCCATATGCCAAATATAATCGCCGGTTATTTCTCCTATGCACCATTGTTCGGATAGCCAAGGTTTTAATTTGTTTTTTTTAGACTAGTTCTAACGCCTTCATAAGAAATATATTCTGCTATCTTTAGCTCTATCACTTTGTCAGCAATCAAACGTAAAGTCCATTTTGCACGCCCTTCAGGCGGTTTAGAACACGCAATCATAGTTATGTTTGATTGGACTCTAGTATCTATTTCTCTTGGCCTTCCGCTGCGCAATTCATCTTTAAGAAAAGCTAGAATATTCTCATATTGGTTGAGGCAAAATTTCTTTTGGGCTGCATAGATTGTTTGTTTAGAAATTCCTAGTATTTTGGCTATTTCTTGATTTTGTATTCCTTCCATTGACATTAATAAAATACGGGCTTTATTTATCTCTCTTGCTGATTTCTTTCCTTGAGATACAAATTTTTCGAGTTTCTGGATGTCTTGTTCACTTAGTTTTATTTTGTATTTTGGTGGTCGCATACTTGACTCCTTTTAAAAGATGTAACTATTGTTAATTTTTTTGAGACATACTTCATTTTTTCGGAAATCAAGTATACTATAAATTTACATATACATCAAGTTATTTCGCTGACAAACCACTAAGTAAGTTGTGAAAAGTCTATTCATTTATTTTTTTAGGAAGTCTTTTACGAATTTCATTTTTCAAAGATTCAGAAAGATACTTAGAATTTATCAATTTCTCCAGATTTTCTTTAACACCAAATACTTGCTCGCGTAGCCCGTCAAACATTGCATACAGCAATTGTTCATGCAACTTATCTGAAATCTCTTGATTGGGAGCCAAAAATTGGCAATTTAAAAGACGGCCAATACAATTCATAATAATTTCTAAATCTTCAGGATTATGGTATTCTTGATTATCTGCAAAACTAAGAAGTTTATTTGCAACAAGTTGAGCTACTTCAGATAAACAAATTTGGTTTTGTCTGCTCAGAATTCTGATAAGAAATTCTGTCACAGTAAAAATATCAACTTTAGCATATAATGCTTTAGCCAAAGAAATTCTATCAATATCTTCTATTTTGGGATGTTGGCATATATCTGCTATAGCTTCTGCCAAATCAATCACATTTTTGGGACCCCAAATTACCTTATATTCTAACAAATTTTGCCATTTTTTCAAGAGATAATCTATAATTCTTTTTCTTAAGGCTTCTGAGGTACTATTTGATAAGGCTAATCTTCGTAAACCAGACAAAAGAATTGGTAACAATTCTGTATATGCAGTGCTTCTATTATCAAAAACAAATACTTTTTCTTCTCCATTTTGTTTCACTTGAGAAATTCGTTCTGGTAAACGTTTATCCATTAAAGCTATAAAAAGATAGCAAACATCGCTTTTGGATTCCAAGGAGGTACTTTCGCTTGACATTGCCCATCCTAAACCTTCCAAAACTAAATATGGAGAAGGGCTTGAGTAAATAGAATTCAACAAATATTCACTAATTTTTTCAGCCATTTCAGAAGATGCACCAGAAGCTGCTGCAACTTTACCTAAGTTTTTAAACAATATTTTATCATAGCAAACTTTTTCTACAATTTTTTGCAAACAAAATTTTTGTACTCTTGTTAATTCTTCAACATTTTGAGATGTAAGAGATAACGCAACATCTCCTAAAATTTCTGCACATTGTTGTAACTGGATAGGCTTTAATGGCTTTTCTAAAACTTGAATCAGTGCATCAATGGCAGATTTTGGGATGCGGCATAGCGCGGCTTTAACAGATTGCGCATATTGATCCAGCTTTTCTTTTTGAATTTCCATAAGCGAAGCAATACTAAATTCAATCTGTAAAGATGGGGATATATCTGGATCAGATAAAAATTGGTTATCTAAAAGAACAATTCGAACAGCTTCTGGAGAACGCGCGAAAATTTTTATATATTCTGCTAAAACTTGGTTTTTGTGCTCAGGTAATAGCTTTTGTTCCGAGGATACTGTAGAAGTTAATATAAGATCTAGAAGTTTAGCAATAGAAATATGTTCTGTTGAACGTAAAGTAGAATCAAATCGGAGAATCAATTCTGGCAATATTTGCCTTCCAAATTGAACCATAACGCCAGATAGACGTAAGTATATTGGATCAAGCTCATCGCCTAAACCAAATTCATATACCATTTTTTTTGCTAAATTAAGCCAATCTGTAGGGATTCCTTTACTTGCTAACTGCCCTAGAAGAAATGCTAAAACTCTCCTCGAATCCATTTTTTCAATTTGTTCCCAAAGTAAGTGGCTAAATAATTCATTATCTTTTTGTGCAATTTGAGTTAAAACATCTCCGGCAGCTTCTGAAATAGAATCAATATGATTAAGTAGCAATTCTATTGTTGACATTAAAATTCGTTCTAGCATTGCTTTAGGCTGTCCAGGAATGTTTCCAATAATTTTAGTAAGTGTTTGAAGAAGGGGTACAGAAAGAGTTCGAAAACTAGATTCACGTAAAACAGTTAATAATACTTGTAAAATAACCCCTTTTTCAAAATCATTTACTTTATTAAATATAATTCCTAGGCTATACAAGGCTTGTCGTTTTTCATTATCACTATTTCCTAGCAGTAAAATAGCTTCAATTATTGCGTGATCTACTCCAATGGAACGTAAAGATTGGGCAGCTTCTGTACGAACAGAAGGATGGTTATCACCTAAAGCATGAAGAAAAAGAAGAGCTTTTTCGTGAATAGGTTCTTGTGAGAGAGTCATTTTTCGTATTGCTTCAATTTTTTCATCTGGCTTAACTGCTGTTGCAATACTCAATTTAATTTTAGCAATTTCTGACTCTGAAAATAAATGTTCTAATCCTTGCAAATGCAATTCTGAAATACTCAAACCTGTTTGAGCAATCATCGTTTGAAGAGTTTTGGGTGATTCTGTTTGCTTTTGCCATCCTGCTTCTGCTAATACTTCATCTTGTAAAGCTAAAATTCGATGACTTCCTTGTTCTAAAAGAATAAGAGGATATTGTTGTAAATTATGCTGATTTTGAAGAGCCTGAAACTCAATAGGATTATCGATAACTGTAAGCAAAGTTCTATCTTTTAAAAAAGATGCTAAGGGTTCACCAGGTTTTGCCAGTTCTAATAATGGCTCTGTGAGAAAAATATTTTTATTTCGCAATAATCCAATAATGACAACGGCTATGGCATTTAATTGAAATTTTTGCTTTAAAGCATATTCATTTCCTTGAAAAACTTGCATAAAAATAACCTTTAGAATAGAAAAATCTTGGTAAAAAATATGTCTGGCTCAAAAAAACTATATAAATTATTTTGCAATTTTATCAAAAATTGTTGAACTAACCTAAAGAAAAAATTTTGTGTTAAAATTTTTGACTATTGTTTCAAAATTTTTATCTTTAAAAAGATTTTCCTAATCCAATTTTAATAAATAGGTATAAACACCTGCATAACCACCAATAATTCCTGCAGTATGAAAATTCACCTGACGAAGAGCAGCAGGAAAAAAAAGGTATGGTTGTTGTGTATCATGTTTAAACAATACGGTTTCCCAATCTTGGGTAAGGGCATAATAAGGGGCATTTATTGTCCATTGTTCAACATTACCAGTTCCTGAAAAAGTCTGATATTCACCAGTGTTTAAATTCCAAATACGAAATTGATTATCTCTTGAAGTTGAATATATTTCCGTTTCATCAGAATTTATAGCTACTCCAAGTACACCATCTTTATGTCCGGTTAATATTTTTAGACACGAAACTTCTATATTACTGCTATCTTTAGAGTTTGATAAAAATCGAGATTGTTTATCACTAACATCCCAAATACGAATAATATAATCTTCTCCCCCTGAAATTATTTTTCCTTTAGGAGTCAAATATAGACTGCGTACATCTTTACTATGTCCAGAAAAGTGTAGAATGCAATTTCCTGATGAAGCATCCCATAAACGAATAACCCCATCACGATCGCCTGAAACAATCCACTTTCCATCTTTACTGGCAAAAACAGCAGTTACGTTTTTTTCATGGCCAGATAGTTCTCTTACGCAAGCTCCTGTATGAGCATCCCATATTTTTATAGTTTTGTCATCTGCTCCAGAGATGATTATTGTATCATTTAAAGAAAAACATGCGGAACGTGCGGGATCTTTATGCCCGGTTAGTGTTAGCTCTCTTTTACCATTAGCGGTATTCCAAAGCATCAAGTTGCTATCGCGAGAAGCAGTAATTGCTTTACTTCCATCTTTAGAAAGATTAAAGTCGTAAATAATTTTCGTATGAGCATCGACTTGTAATGCCAACCCAGCACTATGAATATCCCACATACGAATTGTTTTATCGCTAGAACAAGAAATTACATAACGATTATCTGGGCTAATTGCTAAATTAAAAATAGAACTTTCGTGTCCTCGGATAGCTAGTTCGCATTGAAAACTAGATACATCCCATACGGAAAGTACCCCATAATCACCACTGATAATTTTCTTGCCATCAAAAGAAAATGCTACACTAAATACTATGCTATCTCGATGTAATACTGTTAAACATTTACCATTTTGATCCCATACTCTTACAGTTTGATCATCCGATCCAGATACAATTGTTTTTCCATCGGGGTTTATTGCAATACATCGAATATGTGCTGTATGTCCGGAAGCAGTCCATAAACATTCGCCGGTTTGTAAATTCCACATACGAATAGTATTATCCCAAGAACCAGAGACAATAATTTTGCCATCTTTAGATAGCTCAATCCCATTGATCATATCTTTATGACCTTTTAAGTTTTGTATAACTTGCCAAGTTTGGCAATCCCATACTCTAATAACTTTATCTTTACCTGCTGAAAGGAGTTTTTCACCATCTGGAGTAAATTTTAATGACGCAACGGCTTTATAATGATCACGAAGTGTCTGAATACAATTGCCAGTTTGTCCATCCCAAATACGAATACAGCCATCACCTGCTCCGGAGGCTATATATTTTCCATTTGGGCTTGTAGCAATAGAACACACAAATTCTTCATGGCCGGGAAACACATTAAGACATTCGCCAGTAGAAACATCCCATACGTGAATGGTCTTATCATAACCACCAGATACAATTTTTTTTCCATCTTCCATAAAAGCTATTGCCGTAGCAATATCTTCGTGTCCACGAAAAATTTTAACCAGTGGAGAATCAAGCCGTTCAGGTAGTGGCCGTAATGTCCTTATCCAAGGGCTTTTTTTTCTAGCATTTCGCCAATATTCTACAACACGATATAATTTTGGTCCTGTTAAATTCCAAGGAGCATTTCCCAAAGATGAATTTTGGTAGTACTCTGCAGATTCTGGTGCATCATGCCAATATCCTTGATTCCAACAAGATTGAAAAATGTATTGAGGATGCCTTAATAAAAAATTAAAGTCCAAATCCAATATATGAGCTATCAATGCTAATAAGGATTGGTTAATTTCTACCAGGGGAAAAAGTTCTATAGTTAAATCTGAAGGTAATGGTACTGCTTTAGCTTCTAAAGCATATTGAAAATCCTGTCGTAATTCAATCAGCATTCCAGCAATTGACTTAGCTTCCAAAAAGTTAATGTCTCCTAAAATTTTTAGCAGCATCTCATATTGCTCGCCGGATTGCAATTGATATGGCAATTCTAATAGTGCCCGTTCATAAGAGTTCCATTTAGAAGAGAAGTACGCTGCCAAACGTCTATGATAATTACGCATTCCGCCTTTTCCGAGCAGCATCTTAACCGAACGTTCAAATTCAGGATGAAAAAAAGCCAGCATCTTTTCTCGTGGAATGACAAAATTGGCCAATGAACTGAATACTAAAGTAAAAAAATCTTCTGTAGTAGTTACTGGATAATCTTCATGAATTATTTCGCGCAACTCTGCTTCTGTTAAGCCATTTCGTCCTGCAGCAATAAAACCTAAATAATCATGGATAATCTTTTCTCCTACAGAATTTGCTAAACGTTGTAAAATTTGGTGGAACAATGCATCTACAGTAGTAGCCAATTGTCCAACAGCCAAGCCTCCTCTCACCATTTCATCCATAGCTACTTTTAAAAATAATGGATTTCCTGCAGCACGTTGGGCTAAAAAATTTTGCTCTTCTGGAAGTAATTTAAGATTATGTCTTTGTTGGTAGCCAGTGATAACTTCCTTGATTTCTCTATCTTCTAATGGGGGGAGTTCAAGGTTCATCACTGTAAAATTGCGACGAATTTTTTCCCAAATAGCTACGGGACGTGTGCTTAAAATAATACGTACATGAGAGGGCAAAATTGTTGGAAGCCAAGTAAGCTCTTGAGAATCTTCATCACTTTCATCCAAACCATCTATCAATAAAATTATAGGAAGTTTTTGATTTTGTAATGCCGAACGAATTTGTAAAGAAAGTTTATCCGTGAGGATTTCTAATTCTTCAGACATTCTTCCTATGTTTTTTAGTTGCTCTCCAATACTTTGCAAAATCCCACGTAGAGAGCGATTATTACCAGCCATACTCATATAGTGAACAATTACTGGAATGGAAGAATGTTTATTTTTCCATGTTTGAAAAAATTGTGCCAGCAAAGCTGATTTCCCAGTCCCAGCAACTGCATGTATCACAAGATAATTGGGAGAAATTTCTTGTTTAGCAAAATTATAGATTTGATCCAAATACTTTTCTCGGCCAACAAAACCCCGGCATTTTTCTGTAATGATTTCTGAAATTGCTTCCTGAAGTTTGTAAGTTTCCAACTCTGCTTTTTGTCCTAGTGGGTATTCTTTTTGAATGATTTGTTCCAATTCTGTTTGAATCATGGATAATGCTTCTTCAGAATTATGATAAACAAAGATTCTTTCTCCTTGTTTTTCCAATATTTGCTGGAGTAATTTTAAAGATTCTATATCTTCTTTTGTTTCGCTAGATAATTGAGACTCGGAATATTGTGCTAAATCTCCAAAACAAAAAAATCTTCGAGATTTTGGAACAACTTCCAAAGCCTTACGAATTTCCATTTCCGTAATGGAAAATTTTTCTCTGTTATCCTGACCAGAAGCCTGATAAGGAGGTCTCCAACCATAGCGATAACCCAAAATTCCAACAAAATAATCTACCTGACTTACCATATTCAAACACCATTGCACTAAATTTTTTTCGTTTTGTTCTTTCCACCTTAAATCATAAGGAATTAAATGCAAACGTTGAGAAAATATATTTTCTTGTATTCTACGAAATACTTTCGCCAGCCTATCTCTCTCTTTTTCTAAATCTTTAAAAGTAGAACTTACAAATACTTTTAATGTTTTCCAGACATGCATCATTTTATTTGCCCTTAAATGATATAAAAATGGAGCTAGCTTTTAAGCAAGCTCCATTTTCTTATTTGAGTTCTTTTGTCATAATTTGCCAATGAAGACGTTTTGAAAAAAGGAAATTATCTAATTTAAATCCTAAACGACGGTGAATAGAGGCAGAATAAAGATCGTGATGATGGATTGCACAATCAATAGAGCTGAATTCTAATAATTTTGCTTGTTTTAGTACAAGCTGCATAATAATAAAATAATCATTTTTATCATCAGAAGAATGTACGTTACATATAAAGTCTAACATGCAATTATGTTTGGGAATAAATAGCCATAATGGAGTTAGGGAAAGACAGATTTTACCAGCAATATTGCCATATTTTTTAAACACCCAATAAAAAAATTTGGCAATATTAGGTGGACGTTGACGTCGTGTGCGTAATTTAAAAAGCCATTGTCTAGTTGGATCAATGGATACACAATATATTCCTGATAACCAACTGCGATCTTGTCTTAATGAATCCTCTATCTGTTGATATATATGAGGAGTATCTAACATAGGATACTCACGAATGATCCAATTGTAAAGGTATTTACTAATAGCACATAATTGTTGTTCAGAAACTTCAGCTATACTATAAACTTCCAAAACTACCTCCTTAAACTTGCGAAGGCTTTAACAATTAAAATAAGAAAAATATAGCAATGATCGTAACTCGATAGATAAAAAATGATTAAATGGTAGATAAAACAATTTCTTGGACAGCTTCTAATTTAGGCTCAATTATAATTGGTTTTCCTGCTGCTTTAATAGCAGAAGAAACATCTTTAAGGCCACTACCTGTTACAACAGAAACAACTGTTTCGCCAGGTTTAAACATTTCTGCTTTATTCATTTTAAAAAATCCGGCTAAACTTGCTGCACCTGCTGGTTCTGCAAAAATTCCCCATTTAGAGCCACTATGAGAAATAGCGGCTAAAATTTCTTCATCTGTTACAGTAATAATAGTTCCATTAGACTCTATAATTGCTTTGGCTGCAGCTATTCCATCACGTGGTAAATCTACAGAGATACTGTCGGCTATAGTTGTTGCGGAAATTGTGATAAGTTCTAATTTCCCCGTATCTTTATATTTTTCAAAACTGCGGTAAATAGCATCGCTTTGATCGGATTGAATACCTGCCATTTTAGGCAGTTTTTCAATCAATCCTATTTTATGCAATTCATAAAATCCTTTCCATATACCGCTTAAAATATTTCCATCGCCTACGGAAACTAAAAGCCAATCCGGAGCTTTCCAATTTAATTGTTCGCAAATTTCAAAAGCTGCGGTCTTTTTTCCTTCACGTGTATAGGGATTATAACCAGTATTGCGATTGTACCAACCAAATTTTTTAGATACTTCCAAACATAAATCAAATGCTTCGTCATAAGTTCCTTTTACCATAAAAACTTGCGCGCCAAAAATTAGAAGTTGAGCTATCTTAGCAGGAGGTGCTTTTTCAGGAACAAAGATAGCAAGAGGTGTTCCTGTGCTAGCGCATAAACAAGCCATAGAGGACCCAGCATTTCCAGTAGAAGCTCCTGTGATTTTTTTCGCGCCAATACTCTTAGCATGAAGTAAAGCAATTGCCCCTGCTCTATCTTTAAAGGAAGCACTTGGATTGCGTCCATCATCTTTAATAAAAAACTTAATAGGCTCTTTTGTTTTTTCGCTTGAAGAAATAACACTAGCAGGATGTACTAATGGACTGCCATGTTTTTCTTTAGGAATATCAACTTTAAATCGAACTGTAATACTACGACTTCCTGGCTTTAAATTATGTTGTATATGATATAATGGAGTCCAACCAATTTGTAATGGAATAGTATTATTATTAGCAACTGGTAAGAGATGCTCATATCTCCAAATAGAAAAATTGCGATTATTTGCAAAATATTCATGAGTGCATTGGCGACGAATAGCATCGTAATCATAAACAATACCCAAGTTTCCTTGACAAAATGGACATTGATACTGCACATTTTCAATAGTCCATTCTTTATCACATTGATAGCATTTTGCCCCGATTGCATAACTCATATATTTTTCCCCTAAATTTTTTTTGTAAGTAGTCTGTCTAACAAAATTATTAAGTCGTCGCCATTCACATAATGAATGGCGATTATTTTGAATTTTCTATCTAGCTATTTTCCCAAACTTTCAGCCTTTTGTAAATCTTTTTCTACTTCTTCATTTTTACCAAGTTTTTGATAAATTTGACTGCGTAAAAGATAATATTCAGCTTTCTCTTGTATTTCTATAGATTTATTTATATTCTCTAAAGCGTCAGAAAACTTGCTTTGTTCAAAATAAATCTTACTACGATAATAATAGCCGATGTTTAAGTCTGTATTTTTAGGATCAGTTTCTATTGCACTTTCAATATCTGATATAGCCTTTTCAAACTGTTTAGTAAAGTAATATAATTCTGCACGTTTACTATAATAGCTTGCTTTAGAACTATTTTTATCTTCAAAAGCTATAGCTTTAGTTAACGCAGCAATAGCTTCACGAAAATATTTATCTCGTTTTTCTTCAATAAATACATTATCTACTAATTGAATATAGCTATTATAAATTCCTAAACAAGATTGCACAGCTTGATCTAAATCCGTTTGCGAATCAAGTGCTTTAGAATAATTTTCTTTAGCTTCTTCATATTTTTTTAGTTGAAATTCTGCTTCCGCGCAATAAAGATAAACTTCTGCCGTAGCCTTGTCTAAATTGATCAACTGTTTACACGCACTAATTGTTTGACTGCGACGCCCTTCTATGCTATGAATACGCGCCTTCTCAATATATGCTGGCCAAAGCTCAGAATTCAATCTTGTAGCAGTTTCAAAATCTTCCAAAGCAGATTTATTTTGCTTTAAGGCTAAATAAATTCTTCCTCGTAGATAGTATGTTTCTGCAGTAGGATTAGAAAGATTAGGAAATATAGCATTGATTTCATCAAGAGCTTGTGAATATTTTTGAGTTTCATAAAGTATATTTACACGTTCTAAACGGATGGGAATTTTCTGAGGATCCAAAGCATTTTCTAATGATTTCTGATAACTTTCCAATGCTTTTTCCCAATTTTTTTGTTGGGTATATATTTGAGCAAGAGCTTGCCAAGTATTGGAATCTTTAGGATTATATATGGTTGCATTTTTTAAATGATCCAATGAGAGATCAATATTTTTTTCTTTCAACGCTGCTTGGCCAAGATAATAATGACTTAAAAATAAACTAGGTTGAATTGAAATTGCTTTTTGCAAGTATTCTTTTGATTGTTTCCAATCATCATTATCAGCGAATAGGATGCCTAATTGTTGTAATGCTGGAGCATAATTTGGATATAGGCTTAAACTAATTTCAAGCTCAACTTTTGCCAATTCAGATCTTTTTTGTTGCTGATAACATAAACCTAAATAATATCTCATAAAAACATTATTAGGATATTGCGAACGAATTTCTTCTAAATCTTGTTGCGCCGCTCTCCATCTGGACATAGCAATATAGGCCTTTGCGCGATGGAATAGCAAATCAGTTTGTTGGGGAGATTTTGTTAATCCTTGGTTACATATAGCGATTGATTTTTCATAATTTTCTTGGATATAGTAAATACGTGCAAGCCCTATTTGAACAAGAATTTCATATTTAGAATCGCTCTGAATCTTTTGCATAGAAGTTATACAAAGATCATATTTTTTCTGCTGTAAATATTGCAATGCTTGAAGATATATTTCATCTGAAGTCTGCAATGGTTTATTTGGAGTTTGCCCAAATGCAAATTGAGACATGCCTAAACTAAAAAAAAGTAGCCATAATGTTAAATTTAAACAATATTGGAATATAAAAAATTTATTACCATCTTGAAATCTTTGCATGCTCGTTTCCTTATTTAGATTGCTATTTCTTCCAATATAAAATCATACTAGATTCTTTAGGAACAACGATCTTTAAGTCTCCATCATTATCAGCAAAAATGGAATGCTCCTTTTGGAAAAAATTTGCAAACTCTTGGCCTTTTTCAACGCCAAGAAGATTAGTTTCAAGAGTAATTTTTATTTGACAACCACGATTTAAAATAATAACTACTATTTCATCTTGAAGAAATCTAGCATAACTAAAAATATCACCTTTAGTATAGAGAAATTTTATACTACCATGTAATAATGCTTGACTATTTTTTCGAAGTTGTATCAATTTTTGATAAAACTCCAAAAGTGGCATATCCCATTTTTGTTGATCCCAGGGCATTGGGCATCTAGTTCCTTCAGTTGTAGATTCTGGCGAACCCAAGCCAATTTCATCTCCATAATAGATTGAAGGAATTCCTAAGAAAGTCAATACCATAGTTGCTGCCAATTTGTTGTAAGAAGATTTTTGAGCAAGGCTGACAATACGAGGAAGATCATGGCAATTTACAAGATTGTATTGCATTTCAGCAATTTGCCAAGGAATTCGGCTTTGGGCTTCTTGCATTTGTAATGCCATATCTTTTGCATCTAATTCATAAACATAATTCTGTGTAAGTTTGTTATTCCCATCTTTAATATGAATTCCGGCTAACCAATCTCGTAAAGGTAAGCAAAATCCCCAGTAATTCATAATTGCATCAAGCATATCTCCTTGCAAAAGTTCTGTTCCATCAAAAAAACTTTCGCCCATGATGTAAGATTGCGGAAATTTATTTTTAAGAGATTTTCGCATTTCTTGATATACTTCGCAATGTGCTTGATAATCATCTTGGCGAGCAAGCATATTCGCAACATCTAATCGCCAACCGTCAATGTTATAAGGCTCTTGCATCCAAAATTGCATGACAGAATTTTCTTTACGATAGATCGTGTCTCTTAATTTTGAAGAACGATAATTTAATTTGGGTAATGTTTTAACAAGATTAAGCCAAGAAGCATAATCTTCTGGATGCTTATAAAATGTGTAAAACTCAGCATATTCACTATCTAAACTTTGATATGCACCTGCCTCTTGATAAAAGCCAGATTTATTAAACCAACGTATTGCAATTCCAGAATGATTGAACACACCATCTAAGATTACTCGTATATTTTCGTTATGGAATTCTTTCATAAGTTCGCAAAATTCTTCATTTGTGCCTAGCTTAGGATCAATTAGAAAATAATCTTGTGTATCGTAGCGATGGTTAGAAGGAGCTTGAAAAATAGGAGTGAAGTAGATCGCATTAACTCCTAATTCCTTTAGATATGAAATCTTTGAGCGAATTCCAGCCAAATCACCAGCAAAGAAATCCATGCTTTGGCATTCTTGGTATTTTCCTGGCAATTCATTCCAGTTTCTTATAATTACTTTTTTATTATTATAAGAATAGTCCCAAAGAGAAGAATCAATATCTTTTTTAGCACGACAAAATGTATCGGGAAAAATTTGGTAGAAAATTCGAGAAGGCAGCCATTCAGGAACTTGCAAATCGGCAAGTATTTTAAAATTTAACTGATCAGAAGGGTTAATTTTTTTTATTCCTGCTGCATTATACCAATAGATAGAATCTTTTGTAAACAAGCGAAAACGGTAACTTAAAATCTTTGAAACCATTCTGATTTTTATTTGATACCATGAAAAAATATTGTCCTCATGTTCCAATTCCAGAGGAAAATATATTGGTTCGCCTTCTGGAGCAATCCGAATTTCTATTTTTAAAACTGGATTTTTTTTGAAAACACGTAATCGAATGATTACTTCTTGATTTAATTTAGGATAATGTGGAGTTACAAACCACTCTGTCCCATCTGTATAAATGCTCTTCAACCACCGCATAATATTCCTTTAGATTAAATAGAGCACGCTATACGTGCTCTATTATTTTTTACATTGCTTTTTCAACTGCTTCTAAGATTTGTTCTTTAAGTTTTAATCCTGTTTCTTGAAACACTTGAATTTGTTGGATGAATTCTGCTTTCACTTTTTCATCTGCTAAAGATTTTAAATTGATTCGAACATTGAGTTTGCCACCTTCTAATGCTGCCATAGCTAAATGGCAACCAACGGCAATATCTGAAATTGCATTAGGATTAGCTTTGCAAGCTAAAGGAAGCATCGCCTCTAAAACCGCAACCGCATTTCGCATAGTATCTAATGGAACAAGAAGGCTTTTCATTGTTGCATCTTCTAATGCTTGTTTTCGAGCGGTTTGCTCTTCTGGAGTATCTTTTTTCATTTTTCTTGCTGCAAGAAAACTTTGATAAGCAATACTATCTTCTTTAACAAGAGTAAAAAGATGATATTTAAGTTCTTGTAATTTGATTAAGTTTGGACGTAATTCTTCAGTAGCAACTTGGTATTTTTTATTTTTCTCTGTAATACCAAAAACCATTTGGCCTAGAGCCGCAGCTAGAGAACCTGCTAATGCAGATACACTTCCACCGCCAGGAGTAGGTTCAGAGGAAGCCACTGCTTCTAAAAAGTTTTCACAACTTCGCAATGGATCTTCTTGAAGATGTTGCAACTTATGTTCCATAATTTGTTCTGGCTGAAAATTACTTAACTTTAATGTATCGCGAACAACATTTTCCATTGCTTCTGCCGGAAGCATTCCAACAATTTCACTTTCGACAACCTGCACACCTGCTTCATTCGCTAACCTTTGAATGGCATCAAAAACCGTTTTCATTGATGTTTTACGGTAATCAGTCAAGTTCATAGAAACTTGAACCATTTGCTTGTCTTGAAGCTCAAATCCAAGAGCTTTAACAGAAGGAAGGCCACCGTCTTTTTCGCGGATAGCTTTTGCAATTTTCTTGGCTAATTTCAAGTCAGTAGTAGCAAGGTTGACATTATAGGCAACTAACCAAAATCTTACTCCAATTGCGATTGCTCCTGCAGTGGGATGAATATGATTCGGTCCATAGTCTGGAGTTTTGTCAGGATTTGTTCCAATCCATTCGCGTAATTTTTCAAATTCACCATTGCGAACATCTGCTAAATTTTTTCTCTCAGGACGTGTTGCCGCGGATTCGTACAAAAATACTGGAATTTGCAACTCATCGCCAACTCGCTGAGCTAATTTTTTTGCATATTCAACACATTCTTCCATTGTAATATCTTGTAAAGGAATAAATGGGCATACATCTGTAGCACCCATTCGAGGATGTTCGCCCTTATGATGATTTAAATCAATCATCTGCATTGCTTGCTTAATTGCGCGAAAACTTGCTTCGATAACAGATTCCGGTGTTCCAACAAATGTAACAACAGATCTATTATGATTGGCATCCATTTCTTTATCAAGTAAACAAACACCTGGTACTGCTTGAATTTGCTCAAGAATTTTGGCCACAACTTCTGGCCGTTTTCCTTCACTAAAATTTGGAACACACTCGATCAATTTTTTCATATTTTCTTTTCCTAACTCTTCATCAAAAATAAACATACAATTTTTAGTTAAAGATCGCAATAGCAAATTTTGTATTTTTCGCTAATTTTTAGCTATTGCGATTTTTAACTAAAATTACAAAAAAATAAAATAATTTACGGGTTGTGCTAGTTAAAAAGAAAAACTACTTTGCGGAACCCGCCCGTTTCGGACGTTTTTTTATGCATTCAAAATCATTTTTAGAGGGCGGGCTAGTTCCTTCCATACCCCATACGGGCATGGACATAGCCAACTAACACAAGCAGTAGTAACTTAAGAAATTCTTAATGTCTCAAATGGTTTTATATAGCGAAAACCTTGTTCTGCCATATATTCTAGCTTTTTCTCACTATTATCACTATAGTGAACTAGAAATATTCTATTTCGTACAGAAGTTGGTAAAGTTAGCAAATCTTTATAATAAGCATGAACAGGATTGGGAATAAAACTGCAATCGTGAATGATAATCCTAGCTTTCTCAAGCATGGAAAGAATTAAATTAGCTTGAAAAACTGTATCTCCAGTATAAAAAATATCGTGGAAAAAAAGCCCGTAGCTTGGCATACCAATAATATGACGAGTAGGAATAATTTCAAAATTTATGCCGTCTATAGTAAATGCTTTTTGAACAGGATGTATATTAAAATAATAATCCATTCCTACTATATCGGACGTTGTATTTTGCAATCCTGCTTTGAGGCTATTTTCCCATAATGGTTCTTTTAAATTTTCTGGAATATACAAATTAGGATATGTACGAAAATGATATTTGCATTGGAGAATTATTTCCTCTAAGCCTCCAATATGATCGGCATGAAGATGAGAGATAAATATATTTTGGATTTGAGAAATAGGTATTGCTAATTTATGCAAAGAAATAGGACATTTTGTTCCACAATCCACTAAAAGATTGCTTGTAGCCCATTTTAATAATAAGTTTGTATTATAGTATTGTTGAGAAAAAGCATTTCCAGTTCCAAGAAAAGTAATATCTATCATAATAGATGACCAAAAATTAGATATATAACATGCCTTTTTTTAATTCCTCAGCAATACTAGTTTTTCCTAGGATTGCTACTAATTGATAAGCAAATTCCATTGCAGTTGCTGGACCCTGGCTTGTAATGATTTTGCCATCTACAACAACTTTTTTATTAGAAATAGACTTTTTAGCTTTAAGCTGAGATAACATTGATGGGTAACAAGTAGCTTCTTTATCTGCCAAAATTCCCAATGTTCCAAAGATAGTAGGTGCTGCACAAATCGCTGCTAAATATTTATTGTCTTTGTGCATAGTTTGGATTATTTTAAGAACGCGATTATCTGCTCCAAGGTTTGTAGTACCTGGTAATCCTCCAGGAAGAACTAGCATATCAAAACTATCACTCTTTACTGCACTCAATTCCATATCTGGCACAATAGCTACGCCATGAGCACTTTTTACTGGGCCAGGCTTTAGACTAGCTGTTACAATTTCTATTTCTGCGCGACGTAAAATATCCAAAACTGATACAGCTTCAATATCTTCAAAACCCTCTGCTAAAATCATTAGAACCTTCATTTTCTCTCCTTTGTAAATAAAAAAATTAAGAATAGTATTTGAATAAAGATACTTATATTGTACTCAAATAATTAAGCAATTGTCAAGTAATAGTTAGTGGTTTTATAGATAAATTTACTATACTCTTATAATAAAAAACAAAATTTTTTCCTTGCGATGGCATTTTTTTTTGTTAAACTATAGAATGCGTGGAAATTTAATCTGGGAACTTTAAATTTATAAGGAAATTTACATGTCAATATCAATTGAGACTCTCAAAGGCTTTTTAAATGAAAAGCAGGTAAAATATTTGTATGATGCTGATAAAGAAGTTTTTGTTATCAGTTTCTCCCCTAATGTAATTTTAGTTCGTTTAGAAGAGCATGGAGAATTTTTACAATTTCGCACACTAAATTTATTTCAATACAAAGAAGGAAAACATAAATCTACCATACTACAGATGCTAGCTGCAATAAATTATCAAAGAAAATTAGTTAAATTTGGATATGATTCTGATGATGGGGAAATTAATTGTTGTATTGATATTCCTATTGAAGACAATTTGCTGACTCACACCCAGTTTTTTCGATGTATGGCAGCATTATTAGAAGCTCTAAATGAAGCCAGAAATCGTTATAATACGATTTTAGAAACAGGAAAAGATCCAGGTTCTGAAAGAAGACCAAATATTGATCAACTTATTGAAGAAATCATGAAAGACACGCCAGAAGAAAAAAAATCATCAAAAATGAGAAGTATGAAAAAAGCTATTGATGATGACGATGATATCAATGACGATGATGATGAAACTGAAGATGATGCTAACAACGATGTTAATGATGATGACAGCAATGACGATGAAGATGATGAATATAAAAAATAAATTTTCCTTTTTTAAATAGAAAATACTTTGTTCCTTAACTTTGATAAAATTAGTCAACGATGGAACAAATATTTTCTTAATCCTACATCTCTATAATAAGAAATCTAATGGAAACTATTGGTATATTAGGAGGGACATTCGATCCCATCCATATTGGACATTTAATATTAGCCCAAGAAGTCGCGCAAAAACTTGGCTTTTCTAAAGTATTATTTATTCCTTCTAAAACACCTCCACACAAATTAAATATTATATCAGAACAACATCGATATCTAATGGTTAAGTTAGCAATTCAGGATAATCCTCTTTTTGAAATCTCTAATATTGAAATAATGCGTCCTCAAGTTTCCTACACAATTGAAACAATTCGCATTTTAAAGAAACAATATACTGAAAATCTTTCATTTATTATTGGTGCTGATAATATTTTAGAATTACCCAAATGGTATGAATGGCAAGCTCTTTTAGAATTATGTGATTTTGCGATTGGTAGCCGTCCAGGGTTTAATCTTAAAGAAGTAGCAAAATTAGAATCGTATATAGGTTTTCAACGGTGTGAAAAATTAAAACAATGTTGTGTAGAAATACCAAGTTTTGCACTTTCTTCTTCTCTAATTCGACAGCGTTATCTTCAACATCAATCTACAAAATATTTAATCCCAGATGCGGTAGATACCTATATTCGCCAGCATCATTTATATAATACTTAACAAATTTTTTGTTACGGGGGAAATATGGAACGACTTGTTATTATTGAAAATGGTGAAGAGCGTATTCATACTATCACAGGCAGAATTATTACAGTTGGAAGAAGTAGTAAAAATGATGTGCCTATTAAAGATCGAAATGCTTCCCGAAGACAATGTAATATTATAAAAATTGGTGATGCTTGGTATGTTGTTGACTGTGATAGTCAAAATGGAACCTTTGTTAATGGGGAACGGATTAAGAAAAAAGAGTTAGAAGATGGAGACAAAATTGCAATAGCTTCTGTTGAAATGATCTTTTTAATTGCTAAGGAAAGAAGCGAAATTCCTGACTCACAAGGAACAGCAAAACCAGAAAATAATGCAGAAAAAATACCCGAACTAAACGTGCAGAAAAAAGAAGCAGATAAAGAAGAGGATGATAATTATAGCGATGATACTTCTGCTTCTGGACTCTTAGCACAGGTAGGATTAGGAAAAGAAGATATTCCTCCTATTTCCAAGCGTACAGGAAAAATTCCTATGGCATCTGCCAGAGAAGAGGATAAAAAATTAGATTCTAAATCCACCCTTCCCCCTCCTAAAAAATATCCTGCTTCTGGAGAACAAGTAAGCTCTGAAAGAGTAGAAATAAAAGTTGATGCAAAAACAGAGACTAAAGTAGCAAAATCTAAAGATGTGGCTATAGCAATGGTTGCCTCTGGACAAAACATCAAATGGATAAAAAAATGCTATGAGCAATTACAAAAACAAATAATTCCAGAAATGATTGAGCAGGAAATAAATGTACGACAACTGTTTTTAGCTTGGATTTCAGGAGGCCATTGCTGGTTACATGGAAGTTCTACTCTCCACCAATTTGTCTTTCTGCATAAAATGGCAAAATGTTTAGGCCTATCTTTACAAATTATTCATATAAAAAATAAAGAACATCTTAATAAGTTGGAAATAGATTCTGATATTCTAGTTTTAGCTAATTGCGCAAATTATTATTCTGAAATTACTGACTTTATCTCAGAACAAAATCTTTCCTCTTTAAATTTTCAGAGAACAAAAAATACAAAGAAACCAAGAATTGTTATATGCCAAAATGAGCCTGATATAACGAAAATTCCAAATCAGTTACAGAATGCCTTAATGTTCAAGATAGAATTGACTGTAACAACAATCAACCAAGAAATTTCCATTCTGAAATATTGGCATGAACATGCAGATAAACCGCAACAATCCATTATGAATAAGGAAGATATCAATTACTTCCAAGATATAGTAGAATCAGTAAAAGTCCCAGACAATCTTCTTGAATATATAGTACGGTTAGTATGTTCCGCAAACCCCGAACATGTAGCATGTTTAGCACAATTTAAAGATATCGTTCATAATGGAATCGACACTTATACTCAAATTCTATTGCTTAAAGCCGCAAAAGTTTATGCGGCCTTTCAAAGTAGAGAAGAAATAACATTAGAGGATATTCAAGAAGCTGGTGAAACTATTATTACCCAACGCCTTATTCTTGTAAATGAAGTTGGTTTTAAACTAGGAAGCATTTCAAATGAAAAAGAAGAATTAAACGATACAAAAAGACTATATCAAAAATTATTAAAATCTGTTGAGAGTATAAAGACTCAACAAGAAAAAAATGAAAAACAATAAAACAAAAATATTAAAAGAAAACAAATCTTATAATCACTCCCCTGACGACGCAGAATTTTCTATGCAAGAAAATATCTATGAGGCCAAGTATATTCCTGCAATTTTACAACAACTTGGATTTCCCCCATCTAAAAAATGGGGACAAAATTTTTTAGTTAATCATAATATTCATCAAAAAATTGCTGAATCCGCACAGATACAAACATCAGAGATGGTAATTGAAATTGGACCAGGATTAGGCCATCTTACTGAACAACTTTTGCATATTACTCCAAATGTTTTAGCGGTGGAAATAGATCCCAGGTTTATCAATTTTCTTAAGAAACGCTTTCAAAATTTTTCAGGCTTCCAAATAATCAATTGCGATGCTTTAGATGGTAAGCATAATTTGCATCCTTGCTTAATTGAATCCATAGCCAAAAAAAGTGAACAAACTCCTTATAAAGTTATAGCCAATTTACCTTATAATATTGCAGCCCCTATTATCATTAATTTTTTAGAACTTCCAACTCCTCCAAATCAAATGGTAGTGATGATTCAAAAAGAGGTAGCAAATCGTATTATGGCTCAGCCAAATACTCCAGAATATGGGCCATTATCGCTTTTTGTACAACTTCATGGAAACATCCGGCAAATAATGACTGTTCCTCCACAAGCATTTTACCCTCCTCCTAAAGTATATTCCTCTGTTATTCAAATTACATATTCTCCTAAAAAAGTAGAAGTTGATGATAGGAATATGCTGAAAGCAACCATCTTTACCCTTTTTAATTTGCGACGCAAAACAATTAGCAATGCTCTTAAGCAATCACAATTTATAGAATTCCAAGATATATCTATATTAGAAGCTTCGTTAAAAAAAAGTGGAATTGAAGGAAAACAACGTGCGGAATCTTTAACTTTATCTGAATTTGTACAACTGGCCAATTCTCTTTACTCCTTTGGAGTTAAGGCAAAAACAAATGAATCTCAACTATTTTAGTATTTAAATAGTTTTTTAAGAGTAAAGAACATGAGAAGAATTTTACTCACCATTTTTTTAGTAATAGCATTGATTACAATATCAGGCTGCCAATTGCCCACAGCAAACTATTTTCGTGATCAAGTATTTCCTCAAGAAACACTTCCTAAAGTGTTACTTTCTCCTGTATTATTTCCAGGTTATGCAGTACTTTCTGTTGTTGATATTGCTGTTGTCAATCCAGTAAGAGGCTGTGCAAATGTTCCAGATTCTGTCAGTTCTGTATGGAACTGGCAAAATGAGCCAACTCCAGGAATTGGTGCAGCATTGATTCCTGTAAAAATTATTGCTATTCCTCCTGCAGCTCTTGGAACTGCGATTTTTTCCGAACAATTTATCTATCAAGATGAACCTACAAAAAGAAAATCATAATTTTTATAAACTTTTCATTTAAGGTGAAAAGTAGTTGAAGATATTTTGAATTAGATTTGAATTAGAAAGGTTTTTATGGTAAATATTATGCCTTTTTGCGGATTTCGTCCGCCTGTACATCTTGTCAATCGTATTGTTGAATTGCCTTATGATGTCATTGATTCTGAAGAAGCAAGTGAGATGGCTAAAGACAATCCTTATAGTTTTTTTCATATTGCAAAATCAGAAATTGATGTAGATCGCAGTATAGATCAATACGACGATCGTGTTTATGCTAAAGGAGCAGAAAACCTCAGTAAATTCATTGAAAAAAAATGGTTAGTACAAGACGATGCTCCAAGTTTTTATATCTATGCACAACAACTTGGGAACCATTGCCAAGTTGGTATTGTTGCTGGTGCCAGTGTTGTGGAATACCAACATAATATCATCAAAAAACATGAGCTTACTCGTGTAGATAAAGAAAACGATCGTATTCGCCATATCGATACTTTGCAGGCCAATGATGAACCAGTATTTTTTACCTATCAACAACGTTCAGAAATTGACAATATTATAGCAAAAGTTTGCACACAACCGGCTATGTATAACATTACTACACCTGATCATGTACAACATACATTCTGGACAATTTCTGATCCTGCTGTGGTTTTGAAAATTCAAGAAGAATTCAAAAAAGTCCCCTTTATGTATATCGCTGATGGACATCATCGTTCTGCAGCATCTGTGCGAGTTTGCGAATATCGTAAAGAAAAAAATCCTCATCATACAGGAAGTGAAAGCTACAATTACTTTATGACTGTCATTTTCCCAGACAATCAAATGAATATTATGGCATACAATCGTGTTGTAAAAGACCTCAATAATATGAGTGCTGAAAAATTTATTTCTAAACTTTCAGAAAAGTTTGAAATTACTGAAGCGACAAATGCTGCCCCTACTGAAAAACATTCTTTCGGAATGTATTTGAAAAATAGATGGTATCGTCTCCAAGCAAAACCTGCCATTGTAAATGAAAATGATGTAATCGAACGCTTAGATGTCAGCATTTTACAAAAACAAGTCTTATTCCCATTGCTTGGTATTGAAAATCCTCGTACAGACAAACGAATCAAATTTGTCGGAGGTATTAAAGGAACAGAGGCTTTGGAAAAAGCTGTACAAAAGCAAGAAGATGGGGTTGCATTTGCTTTGTATCCAGTAAGTATTAGCGATCTGATGGCTATTGCTGATGCAAATCAAATTATGCCACCAAAATCTACTTGGTTTGAACCCAAATTACGTTCAGGTTTTGTTGTACGATCTATAAAATAGGCTTAATCTTTCATAATCAGCGTAGCACCAATTAACATAATAATCACAGCAATAATTCGCTGAGGTAAATTTTGCTCTCGAAAAATTTTTCCGCCAATAACAGCACTAAAAAATACAGAAACTCTTTTTAGTGAAAGAACCAAAGCCACAGCCGGAGCTAACTTGGTTGCTTCAATTTGAGTATAACGATAAACTATTGTAAAAAAAGCAATCCAAGTTAGCCATATCCAATGTTTTTTTAATATAGTCCATAAATTATTTTGAGATGCAATAGCTTTTTCTAAATTTTCTGTCATATCTGCTTGTAAGACATTTCTTTTTCTTAAAGACTCTATTATTAAAATCAAACCAAAAATAATAACAGAAAAAGCTTGTTGTAGGACTGTCATAGAATATGGATGCAGTTTAAATTTTTTCAAAAGAGCAGCATCTAAAATAGATGTAGTTGTAAAAAGGATCAACGCACCTAAGATATATCCATGGTGGGGAGATTTTAGCAAATTAAGAAATGGTGTATAAAATTTTGTATTTTTTTCCAATTCTAAAATATATGTGCCAATAACAAGTAAAATCATTCCAAAGATTTGAAACCATAATAAGGATTCTCCTAAAAGAAAGAATCCAAAAATAGCTACTAAACCTGGAGTTAAAACCATCAAGGGTAATGCTAAACTAATTTGTAATTTCTGAATAGAAAGCATAACTAACCAAAAAGCCAATGCGGTAAGTATAGTTTTGCCAAACAAAACATATACACTGATACTTGAAATTTTGTCAAAATCTATTCCAAATAAAAATGGTATACAAAATACCAACGTTAATAATGAAACTAAAAGAGAAAAATGCAAAGCAGGCAACGATTGTAAAACTTTTTTTTGTGAAATTGCTGCAGCAGCAGAAAACACAGCAGAGATTAACGATAATAAAATCCAAGACATTATTTTTCCTTATCAAAAATATAAAAACGATATTTGAATTATCAAGAGTATAATAATTTTTATCAAAGATACAAAAAAATTTTATGGAAAAAATTATATGCAATGGAATAAACTAAATGAAGTTTTTATAAAAGAGCTAGAAACAATACTTGGAAAAGAAAATATAATTATAGATCCTAATAACATGCAGGATTATAGCCATGATGAATTTACTTTTGTAGAATTAAGACATTTACCGGATATTGTCGTAAAACCTCACAATACACAACAAATTTCTGAGATTGTAAAATTTGCCAATAAAAATAAAATTCCTATTACACCACGTGGTGGGGGAACTGGATTATGTGGTGGTTGTGTTCCGATATATGGAGGCATTCTACTTTCTTTAGAAAAAATGAATCGAGTTTGGGAAATAGATACTAAAAATATGATGGCGGTTGTAGATGCTGGAGTATCATTGCACGATTTCTATCAGGCAATTGAAGGCTCAGGATTATTTTTTCCTCCACATCCTGGAGATGAAGGAGCTACTATTGGTGGAGTAATTGCTACAAATGCTGGAGGTGCAAGAGCAGTAAAATATGGCGTTATTAGAAATTTTGTACGAGGAATTGAAGTTGTGTTGCCTACAGGAGAGATAACAAATATTAGCGGAAAGTTAATTAAAAATAGTACAGGATATAGCTTATTACATCTTTTAATTGGTTCAGAAGGAACATTAGGTATTATCACAAAAGCAATAATATCTTTATATCCACCGCCAGAACATACATGCTCATTAGTTATTCCATTTACAACACTTCATGAAGCGATACAAACAGTTCCTGCTATTTTGCAAAGTAAAATCATTCCTTTAGCCGTAGAATTTATGGATCGTACATCATTAAAAATTACAGAACATCATCTACAAAAAAAATGGCCATCAGATGATGGCGATGCGCACCTTCTCATTATGATTGATGCTAGTCAAGAAGAAGAGTTATTACAACTCGCAGAAAAAATATCAGATATTTGTTTAGCAAATCACGCTCTTGATGTTTTTATTGCTACAGAAAAAGCTAAACAGAAAAACATTCTTGAAATTCGTAGCCATATTTATGAAGCATTAAGAAATTATATGCTGGAAATACTTGATATTACTGTTCCCAGAGCATCGATTGCAGAATTTGTAACGGCTGTTCATAAAATAGAACAAGAACATGATACATGGTGTCCAACTTATGGCCATGCAGCAGATGGAAACGTCCATACACATATTATGAAAGCACGTTGGCAAAATGGTACCTGGCAAGAATTACCAAATTGGAAAGATAAATATCATATTGTTCGAGATAAAATACATAGTCTAGGTCATCAATTTCAAGGAATGATTTCTGGTGAACATGGAATTGGCCTTATCAAACGTGAATATATGGCTGAATTTTTAGATTCATATCAACTTTCCCTTATGCGTTCTATCAAAAATGTTTTTGATCCTAATGAAATTTTAAATCCTGGAAAAGTTCTATAACAAATCAAGCCAAGTTTTAAACTTGGCTTGAGAACGAAAAATATATCTTTAAAAACTTAGTCTAATTTTCTTCATTTTCTATATCTGAAGGACGGAATTTATTTCGAGAACTAGAACTTCCACGAACTGCCCATGTATAAATAGAAGATATTTTCGCTGTAGTATCACTATCGCCATTTACAGTAGAAATATGAAATGCTCTTGTTGTATCACCTGCGTATGTGGTAGATGTCCAATGATCGCCTAATTGAACATTGAGAAAAGGATGATTTGCTGGTAAAGCTGGTGAAGTAGCTCCATAGGTCATTAAACTACTTAGTTCATAAATGTTAGGCAATCTCCAATCTCCTGCAATAGAGCCATCCGAAAGCCCAGCCTGCCCTTCTGATAAATTATTACAATCATTGATAGCATTACTCCAGGAATCAATTCCTAAAGCACTTGCATCTTTAAGCCAAATTAAACCGGTTAAATTATCTATGATCGTTCCATTTCCCGGGTCTGTAAATCTTGGATTAGGCCATGCAGTCCCCTTTCCTAATGTTCCATCATCGCCAGCTAAATACGGAGTTGTTTGGCCAGTTTTAGGTAAAAAAATAGTATTCCCACTATTTCCTCGTACTGCCCAAAGCCGCCAAGAGCTTTCTTTATTATCAACAGAAATTCCACCATTTGATAGAAAAACAGAATATGCTTGAGCAGGTGTCGCAAAAGATGTTGTAGAAGTCCAATAGTCATTAAGTTGAACATTTGTAAAAGGGTGGCCTGCTGTTAAGGAAGGATTTGCTTGGCTATGATTGATCAAACTTCTCAATTCTCGAATATTGGGAAGACGCCAATCTCCTGCTACAGAACCATCAGTAAGACCCGCTTGGCCAGAAGCTAAAGCATTGCAAAGATTTAATGCTTGCGACCAAGTAGCTACACCGCGAGGAGCTAATACATCCGCATTTTTTAACCAAACCAATCCAGTTAAATTATCTGTTACTGTCCCATTGGCATTATCTACAAACCTTGGATTCGGCCAAGCTACCCCTTGTTGCAAATCACCATCATCGCCAATTGCATAACTAACTGTTTGTCCTGTTTTGGGAAGGGCTACAGTTCCTACTCCTTGAATTGCAAAATTATATGGATTTTCATTTCCATCATTAGTTTCTATACTAATTGTTGCAGTTCTAATACCAACAGCTCCTGGTGTAAAATCAATTCTAAATATTGTTGATCCTTTAGGTAAAACCGGACTTACTGGTGCGGTTGATACAACAAAATCGGCAGCATTAGTGCCAGCAACTACTACATTTCCTAAAGTTAAATTTGTTGTACCTAAATTAAAAATTGTAAAAGCTAAACGTTTAGCAGCCGCAGCAGGAAATTTTACACCGCCAAAATCTGTATTATCAAATATACTAGGGATATTGCTACCATCAAGAATAACTACATTATTTCCACGTATTTCAGCTTCTGGCATTAAATCATCATTGTCTTCATTATCTGAAGATCCCCCGCCACCCGAACATGCAGAAACTATATATAAACTGCAAACTAAAAAGATATATAAAGATGAATGGCAACTTTTAAAAAAAGAAAACATATCTTAATCTCCTGTATTAAAAATTTCTTATTTTGCTCAAAAATAATTATTTCCATACCTTAAGTAAAAAATAAAATATCACTGTTAATAATATGGCTAATATCAAGAAAAAACTATATATCTTATTATTCTCTTTTTTTTGTATGCTAAGTTCTTTTCTTTTTTTCTTTTCCTTTGCTAGTTCTTCTTTAAGATATACAAGCTCTAATTCTTTTTTTTGTTGCTCTGCTAATGCTACTTGACGTTTTTCTTCTGCTAACTCTATTTTTAATCGTTCAATTTCATTTGATATTGATTCTATAGAGGCAGAAAGAGAAGGAACTATTTGTTGTAAAACATTTGTTTTATTTTCATCGTCAAAAATTATTATTTTTTCAGGCTTTGCTTGCCAATCTTCTATAATATCTACAGCCTTTTTATATCTTTGTTCAGGATTTTTTTCTAAACAACACAAAATAATTTTTTGATATGGCTCTGGTAGATTTTCAATTGGCTCTGGAGGAACATGTAATATCTGATGTTCTAAAGCTCCTGTATAAAATGGCGGATGTCCAGAAAGCATTTCATAAAGAACAACACCTAAACTATAAATGTCAGAAGCAAAGGTTAATTTTCTACCAACTAATTGCTCCGGAGACATATAAACTAATGTTCTGTATGAATCTATTCGTAACGTCCGAGATAAAAAATCTCTTATTTGTCTTGCAATACCAAAATCTCCAATTTTAGTTGTAAAATTTGGCCATTGTGTTAAATTTCGCATGAGCAATTCTTTTCCTTGACGTTCCCAAATATCAGTAGCTTGAATATGCAAAAAAATATTGCTAGGTTTTAAATCACAATGTAAAATATTTTGTTCATGGGAATAATCTAATGCGGGTATAAGATTTTTTAAAATAAGCGTGCATTCTTCTATTGTAACTTTTTCTCTCTTTACCAAGATAGTATCAAGAGTTGGGCCAGTAATATATTCCATTGCTAAAAATGGCACATTTTCAAAAGTTTCTAAATTATACAAACGAACAATATTAGGATGATCTAATTGTATTGCCAACTTAGCTCCGTTTATAATTGCTTTGAGAGCACGTTCATCCGCAGCTAAATCAGGCCGCATCATTTTTAATGCAATAGGAATATTTAATTTTTCATCATGGGATAAAAAAACTTTTGCCATTTCGCCTTGGCCTAAATCTTGGATGATGCGATACCGATTTCCAAGTCGCATTCCAATGCTTGCCTGCCAACTTGTTCTCAAAAGATCCATGGCATCCATAGATACGCCTTTCTTATAGAAGAAAATAGCAAGTTGCTTTTCAACCTAATGTTATTGTAATAAATAGCATTCTTTTTTTCAAAGAAAAAGAAAAATAATATTTAATTTATTGATTCTAAAAAAATATTTTCACCTTCTGAAAAGAGGAAATATGCCACATATAATTATTTCACAGCAGCCAAACAATATTCGAGAATTTCCTTGCACCTTTAGCCAGGAACGTCTTTGGTTTATTCAAGAATGGTATGGAAATATCCCTGCATATCATATTCATACTGCTTTTAAAATCTATGGAACACTAGAAGTCTCTAAATTATCCTGGGCTATTCAACAAATGATCCAACGTCATGCTAGTTTGAGAACTATATTTAGAAAACAAAATAATCTTCCTATACAAGTAATTTTACGAACAATAAACCTCCCGTTACAAATTATAGATTACCAAAATGATTCTATTGCAGAAGCTGAGGAAAAGGCTAAAATAACAGCAAAAAATGAAATTCGTAAATCTTTTGATCTTATAAATGGACCTTTATTTCGCATTCTTTGGATAAAATTGCCTAAACAAGATATAGAAAGCTCTATTATAGTATTAACCTTTCATCATATTATTTCTGACGGATGGTCATTAAGTATATTTTTACGAGAATTATTAGAATATTATCACGCTATTCTTACCCAGCGTACTCCTCAATTACCAGAATTAAGTATTCAATATTATGATTATGCAGCATGGCAACGTGAATATTTTAAACTCGAAAATTTGCAACAAGAGTTAGTATATTGGAAAGAAAAATTATCTGGTGAGTTGCCTATTTTGGAATTACCATATAATTACGCTAAAAGCCATGAACTTACATTTGAAGGAAATAACCAAACTATTAAATTATCATCAACAAATTATTCAAACTTAAAAGAATTATGTCATAAAGAAAAATTAACGCTTTTTATGATTATGCTAGCAATTTTTAAAATTTTACTTATGCGTTATACAGGGCAAAGAGATATTATTATTGGGACTCCTATTCTTGGACGTACGCAGGAGCAAATACAATCTTTAATTGGTTTTTTTGTAAATACACTAGCATTACGAACTCAAATTCCACTAGAATCAACATTTCTTGAATTTTTGCAACAAATTCGACAGACTGCATTAGAAAGCTATGATCATGCAAATCTTCCTTTTGAAAAACTTGTACAAGAATTATCTCCTGAGCGAAGTTTAAACAGAACTCCAATTTTTCAAGTATTATTTTCTGTCCAAAATTTTTATCGTAATACTATAATTAAAATTCCACAGTTAGAAATCCTGCCCTTTCCTCTTTCTAGCAATACTTCTAAATTTGATCTAAGTATGTTTGTTGAAGAATATGAGAAAAATATAAATATAACACTAGAATATAACACTAATTTATTTAACTCTGATACAATTAGCCAAATACTCAATCATTATAATAATATATTAGAATATATTTTACAAAATCCTTGTTGCAAAATTTCAGACGTTTCTTGTTTGTCCCAAAATGAGTACGAAAAAATAGTACATGAGTGGAATTCTACAAAACAACGACAATCTACATATAATATTTCTGAGCTTTTAGAAACTGCCAAAGAAAAATATCCTAAAAATATTGCTCTTCGTACAAAAAAAATTTCTTTAACATATCAAGAAGTGCATGAAACTTCTAATTCTTTGGCATATAAATTATTGGACATAAAAAGAACAAGCGTCAGCACACAACCATTTGTCGCTGTTTATATGGAACGTACGCTAGAAATGATCTTGGCAGTTTTATCAATTATAAAAGCAGGGATGGCGTATCTTCCTATGGAAACAAGCTATCCTAAAACCCGAATCCAATGGCTACTAGAATCATTAAAAATTCGTTATATCATAACTGACACTAAAAATTTATCTGTTTTACAAAATTTTATACAAGAGTTACCAAATTTAGAATATATTATTCTGATAGATAATCCTTCCATTACAGATGAAAAATTTTGTTTAGAAAACCCTTTATATAATCATAAAAAAAATAATTTTAGATATATTTTTCCACAAGATTGGAAAGAATATCCCAAAACTACTCCACAAGTCTATATTCCACAAGAAGCAATTGCCTATATTATTTTTACATCAGGTTCCACTGGAACTCCTAAAGGAGTTATGGTAAATCACCAAACAGTCATCAATACTTTAAATTGGGTAAATGAAAAATTTCAAGTTTCTACTGATGATCAATTACTTTGGGTAACTTCTCTTTGTTTTGACTTATCTGTCTATGATATTTTTGGAATTTTAGCAACAGGTGGAACAATTCGCATAGCTAATAAATCTGAATTGCAAGATCCAAACCAATTAGCTTATATACTGGCGTATGAGCCAATTACTTTTTGGGATTCTGCTCCTGCAGCACTTCAGCAAATATTGCCATTTTTACCAGAAAATTGTCAACAAAAATTACGTTTAGTTTTTTTAAGTGGCGATTGGATTCCTGTAAAAATGCCAGAGAGTATTCTTAAAAAATTTCCTTTAACAAAAATTATTAGCTTGGGTGGTGCTACAGAGGCAACAATTTGGTCCAACTACTATCCTATTGAAAAAGTAGAAACTAAATGGGCATCTATTCCTTATGGTTGGCCAATTAGCAATTCTCGCTATTATATTTTAGATGAAGACATGCAACCCTGTCCAATTGGAGTTTCTGGGAACTTATATATTGGAGGAAATTGTTTAGCAATAGGATATAGTAACGATCCAATATTAACAGCTAATAAATTTTTTCCAGACAAATTTACAACAGATCCAAATGCCCGTATGTATGCGACAGGCGATTATGCCAAGTTTTGGCAAGATGGAACAATAGAATTTTTAGGGCGTCGCGATCAACAAGTTAAAATACGTGGTTTTAGAATTGAATTGGCAGAAGTTCAATCAACCTTGGCTCAACATCCGGATATTCAAGATTGTGCAGTAATTGCACATGAGGAAAACCTCCATGAAAAAATATTAATTGCATATATATTGCCTAAAAAAAATGTACAAGCAGAATCTAACAAAATAAAAATATCTTCTTCTCAAATTCGCATTTTTTTACAAGAACTATTACCTTCTTACATGATCCCTAGCCATTTTATTTTTTTAGAAAAACTTCCTGTAACTTCAAATGGAAAACTTGATCGAAAAGCATTGCCTTTGCCACAAACTACGCTTTCTTCTATTTCTTCAGAATCTTTATCAATTGAACTTTCAACAAATCCTTGGGAAGAAATTGTATCGCTAACTTGGAAAAAATTTTTACCATATACTCAACTTTCAATTAAAAGCAATTTTTTTGAAATAGGTGGTCATTCTCTACTAGCGATTCAAGTTATTGCATATTTGCAACAAATATTAGGGCTTAATATAAAAGTCCATCATATTTTTGACTATCCTATTCTTACAGATTTTGCACGATTTTTAGAAAAACTACAATTTAGAAATGAAAATAAACTTCCTGCCGCTATACATCATCAAGATATTAAGAAGCCATTACCCTTATCTTATGGGCAAGAAAGATTCTGGTATCTGTCCAATTTAGAATCTAAAAATTTTGCGTACAATATACCAATTGCTATCCGACTGAAAGGTTTGTTGCAATTAAATGTACTAGAGCAAAGTTTGCAACAAATTATCTTACGTCAAATAAGTTTACGAACATCAATAGTTGTAGAAAACAACGAACAAAAACAAATCGTCCAAGAATTACGAAATGATTTCCAGCTTGTAAGAATTTCATTTACTCATTTGCCACGAGAAGAAGCAGAGCAAAATGCTTATTTGCAGATGATTAACTTTTTTCAAAAACCTTTTGACTTTACTCAAGATATATTATTACGTGTTAGAATATGGGAAATAGCAGACAAAGAATATTGGGCATTGCTTGTAACACACCACATTGCTTGCGATGGTTCTCTTCCAATTTTATTAAATGAACTCAGTATAAATTATCAGCGTATTTTAAAAGATGAGTTATATTGGCCAGAGCTACCCTGGCATTATAGAGATTTTGCTGCATGGCAAAGACAATATTTTTCAGAAGTCGAACTTGAATCTCAATTACAATATTGGCAAGAAAAGTTAGCAAAATTACCAATGCTTGATATTCCTACTGATGCAGAACGTCCTACTGTTTTCAGTTATCACGGAAATAGTCTTAACTTTTCGTTCGATCTTTTTAAAGAAATGCAACATACTTGCCAAAATTTTGGTGTAACAATGTTTATGCTTGGAATGTCCGCGTTTCAAATTTTGTTATGCCACACAACAGGTCAGACAGATATAGCTATCGGAATGCCGATCCAAGATCGGCCACAAGGATTTGAAGATGTAATAGGTTGCTTTGTAAATACACTAGTAATCCGCAATCAAATTTCATATAATTTTACATTACATCAAATTGTAGAAAACATGAAAAAAACTATTTTAGACGCTTATCAAAATAAAGATGTCCCATTAGAAATGATTATTCAAAAACTCAATTATCATCGTGATTGGAGTCGCACTCCACTTTTTCAAGTTATGTTTTCCTGGCAGCCTAATATTTTTCCGGAAATAAAAATTCCTGGCATTACTTTGCAATCATTAAATTTCCAACCACAACGTTCCAGATTTGACATTTTACTAGGAATGTGGCAGGAAAAAGAAAAAATTTGTGGAGTTATAGAATATAATAGTGATATTTTTCAAAGTCATACAATCAAGCAATTCTTGATGAATTTTGAAACTATTCTAAGTAAGATTTGTTATGATGCTTATACCCAACTATGTGATCTCCAAATAGCAAACAGTAAGCTAAAAGAAAAAAATGATAAAGCATATCACAACAATTCTCAAAAAATTAGCATTTCAGAAGCAAAAAAATCTTATAATACAGAAGAAACAGATAAAAATATATTTCCTCGAGATATTATAGAATGGCGACTTTTTGAAATATGGCAAAGTATATTGCCCCAAAAAAGCTTTGGACTATACGACAGCTTTTTTAACATAGGAGGAGATTCTCTTCAAATTGCTCGCTTAATATTAAAAATACAACAAGAGTTTAAACAGTCTATTTCTTTAGCTGATTTTATACAACATAATAGTATTACAGAAGTCGCAGAAATATTACGTTCAAAAACATCTCAAAATTTTGAATCTCTTATTCAAATTCCTTCTTTGGAAAAATCATCCAAGTATCCATACATCGTTGCAATTCCCGCAGCAGGCGGCCATTGCTACTCATATTTAGAATTAGTTATGCTTCTAAAAAAATACCCTTTTGCACTCTTACAATGCCCTACTTTGAATAAACAAAATAAAAATTCAGCAGAAAAATTTTTCTATAAAAATATTGAAGAATTGGCTCAACAATATTGGGAAATTTTAAAAAATGTTCCTGGCCCGTATATTCTTTTAGGATGGTCATTTGGTGGATGTGTTGCTTTTGAAATGGCTCAACAAGCAAAATCAGAAAATATACACTCTGTTATCTTATTAGATAGTATGCCCCCAGAAAATTTCTATACTCCTGAAATAGCAGATCCTTGCCAAAGATTATCGAAATTGGCACGAAATTTTCAAATTAGCATATCTCCAGAAACACTCCAATCACTTTCTCCCACAGAACGTATAGAAAAGATTTTATCTTTAGGAAAAACGCAACAAACCCTCCCAAATGACATTACTATTGAAATTGCGGAATTATGGCTTCAAACATTTCAATATAATGAGAAAATATTTTTTAACTACCATCCCCAACCATATACAGGAAAAGTATATCTTTTGCACACAACAGACTCAAAAATTAGCAAAGAAAGCAATCAACAAAATGAGATTTCTAAAGAAAAAAACATATTATCAGGATGGAAAAAATATTCTTCCCAATTAGAAATCCAAGAAATTGGCGGCGATCATTTTACTTTACTAAAGCATCCTTACGTACAAAATATTTCCACTTTTTTTGAAACAAAAATTTTTCCCTTATAAACTCGATAAAAAAACAAAAGGCTTGCAGATCTGCAAGCCTTTTGTTTTTTTAACCACACACTTAACCAAATAATGTTGTTTGCCTATCTCTTTTCAGAGGGATTAGATGTTTCTGTTGGTGTTGTAGAATTGGGTACAGCACTTATTGGCTGTGTTGTTTGTGCAGGAGTTGTAGGTGTTGCTAATGTAGCTCCGTTCGATGTTACTGGAGTTGTTGTAGAAGCTGAAGTTGCTGCCAATGTAGAAACTGGAGTTGTAGAAGCCGAAACTACTGCTGGGGCTACTGTTGTTGCGGGTGCTGGAGTTGTGGAAGTGGAAGTTACTGCTGGTACAGCAACTGCTGTTGCCGGAATTGTTGCGGGTATTGGAGTTGTTTTTTTAGATAATTTTTTTATAGATGCAGATATTTTTTGAAACCAATCAGAAAATTTATAACCTTGAGATTCGTTATTAACAAAAGGAATAGAGCTAAATATCTCTTTAGAACCACAATAATCTTCAATCATCATGATCGTCCATTTCGTGGAATCTCTCATGGCTTGAGATACACTTTGTTTTTCTTCCAATTTATTAGAAAAGATAACTGGCTGCCATAACGTCATTTCTTGAAACCATCCGCCAAGAGCAACTTCAATTTGCACCATGTTACCAATTGTTTGGTGCAAGGTATTGATTGGTTTTGCAATCAGAAAATATATGATTTCCGCAGCTCCAGCAATCAACAATAAATAGCCTATTGCAGTAGGAGTACCTAAACACGCATATAAACCAGTAAGTAGCATCAAAAAACCTGCTAAGAATGCAAAAATATGCATTACCAACATTGCATAAAATGTCCAAAGACTATGCTTAGTAGCTTCTTGAATTTTTGCAATACTTTTTTGCCTTGCTTGTTGAAGTTCTTGAAAAGTCAGATTTTCCCGACTTTCTAATTTTATTGTATCTCGAATAATTTCAAGTGTTGTAGCATCAATTTCTAAAGACCATTCTTTTGTTTTTTTTACAGGGTCTTGTAGCCATTGTTCTTTATTTTCTTGATTTTGGAGGATCAATGTTAATAACTTCTGAATATTTTCTGCTGCCATATTTTTTGGTAGCCTTTCTACTATTTTATGGAAAATACTTTGTTGCTTAACCTTTGATTGAGTACAATCAAAGGCCGC
>CAZPDM010000034.1:36074-38694 GCA_964585305.1 uncultured Planctomycetota bacterium | reverse complement strand
TACCGAAAGAAATATCACACAAGACCTGTCCATATCGTTCGTTTTGCGGATGACTTTTGCGTGTTCACAAAAAGCAGAAAAGATGCTATCTACTATATGAACCAAGTGATTTGCTTCCTTAGAACACAACTTAAACTAGAACATTCACCAGAAAAGACACGTATCACCAATATGAAGAAAAGAGCCATAAAATTTCTTGGTATAAAAATTAAGGCAGTCAAATCAAAGAATCAAAAAATTAAGCATCTCGTTGCAAAAAGCTATATTCCTAAAGAATCAGTGAAGAAATTAGCAAAGAAAGCTAAAAGTGAAACTGCTCTCAAGAAAAGAATAAGTATCGTAAGGGGAGCTTTCAATTATTGGAGCATTGCTACAGGTATAAGCCAAGCTAGTAGTCTATACAATAATCTACAACATAGGAAAATCAAAAAGAAGCCTAAAAAGAAAGACCTCACCCAAAATCCTACACAAAATTATGTAGAGGTTCTGAATGAGGGCCTAAATGTTAAAGTTAAGTATAGACAAACATTACTAGCCTGTCAAGACTCTTTCCTGAAAAATCTTGAAAAATTATCAGACCTAAACATAAATAACTGGTATAAAGACAGAAATGACAGCATAGAAAAATATGACATCATAAGAAGCAAATATAGAACACAACAAAGAAAAGACCCAATAACAAAAGAACCATTATTTAGACCCCATTGTCATAGAATCATACCTCATACAAAAGGCGGAAAATATATTTTTACTAATTGTATGCTGGTAAATGATTGGACTCACAGAATCATACATGGAACGTTTGATAATTTAGTAAGATTTTGCAGAGTATATAAACTTAAAAATAAAGTTATACAAAAATTAGCAATGCTATTTAAGAAAGCCCACTAATATTTATTCTTGCCTAATCTGGAAAGTGAAATATGTCGTTTATATAAACAATAATTTTAAAATCGTTATTCGTTGGAAAGCCGTATGCGATGAAAGTCGCCTGTACGGTTTGGAAGGGGGGAAAATGCAGAGGTATAAGACCAAAGCATTACCTATCCTTATTTTATATCAAGGCGATAAAGTTGAATATATGGAACATGCTAAAAAAGTTCCCGCAACAGCAATTTCTTTCCATGTTGCAAACTTTAACCTATCTAATGTTTTAGAAACTATATTGGACTTAGCAACTATAGTTGATCCTGATGAAACATTAGGTCTAGTTTCACAAGTAGGAATGTATTTAAATCAAATTGAAAATGCTTTAGGCTTTTCTCTTGAGAATGATCTTTCCAAGGCTTTTGATAATCCAGCTACAGCCTTTACTTTCTATTATAATTCTTCCATATTTCCAGAATCTGTTTTAATCATTCCAGTAAAAGATATGGAAAAAGCTCAAAAATGCCTAAAAGGTTTTCTTAAATTTTCCCAATTAGAAAGCTGTACTCATTCTAATGGAATCAACTATTTTCGTAAAATAATTATACAAGAATCAAGTGAGTTTAATGAAATAGCAAATATATTTGCTGTATTTTCTGGACATGCTTATTTATTTCAAAATAATACATTTTATTTAGGTACTAGTGTTCCTGCTTTGCAAGCTTATTTGCTTTGGAAAGAAAAATCAGGAACTCCTTTATCAGAAAATAATAAATTTATAGAAAGCATGGGTAAAAATCCAGAACATTGCCTAGCGATTGGCTATACAAATTATACCGAAGTATTAGAACGTAGTTTAGATAATGTTACTGCTCTATCACGATTTTTTGAAGGGCCATGTAGAATTCAAGGAATTCCATTAGAAATGTCTTTATTCCCCAGCATTCAAACAATAAATAAACATCTTGGTTCCTATCGTAGCAACATTTCTTTAGTTCCAGAAGGTCTTATGCTTTCTTTTGCCAGCGAATTAGAAATTATAGGAGCTTTAGGATTTATTTTTACTGGTGGTATTATTGGAGAAAATCTCCGTGAATTACAATGGAGAATAGAATATTCTGAAACACCTACACCAAATGAAACTTCTATTCCTTTATATGAAGAACCAGGTGATAAGGCTGAAATAGAAGAAAACGATACAATAGCTCCTGAAGAGCCTACTGATGTTGAAGAACCGGCTGATGTTGAAGAACCGGCTGATACTGAAGAACCGGCTGATACTGAAGAACCGGCTGATGCTGAAGAACCGGATGATGTTGAAGAACCGGATGATGTTGAAGAGCCGGCTGATACTGAAGAGCCGGCTGATACTGAAGAACCGGCTGATACTGAAGAACCGGATGATGTTGAAGAGCCGGCTGATACTGAAGAACCTGCTGATGTTGAAGAGCCGGATGATGTTGAAAAACCTGCTGATACTGAAGAGCCGGCTGATGTTGAAGAGCCGGCTGATACTGAAGAACCTGCTGATGTTGAAGAGCCGGCTGATGTTGAAAAACCTGCTGATACTGAAGAGCCGGCTAAAGATTCTTCTCAACAAAGCGGAATTCCTCAATTTTTTTCATTTTTAGTTTTAGCTCAAAATGAACCAACAACGCCTAATTCAGAAACAAAAGAAAATTCAGAAATTTTACCATCTCCAATTCCAGCAGGATTACCAACTCCTATAAAAGAAACTCCTGTTGTGTCTGAT
>CAZPDM010000034.1:0-35974 GCA_964585305.1 uncultured Planctomycetota bacterium | reverse complement strand
TCCAATTCCAGCAGGATTACCAACTCCTATAAAAGAAACTCCTGTTGTGTCTGATACTGGTGTTGTTGAAATACCACAAGAAAAACCTGCTATTCCTGATAAAGAAAAAGAATAACCATTTTTATCTTATCATAAAAAAAGCTCAAGGAAATTCCTTGAGCTTTTTTTATGATTCTTCTTCAAGTAATTTAGGTACAACACGCAGCTTCCAATCCCCGGTATGTTCTAATACAGAAAAAAAATCTTGCGCAAATTTCCAAATTTCCTCCCAATTTTTGATACGGAAAATTTCAGCTCGAAAACGATGGCATCCTGAAAAGCCAGTTGTATACCAAATTAAATATTTACGAATAAATATCGTAGCATAATCTGGATCGTATATTTTTTCTAATGTTTGCCGATGCTCACTAAGCAATTGAAAATAATCTTGGCATGTTGGAATATGATACGTTTCTCCACACCAAAGAGAATGGCATTGCTCAAAAATAAAAGGATTTCTTGGAGCAAATCGTCCAATCATAATTCCATCCACCCCATATTTTTTTAGAAAATCGACTGCCATTTCAGGATGAATTATATCACCATTTCCAATAATTGGGATTGAGCTTTTTTGTTTTAACTCCCCAATTTTTTCCCAATTAGCAAGCCCAGAATAACCTTGATTACTTGTACGTCCATGAACAGTAACCCACATAATTCCAGAATCTGTTGCAGCTTGAATAATTTCTGCTGCAGTATGAGAATTTTCATCCCACCCTAATCGTATTTTTATAGTAACTGGAATTTGAACACTACGAACTAAAGACTCCAAAATATGTGCAAGTTTTTTTACATCTCTTGCTAAGGCAGCACCGCCTCCTTTTTTCACTACTTTAGGAACTGAGCAACCTAAATTTAAATCTACAAAATCTGCCCCTTGTCTCTGAGCAAACTGTGCAGCACGACACAACAAGTCACATTCCGAGCCATAAATTTGTAATCCAATTGGTCTTTCTTCTTCCTCAAATTCTGCCATTTCGCAAGTTTGCTCATTATCATAATGAATTGCAGTAGCAGAAAGTAGTTCAGAAATAGTTAATGAGGCTTTACGTCGTCGCATGATTCTTCTAAACGGAGAATCTGTAATCCCTGCCATAGGAGCTAAAAAAAACGGATTTTCAAGTTCAAATTTTCCAATGTGAATGGTCATAGTTAGATTCTTTTTTCTAAAACTTTCTTAATAAAAAATTATTCTATCAAAAAATATATCATTTTTTTTTCTATAAACCATAGTTTTTTTTGAAAAAAATTGTATTTTTATCTCTTTGGCCTACATTAGGCTACAGTTTTTTATCAAAATAAAAAAAATCTTTCTTGATTTTTTTTTCAATAGTGATTAAATCCCTAATTAGAAAACTCAAATTTGGTTTTGAGTTCCATTTCATTCAAGAAAGGTTAACAATGATTGACAAAATCGTAAGTCATTTAGGCAATGAAAGCGATGCTCTTCTAAAATATACATGCACAGGCATTCCTAAAGAACAATTGCATTTACCAACTCCAGATTTTGTAGAAAAAATGTTTATTCCGTCTGATCGTTCCATCCCAGTTTTGCGAAATTTGCAAAGCATGTACAATACCGGCAGATTAGCAGGTACTGGTTACCTTTCTATTCTCCCTGTTGACCAAGGAATCGAACATTCTGCAAGTGCGTCCTTTGCTCCCAATCCTATGTATTTTGATCCAGAAAACATTGTTAAGTTGGCAATTGAAAGTGGTTGCAATGCAGTTGCTTCTACACTTGGAGTTCTTGCTTCCGTTGCTCGTCGCTATGCGCATAGAATCCCATTCATTTTGAAAATCAATCATAATGAACTATTAACCTATCCTAACAAACACGATCAAATTTTATTTGCTAGCGTCGATCAAGCCTATAATATGGGTGCTGCTGCTATTGGAGCAACCGTATATTTTGGATCAGAAGAATCTAGCCGCCAAATTCAAGAAATCTCTCAAGCCTTTGAATACGCACACGAACGTGGTTTAGCGACCATTCTATGGTGCTATGTTCGCAATAATGGTTTCAAAGTAAAAGATGAAAAAACAGGAAAAGATGTAAATTATGAAGTTTCTGCTGATCTTACTGGCCAAGCTAACCATCTTGGAGTAACTATTGCTGCAGATATTATTAAACAAAAACAACCTGAAAATAATGGCGGATTCAATGCCGTTAAATTTGGTAAAACCGATCCACGAGTATATTCTACTCTTACTACTCCAAACCCTATTGACTTAACTCGTTATCAAGTAGCCAATTGCTATATGGGACGTATTGGTCTCATCAATTCCGGCGGAGCTTCCGGGAAAAATGATCTTGCAGAAGCTGTTAAAACTGCTGTAATTAACAAACGTGCTGGTGGTATGGGATTGATCCTTGGCCGCAAAGCTTTCCAAAAACCATTCGCAGAAGGCGTAGAGTTAATTCATACAGTACAAGACGTTTATCTTTGCAAAGAAGTTACTATTGCCTAGATAGATTTGCAGCTTTATTTGAGTAAAAAATCCCAAGGCAAATTTTTGCTTTGGGATTTTTTTGTAAAATAGGAAAATATTTGTTGCGGCCTTTGATTGAGTACAATCAAAGGTTAAGCAACAAAGTATTTTCCGTAAAAAATTATTGCTTAGAAAGCAAATTTATGTTAAAATCCTGTTTTCTAAAATGTGTTTTTCTTGAAAAAGTAGAAAAATATTTTTTTGTTTAATGTTTAACATCTCGAGGAAAAATTTGCTATGCTCACCAAATTAGTTATTAACAATATGATTATTATTGATTCATTAAATATTTCAATTCATCAAGGTTTAACAGGATTTACTGGCGAAACTGGTGCGGGAAAAACGCTTTTATTTGATGCTTTAGAACTGGCTCTTGGTGGGACTAGTAATGTTGATTTGATCCGTACCGGTAAAGATGAAGCAAATGTTGAAGTTGTTTTTTCTCTAGAAAACGATACAAAAACTTTGATTTCCCGTCGTATAAAATCATTTGAACAAAATCAAAAAATATCTTTTAATATTCCATTGTCAAAAATACTTCAAATCCGACGTACAATAGAAAGAACGGGAATTTCAAAAGGTTATCTTAATAACATTCAAGTTCCAAAAGAATTACTAGCTTGTATTGGTCCATGTTTGTTAGATTTTAGTCGTCAGCTTGGACAAAGCGAATTGCTTAACCCTGAAAATTATTTAAATATTTTAGATCATTATGCAAAATTGGAAAAAAAAACAGTTACTTTAGCACGCCAATTAAAAATAGTTCGTGGAATTCGTAAAGACTATCAAGAAATTCGCAATCTTTCTAAGAATAGCGAATCTATTGAAAGAAAATTAAAGGAAGAAAACGAATACTTTGCAGATATAGAACCTCAAAAAAATGAATATGAAAAGTTAAAAAAAAGAAAGAAAAAATTAGAAGCAAGTCTTGCTGCGCTAAATGTTGTGCTAGAACTTTATGTTCGAATTATGGGAGAAGAAGCTCCTCACCATTTACGAGAACAAGTAAAGCATGTTAATATTACATCTTGCAGCAGAGATTCTATTATTCGCAGTGCCAGTCTTATGCGTCGTCTTGATGAATTTGGCGTATGTATTCGTGCACGCAAATACGCAAAAAATCTTAATAAGATGGCAGAACAAGTCGAAGGTATGGCAGATGATCTAAAAGATTTTTATTATGAAAATGCCAAAGCTAAAGAAGAATTAGAACAAATTGAATCTCGAATAGAGATATTAGAAAACGGCATTAAAAAATATGGAAGTTGGCAAAAATTTTATTCTCGAATGTCCGATATTGATAAAGAACGTAAGCGATTACAAATTGCTAAAAAACGTTTTGAAACTTTGCCAAGACAATTGCAAGATGCTGAAGATAGACTTTTACGCCTTACTAAAGAGTTAGAAGAATTGCGTATAGTAGCCGCAGAAAAATTGGGACAGGAAATTCGTACTCAACTTTTGGAATTGGCAATGGATAATGCTAAATTCCAAATCAATGTAGAACGACTTAGAAAAAGTAATGATACCTATGATTGCTGCTTTGATTGGACAAAAGAGTATGAAGACTATAGTATCAATAACACAGGAGCTAATCACGTATCCTTTTATTTTTCCGCAAATGTTGGCGAACCTTTACGCCCTTTGCATGAAACCGCATCTGGGGGTGAACTAAGTCGTATTTTATTAGCATTAAAATATATATTGGCAAATCAGTTGAAAATACATACTTTTATTTTCGATGAAATTGATACTGGTGTTTCAGGAAAGGCTGCTACTCTTTTAGCTAAAAAACTTCGTGAAATGGCAGATCAGAATTTTCAAATACTTATGATTACTCATACAGCTCCAGTTGCTGCTATTGCAGATCAACATTATTTTGTTACAAAAAAAGTAACAGAAGATAATCGTACTCAAACAAAAATAATGTTGCTAGATATGAGACAACGTGTAGAAGAATTAGCTCGTATAACTTGCGGAGATAGTAAATCTAAAGTTGCTGTAGAATTAGGGAAAGAATTATTAGAAATGCCTAAAACAATTCATGTTAAAGATATTCCTGATAATATTACAGAACTTAAAATTTGGAAAAAACATGTCTCAAATCATCTTCTTTCAAGATAGCTATTCTTAAACAAAAAGAAAAAATCTGTTTAACAGATTTTTTCTTTTTTAAATCTATTTTAAAGACAAAATTTTCCATAGTAATATAATTCTAACGCTAAAACAAGACAAGCTAGGGCAACAACAATAGGCATAATTAAAAAACCATGATAGGCAAATTTTCGATAAGAAATGACAATACCTTTATCAGCCATGATGCTGCTCCACATAATACCAGCTAATGCTCCAATTAAAGTAAAATTTGCTCCAAAATTACTTCCCATAATTAAAGCAAACATACTTCCTTGTTTAATAAGAGGAGATGCCACTAAAAAAGCATTATTTTGAGTAATTTGGGTAAAGAGAATTGTCATTGGCTGATTATTAATAAGATCTGCAACCAGGGAAGATAAAAATCCCATAAAAAAAACAGAAGTAAAAATGTTTGTAGAACACATAGAAATAAACATTGCAAATTTGGAAATCCAGCCACATTGAGAAAGTGCTTCAACAAGAGTAAACATTCCTACAACAAATGGCACAATTTTCCAAGGCATTCTCTTAATTACTGACAAAAAGTTAGAATTTTTAGTTTGGTTTAATAAATCTTTTTCTGATGAAGTTTTAATCTTATAAAGATTTATCATATCAAGTAATAAATCACGTACCATTACTACAAAGCAGGTAAAAAGGCAAATTTTCCAAATCTCCCAATTTAACCAAAAAGAAATACTTAAAAGAAATAAACAAACCATCAAACTAGCAATACCAAAAATTGCTCCAAATTTATCTTTTAAAGCAGTATTCGGAATAATTTCTGGAGGTGTGATAAATTGGGGAATTTGTTTTCTAAATACAATCCATAGCAATGTTAAACAGGAAAAACCTGCTACAATAGTAGGAAGTACCATCCAGGCAGAATATTCTAAAAAACTTAATTTATATGCTTCTGCAACAATAATATTTGTAGGGTTACCAATATAAAGTGCTACACTCCATATATTTGCTGCGAAAAATTCTGCTATAAGATATGGGATAGGGTTGATTTTTGTATAATGAGTAAAATAACATATTAGAGGAGTAAGCGTCAAAATTACAATATCATTCGATGTAAATATTGTTAATACACTACTTAGAATAAAAAAATATAAAAAAAATTTAGGACCAGAATTCCCCGCTTTTTTTGCTGTCCAAAGAGCTAGATAAGAAAAAAAGCCAGTTTTATCCAAAGAAACACAAATATATGCTAACGCATTAAATAAAATCAAAATAGTATATGGCCGAATTTTATCATTGCCAACAATGCCATTATAAAGGCAGTCCCAACCTATGCAATTTGTTACTAAAAGCAGAAGAATACCTAAAATTGGGGAAAGAGAAAAATCTAGTAAAAAAGAATATTTTGTTCCCCAAATTCTAATGCGCATAGGCTTGATTACAAAGATGATAACTAGAGGAAAAATAAAAAGGGGTAAAAGTTTTAATAACATAAACGTTATATTACTGCCTCAAACAAAGTATTAGATATCTAGCACTTTGTTATTAAAAATTTGTAGATTGGCTTATAACCAAAAACAAATTTTTAGAAACTTGCCCAAATTGTGAAAGAAAAGAAAGAACGCTGTCTTTTTTAGAAAATTGTTCATATATAAATAATATTACTCCATTTTTTATTTTTTGCAAGGATTTCGCAATAAAAATCTATCAAATAAATATTGGCAAAATAAAAATTAATTGCTATAATCTTACCAAAGTTAAAATCTATCAATGTTTTTAGCTTTTTTTTAAAACTAAGATAGGAAAATGTTTGTTGCGGCCTTTGATTGTACTCAATCAAAGGTTAAGCGACAAAATATTTTCCTATAAATAATTGATAACATTTTTTATATTTGGTTTGGAGGAATCCATGAGATCTCGTCTGTTAAGTATTTTACCGATACTTTTCGGTGCTTCTTTAATCAATTCTTTAGGTTTCAGTTTAGATCTAGGAATTGTAATTTTTGGTATTGGAATGTTAATTTTTGTACATGAGCTTGGCCATTTTTTAATTGCCAAACGTGAAAAAGTTCGCGTTGAACAATTCGCTCTTGGTTTTGGCCCAGCTATTATAAAAAAACAAGTAGGAGAAACCGAGTATCGGATCAATATATTATTTTTTTTAGGTGGTTATGTAAAGATGGCGGGAGAAACTCCAGATTCTCCCAAAACAGGTGCTGAAGATGAATTTTTATCAAAAACACCTGGTGCTCGCGCAAGAATTGCTATTGCAGGTGTTACCATGAATTTTATTTTTGGCCTATTGATAGCCATAATAGCTTTTTATATTGGAATTCAATTCTCGGCACCTATTGTCGGAGGTGTTTATGTAGGAAGCCCTGCTTGGAATGCTGGATTACAACGTGGTGATGAAATTGTTGAAATTGATGGGCATAAAATTAAGCGTTTTCAAGATATTTTAGCTAAAATTGCTTTTAGCTCAAGAACCCATGAGCTTACCATAAAATTCAAACGTGGGGATGAAATTCTCTCTTGCAAAATTATTCCAGAATATAATGAAGAATTTGGAATTTTGCAAATTGGAGTAGAACAATCTTATGATAATATTCTTAAAGTTTTACCCAATAGTAAATTATATGAAATAGGATTACGCACAGGAGATTCTATAATTGAAATAGAAGGAAATAAAATAAAAGATCCTAGCGAAGTATATTCTGTGCTTTCTATGTTAAAAGATAAAGAACAAATTTCGTTAGTTTGGAGTAGTGAAGGACAAGAAAAATCTGGGATATTAAAACGACAAGGAACAAAAACTTTCTATCGTTTAGGTATTGTTGCAAGACAACTTATGATTTCCGCTGTGAGAGAATCAAGCACAGCAGAAAAAATTGGCTTACAAAAAGGCGATAGAATTATTCTCGTAGACCAACAAAAAGTTCATTCTTTATCTGAAGTAACAAAATTATTTTTTAACAGCAATCGCCCGGCTACAATTACAATAGAACGTCAAGAATCTGGAAAAACTATTTTCAAAGAATTTTCCTTATCTCTGCAAAATGAATCACCAGAAAAATTCTGGGAAAATGTTTACTTTGCCGCAGAAAATGTTATTGGAGAAGTAGTTCCTAATATGCCCGCTTTTAATATGTTATTAGCTGGGGATAAAATTATTCAAATAAATGATACTCCAATTAAAAGTTGGCAAAATCTTAGTAGTGTTGTTAGTAGTTCTAAAGGAGATGCTTTAAAAATTACTGTTGAAAGAGATAACACTCAAAAAACCATCGAAATAAAACCCTTGGCTCAGGTTGAATCTGAATGGGAAGCTTTTGGCTTTTTACCTAAATTAAGTAAATTTACAAGTCGAAATCTTTTAAAATCCTGTCAATATGCTTTTGAAGATACAATCAATATGATTGGCGATATTTTTACCACATTAAGAGGAATCTTCAGTCAAAATATTTCTGCTAAAAATTTAGGTGGTCCCGTTTTAATTTTCAAAGCATCTTATAGCCAATTGCAACAAGGATTGGGACATTTTCTATATTTTTTAGCCTTGATTAGCATAAATTTAGCCGTAATCAATCTTTTCCCTATTCCTGTATTAGATGGCGGACTTCTTGTATTTTTACTCATTGAAAAAATCCGTGGAAAGCCAATTCCTGAAAAATTTCAAATAGCAGCCACAGTTGTTGGAGTGTTTTTATTGCTATCATTGATTATATTTGTTACTTTTAATGACATTGCACGTCTTTTTTAAAACAATAAAAAAATAGGCATGTCAAAATTTGACATGCCTATAAAATAATTTAAGGAATGATAATTTTGGCAATATTATTATTCCCAAGAGTTGAGATATTAGATACAAAATCTTCTATAAAATTTTTTATCTCTTTTTTATTAAAAGAATTAGAACATTTTTTTGAAAAAATTGGCATTTCAGGAGCAAATTCATAAACTATTTTATCTGTTAGATTAGGCTGTGAAGTCTGAGAAGCAGGAGCTTGCATCGGAGCAGGAATAGCTCTTGATTGTGCAAAATTTGCTGTAGCATGTTTTTGAGAAGATGCATGCTGATTTTCTTCTGCTATTTCAGGGGCAAAAGATAAAGGTTCTTCTTCGAAAATATTTTCTTTATTTGATACCAAAGAACTTCCTGCAAGTGTATCATTTGTTTCTTCTCTCATTTTTTTTTCTGCAGGCTCAAATTCAGCAAATGAGCCTGTTGGCATTTCTGCCATGTTATATACAGGAAGTTCATCCATTTCAGCAATTTTCCCCTTATCTTCTGCTAATACTTGACTATCTAATTTTAAATTTTGCTCCATTTTTTTCGATTCTTGTTTCTTTTCATATATTTTTTCTGTTGGTTTTGATTGAGCTAATATTTGATCTTTTATTATCTTAGATTCTGTTTTGCTGCTTATATTTTTTTGTTTTACTGCGATTTCTGGTGAACTAGAAATTGAATACTGAGGACTTTGATTTGGAGAAAAAAACAAATTTGATTTCCAAATTATTGGTAAAATGATTGCTATAATAATTCCTGCTGCCCATCCTAAATGGACATACCATTTATTGCGATAATATTGTGTAAAAATGTTTTTTTGATGTTGGATGATTGCATAATGGACATTATTTTTAAAATTAGGTGGAACTGTAAACTTAGGCAATGATTGTAAATCATTTTTTAATTTTTTGATACTTTTATAGTATTTTAAACATCCCATACAATGTTCTATATGCTGCTGAATATCTTCAGATATAGATAAATCATCCATTGCATCAGCAATTTTATTTTGATATGGACATTTCATATTATATTCCTTGATAAAAAATATTTGGGAAATTTAATCCAAATATTTAAGTGTATATTTATAAGTAATTCGTCAAAAGTATTTGGACTAAGAATTTATCATACATTCCTATCTCAATACTAACTTTAGCTAAGTAAACTCGTCCATGGCAGAAATTAACACGCCGTTTATAGATGGCGAGCTTTAACGAAAAAAAATTTGCAGCGGCAGGTTCAATTCCTCACAGTTGGCATATTTTTTAGTCCAAAAACTTTTGTCTATTCATTTACTATAGATTTAACTAGTTTAGACGCCTATTTTATAAAAAAAGTTCCCTAAGAAAATATCCAATTGGGTTAAGAAAATATATTTTGAATCTAAAGGGCAAAGTATGCCACATCAAACTGAATCTAAAAAAATAACTAAGGATGTTTCTGCTAAAATTCATACTATTATGGCTAGCATCCATCAAGCATTTATGCAACTTAAAGGGACTTCTCTTCCTGATGGACAGTCCCTTCGAAAAACATATTGGATTAAATCTTGGTCAGAAATTAAACAACTTTCTCCTAATGAATTAGATGAACTAAATCAAGCAATCAATAGTATGCAAGAGACCTTAGAAAAACTTAAGGAAAAAATCAGTAGTTTACGTGGGAAAAAAATTCAAGCACGTGCAGAAAGACATTCGCTTGAGAATTTAAACGAATGGGAAGAAGACGAATTTTTAGATAGTGCTGCAGTATTACCCGTGTTTTCACAGAAAAAGCCATCCGGAAAACGATGGGTAATTACTCAATCTTTAGAACGTCCAAAAACCATAACACAAGTTTGCCAAGCAATTTGGATTGTGCTTACAAATCGTGCAATTACTATTGTTGACGGCGATAAAAAAAATGTTCCTCCAAGTCGAGATCGGGATTTAATGATTGAAAAGCATAGGATTGCAGCATTACCAAATCTTTTAGATGATAAAACAATAACAGATCCTTTAACTGGAAAACCCTTAATGAATTTATATCCTATCAACATTGAAGTAAAAGAAACTTTGCTTTGGATGTTGTCAGAACGTGCTAAAAAAGAACGAATGTTTTGCGAATTGTATGTAAAATTTCTTCAAGAAATCATCAAAAAAAGTAAATTATATGAATGGACAAGTAAATATAGCCAAATTGCGAATAAAATTCTAAGAGAAATTAAAGATTTAACATAAAAAAATATTACGATCCTTTACTTTTTTTAAAGATTATAACCAAGGAGGAAAAACCTTGGATTGGAATTTAAAACTTACTATAACTCGCAAAGGTGCTGAATATGGGCTTAAGCAATCTTCTATTATGGGAGAAGCCCAATATTATCTTGGTGTGGAAGGCCAACATAATATTACCATTGGAGGAACTTCTTCTGCAATGATATGGATTCCTGGCTCAGTTCCGCATCAAGCAACTTTACGATTTATGCCAGGAAAATTTGAAATTCAAAGTTATAAAAAACTAACTTTAGAATGGCAACAAAAAAAACAAATTTTAACAAAAGGCGAAACTATTCACATGATCTTAAGCCAAGAAAAAAATTGGCAACAAGAATGCTTTTTATATATCAAAGATTCTAGCATACAAATACAACTTTATATAGATGATGGCACTTTATCTAATTTTCCAACATGGGAAAAAAGATTATATATGACTTATGGAAGCCTAGTTAAAATTGAACAAGACAGTAATACTTGGCTATATCAAAATCTACATAATCCTACCTTAATCATACGTATTCTTAAACCAAATAGTTCTCAAGATATGATAAATTCTTTTATTACTGGATTAAAATATCTACAAGAACAAAATAGCCAATTTCAACCCAAAGTATTAGAAATTATTCAGGAACCTCAAATTGGATTATATGCAGCAATTTTAAAATTTTTGCCTGGAAATTTATTGAGCCAGCAAATTGTTCTTCATAAAGAAATAAAAAAATGTTTAGTTATATGCAGAAATTTATTAAATTTTTTTCATTCTGTCAAAAACTTTTTTCCTTTGCATCCTTCTTCCATTTGGATAACTGCAGAAGGACAAATACAAATTTTTAAAATCCCTGGTTTTATTGGTGATCAAAATTTTCCTTTAGAATGGATAGCTCCAGAAATTTCACCAAATAGAGGGGATAAAATAGAGCAATCTAATATCTTTCATTTGGGAATGCTTTGGTATACAATCTTGGTAGGTATTATTCCATTAGAACACGCAAGTAATTTAGAATTTCCTCATACACATATTCATCAAAATTTTTTCCAAATTATATCATTATGCTGGGATCTCCAAAGTAATCGTAAAGTAGATTTTTCCAGTTTAGCATTACTTTGGGATAACATGATGAATTCTCATGAAGCTTTAATAGAAGAATTAGATGATGGAGCCTTTGATGATACTATTAGCCATGAGAGACCTATTGATTTATTTGCAGAAAAAACTAGTGTAAGAACCCTAACGAAAGATATTTTTGATCCTATAACATCTATAGCTTCTGAAACCAAGGCTAAAGAAGCTGCTCCCAAAATAGCTAAAAAAACAAAAGAATTATTTATTACTATAACAAAAAAGGATAAATCAGGAACAACCTCTTCTAAAAGAATACTACTCAAAAATGAACATATTCCTACTTCTCCTATAACAAATATATCTACTCCAAAAGAAAGTTTGGAGCAATCAAAACCAATAGCAACAAGCCCTGTATTACAAATACTTCCTCCTAATTTAAATACGGATGAACAAAATATACCATCAGAAAAATTGTCCGATACAAAAGCTCGACTTGATATTGTATCTGCTCAACATACAAATAGGAATAAAGTAATAGATAGTTCCACACAATCAACTTTATCAAAGTTATTTCATAACCTATTAGCAAGTCAGCGATTGATTTGGATCAGTATCCCAATTATGATAGTTTTGCTATCTATTATTATATTTTTTTTGTTGCAACAAAATTTTTCCTACAATCAAAAAAAACAATGGGAATCTTTGAGACAGGAATGCCTTAAAAATTACCAAAAACTTGAAATGGAATATAGTAAGGAGATAGGAAACATCCCATTATATTTGGATTCGCAAGGTTTAAATGATACTATTCAAGAAACTGAAAAACGTATTTTATTAGAATTTCGTAAAACCAAAAAACGTGAACACGCTATTTCTCTAGCTTCTGAAATATTACCTGCCTATCGAAAGATTTTACAACTTACTCAAAGCATCGAAGATAAAAAAAATCTCATTCATTTATTAAATACAATTATCTCTCTTTATCCAAACGAAGAAGAACGTCGCCCCTATCGTTTAGAGTTATTAAATTTGCAAGGAATTTCTACAAATTCTTTAGATAGGCCAGCTCAAATTCTTTTACAAGTTTCACCTTCATCAGCACAAAAATATCTTTTTAAATATTTAGAATATCCAGACGGCTCGCAAAAAATTGCTCCTGTAGATATTAAGACAGGAAATATTATAGAATGGCCCAAAGAAATAAATAAAAAAATTCTTTCTAATATTGATTTTTTACGTGCACAAAATTTACTTTGGGAAGCAACCATGTTGCTACTCAATCAAAATTTTTTAATGGCAAAAAATGCATTATTGAGGTGTATTGAAATTCATCCAGAATATCTTGATGCGTATTTTTTATTATGTTGTTTACACCTTCAACCAGGAATTAGTAAAAATGTTGCAGGGGCTTTTGATTTTTGGCAAAAAAGAGGATTAGCTATTATTGAAAATTCCAACATAAGTACTGTCGAAAAAAATAGCTTACAGGAAAAATTTACAACAGAGTTCATTCAACGGATAAGTGATATTTATAGTATTTTGCCACAAAGAAATTATCGAGAAAAAATAGACTATCTTATTCAAGTAGCAGCTATTTCTTCTAAAAGCAGTGTATTACAACCACAAGATTATATTCTTATGATAGATGATATTCCTGTTACATCATTAGAATCTTTACATATAGCAATTCGAAATAAATCTAGCATAACTTGTAAAATATTAAGAAATTGGGAAATCATGCAGGCAAATATCAATACAAGCGAATATAATGATAATGATTTCCACGCAATTGAAGTTGTTCCTATTTTTTATATTTATCTCAATCAACCATTAGATTTTCAAAATCAACGATTTCCATATAATATACAAGAAAATTTGATTTCAAAAATTTTCACTTCTAAAAACCAGATTATTGATGATTCTATTGCCCTCATGCCTGGTTCTTATTTATTGGTAATCACTTCTGAAAATTATTTCTCTGTGAATTATCCTTTTATTGTATCTAGAGAATCTATATCCGAATCAAATGAATTGCTTTTTGGGGAACCGTATGCTGAACCAATTTTAATAAATTTGCCACGCTATCCTAAAAATTGTGAGAAAGTTTTAAAAAACTTTGCTATCATTCCACGAGGTTTTTTAAAAACATTTCAAAGTGAATGTCAAAATAATACAGGATATTTATTAGGAATAAATGAAGTTACTATTGGGCAATGGTATGAATATTTAAAAAATATAAATGGCCCATTACCTTGGAAAATAGAAAAAATAGCCAATAGAATTCCAATGGTTTCTGCCAATAAATCATTGTTTTATTTAAGGGGGGAAGACTTAGTTTTGCGTTTTGGGAATATGAATTATCCTGTTTTTGGAATCAGTTATAACCAAGTCCAAGAATATATTCAATGGCTAAATCAAAATTTGCCAATAGAATTAAAAAATTGCCAATTTAAATTCAGACTACCAACGGCTGAAGAATGGGCTTGCGCAACATCAGGAGCAGATCGAAGATTATTTCCTTGGGGAAATTTTGCAAATCCACGTTTTTGTAAATCTTCCAATAGTCGTCCATATTGGTCTGAGTTAGAACCCATCCATCAATGGAATATTTCATTTAGTTTAGACGAATCTCCTTTTGGGATACACGATCTCGCTGGAAATATTACAGAATATACATCTACACAAAAAGTATTTGGAAATCTTATTTTTTATGCGATTAAAGGCTCTAGTTGGAATGATCCCATACCATTAGATGCGGAATATACTACCTACATTGCACCAAATTTGCAAAGAAATAATAGAGGCTTTCGATTATGTGCTGGCCTAGATCCCTTATATGAAACAGAGGATTAAAAATTATCTCTGCTACATCAAACAAACAAAAAATCTTTCCGTCCTTATAAAGGCTGGGGGTTCCAGCCTGAATATTTTATGAAAAGGATTTGAGATGAGAAATGAATTTTTTTTTCGAAAAGTGCTTTACTTTATTCGGATGGTTTGTTTTGCTCCACGTCCTATCTCTGTTTTTGACCCAGCATTAGTCCTTTTATGGATTCTTTTATTGATAATTTTTGGAATAACTATTTTTTGACAAAAAAAACGTCTATTTCAATGATAAGGATTTCTTATGAAAGCCTATATAGTAATATTTATATGTTTTTTTGCAACTTCTTTATCTTTTAGTCAACCTACCCAACTGCTTATTGATTCTCCTAATGACAAGTTAGCTTGGAAGATAGATAACAATGTAAAATTTAGTTATGCCTACTTGGAAAATTCAGAATTACTTCGCTCTTTTAAAGAAAACGAAAACGCTTTATGTGAATTCCCAAAGCCTGTATCTTTTTCGCCCTATCTCAAACCAGATATTACAAATATAAGTTTAGTTGGTATTTTAGGTTTAGGGTTCCCATTGCCTACTACTCCAGAAAAAGAAAAATACAATTGCTATCTCAAATTACATGAATATCCTCAGTATCTCAATGCTAAAGCAAGTTCCGATCATGTTATGGCTGATTATCTTTTAGATAAAGCTCCTGGAGCTGATATATTACGCCATAATATAAATAATCCTGAAAATATTAATATTAAGCAAATTGTTATTGCAGAAAGCGGACGCAAATATGGAGAAAATGATCCTTTTCCATATTTAGTATTGCCAAAAGAAACTATTTCTTTTTCCCAATATTCTGTTCCTGTACAAACAATTTTTGATAGCTCTATTCCGTTTCTTTCTCTTTACCTTCTTCCATCTACACCAAAACCTATCCACGCTACTCCAGAAGATCAAGCAAATTGGTCAGTAAAAGGGATGGTTTCCTTTTATTCCCAACTTTTAACTGTATACCAACAAAATCTTATTGAAATTTCTGGAGCAGATAGTAATTTTTATTACTTTGCCCAACCTCAATACCTTATTCCCAAAAGTTCTCAAATAAGCCAATTTAAAGTATTACGTCTTCCCAAACAGCCCATGATATTTAATAATTTTTTCGATCTTCCTATGCCACATGGTTCAAATTTTTTCTTAAGTGGTTTATTACTTGTCTATAAGACAGATTATACTAGCATCCAACCTTGGCAAGAACTACTTCAAAAACCAAATTGGCAAGAATTTTCCACTGCTACAAGTACCCAAATTTTAGAAATTGGGTCTGTTGTCGAAGTAGAAGTTAAATAAAAAAAATAACTTTTTTCGAATTAAGTAAAACTTAACTTGAAAAAAGTTATGTGATTAAAAGTTGACTTAAAATATAACAGCAAAATATACTTAAAAAGTATATTATTATGCAGACATTTCGACATCTCTTTCCTTTTCTTCACTAAAGTTTGATTCCGCCCATTCTGTTCTTTGTAAAAAGTCAACATAATTCTTGGGCATTTTAGCCTCTCGATTTCGGTACGCAGTAAGTACTTTATGATCGGGGCTGACAACAACGTGCAGCCCTTCGTAACATTCTAGCGGGATGCCAGAGGAATGAGCTTCTTGCACAGTTTTTTTACTTAACCAATAGATCATTGCGCCTCTGGCATAAATTAAACTTCCATATTCAAAAGTAATTTCAATAGCTTGTTTAGTAATTCCACGTTGAGCAATGCGCCTTTCCGCATGTTTAGTATATTCCATGATTTTTCCTCCAGTAACACTGGATTTGTCAAACTTAGACAAGAGACAGTGTATCGGAAAAAATTCTGGAGAAAGCTTGTCTATATCCATGAATTTTTTCCGTCAAAATTTTTTTAATAATAAAATGTTCATTTTTTTTATTTGTTTCTATATTTTCTTTTGAAAAAATATAAGCTGGCTAAATAGCCAACTCTTTTTTTTACTACTAAAAAGAAACAAATATTTTTTCATCCTTTTGTAACTATTTTTAGTAAAATTGACTATATGACGATCGTAATTGATACGTAATTAGAACAGTATTTGATTGATAAAGTTTGGAGAATATAATGTTTTGGCAAAAATCATTAGATAAATTAAAAGCAGCACTATCCAAGACACGTAATTTTTTAAAGATGGATATTGGGAAATTATTTCAAATAGGAAGAAAAATTGATCAAAAATTTCTTGATGAATTAGAAGCTACGTTAATTATGAGCGATGTAGGAGTAGCTACTACTCAAGAAATTTTAAATAAATTAAAATCCGCTTACAAGCAAAAAGAAATTCAAAATCAAGAAGAAATTATTCAATTTTTAAGAGAATCTTTAAAAAGTTTATTAACACAAAAAAGTAATGATTTAAATATTTCTAATAGTTCCCCCACAATAATTTTAGTAGTAGGTGTTAATGGTTGTGGAAAAACAACTTCTATTGCTAAACTTGCATATTTTCTTTCCCAACAAAACAAAAAAGTTTTTTTAGCAGCTTCCGACACATTCCGTGCAGCAGCTATTGAACAATTAGAAAAATGGGCGCAGAGAGTTAACGTAACTTTAATTCGCCAACAATCAGGCTCCGATCCTGCAGCAGTCGCTTTTGATGCTGTGGAATCTGCCATAGCTAAAAAAGCAGATGTTTTGATTGTTGATACAGCAGGAAGATTGCATACACAAAAAAATCTTATGCAAGAATTAGAAAAAATTTACCGTGTTTTAAACAAAAAGGTTCCAAATGCTCCTCATGAAGTTTTACTCGTATTAGATGCTACAACAGGACAAAACGCTATTGCACAAGCTAAGTCATTTAAAGAAGTTGTAGCTGTTAGTGGAATATTTTTATCGAAACTAGACGGAACAGCTAAAGGTGGGGTAGTTTTAGCTATTCAGCAACAATTAGATATTCCTGTAAAGTTTATAGGACTTGGGGAGCAATATGAAGATATAGAACCATTTGATGTAAAAAGATTTATTGACGCTATGCTCTCGCTTTAGCAATTTTTTTTAAAAGAAAGAATACTAAAGAAATAGACCAAGAAAAATTTTTTTTATTTGACTCCATTTTTAATTTGAGTAAAATAAAGAGATACAAGCTAAACATAATTGCTCCTATAATATGCAAGTTTAGCTTGTATTTTTTAATAATTATGTTTTTTTCAGGTAAAAAGAAAGGTTTTTATGAAACTTTTAATTTCTGATCCTTTTGATACTGCTTTACCAGAAAGACTAAAACCATATTGCGAAGTAACAACAAACAAAGAACTTCTGCCTGAAGTAGATATTGTTTTAGTCCGTAGTGCAACAAAATGCAATAAAGAATGGATAGATAAAGCTAAAAATCTTAAACTAATCATTCGTGGTGGCGTTGGAATGGATAATGTTGATGAAGCATACACCAAACAAAAAGGTATTACAGCTATCAATACTCCAGAAGCTTCAAGCATTGCTGTTGCAGAATTAGCCATGGCATTGATGCTTGCCATTCCAAATAAAATTATTGTTGGCCATAATGGTATGGCAGCCAATAAATGGCTGAAAAAAGAATGTGAACGCAGCGAATTATACAAGAAAACATTAGGATTGATTGGTATTGGTCGTATTGCTCGTGAAGTTGCTATTCGAGCCAAAGCCTTTGGGATGAAAGTTATTGCGTATGATCCATATATCAAAACCAGCGATGTAGCAGAAATGAAACAAAATTTAGACGATCTTCTTAAAGAAGCTGATTACCTAAGTTTACATGTTCCTTTAACGCCAGAAACCAAAGGAATGATCAATAAAAACAGCTTAGAAAAAATGAAAAAAGGCAGTGTAATCGTCAATACAGGACGTGGCCAATGTGTTGTTGAAGAAGATGTTGCTGAAGCTCTTAAATCTGGCAAGCTCGCTGGCTATGGTACAGATGTTTGGTATGAAGATCCACCAAAATCATCGCCTTTGATTACTGCTCCTAATGTTGTAATGACTCCCCATATTGGAGCATCTAGCAATGAAAATTTATTGAGAATTAGTGATATTATTGTGGAAAAAGTAAAAGAATTTGTTGACAAAAAGTAGGTTTTTAAGTTAAAATTAAGCCAAGGTTGTGTAAATTGCATAATTAAGCAAAATATACAATCTTGGCTGAATTTTTTCTTGCTTTGGGCGAAGAAAGGCGTCCCACAAGTATGCTGACTTTTTCTAGCAAGCTTGTAAAGCAAAAATTATGGCAGCAGAAAAAGGACGAAAAGTCGGAGAACTTAAGCAAACTAATCCAAGCAATTCAATGGAACCTGTCAAAAGTCTTGAAAGTGTAACAAAACAACCCGGACAGGTTGGTCTTTGGGCTCCTAATAATATAGATGCTATCAGAAAACCACCAAAAGAAGCTCGAGTTGATACAGGCGAACGTGTATTTGGTGGTGTATGTGCTCCGAAAGTATCTGATCAAACGTATGATTGCTACAATCCTGTACGTAAAGTTGATCCCCCCAAAAAGAAAAAAGAATAGTTTTTTAAAACCCCGCGTTTTTCGCAGGGTTTTTTTTATTGCAAGAAAAGCAATTTTAATGTACAATTTTTTGTATTATTTATCCTATTTTGATCTTAATAGCTAGTTTTGTCCATTGCAGGAATTTTTTATGAACCAGATCAGTTTGATTACTTTTCGTGTTGGTTCGCAACGTCTAGCTCTTCCAATTGATAAAGTAAGAGAAATTATTCGGAATATGCCATTAGTTACTGCGCCATCATGGACAGGTTTATTGCATGGAATTATTCATATTCGTGGGATGGTAATACCTGTTTTAGATATGCGTATGGTACTTGGTGAAAAAGCCGAAAATGTACGTAAAAGTCGAATTATTATTGTGGAAATGCTGGAACGTTCTGCTGGAATCATTGTGGATGAAGTAGAAGACATTGTTCCTTTAACACAAGAACAATTGGTTCCATTATCCTCAATTTCTTGGGAACAAAAAGCTGCGGTATTAGCAGGTGTGGCTAAAATTGAAGAAAATATGTATTTAGTTATTGATATAAATCGTTTAATCCGAGAAGAAGAACAAAAATTATTTAAAGAATTATGCCTGAGTTTTGCTTCTAAAAAACAAGAAAACGTTTTAACAACTATGTAGCAATTCTGTCAATTTTTCGTCAAAAACAATAGGAGGCAAAAAATGAAATGGCAGTTGGGGTTATGGATATTGCTAATTTCATTGGGAGTATTTGCCCAAGAAATTAAAGAACGAGTAGTGTATGTGCCTTTGGAAGATTGGGCAAATGTTATAAAAATTGAATCCAAAGGAGTACGCTTATCTTATCAACAGTATCAAGATTTATTAGCTCGGCAACAAAAAGAAACCCTTGCTCCTCCTACATCTTTAGTTATTCATGATGTAGAATATCAAGGACGCATTGAACACAAGAGTCTACACATTGAAATGAATATATTATTTACATCTCTAAAAAATGAACCGATTGAACTAGCTTTAAATTTAGGCAATTTTGGAGTTGAAACAGCTTTTTTAGACGATCAACCTGCACGAATTCGTGCAGAACTTGAGCCTATTATTCAAACAAATGTTTCAAGAAATCTCTCTCCTTTAGCGGATAATTTTGTAAGAATAGAACAACAAGAACAGCAACAACAGCAACAACAAAATAACTTACCAGTACAACGTCGCATAATGCAACAACAACAAATTTTTGTTCAAAATGCTCCAAATATTGCTCGTCAGGAATCTAATCTACTCCCACCACCTCCAGATGAAATGCGGCCTTTATATTATTTTTTTTGCCAAGGGCAAGGACAACACCGTATTAAAATTTTAGGACACATTCGTCTCACTACACAAAAAGATGAGTTACATGGAAGAATATCGTTAGCAAACTTTCCTAATCAGATTTTCTTTTTACAAAGTCAACCAGAATTTGATTATACTAGCGATCCTATATATCAAAAAGCTGCTAATGAAAAATTAGCTTTGTATCTAGGAAATCGTTCCGATTTTACTTTAATGGTACGCCCTAAAGAACAAAAGGATACAAAAGAATCTTTATTTCTTACTACTGTTACTTCAAGCCATTTAGTCCGTCCAGATAGTTTAGTTTCTTGGTTTCAAGTAAGTCTAGATGTTCGACATCGTCCGCAAAAAAACTTTAGTTTTGCAATACCTGCAAACCTTGAAATTGTTAATATTACAGAAAATCGTTGGGAAGTCAAAACAGAGAACGAGAAAAAGATTATCAATTTACAATTTGATGAAGAAATATTAGGCATTCGTAAATTTACTCTTAAATGTGAACGCCAAGTTTTGGAAGATGCGGAAATTTCTCTCCCTAAATTACAAATGCTAGGAGATAAGCTTTTTCATCAAGAAGATTATATTCATATTGAAAAAAGCGAAGATGTTACTTTAGAAATTTCTCATGCAGAACAAGTACGACAACTGAATATTCAAAATCAGAATTATTTCTTTACCAAAAAAGCTGCTCCTGTAGAATATATAGATTTTAGCAAGTTTAATCAAGAAATAATTGCAGAGTATAAATCCAGTACACCTTCCTATCAAATACTACTAAAGAAAAAATCTGTTATTACTCGCCTAGAAAGTACATTTTTTGCTTCGGTTACATTTTCTCAAGATAACCTAGTTCTGAAAAGCGATATAAAATTCGATGTTTTAGAAGGAAAAGCAAAAGAATTAACATTAGTTCTTCCTTCAACAGAATGGCGTTTAACTTCTGTAGAATTAACTACATCAGTATATAGTCAAAACATTCATCCTAATTATTATATTAAAAATGGAATTATCTTTATTCCTTTAGATAATCAATTAAGTAAAGGACAAAGTGCTAATGTAGTTTGTGAATTTCAAAATTTATCAGAAGATTGGCGATCAAATTGGGAAAATCAAGTTTTAGCTGTTCCCTGGGTAAAACCAATAAGTGCAGAATTTAAACCTTCTCTCATTGGTATTATTGCAGATTCAGATTACCAAATTGATATTGCTGATGCAGTTCATGCGGTTTCTTTAGATCGAGAACTTTTTGTCCAACAAACTAGAGTTACGAATCCTAATCTAGCTTTATGTTTAAAACTAAATCGCCTTGAAGCCAAAATTTCTCTTAATATTCGATTGAAACAGCCATATAAATCTGTAATTGCTATGCATTATGTTTCTGTTGAACCCGAACGTATTCGTCATGCTATTATTTTAGTATATGATGTAAAAGATGGTTCTACAGATGCGCTGTATTTTATATTTCCTAAAAATTTCAACCAGTTAATCAATATCAACAGTGAAAAAGAAGAAAAATTAGAAATCAAAGAAAAAATTCATACTCTAACAGAATTTGGACACGAATGGAAAATTATTCCTAAATTGAAAGTCAGTGGAAAATATTCAATTTATATCAATTATGAAATTCCCATTATAAGTAAAAATATGGTCTTTAGCCTACCAATATTAAAATATCCTCAAGTTCATACACAAAGAGGCTATATTGGCATTACAACAATTTCTCAAGCAAAAGTAGAAGTTACAACAAAAGAAGGATTAAGCATTGTTCCTATTGGGCAATTTCCACAAGAAATTTCTCATCCAGAATTTCCAATTGATGTAAAATTTCTCTATACTTATAAATTTGCTAATAATGATTTTTCATTAGGATTAAACATTACTTTATATGACAAACTTCCAGTAATCAATGCAATTCTTGAATCTGTGGATATTTCAACAACATACCCAGAAAAAAATCTTGAACGGGTTATGTGTAAATATCAATTGAACCATCTTGGTCGTCAATTTTTTGATGTACAAATTCCTCAAAATGCTAATTTTTGGGGAGCCGTAGTTAATGATAAAGGGGAAAAACCATTACAAAAAGATGGCATGATTTCCATTCCTATCCCTAGACATAACGATGGTCGAAGTGATATTATTTCTGTTGTATATGAACGAAAAGTTCCAGAGCTAGGAAAACTTGGACAAATTTCTTTACAATGTCCAAAAACTATGCCAGATATTCCTATTAAAAATTGCAGATGGGATGTTTATTTACCCCTAGAATATAAAACTTCAACAATACTTACAGAAAAATACTACGAACCTTGGTATGAAACATTAGCGAATGCAATTCTTGAAATTCCTTCACATTTTACTTTGAAATATGAAAGTTCATATCGTTATGACAAAAGTACCATAACACCAAGTTCAGCTCCTTTAAATGATGGATATGGCTATGAATTGCCAGAATCTGGTGCAAATGAATATGAACAAAGTAATATCTCTCCTAAACAAGAATTAGCAGGAAAAAAAGGACGAATTGCTCCACCAGCTAAACCAACGGTGCGACCTTCTCTTCAGGACAAAAGAAAAGCACCTATGTCAGCTCCTAAAACTATGAAACCGAATGCTCAATTAGCTCGTCGTGATGCAGAACGTAGGATTGGAGAAGAACGACAAAAATACAAAGAAGAATCTAAAAAAGAATTCGTTCAAGAAAATAAATCAATAGAAATGGATGAACTGGTTTTACCGCCTAGCCCATCTATGGATGCATCAGCTCCAGAAATGCCAGAGCCTGTTATGGCAGAAAAAGCAAGTGAATATTCTGATGATGATATGACAATTGCTTCTGGAGCAATAAAAGAAGAAGAATACGAAGAAACAGAAGTTGAACCTGTTGAAGAAACAGCTACTGATGAAACAACTACTGATGAAGAAGGAACGGGCGATACAAAAATTCCCAAAGATGCATTAGCCCCGCAAAAACCAATGAAAGGCATCGCAAAAGAAAGTGGAATTCTTGGTGCTAAAGTTATTGGAGTTCCATCATTGAATGTTGATATTGCTCCACAAGATTTATACATAGGAAACAAAATAAGCCAACCTATTGTTCCTGGCCAAGCAGATGCTACAGTTCTATATATTCATGATGACAGTTTACGTAGCTTAGAATTACTACTTTTAGGTGTTTCCGTAGCATTTGGATTATTTTTATTCACCTGTCATAAAGCACCTCGAATATCGATTTTGCTTACTATTTTACTAGTAATAAGCTTTATTCCAATATTGTTAGGACGTTGGTTAATGCCATATTGTAATATGATTGCGTGGGGATTTTTACTTTCCTTACCAGTACGTTGGATATATTTACTTCTAACAAAAATTGGTAATTGGTTAACAAATAAACCTGCTGTTAGTGGAATAATATTGATTCTTGCATTGCTTCCTATATTACAAGCTCAAGAAAATTTAACGGTATCTCAAAATAATCTTGGGCAAACTCAAACAGAATTATCATCAGAAGTACCAACAATTTATATTCCATACAATCCTGAAAAAATGCAAGATATGGGACCATCAACTTCTGTATTTATTCCCTATAATTATTACCAAAAACTTTGGAATCAAGCATATCCAGATAAAACAATTGAAACTCCTAAAACAGAAGTAGAAACACCATATTATCTTTATAATGCCCGTTATTATGGTGAAGTAAAAAATAATGAAGCTACTTTTGAAGTGCAATTCATGCTGGAAGTAAAAAAAGCTCCTACAGTCATTCCATTAGGATTAGCAGGAACAGCAGTAAAAAAAGCCGTTTTACAACATATATTACCTGGTGAACAAATTCAAGAAAAATCTTTATCTTTGCGACCCGATGTTTCTGGGAACTACACAATTTTAATGGCTGAAACAGGCAATTATTGTGTCAAGTTATCTTTAGTAACCCCAGGAAAAATAGAAAACAAACGTGGAGAAATTTTATTATCATTGCAACCTGTAGCAACATCTATTTTAGAATTCACTCTTGATGAAGATGTTGAAATCAACTTAGGTGATTGGCAAGGCGATTGGCTAGAAAAAATTAGTAATTCTCGTAAAGTTTTGCTTATATTTCCTGGTATGAGCAAAAACATTAAAATCCAGTGGTATCAATCTTCTGAACGTAGTCGAGCACGTGGCTTAAATATTGCTGTAAAAAGTCAACACAAACTTAGTGTCAGTGATCAAGTATTAAGATTGAATAGTGTCTTACAATATCAAATTATTTCTGGAAAAACAGATAAACTTTTATTACAAGTGCCACAAGATTTTCAAATCTTACATCTCCAATGCACAAATTTAGAGCGATGGATTTTAGCACAGGAAAACAACCAATCGCAAATTATTTTGCGACTGGTAAATGATTCTCAATCTCAAATTACATTGGAAATTAAAGCCGAAAAAGTGTTATCTCAACTTCCTTATCGACAAATATTTCCAGAAATAGTGCCTATAGATGCAACTCGCGAAAATGGAACAATTGAGTTAGGGACACATAATTCATATAGCTCTCTTATTTATAAAAATACTAATTTACGTAAGATGAGCAGCAACCAAGCTCCTACTTTTTTTTGGGAAACTTTTCAATATAATCAACATCCTTTTGAATTGGATTTCCAAATTTCTGAGCAAAAACCAAACAATATCAGCAGCTCAAATTTGAATATGAAAGTTGATGAAGAAAAAATTTCTGTTGATTATCAAATGACAGTAAATGTTCGTGGACAAGAATTATTTGGGCAAGAAATAAAACTCCCGCTTGATTATAAAATACTAAAAGTTCAAGGCGATGATATTAAAGATTGGAGAATTAGCCAATCAGAAAAAGAACAAATTTTGCGCCTAATTTGGAAATTAAATTTCAAGCGTGGTGATACTGTTTCCTGGAATATGACATTAGAAAAACAATATCTTTCTGATGATGAAAAAAACTTTGACATTCCTTATATTTATTCTCCTAATGTGCAATATCAATCTGGGAATATTCTTATTGCTTCAAGCCCAGATATTCTTTTAAATGTTTTGGAGTCTAAAGGTCTAGAAAAAGCCGATGTTGCTTCACACTCTACATCGGACAATAAATATAATAAACGACATGCTTTCCGATTCGAAGGAAGTGATTACAGTGCAAAAATACAAAGAGAGATGAAATCCCCTGAATTAGAATGCACTGCAGTAGCAATTGCTTTGGTTGAAGATGATTGGTTAAGTTTTGGATATTATCTTAGCTATAAAATAAATTTAGCATCTGTTCAAACCTTTCAATTTAGTATTGCTGAGGCAATTGGAGAAAACTTAGATATAATTGGGGAAAATATTAAGGAAACAAAAAAAGAAAAACGTGGAAAATTCTATGAATGGAAAGTTATTCTACATACAAAAGTATCAAAAGAATATTCCTTAAAATTATTCCCAAGACTTCAAGAAAATAGTGGTACAGGTTTTGAAATTTATCCTATTAAGTTTGCCATTGAAGGCATTCGTAATCGGACTTATATTCTTGTGCAAAACCAATCTCAATATGAATTACGTGAACAACTCAAACAAAGCATCAGCGACGTAAATATCCAAATTCCTCTACAGTTCTTGACAGATATGAATGCTAAAGATTTTATCTTTGCATATAAAGTAGATCGTCGAGATTGGAGAATAACTTTTTCAGAAGATAAACAACAAGTAGTTCCCACAATTCGTGCAAGTATTGATGGCATTAAAATAGAATCTAGCATTAGCGAATATGGGGAATGCCGACAATCTATCATTTATAATATCCGACATTTAGGACTCCAATTTTTGGAATTAGAAAAACCTAGAAATGTTATAATATGGGGCGTTTTTGTTGCAGATAGATTTTTACGTCCTGTTCAACAACAAGACACAATTTTAATTCCTTTGCAATACAATAGCAATACAACTACCCAACGCCAGCAGGAAAAGGAATCAAAATTAACAGTCAAAATTATTTATAGTTTCCAAACAACTTTGTTTTCTAGTGGAAAATGTCATTTATATCTGCCGACCATTATCAATATTAAAGAAATTGGAGATGTTCATTGGACAGCATATTTACCCAAAGGTTATGTTTATAAATTTGGAGGAAATATCAGCCAAGGACAACCAATTTATTTTCAAGAGTATACTTCTCAAGAAGAATATCAACAACGTGTACAAATCCCTTTAGCTCCTTCTCAACAAGATTTATCTTCAACTTTTTCAAATGAAAACCGCTTAAAAGAAGCTGCAATAAAAATTCAAAAACGTCAGCAAGAGCAGTTGTTTAATGATATTCAAATGAATAAAGCACCAAATAAACGAAGTTTAGAACAACTCCAATCTCAATATGGCCAACAAAATGTCGTAGATGTCCAAGAAGCAACACGCGGAACAAGAAGTGTTGGCAAAATTTACCAGGAAACTAATGTTAAAAAGTTTGCTGGAGAAAATATGAAAGATTTTGCCAGCCGCCAGGTTAAAAATTATCAACAACGATTTACAGAACAACAAAAACAAGCTAAAGATGATATAACTTTATTCCATTTTGCATTACTTGCCCCAAGTGATAGCAAATATTACTATTTTGCTAATAAGCAAGGCGATGCTAATTTGGAAATTCGCTCCTATCGAGAACCTTATCAAAGTAGAGTTTGGCGCACTATTCAATTTATTTTATTGATTTTGCTCTTAATCTTTTCCTGGTGCAAAAAATTATTTTCCATCGATGATGGATATTCTTGGAGTAAATTAGGTTGGACAATATTGATAATCTTTTTAGCCATTTTAATTTCTACTAGTCTTGATGTTGTTTTATATTTCTATCTTTAATCATAGCAATACTTAAAGAAATTTTAGAATAATCATAAAAAAATGTTTGCAATTTACTTGCAAACATGGTTTAATACGCAAGGTATCCCTATGTTGAGATACCTTGTTTATAAATCTTTAGGAGTTTTACTATGAAGACTTTGTGCCTAGCTTTGATTCTTTGTGTTGTTTGTTTTTCTTTCCAAGGTTGCATGATTGTTGCATCTCCCGCTGCAGGTGCTATTCTAACAGACGTAAAAGCCCCTATTACTGCTACTTCTAATACTGCTACCTACTCCAAAGTTGGTACAGCCCAATGCTCTTCTATTCTTGGTTTAGTTGCTTCTGGTGATGCCAGCATTGAAGCCGCAGTTAAAAGCGCGGGAATTACCAAAATTAGCCATGTAAGCTATGAATCCAAGAATATTCTTGGCATTTATGGTACTTTCACCACCTACGTCTATGGCGACTAATTGCCTAACGTTAAATTGCTAATTTAAAATATTGCGGCTGCTATACTCGTTTATTTTTTTAAAATTTGCGAGCTAGTTGCCGCAATAAAATTAAAGACTTACCGCTAATTCTCTCCAAGAATAGCGTTTTTTTTTTCTTGCAAAAGAACTTAAATCTTTTTTAAAGCCGTTTTTATAAAATTTCTACCAAAATAATACTTAGCAACTTGGATATAATATGCCAATTCTTGAAAATTTCAATCTTCAATCCCAAAATACCTTTCATATCCAAACTTATGTAAGATATTTTGCACAAATCACTCGAATAGAAGAAATCCAAGAGATACTATCTGATCCAAAATATAAAAAACTTCCTAAATTACTTTTAGGAAATGGAAGTAATATTTTATTTACCCAAAATTTTGATGGCATAATTTTTCAACTTAATCTTTATGGAATAAAAAGAGATTACGAAGATTCTGAATACGTTTGGCTTACAATACAAGCCGGTGAAGTTTGGGAAAATTTAGTAGAATATACTTTAGAAAAAGATTATTCTGGCATTGAAAATTTAACTGCTATTCCAGGAACTGTAGGAGCTGCACCCGTTCAAAATATAGGTGCGTATGGTGCTGAATTAAAAGATTGTTTAGAAAAGGTAATAGTCTTTGATATAAATCAGCAATGCGAAATTATACTAGATAAATCTCAATGCCAATTTAGTTATCGTCACAGCCTTTTTCAAAAGGAAAAACAATATTGGATTACAGGAATCCAACTTAAACTCCGCAAACATTTCACCTCCCTTAATACTCAATATATTGCAATTCAAGAAGAAATTCAAAAAAGTGGGCACTCCCCTAATAATATTCGAGATATAGCAAATATTATCCGTAATATTCGCCAACAAAAATTGCCTAATCCTGATATACTGGGAAATGCCGGCAGTTTTTTCAAAAACCCTCAAATTTCCTCCCAACAATATCAGCAATTAAAAGAACAATTTCCTCAACTAGTAAGTTATCCAACAGAAAATAGTGATCAAATCAAGATTGCGGCAGGATGGTTAATAGATCAATGTGGATGGAAAGGGAAACGTATAGGAAATGTTGGTACATATCCTAAACAAGCACTTATTTTAGTAAATTATGGGAATGCTACAGGGCATGAAATCTTAACTTTTGCGGCACAAATTCAGGACTCTGTATACCAAAAATTTGGAATTGCACTAACTTCAGAAGTAGTAATTGTGTAGCTATGTTGTGGATTAGAGGAATTTTACTTATGAAAAAAATTGCAATTATTTCTGATATTCATAGCAATATAGAAGCATTGACTGTCGTACTTGATGACATTAAACAGCGAAATATTGATACAATTTATTGCCTTGGGGATGTGATTGGATATGGGCCTAATCCTGTAGAATGCTTAGAAAAAGCATTACAAGTATGCAGTATAATTTTAATGGGAAATCATGAAGAAGCCGTATTATCCGCAGCATTAGCATTTAATCCAGCAGCAAAACAAGCAGTAGATTGGACACGTACAAAATTAAAACCTAATTTTCTAAGTGCTTCTCGAAAACGCAATCGTTGGGAAATTTTAAGAAATTTACCATTATGTTATAGCGAAAATGATTATTTATTTGTCCATGCTTCACCATTAGATCCAACTATGGATTATATATTAAAAGCAGATACAGAAGATGTTTTTGGCGATATTCCAGACAAAATTCGTGAAATATTCAATCAAATTGATAAAGTTTGTTTTGTTGGCCATACACACATGCCAGGAATTATTACAGAAAAAAGCGAATGGTATAGTCCAGAAGATTTTAATTGTGTATGGGATCGCAAAAAAGGCAACCGGATTATATGCAATGTTGGTTCAGTTGGTCAACCACGAGATCGTGATAACCGTGCCTGTTATGTTACTTACGATGAAAATGAAATTTCTTATCACCGTTTGGCTTATGATTTTCGAAAAACTCAAGAAAAAATTAACAAAATTTCCCAATTGGACAATCGAAATGCTACTCGCCTTGAATTTGGCTCATAAAAAAATAATAAAAATAGGAATGCGAAAAAGCATTCCTATTTTTTATTTGATAAATATTTTTTTTGTGTTAAAATATAAATGAATTTTACAAGTAAAAAAATACTCGGAGGTTAGTTCCTTAGCTTTTAGTAGCTAAGCATTTCTAATAAATCTATGAAAATACAATTATATTTACTTTTATCAATTTTACTTATTGGAAACTGTCTTTATGCAGTAAGTTATTCTGAAATTATATTAGGCGATAATCCACTTTCCTATTGGCGACTCAATGAAACTTCAGGAACTACTGCTAAAGATGAAAAAAATGTGAACAACGCAGTATATGTTGGCAGTCCTACTCTTGGCGTTTCCAGTGGCATTTTAGGTGATACTGGCATAAGTTTAGGGACTATAACTGGCCAATCTGTTACACGAAGTAGCTTTTCCAGTTTTCCTACTACTGCAATTTCTGTAGAATTTTGGATGAAGTCAAACAATAGTAGCACAGCAGGAACGCCTTTTTCTTATGCTATTACAGGTACAGATAATGAATTTTTAATTTATGACTATAATTCTCTCAGTGTTTATATTGGTGGAGCATATATAGATACAGGAAAAGCAATAAATGATGGACTATGGCATCAAATTGCTGTTACTTGGCAAAGTAGTACAGGTTCACTTAATGTTTATAAAGATGGGGCATCAATTTATCAAACAACATTGCAAACTGGTTATAGTATCAAAGGCGGCGGAACTTTAATGCTTGGACAAGAACAAGATTCCGTAGGAGGATCTTTGTCTCCCGATCAAAGATTTATTGGTAGCCTTGACGATTTTTCTGTTTATAACTATGCACTATCTTCTTCACAAATACTATATCATTACCAAACAGCTTTAGGCATTGTTCCAGAACCAACTTCTTTGAGTTTCCTATTCTTTATTGGAATAATTTTTGCTTGGGGAAAATTTTTTCGTAAATAATATTTTTAATTTAAGATTAAATTTTCTTATTTTAATAGCCACATTAACAAATGTGAGCTATTTTTATATTTAGATAATTTTTTTATCATCTTGGAGCTTTTCATGTCCCCAAAAAATCACAAAATTTATGGAACTATTACATTATTTGTAGCACTATCAATTTTTTATATGATTGCATATTTTAATGGTGTGCAAAGAGTTTCTATTTTGCCTAAAGTCTATAGCCAAGAGCCAATGGATAGAAAAATTTCCATGGCTCCCCAAATTCCCACACCAGAGCAATTTTCTCAAAGAAATTATTTTGTCGTTATGTCTTGGAATGTAGAAAATTTATTTGATACTGAAAAAGATCCCAAAACAAACGACATAGAATTTACACCACAAGGAAGCCAGCAATGGGATAAGAAAGATTTTCAATCAAAAATTTACAATCTTTCAGATGTAATTCGTCGTGTTGATGATGGTTTTGGGCCAGATATTATAGGTTTGTGTGAAGTCGAAAACAAATTTGTATTAGAGGAACTTTGTCGACATCCTAATATACAATCATTAGGATATAAATATATTTACCATCGCAATGGACATGATGGACGAGGAATTGATGTTGCAATGATCAGCCGTTTTGAGGCAGAGGAAATAAGTTGGCATTATGCCGGAGCAAGCAGTCGAGAAATCTTACAAGCAAAATTTCATATACGTGGAGAAGATTTATATGTCTTTGTAAATCATTGGAGATCAAGACTAGGAGGGAAAAAACAAAGCGAATACCATCGCATAGAAGCTGCCAAGACATGCCGACATTTAATAGAAAATATTGTGAAAAAAAATCCAGTTGCAAATATTATTATTATGGGTGATTTTAACGATAATCCCGAAGACGATTCCCTCAAAACATATTTAGGTGCCTGTATATCAAAGAAAAAACAAAAATCATGTCTTTTGTTTAACTTAACTTATACTACTTCTCCTCCGTCTTGGGTAAATACACCAAATTATTTTTTCGACCAAATTATCATTTCTAAAAATCTTTTAAATCATTCTAAAATTCACTATATCCATGATAGTTTTGAAACTATTGCATATCGTTTTATGTGTACAAAAGACGGATGGCCACTTAGTTTTTCGACAAATAGCCATATAGGATATTCTGATCATTTTCCTGTGATTGCAATTTTTAATCTTCCTCCTAAAAAAGTAAATTAAAAAAATAACTAATATTGGATTTAGTGGCATGTCAACAAAATTGCTAGAAAGTGAAAAATTCTTGACATATTAAAAAGATTTGCTATCATTGAAAATGATCAAAAGTATATATTTTAGGAGATTGAAATGCAAAATGAACATATTTGGAATCTAAATATTTTATGTGTAGATTCTGAAGAAGATACTTTAAAACTTTACCAAGATGTATTGACATCTTCCCAAAACCGTGTTGCTGCAATTACACAACGTTATACAGAACAGTATTCCTATAATCAAGAATCTGTAGCAAATTATACTGTATTTCCTTCAATGTCTGGAAAAGCAGCTATTCGAACAGCCTTAGAAGCAAAACAAAAAGAACGCGAACTTGCAGTAGGTTTTTTTGATATTAGTTTACAAGGAGAAGTAAACGGTTTAGATTGCATTAAAGAAGTCAAAAGGATTTTTCCTTCTTTATTATGTGCTGTTGTAATGGATTCATCCTATAGCGGAGTACTCCAAATACGTGAATTATTTGAATCTCAAGATGAATGGCTTTATATTAAAAAGCCTCTAAATAAAGAAGAACTTTTACAAACAGCCTGTAATCTTGTTGTTTCCTGGAATTTGCGCGGCGAACAAACAATTGCAATGAATAAGATCAAAGAAAGCCAAGAACGTATGCAACGTCTTTTGGTTGTTACCCCAAAATTATTCCGTCAACAATCTTATATGGATCTTTGCTCAATCGTTATCTTAGAAGCTGCTGAGATTATGAGCACATCTCATGCTTTCTTGGCTATGAAAAAAGATAGCCGCATGGAATTTATGACAGGTATAGGAAAGTTTGAACCCAAACAAGATGATGATATGCAAAGATTTCTTAAAGTATTAGAAAACCCATTAGATTGGGAAAAGGGGTGTCTTGTTCCATTATCTGTAGGAGAACTTCCTCTAGGTCTTTTATTTATTGATGAGCTAAGTCAAGAAGTTCGTAATACAGAAATTCTTGAATTATTTACAAGCCAAGCTGCTTATGCTTTTGAAAATTTACGAATACAAGAAGAACGCGAAGAACAAAAGATGCGTGAGCAAGAATTAAAAATTGGTAAAACAATTCAGGAAAGTTTGTTGCCTAAAAATATTCCACAAAGTCGAGATATAGAACTTTATGGAATGATGCATAGTGCTAAGGAAATCGGTGGCGACTATTATGATTTTGTCCATCGAGAAACACCTGATAATCAATTAACAGATGATATTTTTGTAAGCATTGGCGATGTTTCTGGTAAAGGTGTTGCAGCCGGTCTAATCATGAGTGAAGTTCGTTCTTATATTCGAGCGTTGATGCTATTTTACGCCTCACCACGTGAAATATTAGATTTAGTAGCCAGATTGCTCGAACGAGATATATGGGGTACTGGCAAATTTATGAGCTTACTGTTAATGTTATGGGATTGCAATACCAAAAAATTTCGATTTACTTCAGCAGGCCATGAACATATTATTCATTATGTTGCTAAAAAGAAAAAATGCGAAGTATTTAAAGCCGGTGGAGTTGTTTTAGGACTCAAGCACGATGTAGTGAGTCCACACCTTAAAGAAGCTGAATTAAAAATAGACTATGATGATGTTATTGTTTTGTTTACAGATGGCGTAACAGAGGCTATGAATGAAGAAGAAGATATGTTTAAATTGGAAAGAGTCGTTGAATTAACAGAAGAATATGCCCATCTTAGCCCAGAGCAAATTTTAAATAATATTTTTCAAAAGATTTGCGATTTTATGGGAAATTATGAACAATTTGATGATATTACTATGGTAGCAGTGAAAAGAAAACGAGCTTAAAAACTAAATATGAGGCGCGGTATCGCGCCTTTGAAAATTTCAAATATACCAATTTATTGTGAGAAAAAATATGATCGGATTTTTTGTATTGGCAGTTATGGTGATAATTTTAGGTTGGCTTTTGCCTAATTTATGGTGGTTGTATACTATTGTTGCTGCTATCATAGGAGCATGGCAAGGAAAATCTGGTATCAAAACTTTTCTTATATGTTTTTTTTCTGTTTTTTTAGTTTGGTCTAGTGTAGCAATATGGTTCGCTACTGGAAATGCTTTAGCTGATAAGATTGCTCATACATTATCAGCATCTTCATCACACATTTTATTTTTTTTAACAGGTATTATTGGTGGTCTTGTTGGTGGATTAGGTGGATTAGTAGGTTACTATGGGAAGCAAACATTTTTTGCTTGGGTTGAAAAGCATAAAAAATAACAATTCGATGATCCTAACTGAAACGATAGACTATGAAAAAAATACTTGATCTTTATCGTCAGTATGGTTTGTCTCCTGCAAAATTGCGTGACTTAGCTATTGAAATGGAAAAAGTTGGTAGAGCTGAAAAACGCAAAGAATCTGGAAATACATGGTCAGATGAAACAAGTGGTAAAGAAATTTGGTATCTTGATGAAAATGCAGTAATTGAATATCTTGCTGGCCAACTTACTCCTAATTTTTCATCAAAAAAAAATAAATCTGCACAAATTATTGACGAATTGCAAGAAGAAATAGTACAACTTCATAATAGAGAAAGTACTTTATTGCAGGAATGTGATAGGCTCATGCGCCAACTTGAATTTGCAAGGGGATTTTCATTAGCCTGGAAAACTAAAGCAAAACAACTTCAACAACTATTAAAAGAATCTCATCAAAACAAATCTTGTCTAACGAAACAATTTAGCATTTCTTGGAAATATTCATCTTTTATTACTTATAGTGTAAAGTTTTTGCAAAAAACTTGTTTATTACTCCAAACAAAATATTGGATTTTTTATCAAAAAGTTGAATCCTTAGCAACATATCTATCCGATACTTTGCTTACAATATTTTTCTATATATTTTCAGGATTTTCTATCTTTTTTAAAAAAAGCCAAACTGCATATAATTATACATTAAGCTGGTCAGATGCAATCGCTTTTTATTTTGCCGTTATTATTGTATGTTTTGTACGCAATTGCGTTGCTTATTTAAAAGATAGCTTATATTTTACAGGATTAGGGATTTGGTTATGGTTAAATTGGGCCTATCGTTGTTATTACTATTCAGTAGAGCATCTCCAAAATAAAACAGAAATATTTTCTGATTGGTCCATACAACAAAGTATTTCTCTTTTCCAACGTATAAAAAGTAAAATATTTAAAACATAATTTTTATTAAAAAAACACGCGTATCTCCATTTTATAGATGCGCGTGTTTTTGCAAATTAAAAAATTTATAGACAATTTTGTTATTCGAAAGGAAAATATGGGAAAGTCCACAAATGACGCAAAATTTCCAATTACACAAGGAATTCGCGCTTTACAAGCTGCTAAAATTGATTTTGTTCCCCATCTTTATCCTTATGAAGATCATGGAGGAACGAAACACGCTGCAAAATGCTTAAACATTTCTGAGCATAATGTTATTAAAACTTTAGTTATGGAAGCCACAACAACAGAAGGAAAGAAAAGTCCAATGGTGGTTTTGATGCATGGAGATCGTGAAGTATCTACAAAGCAGTTAGCGCGTGATCTTGGTGTAAAAACTGTTTCTCCAGCAAGCGAAGCCAATGTAGAAAAATATACAGGATATCAACCCGGAGGAGTGAGTCCTTTCGGAACACGCAGTACTATGCCAATTTATGTGGAATCAAGTATTCTAGCTTTAGACAAGCTATTTATCAATGCTGGAAAACGCGGATTATTAGTAGAAATAACTCCTGATATTTTAAAAAAATTTCTGACTCCAAAAGAAGTTAATGTTGGGATTATTTCTAGCTAGTTATGGACATAGGTTCATATCTATAATTAGTAATAACTAATTCGCTAATCTGTCCTCGTTTACAAGCATTACAGTTTATCATTCTGTTTGCATATACTCGATATAAATTGTAACCAATATAAATTTTTTCAAAAAAATCATCATTTGGATTCTCATTCTTAGGGTCTGAATTGCTTAACATTAATTTTGAATGTTTTTCAGTGTCCAATAATTTAAAAAAATTTGCTAGTTCAATCTGTTCGTTCTCAGTAAATATAGC
>CAZPDM010000033.1:24534-39833 GCA_964585305.1 uncultured Planctomycetota bacterium | reverse complement strand
TTTAGCAGTCGCTAAATCTGTATTTGTTAGCTTTTGTTAACAAAAATGTATCGGTATGTAGAGTACATACTACCAAGAGAAAAATTGCATAGTCAATCTTACCAAGCTGCATATCAACAAGTGATAAAGAATTTAAGCAACTACATCGCAATAATTGTCTGGAAAAAGAATTTTGGCTGGCAGTTAAGTTGTGTCTTGGAAATAGTGGAAAAGGAAGAAATAAAGGAATATTTTCAAGGCTGTTTGGGCATAGATTTAGGAATAAAAAGAATAGCAACGACTTTTGATGGAACAGATAGTACAACATATTCAGGAAAAACAGTGCCCTCATTCGTACCGCTCTTGATACAGCAATTAAACAAGCCTGCGGTTTTGGGGTTATTTTGAAATATTTTCTTGTTGTTTACTTCTGCCTATTTTTCGTAATGATTCCATGCAAAGATAGAAAACTGGTGTTACATAGAGGGTAAGGGATTGGGAGAAGAGTAGACCGCCAACAACAACTAAGCCCAGTGGACGGCGGGATTCCGCGCCAGCACCATAACCAAAAGCAATGGGCAAAGCACCCATGAGTGCAGCCATTGTGGTCATCATAATCGGACGGAATCGTAAGATACAAGCTTCAAAAATGGCATCATGGGGTGTTTTATTTTCCTTCTGTTGAAGTTCTAAGGCTACGTCAATCATCATAATTCCATTTTTTTTAACAAGACCAATAAGCATGATAATTCCAATGAATGGATACAGTGCCAGTTCAGTTTGGTAATATAGCAATGTGATTAACGCTCCAAATCCAGCAAAAGGTAGAGCAGAAAGAATGGTAATAGGATGAATAAAACTTTCATAAAGAATTCCAAGTATCAAATAAATTACTAAAACTGCTAAAGCAAGTAGTAGTCCTAATCCTTGAAATGAAGACTGGAATGCTTGAGCCGTTCCTTGGAAGTTGGTGTTGATGCTGGAAGGAACAATTTTTTTAGCAAGATCGTTGATTTTGTTGACCGCATCACCAAGTGCAGTTCCTGGCTTAAGGTTAAAGGAAATCGTAACAGAGGGTAATTGCCCCGAGTGATTTATGCTTAGCGGTCCTATTTTAGGTTTTAATTTTGCTACGGATTTAAGAGGAATGAGCTTTCCAGTATTGGAGCGAACATAAAGTAAAGATAAAGCATCAGGATTCAGCTGATATTCTGATTTTAATTCCATGATGACAGCATAAGAATTATTAGGAGCAAAGATAGTTGATATTTGCCGTGAGCCATAAGCATTATATAGCATACTTTCAATTTGTGATACAGTAACACCTAAAGAAGAAGCTTTATCTCTATCTATATCTACAAGTACTTGAGGATTTTTGAGCTGAAGATCACTGCTTACGTCTAAAAATTCTGGAAATTGTTTAAGTTCTTCATAAAATTTTGCTGCATTGGGATACAATATATCAGTATCTGGAGTTTGCAAAGTAAATTGATACAAGCTTCGAGACATTCTGCCTCCTAGTTGAATAACAGGAGGATTTTGTAAAAAGACTCGAATTCCTGGTAATGTTGATAATTTTGGACGTAATTGTAAAATAATTTCGTCAGCATTAAGTTGTCGTTCTGTACGAGGTTTAAGACGTACCATAAGGCGCCCGACATTTCCTGAAGAACCACCACGTGCACCTGCACTAGACATAAAGGCTTCGATGTTAGTATCCTCTTGGAGGATGCTTGCTAAAGCCTGTTGATTTTGTATCATGGCTTTATAAGAGATGCCTTCAAGGCCCTCTGTTTGAATCATGATCGTCCCTTGATCTTCGCCAGCCAAAAATCCTTTAGGGATGATTTGAAATAGATGCACCATTGCTACTAAAATCCCGAAGGAAAATATCATGGTGAGGAAACGTTGACGAAGTACAATTTTTAAACTCCAGCTATATATCCAGAGTATTGCATTGAAAATGCTTTCGGAAGCTCGATACATCCAACCATGTTGGACTTTTCCAGCTCGCAAAAATTTACTGGCTAACATCGGTGTTAAAGAAAGAGAAATATAGCCAGAAATCATAACTGCTAATCCAATAGTTACAGCAAATTCCCGAAATAAACGGCCAATTAACCCGCCCATAAAAATAACAGGGATGAATACGGCTGCAAGTGAAATAGTCATAGATATAATGGTAAAATTGATTTCTTTCGAACCATCAAGAGCTGCCTGAAGAGGAGTTTTTCCCATTTCTACATGTCGGACAATATTTTCCAACATTACAATAGCATCATCAACGACAAATCCCACTGCTAGTGTAATTGCCATAAGAGAAAGATTGTTTAAACTGTAATTGAGAAAATACATTCCTGTAAATGTCCCAACAATTGACATGGGAAGTGCTAAACTTGGGATAATAGTCGCAGACAAATTTCGTAAAAATATGAAGATAACAAGAACAACTAATCCCAGAGTTAAAAGCAAAGTAAATTGCACGTCATCAGCAGATTCTTTTATGGTAACACTTTTATCAATTAAAATGTGTAAATCAACAGATGCTGGCAATTGTTCTCTAAAATGAGGAAGTAAGGCTTTTACAGCATTTGTTACTTCAACCGTATTTACGCCGGGTTGTTTTTGTATTGCTAAGATAATTCCTCTTTGCTGTTTTTCTGGTGTACAATACCATGCTGCAACTTTATTATTTTCGACATGATCAATCACATCTCCTAAATCTTTTAAGCGAACAGGAATTCCATTTCGATATGTGATGATAATGGGCTTATATGCCTCTGCGTTCATAAGTTGCCCATTTGCTTCTACTGTGAAAGCTTTATAATTTCCATAAAGAGTGCCAGTAGGAAGGTTCACATTAGCAGTCTGTATGGCAGAAGTTACTTCATCTAATCCAATACCCATATTGGCTAATTTACGTGGATCAAGTTGAATTCGAACAGCATATTTCTGTGAACCAAAAACTTGTACTTGAGCAACCCCTTCTACCATCGAAATTCTTTGCGACATGATTGTTTCGCCATATTCATTTAATGAAGATAGCGAAAGCACAGGCGATGTGAGAACTAAGTATAAAACCGGTTGATCGGCTGGATTAGATTTTTGATAAGAAGGTGGATTAGGCATATCTGAAGGTAACTGGCGTACAGTCCGAGAAATAGCAGATTGAACATCTTGGGCCGCAGCATCAATATCTCGATTTAAATTAAATTGCAAAGTAATCTGAGTGTTGCCTTGAGTACTTGAAGATGTCATACTATCTATACCAGCAATAGTAGAAAATTGGCGTTCCAAAGGTGTGGCAACTGCTGATGCCATTGTTTCTGGGCTTGCTCCAGGTAAACTTGCAGAGACAACAATGGTCGGGAAATCAACATTTGGCAAATCGCTTACTGGTAAAAGTCGATAGGCCATAATTCCGAAAATTAAAATGCCCAACATAACCAAAGTAGTCATAACAGGGCGACGAATATAAATTTCTGAAAAATTCATTTTTATTGCTCCGAAATCGAAATTTGAATCGAAAAAAAAATTTTGTGTCTATGTAAGTTTTTCTCTTTATTATTTTGAGCCATTTGTCCCTGTTTTAATAATTAGGCTTTTTGATTCTTTATTGTTCTGCTTTGATTTTCTTATAGATTCTTTAGGTAGTTCTTCAGTTTGTTTAATTAGTCTGATATTTGAATCAATATTTGTAAGATTATGAGAAGCTATTTTAACTTCACTTACTGAACTATTTTTAATTTCAATTTTACTTCCATTCGTAAGTCGAAGATGTCCATCTGTTACAACTTTTTCAGATGCTTGGATTCCTTCAGCAATTACACTTTCTTCTCCAATTTCACGAGATACTTTTACAAGGCGAGATTCTACTGTTAAATCTGGTGTTACAACAAAAGTATATGTTCCTTGTTGTCCAGTTTGAATAGCTTGAGAAGGGATTGTAATGGCATTAGGTTCTATGTCAAGAGTAAGGACTACATTAACAAATTGGCCCGGCCAAAGTCTTTCATTTTTATTTTCGAAATTCCCTTTAAGTAGAATAGTACCCGTTGCCTTATCTACTGTATTGTTGATGAAGCTAAGTGTTCCTATTTCTGGATTTTCTTCGCTTTCAGGTAAAAATGCTTTGACTTCTAGTTTTTTCTTGGATAAATATCTTTTTATGGTTGGAAGTTCTTTTTCTGGCACAGAAAAGAGAACTTCAATAGGTTTAGTTTGATGAATAACAACTAAAGTTGCATCATTAGCTTTTAGAAGATTTCCAGAATGAACTAAATATTGCCCTGTTCGTCCGGAAATTGGACTGAGAATAGTACAATAACTAAGCTCTAATTTTGAAGCTTCTACGGCTGCCATATCTGCATGAACAGATGCTTCCATTGCTTCGGCAGCAGCTTGGGCGTTATCTCTAGTTTCTACAGAAATGATTCCTTTTTTCCAAAGTTCTTCACTTCGAGTTGCTTCTTTTTTAGCATTTTTTAATTGTACTAGATTTTTCTCTAAATTGGCTTGTATTTTTTTCAAATTGGCTTCAAAGGAACGTCGATCTAAAGTAAATAATACATCTCCTGCATTAACATTCTGTCCTTCTTGGAAATGAATACTTACAAGTTCTGCTGCAACTTGCGATTTTATTGATACTATACAAGATGCTTCTATTGTTCCAATATTTTTTAGTTGGATAGGAACAGGCTTTTGTGTAGCTGCTGCTATGGTAACAGGTACAGGTTTTGCTTGGTTTGCTTGGTTTGGAGTTCGTGGTTTTTGTTCGTTTTCTTTTTTTATAAGATCGCATCCTAAGAAAGTAACAATAGTAAAAAGAATAAAAATAGATATTATTTTATTCTGGAGCATTAAAAATCTCCAATATTTTAAAAGATAAATGCTGTAGTACTGAATTTTCATAATAAATAATACTTCTAAATAAGACAAATATCTAATAAAAATATTTTTATAATTAAATGATCATTTAACTGAGAGGAATTGAACTCGCTGCTGCAATTTTTTCGTTAAAACCTTCATAAGCGGTGGATTAATGTCTTTTCCTACCTACATTCAAAAATAAAAAAAGCGCGGAAATCCGCGCTTTTTTATTTATTCGGGTAAGGCATCTTTTTCTGCTTCGGGAGTAGGATCGGTCTCTGTTAGAGCAGGGGTGTCTTTCAGTCCTTTTTTACCTTCTTTTTTCTTGCGTGTGAGTTTGCCTATGGGAACATCTCGTAAAAGAATTTCTGTTAATTCTTGTTGAAGTTCTGGATGACTTTCGATGTAATCAAAGAAGCGTTCTTTACTATCCGCAAGTAGTTGTTCTTTATAACGATAAGAACTGCCACCGCGTTGTACTAAATCATACGCAACAGCTTCTTCGCCTAAATTTCTGTGAGAGATGACTCCTCGTCCAAATTCGATTTCAAATTCAGATTCGCGGAATGGAGGTGCAACTTTGTTTTTAACAACTTTGGCTCGGACACGAGAGCCAACCATTGCTTCTCCACGTTTGATGGATTCGATTTTTCGAATTTCAATACGTACAGATGTATAAAATTTCAAAGCCCGACCACCAGGAGTTGTTTCTGGATTACCAAAATAAACTCCGATTTTTTCACGTAGTTGATTGATGAAAATTACACAAGTGTTAGTTTTACTGATTACTCCAGCTAATTTTCTTAAGGCTTGAGACATTAAACGGGCTTGTAAACCAATGTGAGAATCTCCCATTTCTCCTGCTAATTCGGCGCGTGGAACTAGTGCGGCAACTGAGTCAACAACAACAACATCAAAAGCATTTGATGTAACTAACATTTCTACAATTTCTAGAGCTTGTTCGCCACTATCTGGTTGAGAAATATAAAGATTGCTAACATCTACACCTAAATTGGAACAGTATGCAGCATCAAGAGCGTGTTCTGCATCTACAAACGCAGCATTTCCGCCATTTTTCTGTGCATTGGCAATGACTTGTAATGCAAGAGTAGTTTTACCAGAAGATTCCGGGCCAAAAATTTCATTAATGCGTCCTCGTGGCAAACCTCTAACACCTAAAGCAATATCTAATCCAATACAGCCTGTGGATATACTAGAAACTGGTGCAGCAGAGAATGACCCAAGTAGCATTAAAGAACCTTTTCCATATTTTTCATGTACTTGTTGTACAGTATGGCGGACAGCTTCTTTTTTATTATTATCAACAACAGTTTCAGATTCTTTTTTCGCAGATTCTTTTTTAGTTTTTTTTCCTGGTACACTTTCTGGGGATTCTATAGCTTTGTCTGATTTGGATTCTGAAGTTTTTTCAGGCTTAGTATCTGAAGTTTTTTCAGGCTTGGTATCTGAAGTTTTTTCAGGCTTAGTATCTGAAGTTTTTTCAGGCTTAGTATCTGAAGTTTTTTCAGGCTTAGTATCTGAAGTTTTTTCAGGCTTAGTATCTGAAGTTTTTTCAGGCTTAGTATCTGAAGTTTTTTCAGGCTTAGTATCTGGAGTTTTAGTATCTGAAGTTTTTTCAGTTTTAGTCTCTGGAGCTTTGATTTCTAAAGTCGTTTTAGCTTCTGAAATATCTTCTTTGCTATCATAGCCAATGATATCGCTTTTACTATCTGGTTTGGTTGCTTTTATTTTTTCAACTTTTTTTTCTGGAGCTTTTGCATCTGCTTTAGATTCAGGCTTCTCGCCTTTTGTTGTCATACTGCGCCCTTTCTAGGCTTTTTCCAAGATGTTATGAATCATTGTTGTCAATTGTGCAGGATCAAATGGTTTTTCTAACCATCCTACTACTAAAGGTTCTTTGCTCAAATCTTGTAAAAGTGCAGAATCTAAATATGCTGATACTACGATAACTTTTTGAATTTGTTGGACAAAATCCAGGGAACGAATTGTGGTAAGTCCATCCCATTCCGGCATCTTAATATCCATTAAAATGAGCTTATAATCATTTGTCATAGCAAAAGCAAAGGCTTCTTTTCCTGTTTTTGCTATATCGAAGCTGATGTTTTCAAGTTTTAGTATTTCGCTAATTAAATTCTGTAAACTTGGATCATCATCTACGACTAAAACATCTACTTGTCGTTTCGGTTTTTTTACTTTCATAAACATCCATTTCTAAAAAGAAAATAGACAACAGTATATTAACGCCAAGAAAATGTAATTGTTTGATCTTTTTCTAAAAATTATAGCAAATATTTATCAATTTACAAATCAAAAAATACTTGAGCTAACCATTGATTTTGTTCGTATTTTACATAAAGTTGATGATAAGTAACAGCTTTGATTTCTGTGTGAAGAATGTGCTTATTATGATATGTTTCACCTTGAGTGGAAATTTTTAAAATAGTTGGGCTAAGTTCTAGTATTATGAAATGATTAAATATTTTTTTGTGTATAAGAAATAAATAATTTAGCTCATTTAACCAATCGTGAAATAACTCTTCAATAGAGTCAGCAGTAAGTTCAATGATTTGGTTTTCTTTAGGTACAATTTCTCCGGAGACAATCAGAGATGTAAATCCATATCCTGCTTCTGCAAAAAGCTGTGGCAATGAATCTGCCCATATTTTTAAACCAACATCGGCAGTATGATCAATAAGTTGGTACATATTTTTACTCAAAAAAATTCGTGTCTAAAATGATGAATCTTTTGATTTGGCATAGATACTATCACAATATCAAATCGCAAAGAATAACTTTGAAATTTTTTTTGTTGCTGAAATTGGATAGCACATAATTCAATATGTTTTCTCTTTTGAATGCTAATTTTTTCTGCTAACTCAAAATACTGATAATTACCACTTTTTACCTCAATAAAAACTAACTCTTTACCATCCAATGCAACAATATCTATTTCTCCATATTTCGTTCGATAATTTGTACAAATAATATTCCATCCATTTTGGATAAGATAATTCTGTACAATAGATTCCCCTTGCTTCCCTTTTATGTATGAGGAGTTTGTTTGGTTTTGATTCACAGCTTCCTCAAAATACTAAGCGATTTTTAAAGATTTGGACAATTTTTAATAAATTGTCCAAATCTTTAAATTTGTGGTAAGAAATCGTTTTATTCCATTTCTTTTTCGGCTTGCTTGGAAATATTTGCAGATTCTTTTGCTTCTTCTGCCAACCGAATTTTTTCTTTAAGTTTAGTTCCTTTACCAACACGATCGCGTAAGTAAAATAGTTTAGCGCGACGAGTTTTACCACGTCGTAAAACATTTACAGTAACTAAGCGGGGTGAGTGAAGAGGGAAAATTCTTTCTACGCCTTCACCTTGAACCATACGACGAACTGTAAACATAAAATTGAGGCCGTGGCCGCGGGTGGCAATTACAATACCATTAAAAATTTGGCGACGTTCTTTATCGGCCTTTACTTTGACTACTACATCAACTGTGTCACCAATTTGGAATTGTGGCACATTTTTCTTCATAAATTTTTTGCTGTATTCATCCAGCTTATTCATACAATTCTCCCTAGTTGCTGACTAAAAACAATTTTTTTTCCGACAAAAGTTTGTATGAGGGGTACGTTTTTAATCAACAATAGCAAATTAAAAAAAAATTATATCATAAATCTACGACAAGAAGATTAACACATATTTATTTTTAGTAAGTTGATTATGTTTTAAATTACCAGCAATTTGAGTTTGCTCTGTTTTTTTAGCTTTTTTCGACCGATGTTTTGCTGACCGGGTTTTCTAAAAGGTCAGGACGGCGTTTTTGTGTACGATGTTGAGCAGATTGAGTTTGCCATTCTTGAATTTTGCGATGATGCCCAGAGCGTAAAATTTCTGGAACTTCCATTCCTCGCCAAATTAAAGGTCGAGTATATTGTGTGTGTTCTAAAAGAGAATTGCTGAAGGATTCTTGTACAGAAGAAGAATCATCACCAAGTACTCCCGGTATTAGCCGTGCTACAGAATCTAAAACCGCCATAGCTGCTATTTCACCACCAGTGAGTACATAATCTCCTATAGAAATTTCACGTGGACAAAGTCCAATTCGGACTCTTTCATCAAAGCCTTCGTAATGGCCACAAATTAAAACAAGGTGTTTTTTTAAGCTTAATTCCTTAGCAATTTTTTGGGAGAATTTTTCGCCTTGTGGTGTAAGCAAAATCAATTCTGGAACAACGTTTTCAGTGTAAGCAATTGATTCTACAGCTCGAAAGATAGGCTCTGGTCTCAATAACATTCCAGGCCCACCTCCATATAGAATATCATCTACAGAACGATGACGATCGTAAGTAAAATTACGAAAATTTGTTAGACGAATGTCTAATAAATGGTGTTCTATAGCTAGATGGAGAATACTCGAATCTAAAATTCCCCGGAACATTGCTGGAAATAAAGTAAGAATATCTATTCGCATAAAAAATGCAGAAGGTTAGTATAGTTTTTCTTAAAAAAATGTCAAGTAATATTTAGAAAGTTTTCAAAAATATTTTAAAAATAACAAGAAAAAATATCTTATAAAATTTTTAGCAAGATAAACTATGAAGTTTTTAGTATGAAGAGTTGATCTTAAGCCTAGTTATTCACGCCAACGTCGGTGCATCCAAAACCACTGTGAAGGGTTCATTTTAATATATTTTTCTAATATAATATTCACATTTTTAGTAATATTTTCTAGATCTGCTTGCTTATTTTCTGTTAGTGGAGGGATATGAGCTTGTTCAAGATAAAATTCGAATTTGAATTTGTTTTTGCAACGAAATAGTGCTGCAACATAAACTGGCCTTTGGAATTGCCTGGCTAGTGCTGCTACACTGGCAGCGGTGTACGCTTTTTTTCCCATAAATTCAACATATAATGCTTTATGTCCAGCGTGTTGGTCAATAAGTATGGAAGTACTTAGGCCATTTGGCAATTCTTGTTTATAAGTTTCGTAAGCTTGGGCGCGTATCATAACTTTATGCCCAGAGTATTCTAATAATCCAACAAAAAATTTATGCAAATAAGGATTGGTAATTTGTCGAATTACAGTTACAAGAGGGACATCAAGATAGTGCATAAGCGCGGAAGATATATAAAAACTTCCAATATGTCCACTACAGAAAATAGCTCCTCTTTTTTGAAAATCTTTTTGTTTCATAAGTTCCAGGCCAGGTCCAGTCACATATTTTTGCCAAGTATCTGCTTTAAATATTTTTTGTGCAATAATCAAATCAAAAATTCCTCTGTTCATATTAGCAAATACTTCTCTGCTAAATTTAGCAACTGAAAATGGAATTCCTTGAGGATAAGCAATTTTAAGATTTTCATAGATTTGGCTGCGACGTTGAGGAAGAATCCAATATAATAAATATCCCAAAATATCAGCAAAGAAATAAGCAATAGAAATGGGAAGCATTTGAATAATTTTACAATTTATAAAAACTAAGCAATATACTAAATATTGCAAAATTTTTTTCATGGTTTTTTCCTAACTTAAAATATCATAAATACAGTAGCTAAAATTATTGCAGTACTTCCCAATAATGTTAATCTAAGATGGGCTAAACAGCTTTTTTTGACACTTTCTAAAAAAGTTGTAGTGAGGTAAACTTGGAATTTTTTTTCTATACTTAACAATTTTTGTTGCCATGAGCTGCGACTATAGCGATCGAAAATAACATTGTAGCACCAAGCAATAATAGTCATTATAGCTCCATAAAGACCCCATAATGTTCCAGGGAAAAGAAGAGCTAATAGCAAAAAAATATGAAGAATAATTAAAATACTAATTTTAATAGGTAATGCAATATTATGAATTAACTCTCCATACCCTATATTGATCCAAAAATAAAAAAAGCGAAGGGGTTTCATAAAAAAATTTAAACCTCTAGTGATAGAGCGCGAAAATTCGCGCCCTAAAATTTTTCGACAGTTGCTAAAACAGCAATTTAAAACTAAGCTTCATTGTAAGAGAATATATTATCCCATACATAATCAATAGCAGTCTTTGCGTCATCAATTGGCAAAATGTGGCATAAGCCATTGCTGTCTTTGGTAAGTACAGGAACTTCTTCTGCTGCGTCTTCAGCAATTTTTCCTTTAAGTTTCGATAATTGATCAATAGCTACTTCAACATCGAAGTCAATTTTAGTATTGAACTTCTTTTCTAACCATTGTTCGATTGTATCATCCAATTGTTCTTGGGTCATAGAACCACCAACTAAAAGATGATAATAGGCTAAGAAAATTTGCTTGCATTGTTCGTCTTCTGCAGCATCAATAAGAGCACTGAAGACTCCTGCGTTGCAAACTAGCTGACGGAAGAATAGCATATCTGAAACTTGTTTGAGAAAGTTGATGCGTTTGTTTTTGTAAGCAACGAATTGTTTGATAACAAAACCAGCTAATACAGCAACGCCAGATAGTGCAGCGATAATTTCATTTTGTTTTCTAATATTGTCTTGAGTTTTTTCTGCATCTGTCATTGCTTTTTTCGTGTCTGCACCTCGCATTTTCAGTCGCTCACATTGAGGAATCCCCATTAGCATGCCTAAAATACCAATGATGATGAGCAAGTTGGGGATAATTTTGATCAATGTTGCTACACCAGCGCCACCCGCTGGAACGAAGAACATAACCAAATCTTTCATATTCATGCGGATTTCGACATTCGGGAATAGCACTTCCAAGTCAGCTTGTGGAATGTTTTTGTACATGTACAAATACATTTTTCCAGGTTCAAAATTTAGTGCATCTACCTTTTTTTGGTTACCGTTGTATTTTTTAAGAAAATAATCTTTATCTTTGAATTTGATTAACAAAACAACGCGATCATAAGTATCCATTGTAAATGGAACTTTTTTCAAACCAAAAAGTTTTTTGAGTTCAACGGTTGTTTGCCCACTTCCACGATGATACATTGCCCAACTTTCATAGTCGTTGGTATCAACTAGCATTCTTAAAGTAATCAAAGATTCTTTTTCTAATGCTTTTTGCCATTCTTCATCTGAAAGCCGACTATAATTAGCTTTCTCTAAAATTTTTCCAAATTCTCCGACCAAATTTTCTTGCATCTGCTTTTTTTCATCGGCATTAGGAATAACACGGGTTTTAGTATCAGAATCCGGATCAAAAGCAGTAAAATTATTTTTAAGCGATTCCAAATCTTTATGGAAGTCAAAATGGTAATATGCACCTACGATTTCACAGAATTCTTGAAATTTCTTACCATCTTCTGGATTGAGTCTTCCATCATCCAAACAGAGCTGAACAACATCTGCCTTGCGATATGGAATAAAGGCTTCACGATCTGCATAAACTGCCATAATTTACCTTTCAAAATTTAACGGAGAAAATTTTGCTGACTACTTTTGCAGCCAGCAAAGTACTAAATTTATCATAGCAAGTTTTATTGAAACGTCAAGAAAATTTTAGTTAATCTGCAATTTGATAAAAAACTTGTTCGCCTTTTATTTTTTTAAAGATTAGAGTTGCGTTTTGCAACTGTACTAGTTTTTCTCTGAGAGATTCCAAAGGAATTTTGCTACGTTTAGCTAAATCTGATTCACTATAGCCTGCATTACGTCCTTCTAAAAGCTCCATTATTTTTCTGCAATCAGCATCCCAAAGTATTTGGATGATAGCTGCTTTTAAACGGTGTCCATATTCTCCTTGAACAACTTGTGGAGGATAGTAATATTCTGTCGCTGGGCCTTCTTTTTTCAGATTATTCCAAATTGTATCAAATTCGCTCAAAAATTGGTTGATAATTTTTTTATGTTCAGGAACTTGATGATGGAATAGCATAATATTTTCGAAATTGCGATATTCTGCGGAAGAAGACCAGTTATAACTTCCTAATGCCATACGTTGACGGTTGATAATCATACATTTATGGTGTAACAATGGATTGCGAAAATGAATAAGATCGGGTTGTTTTTTTTGCTCATCCCAGGAATAAACATTAGAACGCCATTTAAAGCGAATGTCAACATTCGAAAGATTTTTTTCACGAGTAGTTTTAATTAAATATTCTCCTAATACTCCTTGGTGAGCATCGTCTTCTACCAGTTGGCATTGATCCATGAGAATACGAACTTTAACATTTGGGTTTTCTTGTGCAGTTTCTAAAATTTTATCAGCTAACGCTTGATGAGTAAAGCTGAAAATAGCTACATCTATACTCCCATTGCGACGATCAACTTGTCGTATAAGCCCCATTAAGACTTCATCAATTCTTTGGACCCGTTCTTCGTCAACAGGTTTAGAATTTGAAATTATTTGTACTTGAGAAAGATCTGTTGCTGATGGAATAAATACTTCAGTTTCAATTTCTTCTGTTACTGGACTTCCATATTCATTCCAGAGACGTGCAAACTCTTCTGCTAATTGACGTCCAATTGTTGGCTCGTTTTTGAAAATAATTCGATTTTCTGCATACGCATCACTTGCACTAGAGGAAAAATTAGCACTACCGCAAAATCCGTCAAGAGGAATTTTGCATCCTTTAGGAAAGCAAATTCCAAATTTTTCGTGCATACTGCCATAAAAAGTTTCGTTTCTTTCCGCATCATATTTGAATCGACCGCGATCACGCATAAGTTTTTGAGTAGTTTCTTTTATTTGGAAATCAAAATTTCGGCCTTCTTTTTTTGCTTTTTGTTTTGCTTCTAAAACAGTAGTTTGCAATTCTGTACGAATATCTTTACTCCATGGCATAACACCATCCATAAGGAGCTTTACTTTTATATTTCGATTTTGGGCAGCGTCAATTAAAGCATCAAGTATTGGTTTATAACTGAAAGAATACATAGCTATTTTAATTGTTCCGCCTTCTTCAACGTTTTCTAAAAGCTGCAAAATTGAGTTATTTAGTGTAGCAGGAACTTTGCTGCCATCTTTCATAATAACAATACGATCTCTATTGACTGGGCTAAATCCACCATTAGGTCCAAAATATATTTCAATTTCAGCATAACTATTTAACAAAAGAACAAATAGGCAAAATACGGCAATAAGAATTTTTCCCATGCGTATACCTTTCTCAAATTTTAAACAGAATAAGAGTATTTTTTTGATTTAAAAATTTATTGCGATAAATTTTTAATTTGTTTACGACGTTTTTCCCAAGATGAACGCCAATTTAAAATCTTTTCTTTGCGTTGTTGCCAAGTACATTCTTCTAAAGAAATGGCTTTTTCTTCGGTAAGCCTTATTAAGGCTTCAAGAGTTTTTTTTCGAACATAAAATTCGCGATCTTCTAAAAGTGGCCAGAGATATTCAATACTTTCTTTCATACCCATTTCTGAGAGGATATGTACAGTTTCTCCACGAATAAGTCCACTTGGATCATTTAAGCATTTATATAGATGAGAAACAATTTGATAATTAGGAAAATCCGAAAGCCTTTTTAAGGCAACAAATCGAACTACTTCCTCTTCATCTTGGAGTAGTTCTAATGTGTATGCTAGAAGTTTTTGAGGATTGTTAGAAAAATTATGCAAAGTAATAATTTTTATATAAGAGGACTCATCTGGCAAGTTTTGCCAGAATTCTTTTGGTATTTCTGCATTTCCATTTTTTGAAGCAATTTCTAAAGCCATTGCACGTTTAAATTCATCTTGTTCTTGAAACATTTCTTCGATAGAAATTTCTTTACTTTCAGATGCAAAATTTTTATATCGAAAACTTTGCTCCGTCATGCTTTGGCTACTTTCAATAACATTTGCTTGTTGAAGCAAATACCATGGAAATAAAGAAAAAAATGTTAATCTATTGCTTAATTGAGGATGAAAAATTGTATTGTGTAGTGGAGTATCATTTAACGTATTATGGGAAACTTCGATAAGATCGGAAAAAATTCCATATTTTCCACTACAACCAACTATACAAAATGCAGAAAAAAAAATAAATAAATATTTTTTGTATAGAGTGTTGCAAATATTAAGCATAAATTTTATTTTTTTGTTTTTTTATTTTTATTAATAATAGTTTTATTTTCGTTATTTTTTTTAGATGTCTTAGATATTGTCGTTTTTGATGTTTTATCTTTTTTAGAAGGTGTTTTAGTAGCTATTTTTTTTTCTTTTATCTTTTTAGGCGTATTAGCTATTTTTTCTTTTTTAGATGTGCTTATTACTGCTTTGGGATTTTTTTCTTTTTTAGCATTTACTTTTTCATGTTTTATATTTTTGCTTGAACTTTTGGGAGATAATTGATTTGTAGATTTTTTTTGTTTTTTTAGTTCAGAACTTTTATTTTTTTCTTCTTTAGCTGAATGTTTTTTTACTGTTGAAGGCTGGGATGGTTCTTTCGTAGTTTTTTGAGAAATTTCTTGATTTTGAGCAGGTTTGTGTAGTGGTTCTGAAGAAGTTTCTTGAACTTGAGGAGAT
>CAZPDM010000033.1:0-24434 GCA_964585305.1 uncultured Planctomycetota bacterium | reverse complement strand
TTGTGAGAAGTTTCTTGAACTTGAGGAGATTTGTGAGAAGTTTCTTGAACTTGAGGAGATTTGTGAGAAGTTTCTTGAACTTGAGAAGGCTTGTGAGAAGTTTCTTGTGTAGTTTTTTGTTGATTTTCTTGAGGTTGAAGATCTTTATGAGTTATTTCTTGAACTTTTTGTGATTTATTTGGTATTTCTTGATTTTGAGCAAGCTTAGATAGATTTTCTGGAATATGATTAGGTTTATTTAATATTTCTTGTGGTTGAGATAGTTTTTGTGTAGGTTCTTTAGTTTGGGAGGGTAGATTTTCTTGCGCTGAAATAGTTTTTTTGGGTATTTCTTGAATTGGTTTTACTACTATTTCTTGATTTTTGTTAGGTTTAAGAGAATTTTGTGCAGATTGGTTTAATGGATCTTGAATTTTATTTGGTAAGTTTTCTGTAATTTCTGTAGTTTTTTCTGGAATAGGCTCTGATGTAATGGAACTTTTTGTGATTTCTAAAGTCGTTTTTGCTGGTGTTTCTGAAAAGTCTTCTTTTGTTATAGTAATCTCTTTTTGATCTTCTTCATCGCTATCATTAATTTCTACACCACTTTCAACCCCAGTTTCTTTTTTATTTTCATGTTTTTGTCCATAATCACAGTAGCAAAGTAAATTGCAACGATGGCATTCTGTTTTATTGCCACAAACTGCTTCACTATGGATATGGAATAAAATATTTAGTTTTGTCAATCCCTCAATACCTAATTCTTTGAGTTCTTTAGAAAGAGTCTTTTTTAAAGAACTTGATGAAACACTATCATCCCAGAGATTTAAACGCTTTCCTATTTTTAGAAAAGCTGTACAAATATTTGTATCATTTTCATATAAAGATGTTGCTGTAAGTAGATATAAAAATTCCTGGTTTAATCCAGGAATTTGCAAAATAATTTTTTGAATATCAACAAATTCCTTTTCCCATAAGAATTCTAAATCAAGCTTATTGTGCATATTGAAGATATGCATGAGTGCCTCTTTGAGGCGATTTGCTTTTTCGGAAATATTTTTTTTAAGATGTTTAGAAAGTGTTTGCAAAATTTCACGTGGATGAGTAACACGTACTTCATTCCAATCTACAAAATCTGTTGCTAAATCTTGGTAAGCAAGTTGAACATTTTCTTGCTCTTCATCAGATTTTAAAATGAAATAAATAATCTGATCAACAATTGGAATTTTTTTGCTGGGGCAATTAGGAATTTTATAATTCTGTTGTAATTTTTCTAGTATTTTAAACAAAATGTCGTTTTTTACAACCATTCCAATTTCCTAAATTGCAAGAATTATGTTAGCTAGTTTTGTAAGTTAACATAATTCTTGCATCTAAAATTTTACTAAGCAAATAGGCGATTAGTTCCTTTAGAATATGATAAGGAGCTTATCGCCTATTTGCTCAAAAATAATAAATATACCCAAGTGCTAGATGTTATTTTTTGCCTTTTTTACTGGCTTCTGCTTTTTTAGATTCTTTTTTTGCTTCTTTTTTAGAATCTTTTTTCTTTGCAGCTGCTTTAGCGTTGTTTTTCTTTGCTTCTTCTATTTTGGCTTTTCTCTCTGCGGTAACAGGTTTTTTTACGATAGGACGACGAATACCAGCATGTTTGAGAATATGTGCCATTTTAGGAGTAGGAAGTGCGCCAACTGATAGCCAATGTTCAATTTTCTTGATATCAAGGCAAAGTTGTTTTTCTGGTTTTTCTGCTTTAGGATTGTACCATCCTAATTTTTCCAAACAAGTACCATTTCTTGGGCAATGTGCATCAAAAGCACCAATGCGATAGAAGGGGGTATTTTTGCGACCGATACGAGACATGCGAATACGTACTGCCATGATTCAAAATTCCCTTTCAGAAATTCAATCTACGATAATAATCTAAATGATTTATTATCAATGTTTTATAGTTTAGATAACTTTTAGCATTTTCACATAAGAAAATGAAAATATTTAAAGAGCGTCAAAATTATAGCGAAATTTCTTTTAATTAGCAAGAGATTTCTTAAATTTTCTTGTAATAAAGAAAAAAAACTATCATTAGATTTTTATAACATTTTATCAAATTTTAGCAAATAAAAAAAGAAAATTTTGGAAGATTTGACAGAATATTTTTATTATGATAGAATGATTATGAAGTTGATCTTTGATAAGAAAGCTAATTTGATAAAATTTAACCCGAATGTTTTGTTGACTTGAAAAATCTATTTTTCGTGCAGGGGAAAAAAATATGTAGTTTTGTTAACTTAATGGAGAGAAAATTATCTTAACTTTTTTTAGGGAAATTTTCATGGATCAAGAACGTGTCTATCGAACTAAAATTGATGGTCAGCCACTCCACCCTGAAAGTTTGATGATGAATTATGGATACGATCCTCATTTATCCGAGGGTGCTATCAAGTGTCCTATTTTTCAAACTTCAACTTTTGTTTTTCATAGTGCAGAAGAAGCTAAAACATTATTTGAAATTGCTTTTGGATTAAGAGAAAAATCTCCAACAGAAAATTTAGGACTTATTTATAGTAGATTTAATAATCCTGATATGGAAATTTTGGAAGATCGCTTGAAATTATGGGATGGAGCCGAAGAAGCGTCAGTATTTGGCAGTGGAATGGCAGCAATTAGTACACTATGTTTAGAATTGCTCAAACCAGGAGATTATATTTTTCATAGTGAGCCTCTTTACGGTGGAACAGAACTCTTTATCAAAGATATTTTACCTAAATTTGGAATCCATCATATTGGCTTTCCTGCGAAAAATGGTGGTGTAGATGCGGAAAAATTTTTATTAGAATCCGGACATGCTAAAGATATAGCAATGATTTATGTGGAAACTCCTGCAAATCCTACCAATTCTTTAGTTGATATTGAGCTTTGCTCAAAACTTGCTCAAAAATATTCTACAGATACAAAAAAGATTCTTCTTGCTGTAGATAATACTTTTCTTGGCCCAGTTTTCCAACATCCATTAAAATTTGGTGCAGATATTGTGATATATTCCGCAACCAAGTATATTGGAGGTCATAGCGATTTGATTGCGGGTGTTTGCTTGGGCAAGAAAGAACCTATGAAAAGAATTCGCACTATGCGTGGGTTCCTAGGCAATATGCTTTCTCCTTTAAATGGATGGCTAATTTTACGTAGTTTGGAAACTTTAAAAGTTCGTATGGAAACGCAAGCAATTACTGCGGAAAAAGTTGCTGCATATCTTGTTCAACATCCAAAGGTTGAGAAAGTCTATTATCCTGGTTTATTGAAACAGGGTGATCCACAATATGAAGTTTTTAAGAAACAATGCACTTCTCCTGGTGCAATGATTTCGTTTGATATTATAGGGGGCGAAAAAGAGGCTTTTAAAGTACTCAATGCTTTTAAATTATTCCATCTTGCAGTAAGTTTAGGCGGTACAGAATCCTTGGTTGAACACCCTTTTACTATGACACATGCAGATCTTACTCTTGAAGATCGCATCAATACTGGTATTTCTGAAAAAATGATCCGTCTTTCTATAGGTTTGGAACATCCAGATGATATTATCTTAGACCTCAAACAAGCCTTAGCAACGATTTAAGTTAATAACAAAGGACACTGAATGGTGTCCTTTGTTTATTTTATTCATTTTTTTTAAAGTTTATAGCATATTTTTTATGGTCTCAATGATCTTTTCCCGATCCACAGTAACTTGTGCAGATTGATTTTTACGCCATTCATCACGATCTTTAATGTCTTGTGCCAATTCTCTTCCTTTTCGTAGGTCTTTAACAGTAACTTGTTTTTTATTAAATTCATCACTTCCCATGATAATAGCTAACGGAATATCCCAAGAATCTGCATACTTGAGTTGTTTTTTTAATCCACCTTTATCAAGATAGAGTTCACTTCTAATTCCTGCCCGACGTAATTCAAAAACAAGTTTTTGATATTCTTTGCTCAAATTTGCATCCATTGTAGTAACTAGAACTTGGGCTGTGGAACTTTCAGTTTTGAGCTTGCCATAGCATTTCATAGCTTCTAAAAGACGATCTACTCCAATAGAAGCACCTGTTGCAGGAACTTTTTTTCCTAAAAATCGTTCGACTAAACCATCATAACGTCCACCGCTAAAAATAGAACCAAAAAAACGTTCATTACCTTTATCATCACGATATGGTTGTGTAAGTACAGTCTCAAAAACTGGGCCGGTATAATAGCTTAATCCACGAACAATTGTAGGATCGAATTCTACGCGATCGTCAAGATATCCAACATTTCGCATAATTTCATCTATTTCACGTAATTCTTGGATTCCTTCTTTTCCACTAGCAGTATCGCCTACTAATTTTTCAAGTTCTTCACAAAATTGTGTACGAGATGAAACTTTTAGTGTCAAGAAATTTTCAATTAGTTTGATTTGTTCTGTAGGAAGACCTGCACCTTTTGTAAAATCTCCAGATTCATCTTTGCGACCTTTTCCAAGCAGTTCTATGACGCCACTCATCCCAATACGATCTAGTTTGTCAATGGCTCTCAGAGTAACTAGAGAAATATCTGAAAGTTCTCCTGTACTATTTAGTGCTTGAATTCCAGCTTTTTCAAGTACACCATTTAATATTTTTCGGTTGCTTACTTTAACTTTAAATTCGCCAATTTTTAATCCTAATGCTTCAAGAGAATCGCATATAATGCAACAAACTTCTGCATCTGCTTGCATAGATGCGCAACCGACTGTATCAATATCCAGTTGATAAAATTCTCTGAATCTTCCTAATCCGGGTTTTTCATCTCTCCATACCATTCCTAATTGATAGCGACGGAAAGGGCGTGGAAGTTCTGGATATAATGCAATGAGTCTAGCCAAAGGAGCTGTGAGATCGTAACGCAATGCAATCCATTCTTTATCTTTATCTCGGAAAGAAAAGATTCCTTCTTCTGTAGTATCACTTTCTGGTAAGTATTTTCCAAGAACATCTACATATTCTAAAGAAGGTGTTTCAATAGGAGCAAATCCATAACGTTCATAAACTTGTTGAACTGTGGAAACAAGCCAACGTCTTGCTAAATATTCTTGCGTAAAAATATCTCGAAATCCTTTTAAAATTTTGGCACTACATAACTTTTCTTGTTCAACCATCTTAAATCCTTTTGTGAAAAATTTCTTATGATTGTTTTTTTCATTGCGCTATATTTTGAAGTACTTTCATAAAAATTGCAAGAACTTTTTCATAAAAATTCATTGCTTTTTTATAAGCAGTTTGCTAGGATATGCTCAAACATATAAAATAGTTTAGAAAATATTTGAGGAAAGAGAAAGAAATGATCGAATTGAAAAACATTTATAAAAAACTTGGAGAAAAGCAAGTTTTACGTGATTTAAATTTACAAATAAAAGAAGGGGAAACTTATGTTGTTATTGGCCGCAGTGGAACTGGCAAAAGTGTTACCCTTAAACATATTATAGGACTATTAAGACCTGATCAAGGACAGGTTTATGTCATGGATAAAAATGTTAATGTTCTTACAGAAAAACAATTTTATGAATTAAGAAAAAATATTGGTATGCTATTCCAAAATGGAGCATTATTGAATTGGCTTTCTGTTGCAGAAAATGTAGCTTTACCATTAAGAGAACATGAACTTCATCTAAAAGAAAAAGAAATCAAAGATATTGTACGAGAAAAATTAGCCTTAGTTAATCTTCATGATGTTGAAAATCTTATGCCTGCAACATTATCTGGTGGTATGAAAAAACGTGTAAGTTTAGCGCGTGCTATTGTTAGAACTCCAAAGATTATTTTATATGACGAGCCTACTAGCGGTTTAGATCCTGTTATGAGCAATCAAATCAATGAATTGATTCTTTCTTTACAGCAAAAATTGCAGATAACTTCAATATGTGTTACCCATGACATGGACTCTGCTTATATGATTGCAAATCGTATAGGAATGCTTTATGAAGGACAGATTATTGCTGAAGGTACACCGCAGGAAATTCAATCAAATCCTAATGAATATTTACAACAATTTATTCAAGGAAAAACAATAGGTCCATTGACAGATACTAATGGTAACAATGGAAATTCATTACAATAATCTAGGATGCAATTGGCTATTTTTAAGATAAAATAAGTTTTGCAATCAAATTTAAATCAGGTCAAATTTTCTATTTTTTTCTTTACAAAATTTCTATAAAAGGATTTTTAGTATGTCATCCCATCAAAAAATAAATTTAGGACGTTCTTTTAATTCTTGGCGATGGCAAATTTTTTTTATTACCTGGTTGGGATATGTTGGTTTTTATTTTACTCGGAAGTCTTTTTCAGCACTTAAAATTGGTATTTCAAACGATCCAGAATTGTTACTTACTAAAACACAAATGACTCAAATTGACTCAGCATATCTTATTGCCTATGCAATAGGACAATTTGTTCTTGGTGTATTTGGAGATCGATTGGGACCTCGCCGTGTCCTTTTAGTAGGATTATTGCTCTCTATTATCATGGGATTTTTGATGGGCATGAGTACTACATTTTTAGCTTTGGCAGTTTTTTTTACCATTCAAGGTTTTGTACAAGCCACGGGATGGGCACCGCTTTCTAAAAATTTGAGTTATTGGTTTCGGCAGTCAGAGCGTGGTACGGTGATGGGCTGGTGGAGTACTAATTATACAATTGGTGGGTTAATTGCATCTCCCTTAGCTGCTTTCTGTGCAGATTATTTTGGATATTGGAGATATGGTTTTTTTGGACCAGCATTGCTTCTTACATTAGTTTGGGTACTATTTTTCTTATTACAAAAAAATCGTCCAGAAGAAGTAGGATATATTTCTGTAGATACAATTGCAAATAAAAAAGAATCTGAAAATTTGCAAGATAATCTCAAAGAAGAACAATCTAAACAAAATGATTTATCTGAAATAGAAGATAAAAAGAATAAAGCAAGTGCAGAAAGTTCTTGGAGAGATGTTTGGGAAGTTCTTAAAAACCCTATTGTGTGGTTATTAGGGTTTGTATATTTCTGTCTTAAACCTATGCGTTATGCAATTTTATTTTGGGGACCAATGTATATTTCTGAAAAGGTCAAGACAGGAATGACAGAATCCTCTTTAATAAGTATATGTTTTGAATTGGGAGGATTTTTTGGCGTTATTGGAAGCGGATATATTTCAGATAAATATTTCAAATCAAAACGTATTCCTATTAGCATTATATGTATGTTCGCGCTAAGTTTTCTTGTAATCTTCTTTGATGCCTTTGTTTGTACTCAAAATAAAATCCTTATTATTTTTACTTTGGCAGGAATTGGGCTTTTATTATATGCTCCGGATTCTCTTTTAAGCGGTGTGGCCGCAGTTGACTTTGGACAGCAAAAAGGAGCTTCTACTGCCGCGGGTTTTATCAATGGATGTGGTTCTGTTGGTGCTATTTTGGGAGGTTCTCTTCCTGGTATTGTATCCGAAAAGTTTGGTTGGAATTGGCTTTTCTGGTTTTTTGCTTTTACTTTATTTCTTGCCGCAGTTATTTTAATTCCATTTCGTAACGTAGTTGCTAAGCCCCAATAATATAACTAAATGAATAGACAAAAGTTTTGGGACTAAAAAATAGGCCAACTACGTGTTTGAAATTCAACCGTGAGGAATTGAACCCGCCATTGTATTTTTTTTTCATTAAAGCTCACTGTCTATAAACGGCGGGTTAATTCCTACCATGTACATCCGTGCATGGACAAGTTTAATGAGCTAAAGTTAGTATTGAGATAGGAATGTATAATAAATTCTTAGTCTAAATACTTTTGCCAACTTACTTAAAAAAATATAGGCGTAACATATATGGAGCAAGAAAAATTTATTGTTGAATGTCCAACATGCCGCAAAAAGTTTAGAATCAACAAAAAAATTCGATTTCAATGCAAATATTGTAGTACTTTAATTTCTCCAGAATGGGACGAAAATATCACAGTAACATCGCAAGAATCACAGCATTCCATTTCTTTTGTATCACTCCCGCCACAATTACGTGGAACACAAGAGCAATTGCTTGGCACAACTCAAAAAAGAAAACAACAACGATTTGGGTTATTTTTTTCCGCTCCTAAAAATTTAAGTAAACGTCTTGCATATTGGTATGATAATTTCATTTCTCAAGGCCCATTTGCAATGTTTTTAACCTTAGTAGGAATGTTTGTTGTAACATGGACTTTGTGCATGGGAATTTATCTTATTTTAGGTTCTGGAACAGAGCTTCGGCATCAAATGTGGATTACTTTGCTTCAATTATGTGATCCTGGTTCTATTGCAGAAGCTAGTGAGCAAAATAAGATTACAAAAGGTATTGCATTTTTTACAGGAATGCTGGGTGTACTCATTTTCTCTCTCTTGATTGCTTTTCTTACTAATTTTTTTGATCAAAAATTTCAAGAACTTAAAAAAGGCCATAGTATTGTCATAGAAGATGGACATACTTTGATTTTAGGATGGAGCGAGAAAATTCCTGCTATCATTAGCGAGTTGATTGTTGCGCATGAACATAATAAAAATACCATAGTTATCTTAAGTAGTCATCTTAAGGAAGAAGTTGAGGAATATCTCCATAACGCTATTAAACATCGCGGACGAACAAAAATTATTGTCCGTTATGGAGAAATTTCTAATATACATGATTTAGAAAAAGTAGCAATTTCCCAATCACAATCTATTATTTTATTGAATGAAAGCTCAAAACATCCTGATCATAAAGAAATTGCGTTGGCAGATACACATGTAATTAAGGCAATTCTCAGTATATGCAAAAACCCTGCACGACGACCAGAGGCATTTCATATTGTTACAGAATTGAATGCTCCGGATAATATTAGTATTGCGCGTTCTATCGGTGAAGATGAAATTACAATTTTCCATCCCAATGAAATTATTGCAAAAATTTTAGTTCAAACTTCTCGTCAAAGTGGTCTCGCAACAATTTATAATGAAATCCTTGCCTTTTCTGGAAATGAATTATATTGTGTTAATGAACCTAAGACATATAATAAAACTTTAGGAAATATACTGTATGATTTTCCTAAGGCAATTCCATTAGGTGTTAAGGCAAAAGATCGTCCTGCACAGTTAAATCCACCAATGAATACTATTATTCGTCCAGGAGATGAAGTGATTTTAATTGCTCGTGATGAAACAGAATTAAATTGTGTCCCCTCATCTCGTTTACCTTCCTCTTTAAAAATTCAAAATCTTTTTGGAAGACGTGAACCTCAACCAGAAAGAGAGTTAATATTAGGTTGGAATAGCAAGATAGAAAATATTATCAGCGAATATGGTAATTATCTTTGCCAGGATTCACAAATCGATGTATTAGTTCCTAAAATAAACCAGGATATGAAAGATTTAATACAAAATCTTCAACAAAAATATCTTAAAATAAAAGTTCGTTTGTTGCAATGTGATTATCGTATTCGAAATGAATTGCAAGAAATTACTCCCTTTTCATATCATACAATTATTGTATTAGCTTCTGAATTGGGAGAACAAGCATCATTAGAAGAAATTGACTCCCAGACAATTTATACTTTGTTATTACTACGTGATATGCAAACAAAAGTTAAAGGAACTTGTGAAACTAAAATCATTACAGAGCTTTTGGACTCTGCTAATCAAGAGTTGATTCAAATTGCACATGTTGATGATTTTGTTATCAGTAATCAGCTTATTAGTATGATACTTGCCCAGGTATCTCAACAAAAATCTTTGTATGAAGTCTATGCCGATTTATTTAATGCAGAAGGCAGTGAAATTTATCTGAAGTCAACTAAATTATACTTTGAAAAATTTCCTGTAGATATATCCTTCTTTGATATTATGGCTATTGTTTCACAAAGAAAAGAAATAGCTTTTGGCTATCGCATTCAAAGATGGTCTCAAAGACCTGATCTAAATTTTGGTATATATCTGAATCCTGATAAATCACAAAAAGTATGGCTAGAAGAAACGGATCAAATTATTGTTGTTGCTGAGGATGATTTATAAATTAAAAAATACGCGCTGGCTGCTATTTGCAACCAACGCATATTTTTATTGGAGGGTTTAAATTGAGATGGTATTGGAAGATTTTATTATGTGTATTATGTGTCTGGTTATTTATTTTGGGAATATATGAAATTTTCTTTTGGTACGAGGATAAGAAGATTCAGGAAAATTGGCCAAAGTATCGTAATCAAAAACTTTATAACCAAGCAGAGTATATACAAAAAGAATTTAGCGTAATGGAGAGAACTTCGTTTTCTATTTTGGATCAATTTGTCCATCAAAGTTCGTTGATTGTTGATATTGCAAGATGGAATGAGCATTCACGTACAAAAATTTTTGAACAATTGCTGCAATTTTCTGAGGCTAAGGAATTAGATGGCAGAGGTATTGCCATATATAATTATAAAAGAGAGTGCATTGCCTGGCATAATTGCGCACCAGATATTTCTCCAGCATTATTAGACGAATGTTTAATTGGAAAAAGATTTTCCACCATTTCTAAAAGCAGTCGTAATGTTTTTGTGATGTTATGTACATTTGTTCCGATTCCTCATCATATACTTCAACAATATGTTGGTGTCGTTGTTTGCTTTTTGCCATTAGATAAAAATTATCCTCTTTCCACTCGTTATATTCAAAGTCAAAGTTTTGCAAATTATATTTTGCAGCAGTATGATATTCAGGACATTCAGATTCAATATGAACAAAACTCAATAATTCCAAAGTCTGCAGAAAATAGCCTGATAAGCTCTCTGCTCAATCTTAATGGTCAGCCATTAGGCTATATTACTTTAGTTTCCTTACCCATGAATATCATTCTTCAAAGATATAGGGAATATACAAGACAAATACAAGAGATTGTAACGAGTTTTTTGGCTATTTTTCTTACTATATTTATTTTTTTTTATGTTGCTAATTGTAAAATTTTAAATACGAAAAGAACATCATTCTATACCAATTGGCATTTCTTGTTGAAAGCCATTTGTTTGATTTCTACACTGTTGCTTTTACGACAAGTTTTATTTTGGATGTCTTTTCCTGGGCAAATTTTAGCAGAATCTTGGAATTCTCCAGAAATTTTCCATTCCCTCGTTTTTGGGGACTGGAGTGATTCTTTGGCCAATTTGTTTGTAACTTCTTTAATTATTTTAGGAATAACAAGTGTATTTTTTATTTATATTCCTAAAATTCCAATAGCTAGATTAAAAAAAGGACAACTTTTGTTGGCCTTTGGAATTATATTGATTACTCCTTGGATTTGTCAAGGGTTAGCAGATTTATTGGATTTTCTAATCCATGAAATCATTCGACATAGCAGCATTGAAATATTCAATTTTATCCAATTACTGCCTTCTTATGAAGTACTAGGTATTTATTCTTCTTGCTTATGTTTAGGAATTGCGATTTTGATGTGTGGTGTTTGGTGGATGCGGCATTTACTTGAATTAAAAAATAATTTATCTTTTCAATGGACGCTAGCTTTTATTAGCATAAGTTTATTATTATGGCTTTTTCGGCAGATAATATCAGAAGATGTAATTGTTTTCCGATATTTTGCTGGGCCTTTTTTATTATTTGTTGCGGTATTACTTTCTACTTTTCAATTTCCTAAACGTTTACAAGTTCGTTCATTATTTATTTTATTGCTTATTTCTGGATTGCTCTATTTATCGCTTGCATATTCTTGTAGATTAAAAATTCGCACAACTATTGAGGATCAATCAGAAGAATTTCAATCCCGCTTATATCGTCAGACAATGGAATTAAGCCTAGATATTTTTGAACGTAATTCGGAAATTGTTCAAGCACTAGAAGAAAAAAAACGCGATATGGCTTTTTTATTGTGGGCTAAAAGCCCTTTGTCAGAGCGTTTAGATAATTTGCATCTTATTGTTTTTGCTAAGACAATGTCCGAAAATGATCGAAAGAAACATCCTGAAGCTAAAGAGTTCTTTGAAAAATCTCAAGAACGATTTTTTATTCTATCACAATTTTCTTTGAATATGCCGAATTCTGAACCAAAATTATCAGACATTAATCCTGAGACGCGCCAAATTCTTGAGAATGTTCCGGGATATGGCAATGAAGGACAAAATTTATTATTTTTTCGAGGAATTCTTCCCATTAGAAATGCTAGTAAAGAATTGATTGGCGTACTTGCATTATTTATTCGCTATCCTAAAATTGGAAAAGTTTTACCTATTCCGGAGCTATTTCTTAAGAAGAATTCTACACCAGCATTTCCATTACTTATGAATAATTTTGAAGATGGAATAATGACTCATAGCAATAATCCTTATCTTCCTAAAGATTTTCGATTGTCGAAAAATATTTTGGCACAAGTCCAAAATCAGCAAAAAAGAATATGGTGTGAGGAAAAAATTGAAAATCGTTGGTATGATAATTTTTACTTTTCTTGGATTGAGCAAACTCGAATTTCACAACCAATTTCAGATGCTGAATCATCAAAACAAAGTAAAGAGTCTGATACAGAGCAAAAAAGAAAAGAAGTTTTGCAATCTCAAATTATTACTAAAGAAAATATAGGTATGATTGGTTATCCATTATGGTCATGGCTTTTTGATATTTTTTATTACATACAATTTTTATTATTTAATCTTTCTGTAACATTTTTCATCACTTTTTGCTATAGCATCATCAAATGGTTTTATCAAGGACATTCTTGGCTACAAGAAAGCTGGTTTTCATTTGAGCATAAACTTCTTTTAGTATTTATTCTTATTTCTGGAATCCCTGTATTTGTCATGGGATTTGTGAATAAGCAACGTGCGGTAGATCAAATTTGGGAAAATTATACGCGTATTCTAACAGGACAGTTGGAAAATGCTGAAAAAGCTGTACGTGAAGAAACAATACCTCCTCTTTTGCCCAATCAAATTACTTCAAGTATGGTAACAGATTCTTTTTCTCAAAGTTGGGGAGAGCGCAATAAAAGTGTGTTAAATTTTTATTTAGCAACCTATCCGTTTGATTTACAGTGTTTTCCTCTATTATCTGCAACAAATCGGCGTGAACTATTTCAAACAGAACTTTTATCCGAAAGGCTTGATGGAAAAGCTTTTTATCATCTCATTTTACAACGCAAAGAGATTTATATTACTTTAGAATCCATAGCAAATTATCGTTTTGTTGTAGGATATAAGACTTTAAATTCTAGTCTGGATAAACGATATACCGTTGGAATTATAGCAATTCCAATGATTTATCAAAATGAAAAAGTTCAATCTGAAATTGCAGAAATAGTCGCAACTATTTTTACTATTTATGCAATAGCATTTTTATTAGTTGTGTTGGTAGCTATTTTCCTTGCTTATCAAATTAGCAAACCACTTACTCGTTTGATGTCAGGTATTCATAAAGTTTCTCAAGGAGAACTTAACTTTGAAATACCAATTACTTCTAAAGATGAATTTGGCAAGGTCGTTCAAGCCTTTAATCAAATGACAAAAGATTTACAATCCAGCCGGCAAAAGTTGATACAAGCAGAAAAAGATGCCGCCTGGCGTGAGATGTCCCGCCAAATTGCCCATGAAATTAAAAATCCACTAACTCCAATGAAATTATCTGCGCAACATATTCAAAGAGCATACAATGATCAAGCTAAAAATTTCGATAAAATATTAGAGAAGGGAATTAACACAATTATTGATGCTATTGAAAATTTATCACGTACAGCTTCCACATTTTCGGAATTTGCTAAATTTACTAAGCCTAATTTGGGTATATATAATCTCGATTCATTATTGTTAGATTGTATTAATTTATTTTCTCACACAGAAAATATTTCTATAGAATCTCAAATTGAAAAATTGCCTGAAATCATTACAGATCCCCATCAGATCAAGCGTGTGTTAATAAATATACTAACAAATGCTATTCAAGCTATTCAAAAACCACCTGGTAAAATTAAAGTCATTGCGCAACAAATTAGCTCTACAGAAATTAGCATTATGGTTCAAGATAATGGTGTCGGAATTCCAGAATCAGTTAAAGCACATCTTTTTGAACCTAATTTTTCTACAAAGACACATGGCAGTGGGTTAGGGTTAGCAATTTGCAAACGCGCAATTCTTCTTATGGGAGGAGATATTTCGATTGAAAGCCAAGAAAATCAAGGTACGACTGTAAAAATACAATTGCCTATTGCAGCAGAAAATTCTAAATTACTTAACATTTAGGAAAAAAATTAGGCAAGTAAACTCTGACACAATTCCATATTTTTTTCTGTACTGCCTTTACTTTGTTCCACAATCATTTTAGCTTTATTTCCTATATTTTCTGAGATTTCTGAAGATTCCAGAAGTTCAATTATCTTAGGAGTAAGTTCAGATATATTTTTTATTTGTATTATTGCATTTTGTTCTAAAAAAACTCGAATGTCTGGAAAGTTTTGCATATATGGGCCAGTTAAGACAGTTTTACCAAAACTTGCTGGCTCAATAAAATTTTGTCCACCATGTGGAATAAGACTACCGCCAATAAAAGCAATTGTACAAATGCGGTAAAGATTCTTTAATTCTCCAATTGTGTCCACAATAATAATGTCATTTTTATCAGCACTATAATTTGAAGTAATTTTAGTTTTGCAAATCGGAACAAATTTTAATTCTCTGATCCAACTACTAATTTCTTCAGCACGCTGTGGATGCCGAGGGACAATAATAAGACGAAGATTAGGAAATTTTTGGCGAATTTTAAGAAACTCTCCTAGGATCATTTTTTCTTCTGGACTATGAGTACTTCCACAAATTAGAATTTTTTCGGATTCTTCTAGTCCTAAATTTTTACGAACTTGGTTTAAATTATTTCCCAAATTATTATCTATTGCATCAAACTTTATATTTCCTGTAATATGAATACGATCTGCTTCTATTCCCAAATTTTTAAACCGTTCAGCATAAATAGAACATTGTACTCCAAAAAAGCGAATAGCTCTTGTCATTTTTTTGAAATACCATCCTAAATATCTTCGATAGCCACGAAAAGATTTTTCCGATAATCGTCCATTTACCAACATTACTGGAATATTTCTTTTATAGCAAACATGTAGAAAATTTGGCCATAGCTCTAATTCCATAAGAATTACAAGTGCTGGATCAAAATGGCGAAGAAATTTAGAAACCACCCAAGAAAAATCTAAGGGAAAAGAAATAACTGCAAATTGTGGATACATTTGTCGCGCAGTTTCTTTTCCTGCTTTTGATGTTACAGAAATAATAATTTCACAATGGGGAAATTTTTTTTCTAAAGCAAATACTAATGGTTGGCTTGCTTTAATTTCTCCAACAGAAACACCATGAAGCCATATACATTTTTTTTTACTTGGTGTGGTTATATCGCCAAGTTGTTCTTTAATGCTATCTTTATATTTGCCTTTAAAAAAAATTCGTATGAGTAAAATAGGGGAAAGAATAATAAGTCCGATAAAGTAGAAAAAATTTAAGACTATTGGCATAATATATCTCCACAGAAATAAGAAAATGATGAATAAAAATTTAGTTTAACATTTGCAATGTGAACCATCTCGAACTCCAAATAATAATAATAATAAAGATAATAATAAAAAGTATCCCTATTATTTTTTGAAGCCAAGAATATTGTGAAGGAATAGTATTCCAGAATCCTTCTTTTTTTTTCTTTTTGGCACAAGTTAAAATACGTTTCTGTTTTTGAATAATATTAGAAGATGTGTTTCTAGGAGAAGATTCTAAAGAAGGAATAGATAAAATATTTTCTTTTTTTGAAATTTCTATAATATTTTGTATATCTGGAGTTTGTTCTTCTTTTTTATTTATTGGAGAAATATTTTCTTTTAAGACGATTTCCTGTAATAAAGGAAGTTCTTGATTTCCTTTTGAATCATCAAATTTCTGAGCAGGCTCATTTTTTTGTTCTTCTTGTGTGGAAATTTTTTTAGAAGATTTTAGCAAGATTTGTTCTTGTAAAGCTATCTGTTTTGCAACTTTTTGTAGTGGTGGAACTTTTTTTATTTTTAATAAAGTAAGTGCTTTTTTATTTTCTATATTTGTTGAAGCTGATGCCAAGTTTAATGGGCTTGGCTCTGGTGTGTTTATATCTGGTGTGGTTATAGTTACTTGGTTTTCTACGTTTACAACAGATTTATTTTTATCTTCTATGATGGATACAATATCTTGTCTATCTATTTGTGGTATTGCAACAGTTTGCATTGCTAAACTTGCAACAATATCTTCTTGGTTTTCATTTGGTGTTATGATAGATTGGTTGTTTAATTCAATATTTGGTTTGGATATGTTTGCTTCAGTAAGATTAGAAGAAGAAAGAACTTCTTCTAATTTGCTGTCAATATTACTTGAAGTAGGAATAGGGAAAGTAAATTGGGTTACTGCAGCACTATCCTGTGGTTGCATAATAGGGATAAAATTATTTTGAGGTTGTTCTAAGCTAACTTGTGAATCGTTTGTATCTAAGATAAAGATTAGTAAAGTTTCTCCTATTTTAATTTCGTCTTGATTGGATAGTTTTTGTTTGTTAATTTTTTTCCCATTAACAATGGTTCCATTTCGGCTTTGCATATCTTCAACAAAATATTCGCTATTTTCCCGAAGAATTCTAGTATGCTGTCTAGAAGCCTTATTATCCAATAATGGAATTTCATTATTAACATGACGTCCAAGAATAGCTTTTTCCCCAATAATATACTCTAATCCAGCATTAGGTCCGTTTTTTAAAATTACTTTTGCCATGATAGTTCCACTTTAGCAATTAGATTATCTATTTCGCTTTGGGTTATTGTTGTCATCTTCGTCATCATCATAATTTTCATCTGTATCATCATTTTTCGAGTATGGATCGTTATGAAAATATTCCGGATCGATAAAAAGTTCGCTTAAATCTGAAAATTTTTTTTCCTTTTTATAATTTTTCTTTTTTATAATTTCTTCTGGTGTTGTTCCTAAAATGAATTGTACTGCTTCTTGCCAAATTTTTTTGGAGTCTGCATTTTTTTTAGCAGATAGACGTTTCATTGTATATCGTAAAATGTGGATTCCATCTCTAGTAGAGCAGTCTAAATCTTGACTATGAGCTTTTTGTAATAAATCTACTGTTTGATTCAAAAGTTCTTTGTCTGCAAAAGGAATATTATATTTAAGGATTTTTAATTCCTCTTCTTTAGGAGGAAAGCTAATTTCAATCATAGGTTGAATTCGTGACATAATATAATCAGGCAATTCATAAGTAGAAGCATCATCATTCATAGTAACACAGCAGCGAAAATTAGGATTAGCTTGTATTTTTATCCCTGCTAATATACTTTCTACATATCTTCGATGATCCAGCAATGGTGCTAAGGAAGCCCAACTTTTTTCACTCATGCGGTTGCCTTCATCTAAAATACAGATTCCTCCTGTAATCATTGCACTCACTACAGGACTCGCATGATAAGAAATTTTTCCTGCTTCGGATAATACTGGAGTAATAATCAAATCTTCCGGGCGTGTATCCATAGTACATTGATAAATATATACAGGCTTTTCTAGTCGTTGGGCAGCAGCAATTGCTAAAGTGGTTTTTCCAACACCTGGTTTTCCTATTAACCTTGGGCATAATGGAATATCTTCTTTAGCAACTACTAGCCAACATGCAAGCAAACGTTCGATGATTTCAATCTGTCCGATCCACTCTACTTTTGTAGAGTCTGGATGGCTTAGAGTAACTTCTACGCCATCAATTGTAACTTTTTGCATTGATAATCCTTTGTAACAAATAAAGATTTTATAATTGCTTGTAATATTTTAGTGTCGTTTACTTCCTATATTCCACCATTTTCTACGAATGATTGCTTTTCTGGAGTATATTCCTTCATGGACACTACGAACATCTTCTACAGTATATACCGCAGAAGGGTCTTTTTCTTTTACAATTTTAAGTAGTGTTTGCATATCTCTGCGTTTGCTGATAGCAAAAACAATATCTACGTCGGCTTTTTCATGTCCAGTTCCAGCTATTTCTACTACATAAAAATTTTCTTTACGCAAAGATTCTGCAATTTCATTTGGTATTTTTTGCGAAAAAACACGAACAATTACATTCCCAACAGCTAATTTTCCTTCGAGAAAAATACCTACGATATTTCCCATACCGTATCCACTGGCATACGCAATAATTAAATACCATTCATTAAGATTTGTTAAAACTCTTCCTGCTGCTAAAATCCAAATGCTAACTTCAAAAAAACCAATTACTGCTGCTAAAACTCGATAGCCGCGAAAGACCATAATTGTTCGAATAGTTCCCATTGAAACATCACAAATACGTGCAAAAAAAATAAGAAAAGATAAAAGTATAGGATTAAGCTCCATATCTAAAACTCCAAGATTAAATAGTCTGTCAACTAAGTTTTTTGATAATATATGTATGGACTAGTGCACTAGGGTAAGAAAAAAATATGTAAAAAAATTAAGTTAACAGAACATTAAATTACTGCAAAAAAATTCCAAGATATTTTCACTAAAAATGTAGCAAGCATTGCTACTATGTTGTAACAAGCTTGCTGTTATAAAATTCTATTGATGGATCTTTTGTAAAAGCCATGCCATGTTTTTTCCAAGATCAGAAAAAGTTTTCATTCCTTCTGTGTCTTTTTGAATTTCACCAGGTAATAACCCAAATCCCATATTCCAATAACTTGAGCCAGGTACAATCATTTGAGAAATTAAAAAGAAATAGTTAATAGATGCCAAGGTTGCACAAGCTCCTGCACGACGTACAGCAATAACTCCTGCTCCAACTTTGCGAGAAAGAATAGAATTATTCACTTTTGCAACGAGTCCTGCACGATCAATAAAACATTTTGTTTGACCAGTCATACCTGAAACGTAAACAGGCGAGCCAATTAAAATACCATCGGCTTCTTTGATTTTGTCAAAGATAGTATTGAAATCGTCAGGAATTACGCATTTACCATCTTGATTGCGTGCGCATCCCATACATGCTGTACATCCTTGAACTTTAAATTTTGTTAAATGAATCATTTCTGTTTCAATACCGACTTCTTGTAGTTCTTTGAAAACAGTATTGATTGCGATAGTTGTATTTCCTGTTAATCTTGGACTACCATTGATAGCAACAACTTTCATAAACTCTCCTATTTAAAAAATAATGCTTTTATTGGAATAGATTGAGTTATTTTACGGGAAAAAGAAAAATTGTCCAGAAATTTTTTACAAAATTTTAGATTTTAGGCGGAGGTAAATAGTCGTTCGTAATATTACCGTTAAATAAATCTTTAGCTTTTTGAACAATGGGAGGAAGTGTTTCTTGAAAAAATTGGATTGTCATTCGCAATCCTTCTTGAAAATTTTGTTGGAAGATCGTTTGAATATCTTTACTGCGACTTTCAATAGTAATTTTATATTTATCTGGTATTCGTAAGACAATTTCTTTTTCTTTATTTTGATGTTGAATGCTTCTTAGCATAAATTCGTCTTTAGGAAATCTGTGCCTCAACCCATTCATAAAATTTTCCCAAGCTAAATCGATTGTTTGAATACTATTTGATGAACTTTCTTTACAAGAAACTACTGAAACAATTGGGGAATTTTTTTGTAATATTGGTTGAATATTAGAGTTTTCTTTAATTTGTACTTTTTCAATTTGGGGAATTTCTTGTATAGAGATATGAAATGTTTCTAAGTTTTGTGATTGTGTATCTTGAATTTCTGCTATTTGTGGTTTGATAGCAATATGAGTTTGTTCAACTGTTTTGGCTTCCAATGATGGAGGCAAAATATTTTGAATATTTTCTCTTGGAGTATATGCTATAGCATGATTTTGCTCAGGGATATTTTGATTAGATTGGATAGGCTGGGTAGAACGTTGGATATTTTGTGCAGGAGTAGCTACTTGAATATTTTGAGGAATTGCTTGAATATTTTGTGCAGGAGTAGCTACTTGAATATTTTGAGGAATTGCTTGAATATTTTGTGGTAAATAGTTTGTTGATGGTTGTGTAGATGAAAGTTGAACTTTTCCTTTGGGAGAAATTTTATCTTCTAATAAAGTTAATGTTTGCTCAATTTTTTTCAAAGATAAAAAAGAATCTATGCGTAAAATTTTAAGCAAGCATGTTTCTAATACAATTCGCAATAATATATTTCCTTGTAAATTTTGAATAAGACGTTGAGTTTCTAGAAGTTGAGATATGACAACGTGCAAATATTCTGCAGTACAACGCTTACTTTGTTGCTGCAACCAATTAAAATATATTTCGCTACCTTCAATAAACCCTTGTTTTTCAGGAGGAACTAAAATTTGAACAAGCATATCTCGAAATTGTTGGGTCATTTGTTGTAGCAAATCTATAATATTTCCGCCACTTTCATAGAAAATATGAATTTTTTTAAATAATTCTATAACATCTTGCTCTAAGATCGACTCAATAATAGACTGCCCATATTGACTGGATGTTCCTGTAACACGATTGAGCAAATTTTCATCGATAATTCCTGTAGCACTTGCTCCAGCAACGCCTGCTAATTGTTCTAAAATGACTAAAGAATCTCGTAATGCTCCGCCTGTTCTATGTGCTATTTGTGCAATAGCTTCATCTGTTACATTTAAATTTTCTTTTTTAGCTATATTTTTTAAATGGTTAATAATATCTTCGATTGTAATTTTATTAAAATTAAATCGTTGGCAACGAGATAAAATTGTTACTGGAATTTTATGGATTTCTGTTGTTGCAAAGATAAATTTTACATACTCTGGAGGTTCTTCTAATATTTTTAAAAGTGCATTAAATGCAGCTTCTGTAAGCATGTGTACTTCATCAATGATGAATATTTTATACCGAGAGGCAGTGGGACGATATTTCGCGTTTTCTTTTAAATCTCTAATTTCATCAATACCACGATTAGAAGCTCCATCTATTTCTCCTACATCCGCATCTTCTCCTTTAGAAATACGTAAACAATTTGGACACGCATTACAAGGATCGGGACTTTGTCCTTTTACACAATTTAATGCTTTAGCCAAAATTCTGGCCATAGAAGTTTTTCCAACTCCTCTAGAGCCAAAAAATAAATAGGCATGGTGGATTTTTCCATTTGCAATGCTATTTTTTAAAATTGTGCCTACTTCTTTTTGGCCTACAACTTCTTCAAATGTTTGCGGACGATATTTTCTTGCAAATCCTTCGTTGCTCATATATAAATACCTAAAAAAAACTTAGGAATGTTTTTAATTTCTCTAAATATTAACATCACTATAGGAATTTTCCAAAAATAATAAAGAATTTTTTTTATAAAAAAAATGACGATTTCCTTTAAGAGAAAATCGTCTAAAAGAAATCGTCGGTTTTTATTTCTTTTTTTTGAAGTATAAAAAAGCTAATGATATAAAACCTAATAAGCAAATACTGGAAGGCTCTGGAAGATTAACGTTATTGATTGCGGCAAAAGCAGCGTAATCAGGATGGGCTGTACTTCCCCAAATTCTAATTTGGGAAATAGTTGCATTTGCTGCTACGCCAAAGTCATCTAAATTGATTTTAGCAATATAAACGTCATTTTGTGCCCAAACAGGAGAATATGTTTTCTTGACTCCGTTGATGGTAAGAGTTACTGCGCATCCTAATTGTCCTGCAGAACCAACACCACTTAATTCAAAAACTGCAAGATCTGCTCCTGTTCTATTTTGAATTAAATTGTCTGTAAATAATAGATCTGCATAGGCTGTTGCAGAGCTAGAAGTAACATAATAAGATGTTGTTACATCAGAACCAGTAACTGCTGCAGAAAAACTTCCACCATAAATAGTCCAAGTTCCTGAAGATGTAAGTACTTGATCCGCAAATGCAGAATCTTCCAATGTCATTCCAGCAACGATTGTTGCTGCTTGTATAGGAAGCAAAAGGCTTATCGATGCTATAAATAAAACAAAATAATATTGTTTCATCATTCCTCCATGTATGTTAATATATAAAAAAAGATAGATGAAACCTATTTTACAAGATAATTTATTTTTATCAAGCTCAAATTCTAAAAAAGAAAAAATAGCCTGGCTTGTTGAGGTTAAGAAAATTTGAAGATATAAAAAAAACAATCAAAAATTTTATATCTTTTTGATTGTTTTTACAAATTTTGCAACCGCGCACTTTTTCTTGATTTCCCGTTTTATAGCTTCTTTACGCCGCCGACTAATATCCAGCACCCCTCTGCACACAAGTGAGGTTCCTACGGTTGCTCGGTTCCCCGCCTGGCCGGGTTGGGAAGCTTCTTGTCGCAAAGGACCAAATACTTCAAACGCCACGTGCATGAGAACATCTATAAAACAAAAAAAACCGCAAAAAAGCTTCAACCCCACTATGGCGGTGGGTTACAGGGCTTCGCAACTTGCCCCATTTAGCACGGTTTTGACGGAGAGAGAGGGATTCGAACCCTCGAGGCAGTTGCCCGCCTATGCGCTTTCCAAGCGCACGCACTCGGCCGCTATGCGACCTCTCCTAATATAAACGAAAATTCTTACATACTGGTTCAGGATTTTAACGGAGAGGGAGGGATTCGAACCCTCGGTCCTCCGAAGGAGGACAACGGTTTTCGAGACCGTCCCAATCAGCCGCTCTGGCACCTCTCCAAGCTATTATTTCAGCTATAAGTTACCAATAGTAACCTATTCTTGGCAATTTTTTTTGGTGTCGTCTAGTTTGGAAAAAACCCTGTAAAAGATTAAGGGATTTTTCTTTTAAGATACCTGAAACAACTTCTATGCGATGGTTAAGTTGAGGATTTTGCACAATGTTGATTACACTGCCACAGGCTCCACTTTTAGAATCTGGTAGTGCATATACTACTTTACAAATTCTTGCTAATACCAACGCTCCCGCGCACATGGTGCACGGTTCTAAGGTTACAAATAAAGTTGTATCTTTAACTAAGTACCACCGTCCGCGTTGTTGTGCGGCTTGTTGAAGTGCCAAGATTTCCGCATGAGCTAGTGCAGATTTTTGCTGTTCTGTTTGGTTATGAGAACGCGCTAATATTTTATTTTCCTTTACCAAAATTGCACCGACAGGAATTTCTCCTTCGTCTAAGCCTTTTTTTGCTTCTTCTAATGCAATCTCCATAAAGTAATTATATGTTGCTAACTCATTGGGAGAGGAAAGCATTGCGGTATCCATAATTTACCAGCAGTGGTTGTGTATTATACCTTATCATAATCGAATTGTCAATAGAATTTTTCTATAAAATTTATTTTTGTTATAACATATTGATAAAAAATGAATTAAAATAAATTATTTTACGGAAGACTCTTTCTTTTTCCGATCCAACCAGCATAAAAGCCCTTGAGTACTAAGATTTAGATCCGCTTCCATATATTTCCAAACTTCTGATAAAGAGGTGATGCAACCATGTTTTTGTAGAGTTTGAAAAAGATAATTTTTAAGAAGCTCAAATAATACTTCAAACCGATTATTTTCTTTTTCTACTTTCAATCCTAATTGCGCAAAATCATCCAGGCTTTGATGCAATTTTTTTGCCATATTTTCAACATCATCTATCATTCCAAAATGAGTCAAATACATATAAGGAAGTTTATAACTAGTTAAGCGATCTATGGTTTTATGAAATTCTTCTGGATCGAATTGAGTAGGAGTGGTCGTAGGCAATATATATCGTTCTTTATTTGCAGAATCGAAAAAACTATAGGAAAGACCAAAACAATCTCCAGTAAATATTCCTTTTCCTTTAGCATCTACTATGCAATAATGATGCCTTGCATGTCCTGGTGTATCCAAAAACAAAAAAGAACGATTATTAAGAGAAAGAATACTGCCATCATGAACTTCAATAACACGATTTGCAGGAATAGGAACAATTTCACCATATTCCCTTGCAAAAACTTCTTCTCCATATACAGATTTAGCACTTGCAATAAGTTTTTCTGGTTGCACAAGATGCTTTACTCCATTAGGATGAAGAATAACTTTAGCATTTGGAAGATACTTTAAAAAAGTTCCAGCACCGCCCGCATGATCTAAGTGGACATGCGTAATAAAAAGATATTCAACTTTTTCCAAAGAAATTTTATTTTGTTTCATATATTCCATCAAAATTGGAATACTATGACTTGTTCCAACATCAACAAAAGCTACACTTCCATTATGTTCAATAATATAACTTCCTACCACATTTTCAAGGTTAGGATGATTATCAATAACTGTAACCCCATGACCAAGATCATAATATCGATTTTTCATAAAAGTCCTTTCCATAATTTAGAAAAAAATTATATAAATTATACGTTTTTTTCTCACTTTTTCAACTTTAAGACGGCTATTATCTTGCGAATTTTTGCTAATTCTAAAAAAATCGTACTTATCACAAAGACAAGTACGATTTTTTCTTTTTTAATCTTT
>CAZPDM010000032.1:0-40868 GCA_964585305.1 uncultured Planctomycetota bacterium | reverse complement strand
TTGCACTCATAAAAGAAATAATTTTCTTTTCTGTGTCAACATCCCAAGGACCTAAGATAGTATATTTTATTTGTTTCCCTGTGTCATCTTGGAGAGTAATAATACAGCCTACATCTACAGATTCTGTGCTAAGATTATCAAAATCGATCAAAGCAATCTTATTAAGATTGTTTTGCATTTCGCTAACTTTTTTCGTCAATTGGAACTGAATTTCACGCGCAGCATCCAATTCCGCATTTTCACTAATATCTCCAAAACTTAATGCTTCTCCAATAGCTTTTGAATTTTGTGGAATTTGATTTTGTATGACATCTTCAAGTTCGGCACGATATCTAGCAAGCCCTTCTTTGGTAGTGTAAATATGTTCTACACGAGAGAAGAGATTAGGATATTTTTCGCGCAAGCTATTTTGAAGGCTTTGTTTAAAATTACTAGGTAAGAAAGCCGTTTGTTCTAACAAAGTATATAAGTTTGCAGCTTGGATTTTATCTGCGGATTCTTTATTTTCAGACGGTGCTGATTCAGTTTCTTGAGTAGCAATCTCAACAGATTTCGATGCTTTAGTTGTGCTCTTTTTGCCATTGCCAGTTTCTAAATTCTCAGTTACTTGTTTCTTGGGTTGTTTTTTTTCAGTATCTTGTTTCTTTACTTTATCTAGCATATTTATTATTTTTTTTATAAGTTCTGCTGAGAAAATCTTGTTCATTTTCTTTACCATCTCTGTTTGACGAAGAGATTTTAACGTCCCTCCTGTACGAATAAGAGAAAGTAATGTATCAAAAAAGCCAATTAAACCAGCACCTTCATGGCCTTCAATTGTAGGAATTTTTTCATTAAATACTTGGCGAGATAACCATATAAGACCATCTGGAGTACCTAACGGATCATTTTGGATTTCTTTAATAATCTCGTTTACATGGTTACTCCAAGTTTTTGTTTTATGAAGATATTTATAGAGAGTATCTCTTGAGAGATCTGTTCCCTTTTTAAAAAGACTTCCTATATGTTTAAAACAATCTGGTTGGTATTTAAGTAGAAGATCTAATGTTTGTTGCGCTAATGCAGCCATTCTAAGGTTGTTATAAATGTTAATAATATTATCTTTTGTAACAATTTCTTTAAGTTCCGGTAAAATAATATCTTGTGCTCGCTGCAGAGTACGAGAATCTAGCAACCCTGAATTTTTGGCTTGTTCTACAGTTATTTTAGAAATGCCACATTCTTGAACAACAAAATAACATTCTAAGGCTAATCCATTCCGACATACAATATTTTGTTGCTGGCCAGGTTGATTCTGTTGCAGATAATTTCGACATAATTTAATTAAAGTTCCCGCAAAATATTGTAAATTTTGTTTCATTGTAGTATGCTTAAGATAATCTAAAACTATTTGAGGTTGTTCGAGAGGAGAGCTAACATCAAATTTAGTACGAATTTCTTGCTCCCATCCAAGAGGTTCTTGACGCAATCTATATTTGCTATGCGCACCGGAATTAGCTTCTACATAAGGATCTACTAAAAGCATTTTTCTAGCTTTTGCCCACCATTTTGTCCATTCTTCTTCTGGAATAACACTAGGGCATAAGTATTGTTTAAATTCCCTGGCACTAATTTCATCTTTATGAAAATTAAAAATGCGATGCAACAATTTCGTTTCGTCGTTTTTAGCTTCATCCTGAAGCATGTCTAATTTAAATTCGACCATAGCTTCAAAATTTTCTGGTGGCAGTGGAGTTAGGCATTCTGCCGCACCTAAAATATCCATACGATGATTGGGACGCTTTTTTAATTGAACAATCATTTCCATAGTTTCGGGATATATAGTAATAACTTTTCCAACTCCCCAACCGCTCTTATGCTTAATGATTGTTCCTTCTTGAAAGAGCAGGAGATTATGCAAAGTTTCTATAAACTTTGCTAATGTATATTGTTGAGAATTAAGCGATGTTGCCATTTGATGGATATATGGACGTTCTCCATACTCTTCTAAAAATGCTTGAAGATAACGGTCAGTATATTTAGTATCTGTGTTATATTCCGCAAATAATCGTATCGCTTCCATTCTTTGGAGTGGACTTTTAGGAAGACAAACTGTAACGGTTTCAGAAACTAATTCTTTTGCTAATTTTTTTTGGCTTCTTCGCCAAAGTTCTTGAGCGGGTTCGCGCAAAAATTTAATAGGAATATTATCTCCTTGTAAGACTTCTTTCCATAATTTTTCGCCCTCTTCCCAACGTCCTGCCCTAAAAATTTGGATCAATTTTTGGATATTTTCTGGTCTATCATTTTTTTCCATAAAATTCTTTCTTCGAGAAAAATCTCTACAAAAAACATCTTTATTCGTAAATTTTACTATTTTTTTTACTAAAACGCAAGTAATCTTAATAAAATTCCTAATTTTTAATTAAAAAAAAATTATACTTGATAATTTTTATCAATTAAGGTAAAAATATAGAAAATTAGAGTATTTTAAACTTATCATTTTAAGAAAAGGTATATATGTTAAGTAATTGTGATCATGTAGGTTTAGACGTTTCAAGTCTTGCTAGATCATTTAATACTCATCTGCGTTATTCTTTGGCAAAAGATGAATATAGTGCTAGCAAACATGATATTTTTATGGCCTTAGCATTTACCATTCGAGATAGAATGATTGAACGATGGATTGCGACTCAACAAGCATATCATTTAAATCGTGTAAAAAGAGTATATTATTTATCGCTAGAATATATGATGGGAAGAGCGTTACTTAATAATGTTCTTAACCTTAATCTTTTTAAAGAAGTAGATTCTGCTGTCCAACAAGTAATGAATGAAGTCAAAACTCAACACCCTAAAATATGGATGCGATTGGAACTTGCAAATACTTCTTTATCAGAAATTTTAGAACAAGAACCAGATGCCGGTCTTGGAAATGGTGGCTTAGGCCGTTTAGCTGCTTGCTTTTTGGATTCTATGGCAACTTTAAGTATTCCTGCTATGGGATATGGCCTGCGTTATGATTTTGGCATTTTCCGCCAAGATGTTAGCGATAATTGTCAGGTAGAAGCTCCCGATGAATGGCTTCGATATGGTAATCCTTGGGAATTGGAACGACCAGAATGTACATTTAATGTAAATTTTGGTGGTCATGTTGAAATTATTAAACAACAAGGTAGAGATGAATATGTTTGGGTTCCAGACACAACTGTAATTGGAATTCCTTTTGATTATCCTATTTTAGGATATGGTAGCGATAATGTTAACACCTTGCGATTATGGTCTGCCAAAGCAAATACAGAATTTGATTTAAGCGACTTTAACCAAGGCGATTATATTGCTGCCGTTCGAAATAAAATCCAAGCTGAAACTTTAACTAAAGTTTTATATCCTAGCGATCGAATTTTAACTGGCCGTCAATTACGTTTCCAACAGCAATATTTCTTTGTTTCTTGTTCTATTCAAGATATTTTGAGACGTTTCAAAGTAGATCATCAAAACGATTGGGAATTTTTAGTAGATCGAGTTGCAATCCAATTGAATGATACTCATCCTGCTATTGGTATTGCAGAGTTGATGCATATATTGGTTGATAAAAATCGTTTAACTTGGGAAAAAGCCTGGGATATTACAACAAAAATATTTGGTTATACAAACCATACTCTTCTTCCAGAAGCATTAGAAAAATGGCCAGTAAGTCTTTTCCAATCTTTATTGCCACGTCATTTGCAGATCATTTATGAAATCAATCGTCGCTTTCTAGAAAAAGTTTCTTTAGAGCATCCAGGTGATAATCAACGTCTTGGTCGTATGAGTTTGGTAGAAGAAGCTCCTGAAAAACAAATTCGCATGGCAAATTTAGCTGCTTTAGGCTCACATTCTATCAATGGAGTCGCAGCATTACATACTAAACTACTCCAAGAAAATCTGATGAAAGATTTTTATGAAGTTTTTCCAGAAAGATTCAACAACAAAACGAATGGTATTACTCAACGTCGTTGGTTGTTGATGGCTAATCCAAGATTATCTGCTTGGATTACAGAAAAAATTGGGAAAGGCTGGATTACTAATCTTTCTGAACTTAAGAAGCTAGAAGCGTATATAGATAATCCAGAAGAAGTAGAAAAATTTGCTCGCATTAAACATCAAAACAAAGAAGATTTAGCGAAACTTATTCTTGCTTCCACTGGAATTCAAAATATCAACCCTCATGCTATTTTTGACGTGCAAATTAAGCGTATGCACGAATACAAACGTCAATTGCTGAATATTTTGCATGTTATTATGCTTTATAAAAGATTGAAACGCGTTCCAGATTGGGACATTGTTCCTCGAGTTTTTATTTTTGGCGGAAAAGCTGCCCCTAGCTATGCTATGGCAAAACTTATTATTAAATTTATCAATTGTGTTGCCTATATTATCAATAATGACCGCAGCATCAATAACAAGTTAAAAGTTGTATTTTTGCCCAATTATGGCGTTACTATGGCAGAACGAATTATTCCTGCGGCAGATGTAAGTGAGCAAATTTCAACTGCTGGCATGGAAGCGTCTGGTACTGGTAATATGAAACTGTCCTTAAATGGTGCCTTAACTATTGGTACTCTTGATGGTGCTAACATTGAAATTATGGAAGAAGTTGGGCCTGAAAATATATTTATTTTTGGCCTTACTACTGAAGAAGTTACAAAATTACGCCCAGTTTATAATCCTTATACATATTTTGAAAATGATAAGGAAATTCATGACGTTATTGACCTTATTATGTCTAATTTCTTCTGCCTCCATCGTCCAGGTGATTTTGAGATGATTTGCAACGATCTTCTTCACAATGATCATTTTATGGTTATGGCTGATCTTAGAGCTTATGCAGATTGTCAAGCTAAAATAGATACTGCTTATCGAGATCATTTAGATTGGCATCGCATGTCTATTTTAAATGTCGCTCGTATGGGAAAATTCAGTACCGATCGTGTGATTTCACAATATGCCAACGAAATATGGAATGTAAAACCATTTGGTATAGATATTAGAACTCGTACCGAAAGTGGAAATAACACAGGAATACGACGCGATTCTGACGGAGATTAAATTTTTATTTTTCTTTGATAAAAAAATGCCGATTTTAAATCGGCATTTTTTATGTAAACTATTTATTTAAATATAAATAAGATAAAAATAATCTTAAAAAGATTTCATTTTTGATGATAAAAATCTTTTTCTTGACAAATCGTAACTAACTGCATACAATTAAATTGTATATATTACTAATCTTTTTTAACAATTTTTCTAAAAACTTTAGAAAATTGTTGTTTGTTTTTTTTCAGGAGCTATCCGATGATTAAGATCGGAGTTATAGGTTTAATTTTAGTTGGCCTAATGCTAAACGCTACAGCCCAATACGATCGTCCGGAATTAAATCAGTACCGTGAACGTGTCATGGTACAAATTCAATCCTCTGAAGGCGTCAAACGTTTGATTAAAGCTGAAATTGATATAGACTATTGCTCAGAATTGCAAGCAAATGGAACAATTGTCTATGCGTATGCAACCCCAGAAGAACAAAATCTTATTTCTTACATGGGATATGCTGTATCTCCTGCTCCAGTAGAAATTGGAGAAGATACCCGAGATGTTGCCTTCCATACCTACGATACTTTAACTGCTGACTTGCAAGCAATGGTCAATAGTTATCCTAATTTAGCTAAATTAGAAACTCTTGGCAAAAGTGTAAATGGGAAGGAAATTTGGGCATTAAAAATTTCTGATAATGTCCAAAATGATGAAGCTGAACCAGAAGTAAAATATGTATCTACTATGCATGGTGATGAAGTAGTTGGAATGGAAATGTGTATGTATCTTGCTAAATTATTATTAGAACAATATGGCAAAGATACCCGCCTTACAAATTTAGTAAATAATACAGAATTATGGCTGATCCCAGATATGAATCCTGATGGCACAGCAAACAAACGTCGTTATAATGGTGATTGGGTTGATTTGAACCGCAATTTCCCTGATGTGCAAAATAATGATGCTAACAGTGGTAGTGGTCGGGCAAAAGAAGTTGGTCTGATGATCAATTTTAATAATGCTCACAATTTCTGCTTATCCTTGAATTATCATGGTGGAGCAGTGTGCGTCAATTATCTTTGGGATACTATGAGCGGTGATGTTCCTGATATTAAAATGGTAAAATTCCTTTCCTTAGGATATTCTTCTCGCAATAAACCTATGTATAATTCTGGCTCTTTCACTAATGGCATTACAAATGGATATGCCTGGTACGAAGTAAATGGTGGTATGCAAGATTGGAATTATCATTGGTATAACGATATGGACTTTACAGTCGAAGTCTCTGCTACCAAATGGCCAAGTGCAAGTACACTTCCAGGATATTGGGAAGATAATCGCGAATCTATGTTGTGGTTTATGACTCAAGCTCAAAGAGGAATTAAAGGTATTGTTACTGATAAAGCAACTAATAAACCTATTGAAGGTGCAAAGGTCAGCGTCGTAGAAATTAACAAGAGTGTTGTTACTGGCAAACTAAATGGCGATTATCATCGTATTTTAATGCCTGGCACTTATACTGTTAAAGTAACAGCTCCGGGCTATGCTGATAAAACTATTTCTAATATTGTTGTTGCTGATGTTGAAAGCCCTACAGTTCTTGATATTCAAATGACGAAATAAGTTTCTTTTAATCCCACGTTAAAACCGTGGGATTTCCAAAAATTTTTTCTTTTCTAATATGAAAAAATTTTTCTATTCTTTAACTAAATATAGAGACAATTTTGCCTCTATAATCTAAAAACATGTCTTCAGGAGAAAATCCTTATGCCTCCAACTCCTCCACGTTCTCGTGAGATTTTTGATGATTTGCCAAGTAATGTGCCATTTTCTTTTATGGTAAAACGATTTTTAACCCAATTATCACGTTATTTAGCAATCATTATTATCGTAATTCTTATGTTTTTCCTTTCCAAAGGAATTATCTTGGTGAATGAAGGTGAAACAGCGGTTTTAATCAAAAAGACTGGAAAAGATTTAACAAACTTTGATATAGAGAAAGGAGAATATCGCTATTTACTTTCTTGTCCTACAATTGCTCCTAGTGAAGAGTATAAAGGCATCCAAGAGAAGACACTAGCCGAAGGCTGGCATGTATATAATCCCTATACTTGGGATTATGAAATTATTCCACAAGTAAAAATTACTGGTAATGAAGTCGGAGTAATGGTTCGCTTATTTGGCAAACCAATGGATACGAAAAACTATCAAGTTTTAGCTGAAGACGGCGAAATGGGAATTATGCGCAGAGTTCTTATGCCTGGGCAACATCTTATCAACAAATATGCTTACAAAGTGATAAAATGCCCTGCTGTCTTTGTTCCGCAAGGACATCGTGGTGTAGTAACAAATCTTGCCGCCCCTGTTTCTTCTCATATAGAATTCTATCTTGGTGATATAAAAAATGGCATAGATCTTATTATAAAATTGGCATCTGGTAAAGAAGTTATTCATAAATATTTATTTGATCTTATGGATAAAGAATTCCAAACTAAAGCAAAATCTTATAAATCTGGCGATATTTTAGGTGTGTCAGAGAAAAAACTTTTATTAGAACAATTGAATAAACTTGTTTTAGGGAAAAAGTCAATATATAATGCCGAGGCTTTTCAAAATGCCAAGTTATTTCCAGATACTATTCTTTTTTTAAAAGAAAAAAACTTAACACAAGAGCAATTAGTTCAATTAAATCGTTGGTTGATTGCTGATGTTTTTCCTCATGAATTAGATCGCAGTTCTTTTTTAGTAAATGAAAATGAACGTGGTGTTTGGCAAGATACATTAGCACCTGGAACGTATTATTTTAATCCTTTTGAAAAATCTGTAATGCCTGTAGATATTCGTTCCCATATTTTTGAAATGAACGATTTACAAGGTGAAGATTATAATGTTACCTTTCCATCTTTGGATGGGTTTACTATTTCAATGGAAGGTAATATTGAATGGTGCATCGATCAAGATCGTGCTGCAGAAGTTCTAGTAAAATATAAAGATCATCGTGATATTGTCAAATGTGTTGAAGAAAAAATTATTCTTCCTAATGCTCGCGCTTTTATTCGTATTGAAGGTTCAAAATATAAAGCAAGTGACTTTATTTCAGGTCTTACTCGCGAAAAATTCCAAGAATCTTTTCATGCAAATCTTTTGTTAAGTTGTAAACATGAAGGCATTATCATTAAAGCCGCACGTGTTACAAAATGTACACCTCCTGATGCAATCTGCGATCCTATTCAACAAAGAGAAATTGCTATTCGCGATCGTCAAAAATACGATCAAGAAATGGACCGTGAACGAGAGCAAATTAAATTACAAATGGAGGGTGCTCGAAAGGATTTCGAAGTTCGAAGTACTCGTGCTCAAACAACTGTTGAAGTCAACAAAACTAATGCCTCTCGAGAACGAGAAGTTGCTATAATTGGAATGACTCGAAAAGTTGAAGTCGCGAAAAAACGATTGGAAGCGGCTCAAAATGAAGCACAAGCAATTATCCTAACTGCCAAAGCAGAAGCAGATGTTGTCCGTATGCAAAATAAAGCTGAAGCTAGCGGTATTGCAGAAGCTCGCCAGGCATTTCAAAGTGGTCGAAATTATGCAAATTTTTTAATGATGAAAAAAGTTTCTGGTGCTTTAGAATATATTCTTGCTAATACAGATAGCCCATTTATCAATGTTTTTCAAAATTTAGAAAATAAAACTGGCGTAAGCAATATAAAAGTAAAGTCCAATGACACAGAACCTATATTACCAAATTCTAGTGCTGAAGAAAAATAAGGAGATTGATCTATGTCACGTTTAAAAGCATTGTTAACCCCATTGTTTATCGTTGCGGTAATCTTAGGTTTAGTATATGTTATTGTTTGGCAATGGATGATTTGCCGTGTTTATATTGACCCACAAGAAATCATGTATGTAAATTCTAAAATCGGCGAAGAAAATCCAAATTCTGCAGACAATCGCGTTGTAGATGAAGGAATTAAAGGTATTCAAAAGAAAATATATGGGGAAGGTCGCCATTTTATTAACCCTATCATCAATGAATGCACAGTCGTTCGTACTGGCAGATTATCTTGTGAGATTAGTGCATCGCAAGTCGGTGTTGTTGAATCTCGTTCTGGTAAAAACCCTGAAAAAGGGAAATTCTTAGTAAGCTCCGATCTTAAAAATCCACAAAAAGGTGTTATTGAAGAACCCTTAACTCCAGGAATTTGGCGTTTAAATCCCAATGCCTATGAAATCAAACTTTATGATGCTGTTAAAATTGATGCAGGCTTTGTAGGTTGTATTGTTTCTCAATATGGAACTGATCCTAAAGAAGGCCGCAGATTAGCTATAGAAGGCGAACGCGGCGTTATGGAAAAAATTTTGCAGCCAGGTATTTACTATATCAATCCTAGAGCATTCTCTGTGATTAAAGTAGATATTGGTTATCGTCAAACGCCTTTTGCTAAAATAAACTTCCGTTCTAAAGATGGGTTCCAAATTAGCGTAGAGATTACAGTTGTTTGGGGTATTTTACCAGAAAAAGTCCCCTATATTATTGATCAACTCGGTAATGTGGATGATGTAAGTACAAAAATTATTCTTCCACAAGTTCAATCTTTGTGCCGTATTGAAGGATCAAAATATGGGGCAGTAGAACTTATTGAAGGTGATAGTCGCGAAAAATTCCAAAATGACTTTACCCAAAAATTGATCGAGATTTGCCAAAGTAAAGACATCAGCACTCAACTTGGATTAGTTCGTAACATTGATATTCCTCAAGATATTCGTACTCCTATTCAAAAATCAAAAATTGCATTCGAGGAAATGAATACAAAGAAGGAATTACAAAAAACTCAAACCAGCATCAACCAATTGGAAAAACTTAAACAAGAAGTTATCAAAGGCGTTCAAGAAGTCCAAGCAATGACAGACAAACAAGAAGCTACAATCTTGGCCGAAGGTGAAAGACAAGTCGCAGCAATTAAAGCCGAACAACAAGTCGAAGTTGCAAAATTGGAAAGAGAACTGGCTGAAATAGAAGCCAATATTACCCGTATGCTAGGCGATGCAGCAGCCCAAGCTAAAGAACTCAAACGCCGTGCAGAAGCTGATAAACTTGTTCAAGAAATTCATGCTATTGGCGGTCCCGAAGAATACACTTTATATAATTTTGCCAATGGTCTTAGCGATCATCTCAAGATTTATGTACGCCACAGCGGCGAAGGCACACTCTGGACAGATTTGCCTGCTTCAGCTAAAAACCTCGAAACAATGTCTGCACTAAAAATTTTGCAAGAAAAAGAAAAAAAAGATTCCCAAAGTAAAAAATAAAAACTAACAAAAAAAACTCGTAGAATTTTCTACGAGTTTTTTTTGTTAGTTTGCTTGAGAATTTAGACTGCATTTCCCCGCATAAAGGGATTGTCGATGTCGCTATAATTTGCAGTTTATTGTCCTACAGTGCAACCACTATAATAATGTTGAATGATTTGTACGTAATTTAAGCCTTGTAGAGAATATGCTTGCATTCCATATTGGCACATACCAACGCCGTGTCCGTAATAAGATGTCCAGCCGCAAGCACAATTGGTTTTACGTAAATAAACGATATAGTTCCAACTATCATAATTTTCGCTATTACGAGTATAGCCGTTGCAATGACTAAAATACAATGGCTCTGCAATATGACTGCCATTACGAGTAATGAACTGGCCGCTTGTCGCATTCACAGCTTCAATAGCACGTGGATTAGGGTTAGAAGTCCAGGCTTGACAACAGGTAGTGTCGCAAACATGTGCATTTTTATCAGGATGACGATAGCGTGCTAAAGCATAAGTGCGAGCAGCTACTGCCATGGATTTATGGGCAGTGAGTTCCCAAGAACTATAAATTTCCTGAGACACAACTCCTTTGAGGTATTCATCTACATTCATAGTTTTAACACCACTGTTTCTAAACCATACATTGACTGTAGCTTTGCTGGCGTCTTCCCCAAGTGTTTGGCTAGATTGAGGAAGAATTGTACTTGCAGGAACCTTCCCACGAATTGTGCGATCTTGCATGGTAAAGCTATTTGTCCAGCAACGTACCATGACACACTTCGGAGTAATGACCATTTCATATATAGTACCATTATTGGCAATACTATACGTGCAAAAACATTTTGTCCAAGACTGTGCTAAAGAAATTGGCTCAGAAGTTTTATTGTTTTTTGTATCATGTATGAAAATAAAAGTTTTACGTGCATCAGGAGTAGCTCTATTTGGCTGCTCTACTACGACGGCAATGCGAGAATCTGTTAAGGGACGACCACTAGCATAAGCAGTGCAAATTTCTCCTGGAACAGAAATGATGGTATATTCCGCAGCATCTCGGCTACCAGAAAGTGCAACCGCTACTTGAGATTCTGTAACAGTAACTGCTGTTGCAACCGTAGCATTACGATTTTCAGAAGGAGTTAATTGGGCAGTTTGCCAGCCATAACGTCCCCACCAGCTACCATCTTGCCACCACACTTCACTAAGTGCTGCAAATTCAGTAGGTGCCATAATTTTTTCAGATGATTCAGATGGATATAAAATAACAGCATATTTATGAATCGAAGAATAACCCACTAAAACGCCATCATCTGAAACTGCAAGACCATTGATAGGATTAGTAATAGCAAGCGATGTTATCCATTCCCCCGCATGATTAAAGATCGCAATGCGATGATTCACTTGGTCTAAAATAAATACTTTATCTTGGCTGACAGCTATGGCATCCGGGCCATAACGCAAAGTAAAGTATCCTTCTTCATGCGATTGATTACCTTCATTGATAACTTCAAGACCAATTTGATTAGCCGAATTTCCCCATGGTACTGTGAAAAGCGATTCATATTTTTGGGCAGTACCAAATGAAAGAGCTAATACAATAAGTAACAGGAACAAAAATGATTTCAACATAATATAAACTCCTTTTTCATAATTTTTTCTGCGTCAACTTTTTTTCTTTTGTTCTCTAAGCAGCAAATGCTAATTTTCTATAGAAAATTTATTTAAATTGTTCAATATCAACACTAAGCAATTCGCTAGCAATATCTTCTAATGTAACAATTCCCACACATCGGTTTTTGTCATCTACCACAGAGAGCAAATGCTCTCTATTTTGCAGCATACAATGAAGTGCTGTAAGTAGTGTATCGCGTTGATTAACAGTGTGGAGTGGTTTTGCGTTTTTCACAAGATTGATAATTTCTTCATTCGAACCAGATACTACTCGCTTTATAATGATAAACGAATAAATATCCTCTACTTTTGAGCTTTTACTGACAGGATAACGAGAGTGTCCGCTTTGTTTAGCAAGAGCTAAAATATTTTCGGGAGTATCTCCATTTCGGACGAATTTAATTTTATCAGGAGGAATCATAGCGTATGTAATTTGTGTATGGCTGAGACGAACAGAATTGACAATAATATTTTCCTGCTCTTGGTTAATGACTTTTCCTGATCTAGCTAAAGTTGCTAAAGTAATCACATCTGCTGTTGTAATTTGCTCAGATTCATTTTGTGCTGTCAGTTTTTTAAACATGAATTCGCTTAATATTATAAGTGGGTTCATTATAGTAGTAACGAATTCTAATATTGGTCCTGCATGGGGAGCAAGTTGTTTATGAAAAGTAACACCAATAATTTTGGGAAATATTTCTGTTCCAAATAGAATGATTGCAGTAAATAAAACAGAAAATATCCAAATATTTTCATTCCCATAAATTTCACCAAAAGCACTTCCTGCAACTGTAGCACCGCCAGTATGAGAGATTGTATTCAATACTAAAATTGCAGTAATAGGATGTGCAATATTCCGTTTTAAGCGTCTCCATGATTCAGCAGCTTTAGGACGAGTAACCTGTAACCGATTTAACGTTAAAGGATTTAAACTAAGCAATAATGATTCAGCCAAAGAACATAAGAAAGAAACAACAATTGCAATTGTAGAGCTAGTGATAAAAATAAACGTCATGGTATAACTTTCTTTATAGAATTTTTGCTGCTTTTTTCAGAGAATTTCATCGAGAAAAATCCAAGTTTAATGTTGAAATGAGAGAATTATAGTTTCTGTCGCACTGCTTGTATGCGTTCTTGAATACGAGTGATAGTTTCTACTTCTTTTAATTCTTGGAATATTTCTAATGCTTTTTCAAGATACCAAAGTGCTCGGGCATAATTATTATGGTTGAAATTTAGAATTCCAATGTTGTTATAGGACATAGCCATTCCTCGTTTATCGCCTTGTTTTTCGCTTATTTGCAGATCTTTGTTGTAATATTCTAAAGCCTTTTCAAATTCATTGCGAAGATCATAAATAAGGCCAATGTTGTTATATGTAGCGGCTAAACCAATCATGTCTCCCAATGTTTCATAATGTTTGGCAGCTTTTTCAAAATATTCCATGGCTTGATAAAGATCGTTTCTATCTTTGTAAATAAGACCAATGTTATTATATATCTTAGCTATGATTCCTCGTTCACCTAAACTTTCTAATGGTTTTAGGCAGGTTTCATAGCATTCCATTGCTTTAGAATTTTGACCTTGTAGTTTATAAAGAGCTGCTTGCGATATTTGGATTAGCAATAGACCTTTTTGATGAGAGAGTTGCTGATAAATTTCCTTTGCTTTTTGCAAATGATCTTGTGCTTCAGAAAGATTTCCATTTTGTCCAGAAACTTGAGCCAGATAATTATGGCATTCTGCAATTCCGTGTCGATCTTGTATTTCTTCTCTCAATTTTAAGCTGTCACTCAGATAAGAAATTGCCTGGCTAAATTTTCCAATATCTTGATAGAGTATTCCTAGTAAACAGTAAACTTCAGCCAAACCTGGCTTATAACTAGCCTGACGATAATAGGTTTCAGCTTTTTCAAAATGACTCATCGCACGATCTATACTACCTTTTCGATAATCAAATTGTCCAAATTTTGCATAACATTGCCCCAATTGTTGGTAATTTTGTAATTCTTTAAGCAGATCAATTGCTTTTGTATAGTACTCTTTGGCTTGATCTTCCTGATTGATCTGTTCATAAGATTTTCCAAGATATAAGTAGCATTCTACTACCAAGTTTTTAGGAGCGCAATGTTCAAGACCTGCAAGAGCCTTTAAAAGGCGGATTCGTGCTTCTGAGAAATTTGCGGTATCAACAAGCACAATTCCTAGTTTATGCTGAGAAATAGAAAGATTAGTTATATCTCCAATTTCTTCAAACAATTCACTGGCTTTTTTGAAAAATGCTATAGATTCTTTGCTGTTTCCTGTTTTTGCATAAACTTGAGCAATGTTATTTAGGGACAAACCTATTAAATCTTTATATATAGTCTCTTCCAACAATTTATGTTGTTTTTGGAAATGTCTTAATGCTTTAGGGTAATCAATTTCTTCTAGTGCTAAATATCCTGCCTCTTCAAAGATTTTAGATTCTATGACAATATTATCATGGAATATTTCTTTTTGTTCATATACTTTGCTAAAGAAAAATTTGCAACGATCAATTTCACCTAATTCTCGGTGAGCTTTTGCCATGAATAAATAGAATTCCCATTCATTAGACTTACCTTCTATGCGTTTGAGTAATTTTGTACACTTTTTGTATAACTTAGATGCCTGATTAACTTGGCCAGCTTTATAGTAGCTATACCCAGCTAGTGCATTTAAAATAAGAGGATCATATTCTCCCAAGGTTTCAGAAACTGTCGCAGTCAATTTATCAAATAAAAATGCAGCCGAGGAGAATTGTCCATCAGTATAAAGATACTTTGCAAAATCAGCTAATGCTATCAAGCTATTTGGTGAAGCATTTGTAATGATAGCATTGATGAATGAATCTTCATTCCCGCCATCGCCAAGTTTTCCACTAGAAGACACTGCATTTCTCATAATCAAAATTTGTAGCAAAAGATTTTGGCCAATTTCAGGGGTATCTTGGCTTTGCTGTATGAGTTGAGCAACGCGATCAAAATATTGTTTATTAGAAAGTCTCATGATTGCAAAGAAAACAACACCATATAAAATATCATTACCTTGTGCAATATCTTTTATATTCTCTAAAAGAAGCTCATCACGATGTTTGCCCATTAAAGCAAGAGTTCTATAAATAAGATATTCACGTAAAATTCCCAAAGGAAAATGTAAGATTGTTTTTTTATTTGGCTCTGGATTGACTAATATTCTTCCTAAAATTCCTTCGTGAGTCAGTTCCATTAAAGTAGATGAACTGTTATCGGTTAATGCTTCTTTCATAAGAAGCAAATTGACTCCATCTACAATACTATCAAGAGATATATATGTTGTTTTTTCTTTTAGAAGAGTTTCTATTAAATTGTCTATAAATTCTCTGCGAGGTTTTGTGGCAATAATATTGTTTAAAACATATCCTTCTAGCATATCATTAAACGAAAGAACTTTTGGAACTTCTCGATTTTTCAAACAATGTAAAAAAACAGTCATAAAACTGGGATTACGAATCATCCCTTGTATATGTCCGGCAAATTCTGAAAAGGGAGTTAATGGTGCAGCTATTTCTGTACTTAGGAGAGAGTACATCTCTTTGAGATCATTTTTATCAAGTAAATCCAAATGAAAATATGAATTTTTAATCAACGGACATTTGTTATTCCATGGCATTACCAAATCCTGAGGTGTAGGATTATCGTTTGCATTTGCTGCAATTGTTGGGCTTACAGAGTTAGCAGGAAGTGTTTGATTCCCTGATAAAGGAATTGTTAAATATTTTTGCCAAAGATTAAGATGTCTTTCAGAGATAGAAATAATGATCCGACAATTTTGTTTATATTTGTTAGCAAAACGAGCAACGTTTTGGAAAAATTTTTCGGGACAAGAAGTATTTTCAACTCCATCTAAAATAATATTCCAAGGAGATATTCTATCGAAAGGAATTTGTTCCCAAGAAGAAATTCCTAAACTATTGCAAATATCTTTTTCTAAATCTAATCCAACTTGATCATAAATTAAAAAGAATAATACAATTTCACCATACGCAGCCCAACGCCGTGCCATTTCAGCTAAAAGACTTGTTTTCCCAACACCACGTTCTCCGCTTAAAATAAAAAGAGGGTATTGTGAATTATGACTAAAAGAATCTAAAGCAAATTCAGGATATTTACGTTCTAAATACTTATGAACAATTTTTATATTACGAAGATAATGAATAATTTCTTCTGTTGCTTGGAAAGCACGTTCCCATATTTCTTTAACAGGAATAATGGCTTGATCTTTAATTGCTAAAGAATTTTGAGTTTCTAATATTTTTTGATACGTAATCAAATGTTCACGTAAAGCAAGATTGTGAATGCACCCATGATAAATTGCTCGAGAAGTTGATCTGCCGTAGAATAAAAGTATTTCCCATGTTTCTTTAGCTTCTTCACGAATGCAATAATAACATTCTTGAAAAAGAATAAATGGATGCAAAGAAATATATTTTCCATCGTCTGAATCATAAAAATAAACGTGATTTGCTGCCAAATTTTGTGTAGTGTTAAGCGGAACTTTGTTAAAATTTCGTTGCGCGCCTACCAGTTTTTTTGCTGACTTTCCGTCAGATTCTATGTAATAGAGTGGATAATTTGAAATAAACTTTAACTCGCGAATGATTTTTAATAACAAACTATAACAAAAATTACAATGTGCTGTAATTTCATTTTCCAACATAATCGATAAAACAGGGACGATGTTGCCTTGTATTTGTTTAAGATTACTTAATAGACCATTTTCTATTTCAGATTTTTTATAATCTTCAATCTGTTGTATATAGATTTCTTTTTTGTTTTCAACAGATTCATACCACGTTTGTAGATTTTTTATAAAAGTTGTAGATTGCGGAAACTTGGTAATTACAAGTTTAAGAATTTGGAACCAATCATCCCAATTGGGTAGTTCTAATTTTTTTATACACCATGCTAAATTAGGATTATATTCATTTGTCCGAGAATATAACCCCAAAACTAGCAAATCTAAGTAAGAAACAACACTTTCAAAAGTTTCAAAAACTGCTGTTAACTTATTGATGCTTCCATCAGCATCCATGATTTTTTTAAAATGATATGCAATAGGAAAGGGATAATTTTCAATAAATTCCCAAATACCGTCATGCTCGCCGGATTTTTGATTTAAATTTGGCATTTAATAGTCCCTTATTTTTTCGTTCCCAATTAGTATGGGAACGAAGATTTGATCGTTTAGCATTGAAATAATTGAAATAATTGAAATAATTGAAATAATTGGAATAAAAATGAGAAAAGACTTGGATTATGTTTTTTTGTTAAATTTTGCTATTTTATTTTGATGTCCATTTCCAAACACCATCCCAATCTTCTTCTGGAGGTTCTTCAATCAAATGCCTGCAACGTTCTGCATATAAAGCTGCGGCATTATCCTTAGGACGGATTGTAAGAATTCCTTTAAAAGCATCCAGAGCTTCTATAAACATTTGTTTTTGATAGTATGTACGTCCTGTATTGTATAATTCAAGTACAGATTTTTGTTCCTCTGATAAAGGAATACTTTTAAGACCAATTACTTCATATATCTTTACAGCTTTAGTTTTTCCTTTAACAATAATAAAATCTAATTCTCGTACATGAATATGATTCATGCAGCGATTATAAGTTTCTTCGCTTATGACTAAATCACAGCCATATTGTTTTGTAATACTTTCTAATCGTGAAGCTAAATTAACTCCATCTCCAATTGAAGTAAATTCCATACGTTTGCTAGAGCCAATATTTCCGCTAACAACTTTATCTGAATGAACTCCTATACCAACATGGATAGCAGGAAATCCTTGTTGTATGCGTTTTTGATTGAATTGAGCAAGACGATTGCGCATTTCAATTGCACATTGTACAGCACACCAAGCATGGTCTGTTAAAGGCAGTGGAGAACCAAAAACAGCCATAATAGCATCACCGATATATTTATCAAGTGTTCCATTGAATTGAAAAATTGCTTCTACCATCAATTCAAAGTATTCATTTAACATAGCAACCACTTGTTCTGCTGTCATTCCTTCGGTTAAAGTCGTATAGCTACGAATATCTGAAAACATTACACTAACTTCTTTGAGTTCTCCGCCTAATTTCATATTGCCACTTTTTAGCAATTGTTCGACAACATCTTTTGTCATGTAACGATACATCATAGCTTTAATACGTTTTTCATCACTGATATCGTCCATAACAACAAGAGAACCGCAAATTTTTTCAGGATTTTGGACATCCGTAATAGAATGTAATGAGAGGTTTATGTTATGTTCTTCAGCAGTATTTTTTGATTGTAATGTTTGCTCTGGGTAATATTGATCATGTGTGCAAATTATTTTTCCTGTATCATCCAATTTTCCTAATGACATTTCTAATAAAGGAATAAATTCGCAATCTTTTAGGTGGACAAGTTCTTTAATATAGCGTTGTTCAATACGTTCATCTTTTCCAATACCAAGTAAACGTTTAGCACTTTCATTAGCAACAATTACTCTCCCCATTTTATCTACAGAAATTACGCCATTTGCTAAACTACGCATAATATCACGCTGCATTTGTTCTTGTTGTTTAATTTTGGCAAACATTGTCGCATTTTGCAAAGTAACTCCAGCTTGGATATTAAAAGTTCGAATGAATTCCAAATCTGATTTGCTAAAACTAGTTTTCCAACAATCGGGTGGTTTAGGCCAATCGGATGGATTATAACTAGAAAACTCTCCTTGACGACGTTTGTTAATAAATTGCGTTACGCCAATCAATTGATTGGAAAGATTAAATACTGGAAGACACATTAAACTACAAGTACGATAACTAGTAACCCGATCTGTATTTTTAGCAGTTTGTGCCCCAGGATGATCGTATAAATCAAAAGGAATCATAAGTGCTTCATTGGTTTCAACAACTTTTCCTGCGAATCCAGCCGTTTTAGGAATGCGAATTTCTTTGAAATTTCCATCGGCCATCTGAATATTTGCAAAAAGTTCATTTTTTTCATGATCAAGAAGCCATAAAGTCATCCGATCCGCATCGATTAAACGTCTGGCTTCATCCATAACTTTGTGAAGACTTTCATTCAAATCCAAAGAGCTTTGGCTTAAAGTTTGCATAGATGACATTAAAGAACTCATTGCTCGGACACGCTGTGTTGCTCGATAAAAGGCTCTTGATGCATCTAAAATTACGCGAAAAGAAGGGATAAATTCTTGGAAAAGTTTCTCATCACTTGCTCCAAATCCTGATTTTAGAATTCTATCTGCTAAAGGTTGAGCTGGATCGGACTCTGGATGGAATTTATTCATCAATTGCAATATTGCAATAACTATGCCTTCTCTATCTATAATAGGCAAGCATAGCATTGTATATGTACGATATCCTGTCTTTTCATCTAATTTTTTTAAATGAATTCCTTGAACATCATCATAACAATCATAACTAATATTGATAACTTTTTTTGTTGCAATAGCTTGGCCTAAAACACCTTCATCTGGTGGTAAGCGAAATTCTAAAAAGGAAATTCCTTCATTTTTATCTAAGATAGGCAAAAGTTCATTGCGTTCATCATCTATTAAGAAAATAATAGTTCGATCCGCATTTACCAACTCTCCAATTTTAGATATAATAAATCGTAACATTTCTTCCAAAAATAAAATTGCTTCAAATCCTTGACTTCCCTGCGCATCTTCCAGCATAGACAAAGTTTGATTGACAATTTTTAAGCGATTTGTCATATCAGAGACAACTTGCTTAAGTTTATGAAGTTTTTCTAAGGAAAATTCTTCTACTGCTACTTCCTTTTTAATAGTCGGTTCAATTGTTTCATAAACAATATTTTCTTCATCAAGAGACTCTGTAAGCTCTTCTACATCGTCTTCATCTATATTCGCATCTTCTGCAATCGATTCTTCTGCAGCAATTTCCTCATTTGTTGATGAATATTGAGTAGGAATTGCTTCCATTACTTTTTCATTGGTAAAATTTTCTATAACAGGTAGTGGTGGCGGTTTTAAAGATGTAAGGCTAATTAAATCTTCTGGAGGGATTTTGGGTAAAGAAAGTGCTGAGATTTCTCTATTTGTTGCAAGGACGCTTTGTGTAGAAACAAGAGTAGATGTTTCATCTAAACCTTTTCGTATTTCAGATAAATCACGAACTTCCATCTTGGGCAAACCATTAGCTTCAGGTAATTTTTTATTAAGCCCATTTGGAACTTCTAATTGAATAGCAGCATCTACATCTTCCTCTTGGGCTTGAACTAAAGGAATACCTAAATTAGATTGCGACAGAATTCCTATGTTTTGCAATACTTGTAGTATTTCTTCACAACTCTCTGGACGTTCTTGTGGTTCTTTTGATAACATTTTTGAAACAAGTTTAGCTAATTCGGGAGATACTTTTGTGTGATGCTTTGCAATATCTGGGATTTCTTCATTGATATGAGCATTCATAATTTCTTTCATAGTAGGATATTGATAGGGATACTTCCCTACTATGCAGAAATAATAAATAATACCTAATGCGTATATATCTGATGCAATTTCAGCTTTTTTCCCTGCACATTGTTCTGGAGAAAGACAATGTGATGTTGTTTGGGGAACTGATATATCTACCAATTTTAAATTTTCATTTGGCGTAATAATAATATTATTAGGTTTTAAATTTTTATAAACAATTCCATAAGCATGGAGTCTTTGTAAAGCATATAAAATTTTTTCAAAGAAAATATTTGCGGTTTCTAGTTCTAAAGATTTATTTTTATGTACCAATTGTTCTAAATTTTGTCCAGGAATAAATTCTCTAATAACATATAACCCATCTTCTTCGTCAAAACTATATACTTTAGCAATATTTTCGTGATGAACCAATCGCATCATTTTGAGATTTGATAGACAACGTACAAATAATTTCTTTTTTTCTAGCATTTGTTGCTTATTTTTTTTCTCAGGGATTAAAATTTTGCAACAACAGTTTCCAAATTCTGGATGGACAACTTGATAGACGAGTCCTAATGGGCTTGAGCCAATTCTAGATTTTACTTGTACATTTGGCAAAAGATTATAAATTTCTTCCATACTTTTACACCTAAAGCTGTCCTTTATTTAAAATAAAATATATTAAACGTGTTAGACTATTATTTTAAGAGATTTCCTAATTATTGTCAAGTTACTATATTTTTTGCTATAAAAATGACTGGAACATAGATTTTTTTTGCAAAAATAAATTTTGGAGAGAAAAATGCTTATTTATCATACGGTTATCATTGGAGGTGGTGCCGCAGGGTTATATGCTGCAATGGAACTTAGTCGGAGGGGGATAGAAGTCTTAATTTTAGAAAAAGAGTCTAAAATTGCTTCGAAAGTTCTTATTTCTGGAGGAGGAAAATGCAATTTTACAAATCGTAGTATTTCCGCTGAAAACTATGTTTCCCAAAATCCAAATTTTGTAAAATCAGCTTTAGCCCGTTTTACTCCAACAGATTTTCTAAAATTTTTGAATTTTCATAAAGTTACTTGGGAAGAACGAGAATATGGCAGATTATTTACTATTGATGGGGCAAATAAAATTGTTCAGGCATTAGAAAAAGAAATAGTCCAGAATAAAGGAAAAATTTTTTTAAATATTTTTGTAAAAAATATAGAGAAAATTTTTTTACATGAAAATAATTTTTTATTTCAAATAACTTCCTCTCAAGGAGATATTTTTCAAACAAGAAATGTTATCTTAGCGACAGGAGGATTAACAACTATCAAATATGCAAATGAACTTGCTTTTTCTATTGCTCCCAGATTAGGTCTAAAAACTATAGCTCCAGAACCAGGATTAGTTCCCTTAAAAATTTCTTCGCAAAAATATCCTGGGTTTTATGAATTAAGTGGAATTTCCTTACCTGTAAAAATTACTTGTGGAAAAAAAACATTTTGTGAACCATTACTTTTTACTCAAGAAGGAATTAGTGGTCCTGTAGTACTTCAATCTTCATTATACTGGAAAAAGGGAATTCCTTTTAGTATTGATTTACTTCCTGAACAAGATTTTGAAAAATTATTGCAACAATATAAAGGACGTCATCTGGAATTAAAAAACATTTTAGCGAATTATCTTCCTAAAAGGCTGGCAGAAAAATTTTGCCAATGGGAATTTCCTTCTCAGCCAATGCAACGCTACAATAGTAAGCAAATATTGCAACTTATTGAAAAAATACATCATTGGAATTTAATTCCAGAGGAAAAGGCTGATTTTGCTCTTGCAGAAACTACAATTGGAGGTATTTCTACTGATGAACTATCTTCCAAAACTATGGAAGTAAAAAAAATTCCTGGATTATATTGCATTGGAGAAGCAATAGACGTAGCAGGTCAACTTGGGGGATACAATTTACATATTGCCTGGGCCTCTGGCTTTGCCGCAGCTGTAGCTATATGTGAAAAAGAAGTGCTTAATAAGAATTAAATTTATTTTTTTGATTATCCATTTGCTGCTTGACACTATTTCTTGAAATAGTTAAAATCTGAAAAGAATTTCCTTATCAAGGGAATTCTTTTTTGCTTTAACTGACTAAATATAGCAATTTTCTTTCAAATTTATGATTTTTCTGACTTAAGATTGATAGAGATTTGCTAATTTTAATAAAAAAAATTCTATGAGAAAGGTTTTCAGCTATGGCTGAATTACTTATAGTTGATGATGAAAAAGCAGCTCGATTTGGAATGAAAAAAGCTCTTAACCGTAATAATTATCATATTCAAGAAGCTGAAAATGGAATACAAGCCTTAGAAACTTTGAAAAATAGCCAAATTGACCTTATGTTTTTAGATTTAAATATGCCAGAGATGGGAGGGATGGAAGTATTACAAAAAATTATAGAACTTTCCAATCCTCCTTTAGTTATTGTTGTTACTGCGTACGGTTCAGAGAAAATTGCAGTTGAAGCAATGAAACTTGGAGCTTACGATTATATTTCCAAACCGTATGAATTAGATGAATTGCGTTTAATGACAGAGCGAGCTATTGAAAAAGTTATGCTTCAACGAGAAAATAAAAGATTGCAGGAAGAAATACAATTGCAACAATCCTTTGGAGAAATTATTGGACAGTCTCAAGTGATGCAACCAGTGTATAATCTTATTGATGTCGCAGCTCAAACAAACATTACAGTACTTATCTGTGGAGAAAGTGGCACGGGAAAAGAACTGGTTGCACGGGAAATTCACAAACGTAGCAGTCGTAGCCAAAAACCTTTTATTGCTACAAATTGTGCTGCTATCCCAGAGAATCTTATTGAAAGTGAACTTTTTGGCCATGAAAAAGGTGCTTTTACTGGAGCTGGGGAAGCTCGTAAAGGAAAGCTAGAAGATGCTCACGAAGGAACATTATTTTTAGATGAAATTGGAGATATGAGTGCAAGTACTCAAGCTAAAATATTACGAGTATTGCAAGACTGTACCTTCCAAAAAATTGGAGGAAATAAAAATATTCAGGTAGATGTACGGTTTATTGCTGCAACAAATAAAGATTTATCTCAGGAGATTGAAGAAGGTAATTTCCGAGAAGATTTATATTATAGAATCAACGTGTTAGACATTTCACTACCACCATTACGAAAACGCGGAAATGATATTTCTCTCTTGGCAGAACGATTTGTTGACTTTTTTTCTCGAAAATATCATAAGCAAAATATAAGTATTCATCCGGAAACAATGAAAGCCTTAATGAATTATTCTTGGCCTGGAAATGTGCGCCAACTCAAAAATATCATAGAGAAAAGTGTCTTGTTATGCTTAGAGCAATCTTTATCATTAAAAGATTTACCCTGTGAAATTATTCAGGAACCTAGCAAAAAGGAAACCATTTCTTCAGCGGAAATCCCTATCTCCAATTTCATTAGTAATGACATTTCTTTTAAAGAAGCCAAACGTAATTATGTACGCGAATTTGAAAAACAATTTATTATCCAAAGGCTAAAAATTTACCAAGGAAATATTTCTCAAACTGCAAATTCTTTAGAAATACCACGGCAAAGCCTGCAACAAAAACTAAAAGAATTAGACATTCACGTTCGAGAACTTATGGCATCTGAAGCGAAATCCGAAACAAAAATTTAGTTTTGTTAGTTAGCTGAAATCTATTATCGTCTGAAAATTTTCAATCCTTTACTCGATTGAAATATTCGCACCTAATTTTTGAAGTGTTTCAAAATATTCAGGAAAAGAATCTTGTGTACAATCACTGTTAATAATTTGAGTGGAATTTTTTGAATGAGCTATCATACCCGCTATAGCTAAGCTCATGGCAATACGATGATCGTCATGGCTATCTATAATTGCATGGTGTAAATTTTGCGGACCAATGATATGAAAACCATCTGGTTTTTCAATAATATTTGCTCCCATTTTAGCAAGCTCTTGCGTCATTACTTGTAATCTATCGCTTTCTTTTACTCGTAATTCATTTGCTCCCGTAACAATTGTTTCTCCATAAGCAGCTAAAGCAGCAACCATAAAAACAGGAAATTCATCAATCATTCTAACTACCCATTCTTGAGGAAGAACAATTCCTTTTAATTCACTAAAACGAATGCGTAATGTTCCAATAAGTTCTAATGAATCAGTATGTTGCTCAATTATTTGAAAATTTGCACCCATTAAAGCAAGAGCATCCAATAATCCTGTTCTTGTAGGATTTAGATTTATATTGCGAAGAATTAAATCGCTATCTTTAATTAAAGTTGCTGCGACAATAAGAAATGCTGCAGAGGAGAAATCTCCAGGGATATAGAAAGAACATGATTGTAATCTGCTGGGTCCAATAATTTGAATTTGCTGTCCATGTCCAAATAATCGACTGGTTTGAATATTAGCCCCCATTGCTTCTAATAAATGCTCTGTATGATTGCGACTTAATATATTTTCTGTAACAGTTGTTGCCCCATCTGCAAATAAAGATGCTAACAAAATTGCACTTTTTACTTGTGCACTGGGGATAGGCAGATGGTAAGTAATCCCATGTAAAGATGATGGTTGAATCTTTAATGGTGCATAGCCAAACGTTCCTGTGATATTTCCGCCCATTGCTTGCAACGGTTCGATGATTCGTTTCATGGGCCTTTTTCTTAGTTGCTGGCTTCCATCTAAAATCGAAGAAAACGACTGTCCTACCATAATTCCAGCTAAAAGACGTATAGCAGTTCCTGCATGTCGCAAATTTATAGCTCTATTGATGTTTTTCCAAGAAGTTCCTGTAATTACAATTTGCTGAGGACTGATTACAATCTCTGTTCCCAACTCTTGAACTGCTTGAATTGTAGCATATATATCATTGCTATTTAGCCAATTAAAAATATAACTTGTTCCTTGAGCAATGCTGGACAATAAGATTGCTCGATGAGTTAATGATTTATCACCTGGAATATATATATTTCCTATAACTGGTTGAAATTGTGTATCAATTTTTACATGGGACATATAAATTATTGATCCTTAAAAGCAATTAGAATAGACAAAATATGTCTATTCTAATTGCTATTTTTTTCTTACCTATGCTTAAGTGAATCTAAAAAATCAGAGGGGACAAATTGAACATTAAAAGAAGTATTATCATCCACTTGATCATATTTAATACTAAAATCTAAGGCAAAACAATGGAATGTACGTCTTATAGTTCCTTTGCATTCCCGAAGTTCACTTTCTCTAAAATCATATTGCACATCAGAATAAAAAGACCATTTTGCATCGTGATAATAGTACGCATTGATTGTACTAATGCTATTTTGATGTCGATCGTAGCGATGATCAAACGAGATAGAAAATTTATCGCTAATGTCATAGCCAATTGTTCCCTGGGTAGTTTCAAAAGAATGAATTCCAAGATTAAACTCAGATTTTGTTCGAATCCATAAATTAGAACGAATATACCAAAGTAGATCGAATTTAAGATTATCAAAATTTTTATAATCTTTATTTCCCTTAATTAAAGAGGAATCAAAGGAATCTGGGCGATCGAAAAAATATCTTAAACTAATTTCAAACCAAAAGAAGTCTGAAATTTGTCCTTTGCGAAAAGTACGCAATCGATTGGTTAGCATAAATTCGATAGATTGCAAGCGATCTACCTGTTCCAAACTATCCATAGCAATCAGCTCTTTAGAGCCAACTGAGTTTGCAAAAATCCATTCATAACGAATATGTGGAGTGAAAACATGTAAAACATTATCCCATTGAAAAAGATCACTCTTCCCAGTATAAGTTCGATAAAAATTTGTGGCGACTTCAATTCCAGATTCTGCAGAACGACGAAACAAATCTTTTTTTCTATTTTCTCCCTGCTCGAAATAACTTAAACGTCCGCCAGTAAAAGGCAAAAAATAAAGTGGCCCCAAACTAAATTTATAGTAGAGTGCATTGTTCCAATCCGTACGAAAAACTCGTTTATTATCCCAAATAGAAGGATTTTTATGATCGTCGCGTCTCTTTACTTCAGAGATTTCTAAACGACTTGACCAATAAAACGAATTGAGTTTTTCTGGCCAGATTGGAAAAAAAACAGCTTGATATGTTCCTTGAGGTAAGTATTCAATTTGACTTTGATAATCATTCAACCGCCATTGTGTTAAAAATGTTGCAGCTTGATGATCCCAATATTTGCGTGCATAACCATAAGTTTCTGGTTCTTTGTCCTCACGAAATTCTTTTTCAAAGAAATCTCGCTGAAAATTTCTATCTGATATTTCGTGCATTTCAAAGTCTATAAACCAATCATTGGGAAATCTTTGGCGATAAAGACCGTAGAGACTATGATTATCATTCCATGTAGCCTCATCATCTTTATCAGGTGTATGCCCCATATCAGATCCTAGTTCATCTAAAGGCTGATCATGAACAAAATAGGCTTTCCATTTGCCATAAAATGGGCTATCTTTAGCTATATTTCCTCTATAATTAAATTCTGGTCCACCTGCAAATCCACGTTCTTTGCGAATATCAACATCAAGCAACCAATTCAATTTTGTCAATCCCAGGCCGTCTTTTTTCTCTCGATATAAATTTCCACCCCAGGTAGTTAACAACGAATTTCCCCATTTTGAAGATTTCTGATAAGAAATAGAACGTAGCGGCCAGTTTTCAAAATTCTCACCTGCAATATATGGAATATAAAAAAATGGAACACCAAAAGCTTCCAAATGATTATTTTTAGCTTCTACATAAATCTCATCAGAAAATTTAACGACATGAATATCTTTTGCTTGAAAATGATAATGAGGTTCACCAAATTGGCAAGGAGAAAGTGTTGCATCTTGAGCTATAAATTCTTTTTGAGAAAGAATACGCAACTCTTTTGCTCGCAAAGCAAGGGCCAAATGTTTTTCTTTTTGTTTAATATTGCTGACTTGTTCATCTATATAAATATCAGTTGTTTCATTATTCCCCAAAGGAATTTGTACTCGCATCCCCCCTTGTTGAATAATTCCCTGATTATGAACAAAATCAAAGAACAATCGTTCTCCTCTAAAATAATGATCTGCCCAGCGAAAATGGACATTTCCTTCGGCATAAACCATCGCCGTTTCTGCTTTATCACCAGAAAATTCTAATGCTTGTTTTTTTTGAGAATTATCCTCTGAAATATCTGTATTTAAACCTTCATTTTTTTTTGCTAATGGCTTAAACCAAACAACAGACTGGTGGCATATCATTTCTAAAATAGGCTGTGTAATTTCACCTTGCCATAGATGAACGCCTTCTGTACCAATCCAAATACGTGTTCCATCAGAACTTTCTTCTAAATCCATAGCCCCAGTTGCCAAATAAACATTAGCTTTTCGCGGGTCTTGTAATCTTCCTTTACTATCTTTGCCTCCCCAACGTTGTAAAAATTCATCTATTTTTTCTGGAGGAAGTTGTGCAAATATATATGCGCTAAGAATAAATATAAAAACGAAAAAAAAACTCCTCATTTCTATAACCTTTTTTATATAAGGGCGCGAGCAACACGCCCTTTAAAATATCTTGACTTGACTTTTAATCATTATTTTTCTCATATTTTTTTTTGTTTTCACGCCACCATTTTTCCCATTCTTGTGCTGATTTCTCACGTACTTCAGCAGCTTCATCGTAACGAAAACCAAAGCTTTCATTAAAAACACGGAAAAGAACTTGGCTGCAAATCATTCGTACATATTCTGAATCATGGCGCAAACCTGTAATAATGATCGGTACTCCTTGATAGTCTTTCAAACTGCATAATGTTGCAGCCGCTTCTAAACGTACACGCTCTTGAGGATCTGTAATTAGTGCTGTTTTAAATTTAGGCTTTAAAGCCACAATATCTTTTGATTTTGTACGTTCATAAATTTGGCCTAGGCAAAAAATGGAAAGCAGACGAACAATAGGAATTCGATTATCAACATTTTTGCTTAATTCTGGAATTGCTTTTTCTCCGTAGTCTTCAATCAATCTTCGACAAATAACATCTACATTACGATTGGGCAAAGTCATGGCATCCACTAAAAGTTCAATTTGGTTTTGATCATATTCTTCCTGAGAAGGATCATCAGTTGTTGAAATTGTCTGACATCCAGAGTTTAATAAAAGCATCATAGTAGAAAATAAAATAAGCCAGCAATATTTCATAAATAAATTTTCCTTAAAAGCTCTCTTTTATAAATAACTAGCGTCGATGAAAATATTTTTCTAATTCTGTTAAGGTTATTTTTACTGTAGTAGGTCGGCCATGTGGACAGTGGAAAGAATTTTCTGCGTGCTTTCGCATATTTAAAAGTTCAACCATTTCATTAAGGCTGAGTTTATCCCCAGCTTTAATTGCTGCTTTACAAGCCATTGTTGCAAGAGTATGTTCTACCAGAGAAGTTATATCCAAAGTTCCTAAACTATAAATCTGATGTAATAATTCAAGAACCAATTCTTTGGGAGATATTTTTCCTAAAATTTTAGGTATTGCATAGATTTCTATTTTATTATCGTTTGTAATTTGTGCTTCAATTCCAATTTTATTCCACTCATTTTTCCAGGATTGAAAAATTACTAACTCTTGAGGAGATACATCAATAATTTCAGGAAATAGAAGGCTTTGTACTATACTCTTGTTTTCTTGGAATTGTTGCCGAAGTTGTTCATATAAAATACGTTCATGTAACGCATGTTGATCAAAAAGTATCAAGCAATCTTCTCCACCATAAATAATATAACTATTGCAAAGTTGAAATATTTTTGTTTTATCGATAGAATTTTCTTGATAAGGCAAATTTATTTGAGTTTCTTCAAGAGATGTTTGTTGGGAATGATTTTGTGTTGTTATACTACTATCCTGTAGAGGAGATTCATCAAAATTATTTGAAACTTCTCTTTCTGTAGGAATATAGTCAGTGTCTTTTTCGTATATCTTACTCATTTGAGGAGATGTTTTTTTAGTGCATTGAGAAAAAATTGGAACTTTTTCGTAATAAGAAGCCTCTCTTAATACTTCATCTTTTTTTTCTTCAGGTAATCTGAAATCTTGCTTCTCAGATCTTGTATATTTTTTAGCAATACATGTCTCTTTTTCCGAGATAGGATGGGGACATAAAAAAGGATCTATCATATCAGTTAGATTTTCTTCAGAAGAAATATTTGCTGCATCTGAATTTTGTTTTTTATTTTGGTTCTTGTCTAATATAATAGAAGGTGATAAGTCTTTCTTTTTTAGGGCAGATGTGATTGTTTGATAAATAATATGATAGATTTCCTGACTATACCGATGTCTAATTTCTGATTTAGTAGGATGAACATTTACGTCAACCAAGGAAGGAAGAATTTGTAAATTGAGAACACCTACTGGATAATTTTTCGCTGGTAAATATTCATGATAGCTATCTTGGAATGCTTTTAATGCTATGCGATCTTTAACATAGCGTTGATTTATATAACAAAATTGCCAATGGTTGTTGCTACGGAAATTTTTAGGTAAACCTAAGTATGCCTGCAATTGATAATTAGGAGATTGATATTCTCCTTTAATAGTATCTATACCTAACAATTCTTGGATGCGAATTTGTGGGTCTTCAGTAGCTTGCAAGGAGAGATGCTGCCGTCGATTATGAAAAAGTTTAAATGATACTTTTGGGAAAGCAATTGCTAATTGTAAAATTGTATTAGAAATATGGCTAAATTCTGTAGATTGATTTTTAAGAAATTTACGACGTCCTGGAATATTAAAAAAAAGATTTCTTACTTCAATAGTTGTTCCTTGGCTCATCCCAATTGGTTGAACAGGGAATATTTCATTATTACGAGCTTCAATATGAAAACCAGATTTTGCGCCAGATACAGCAGAAGAAATGCTAATTTCTGCTACAGAAGCGATACTTGCCAACGCTTCCCCTCGAAATCCTAATGTTTGAATCTTCCAAAGATCGTCAGCTTGAGTGATTTTACTTGTTGCATGAGATGTGAGTGCTAATACTAAATCATCTTCTTCAATTCCACAACCATTATCAATAATTTTAATAAGACGGTTTCCGGCTTCTTCTATTTCAACCTGGATACTAGTTGCTCCAGCATCCAGGCTATTTTCAATTAACTCTTTAACTACAGATGAAGGACGTTCAATACATTCGCCTGCGGCAATTTGGTTGATTAAAAGTGGAGTTAATAATTTTATACGGCTCATGCGTTTTCAGCAAATCCTTTGAAGTATATAAGACTTTCTATAGATTGGCTACAACCAGCTACTTTAGAATATTTGCCTTCTCCATCTGCTTTTATTGTTAATTTACCATCGTGTGGTGGGAAAAATACAGGTAATTCCATTAAGCGAGATTCGCCCGATTTTAAATTTATAGCACGTTGACGGAAAAAGCTCTTTCCTTCTAAGAAAAATACATTATCAAATTCTACCGCATCAGCCAAACCATAATTGCGAATAACATATTCTACTTGGAATGCATAGCGTCCTTGTTTTTGACTGACTGCTTGATTCTTAGCTAATTGTAAGCGTCCTTGTATAGGTGTTTTCCCTGCAATTCTTAACATTTCAATATGCAAAGCAGGTACTTTAGGTGAATCTGCACTAAATCCTCGAAATTGTAAAGTTGCAGAGATTTCATTATTGGTTTCATCATCCTCGCTGATTTTGGAAAATGCGTCAATTCTTACTAAAAATTGGCCATCTTTCACATCAACTTCTACTTCATTATCTGTTAGGGTTTTAGATTCATTGGGACCTAGTGATAAGCCTTGTTGACGGCTGACAACTTTACCATTAAAATATGCTAAATTTTCAAAATCACGAGAGGATAAAAAACCAACATTATTGAGATTATAACTCATGCTTACTTGATAAAGGCCTTGCTTACTTTTTTTCACATCTTTGGGAGTAATAATAATAATTTCTCGTACTGGCTCTTTTCCAGCAATTTTTAATGTATCAATTGTTAGATCACGTCCCTTTTTTTTGGCACTACAAATTACATCTTCCACAATATTCCCTTTCTTTTGAAAAGAATAAAAATCTTCAATAGTATAGTATATCAAAAATTTTTTTCTCTATCAAGAAAAAAGATAGTTTTAAGATTTTATTCAAAAAATGCTACAATTTTTTATTTTTAATAAAAAAACAAGACTTTTCTAAAAGAAAAATCTTGTTTTTTTGCTAATTATTTACCATATTGGGCTGCATAAACTTTTTCATTTGTAAAAATGCTATGATTTGGATAAACAGGTGTAACACCGCGAAGACATAAATCTTCTTCAATACGAAGAAGTTGATTGTATTTACTATTGCGATCCGAACGTTGTGGAGCACCTGTTTTAATTTGACCTGCACAAGTTCCAACTGATAGATCTGCAATGAAGCAATCTTCTGTTTCACCACTTCGATGAGAAATAACAATGCCAAATCCTGCAGCACGAGCTTTTTCAATTGTGGTCAGAGTTTCTGTAACGCTACCAATTTGATTAAGTTTGATTAGGATAGCATTTGCAGATTTTTCATCGATTCCCTTTTGTAAAAGTTCAGGATTGGTGCAAGTAGGATCGTCAAGAACAAGCTGAATTTTCTTCCCAATCAATTTGTTCATTTCTGCCCAACCAGCCCAGTCATTTTCAGAAAGGCCATCTTCAATAGAACGTATGACTTGTTCATTGTTTGGACCGCGCATACTTTCAATCAATTTATCATAAAATTTTGCCATTTCCAAAGAAGTGACTGCATTTGGCTTTTCTTTATCATCATTTGGAAAGAAATATTTATTATCACGTTGGAGCAAATAATGTCCGTCTTTATGGCCTTTTTCCTTTGCCATATTTTCTAATTCAGAAACAGCTCCATCCATTGTGAAAACAAAATCTACACCAGGAACATAGCCTGCTCTTTTTACAGCTTCCATAAAAATCCATAAAGGTTCAGCATTGATGGCTTCAACAGGGCGACTTCCGAATTTTTGATAGAAATGACCTTCGAAATAAGGACTATATCCACCTTCATTACCAATACCAAGACCTTTTGCATAACCAGATTCTTTCAAAATTTTTGCTACATTATGATATACTTCTGCTGCCATCCGAATAGCATTTGTAAAATCAGGGGCATTAACAGGCATAATCATAAATTCTTGCAAATCAGTAACCCATTCTCCATGAGCACCACCATTGACTGAATTTAACATTGGTACTGGCAGAACATTTGCTTTTTCTCCGCCAATATAGCGATATGGAAGACCTTTAGGGCCAAAAAGAGCAAAAGTTGCTGCGCGAACACATGCCATAGAAACTCCAAGAATAGCATTCGCGCCAAGGTTTGCTTTATTTTTAGTTCCATCTAATTTGAGCATGGCTTCATCGATTGCATCTTGTTCAAATACAGGCATTCCAATAATAACTGGTGCAATTTTTTGAATGACATTTTGAACAGCTTTTTGAACGCCTTTGCCTAAGTAGCGTTTTTTATCTTTATCTCGAAGTTCTAGTGCTTCATTTTCGCCAGTGGAAGCACCTGATGGAACTGCTGCGCGGCCAAATGCACCATTTTTTAGTTCAACATCAACTTCAATAGTCGGATTTCCGCGAGAATCTAAAATTTCACGAGCTGCTACATGACTGATTAAAATATCAGAAGACCAAGTATTTCCTTGAACAAATTTTTTAAGTTGTTCAGGAGTGAGTTGGAAATATTTACCTAAAAAAGGATTACCCATTCTCATTGTTCATTCTCCAATACTTATACAAACTCAAGTGTGTCTCATCCCAAGTCTATTTACTATAGTAAGTTGCATTACTTCATAGATAAACAACTTGAACATTATTGATTTAAAATCAAAAAAACTTTTTCCAAATTACAACACTTTTACCTGAAAGTTGCAAGTATTTTTTTATATTTTAGAAAAAATTAGAAATACTTTGAAAAATAATAAGTTATAAATATTTAGCTCAAGTATTTAGGGTGTATTTTTTTACTTAGCCAATGAAATAAAAATCGTGTGGCAGTAACTAAAAACAGACACCAAAAACTTAAACGAAATAGAATAATAAGTCTTGGCTTTCCTTCAGACCATTCCAGAATACAATCGAAAAATAGAGATCCTAGTCCACGATTCGCTCCAACAATATTTGTTCCATAAAATAATGCTTTTTCTATAATAATGAGAGCACTAAAAAACAATGGAATTTTGTTTTGAAGAGTTCTAAAAAATTCGGCCCAATATGGCAAAACATAATATCGGAAAAATAGCCTCCAATGTTCTTTAGAAAAAGATAATTCAGGTATGGGGAATACAATTCCTCTCCCTCGAAGAGCTTCTCGATAAGAATTATTAAAATATCTCAAAAGATTCCAACGCAGCATGGGAAAAATAGCTGCAAGTAAAAAATCTCCACTTGCTAAAGCTAATCCTGCCCAAATTAAACTGCTAGCTTTTCCCCAATGTTGCAACAATAAACATAAAATAAATAAAGGTATACATGATATAATTTGAAAAAATATTTCCAGACTTTCTCCAATTTCTTCTTTCCAACGTATAGAAATAAAGCAAAGGCTAATTGCAAAGGAATGCAAAATAATTGTCCATAATAAAGCTATTGCTAGCAATTTTAAACTTAGCCATGTTGCGGAAAAACTGATCGAAGTGTCATACCCTAACCAATTTTCTGAAGGAACATAAATGCTCATTGCAACAATAATAATCAAAAGTATAGTTAAAATGATTAGATATGATTTCAAACTTTATCTCTCCCAATAAGGAGACACTGCTGAAAGTTTTCCTAAATCTTTCCATGTTGTATCATTGATATTTTTGGCGTGCTCACGAGCAGCATGATCTGCATTACGAATAGGATCTGAAATGCGATATTGCCCTGGTAATTTTAAAGCAATATCAACAGAGCTTTCTAATGAAATAAGATGTCCAGGGCTAACAAAAATAGGGCGAGTATTGTTTTGAGTAACGAGAACATATCCTACTATTTCATCATTTATTTTTACTTCTTTTTTTTCTCCGCGTTGTTTTTCTGGAAGAGAGTCATAATGTACTAATGTATCTTTTGCGCATCCTATAGTTGGTATGTTTAATGCAATTCCTAACCAGCATGCGACACCAAATTTTCGTGGGTGTGCAATTCCATGACCATCTATAATTAAAAAATCCGGTTTAATATTACAATTTTCCATGATATGTGTAATAAGTGCTAATAAAGGTGGGCCTTCTCGAAAACAAAAATAACTTGGTATATAAGGAACACTAGCTGATATTTCCCCTGCAAGAGTTGTTTGATGACGATTGGGCCATTCCCATATATCAGCTGCAACATGTGCTTCATCATCTTTATACTGAATATCTAAGGCAAAAAAAATATTTCCTTCTTTTGGAAGAAAACTTTCATTAGATTTAGGAATAATAATTTTTTTACTTAGTTCAATTTGTTGTTGGGCAAATTTTTCTTGCAAAATTTCATCCATAATTTCTACTTTCTAAAAAAACTTAAATATAATTCTCTTTCTTCCTATTTTAGCTTGACGTTTTTATATTTTTGAGGTATCTTAAAGGAATATAGCTTTTAAAAATAATTATTATTACTTTGCATCCGAATATTTCAAATTTCGGTGATTAAATATAGAAAGGTAGTGTGGTATATGCCAAACAGATTAGTTTTAACAGGAATTCATGGCCTGTTTAAAGATAAAAAATATTATATTGAAGAAGGGCAATCTGTAGTTATTGGCCGTAGTCATTCTTGTGATTTTATATTAGATCCCGGCCCTTTATCTGATATGCTCCATGATTTTGACGAAATAGAACAAATTAACCGACATCTACAAACTATTTCGAGAAAACATTTGCGTATTACCTTTCATAATGAAGTAAAAGTTGAATTAGAAGATTTGTCCGCAAATGGTACACGTTTGGATGAAGAAAGAATTGCGAGAGTTTTTTTAGCAGATATTACTACAGAAAATCATATTATTCAATTGGGAAGCAGGGAAAAATTTTTATTGGAATTAGAATCAATAGGATAACTTAAAATTGACGTGTTAATTAAAAAATTAGCACGTCAATTTTTTTTGGCTTAGTTAAAAATAAAGATTATTTTTTCCAATGTTTTCGAGGCATATTTTTCGCAGCAACAGCTCCGCCTACTATCATCCAAGTAATTCCAGTAGGAGAATGGGCTTCAAAGAGAATTCCATTAGCATTGTAAATACTTACGATTGCGCAATTGCTAACATATTTTTCAAATAGGCTTGCAGGTGGCAAAAGAGCTGGTTCAAAGGGAACTTGACTGCGTGGAGCCATACCTTGTAATAAGGGTAGAATTGTTTTATACAAAGGAACAACTAAGCTTTTGAGATTAAGATACGCAACTTCACTATAATCACGATTGTCTAAGAAAAGTTTTAGATCTTCTGGCAGTTGCCCATTTTTAGATTCAATTAAATTTTTGAAAGTTTCTGGGAAGGGGCAAATTACCAAACGATTACCAATCATTCCAAACGCTGGAGCAAGTGGAATAGGCTCACGACGACTGCTGAAATTAAAATATGTAAAGGATGTTCCTTTATATTGAACATTATATTGCATTTTTTCAGGAACCCATCCTAATAAGCCATCAATAAATTTTTGCATTTTTTCTGTATCTTGAACTGCAATTTGAAGAGCAATATCAGGAATAAAACCACCAGAGCAATTGACAGTTAGAAGATATTCATTTCCCACAGCATCTAAAATTTCTTCAACAGTCATGCCAAATTCTTGTTTAACACCTTCTAAATCTCTCAAAGCTCTTTCATATTCTCTTTTATCAACTTGTTTGAGAAATTCCATAATATCACGATAAAGTTGTCCAAGATATAGAGGACCATGTTCTAAAGCAATAACTTTTTCAGGAATATAGGGAATAAGGTTTTGTGGAGCAACGATATTAGGAAGTGCTTTGCCTAAAAGACCTGTACGGCCTTCTGGTGTAAAGAAGAATAAAGATTCTGCAACTGCGCCATTTCTTAAACTTGCGCCAAGTGTAATAGCATGTATTTTATCTAAACCGACAAGTTCTGCAATTGCTTTGCCTTGATCGAATTTAGGATTTCCGCTAAACATTTGGGTTACAAACTCTAAAATAGCTTTTGTGTTAATATAGACAAATTTTCCTGCATATCCTTGCAATACTTGTTTTTTAGAAACAACATATTGATTAGAATTTGCTAAATTATCTTCGAGTACATAATTTGGATCAAGAACTTTTTGGAGATATTCAAGACTATTAGAAATAACAATCTTTGTTCCAATATAAACGAAAGAAATAGTTTCTCCGCGTTTCGCTCCTGGAATAGTGGAAATATCATAGCCAAAACTATTTGTTATAGTTGCTTGGCCACGTTTTCCCATTTGTTGGAGAAGAGTTTTGATAGTTTTTTCGATATTTTCTTTTTGGCTGCCTAAGTCCCAAGATAAAATAACAGTAGGCTGACCATTGCCAACTTCAACAACTGCTAGTAAAAGTTCTCCGCCTAAAACTTGATAAAGTTCATCCAAATTGATGCCAGTTTGTTTTTGATTGAGCATATATTGGATTTGTTCTTTAGCTTGTTGAATTTTCTCAAGTGGTTTTTCAGCAAAAGAATCGAAGAAACTTTTGAATTCTTTATCTGTGATGAGATTCCATATCTTGCTATTGAGAAATTCTTGGTATAATTGTGCAGCGTTATTTGTTCCTGCAACAGCTAAAGTAGTACTTGGAAGAACTTTTTCTAACTCAAATTTGCCAACTTGTGCAAATATAGGTGCAAGAAAAGCAACGAACAATAATACAATAAGAATTTTTTTATTCATCTCAAAATTCTCCTAAATAGGAAATTGAAAAGGGTTAGTTTTAGTTAAAACTAAGAATAATAATCTTAATACTTTTTTTAAAATTTTACAACAAAAATATATTTTTTTTAAAATATTTCAACTTTTTTGTCAAAAAAATAAGCTAGGAAAATCCTAGCATACTCTTCCCCATAAACAAATGGAAAATTGCTAACAATAAATTTATGGTACTAGCAAAAAGCTACATTTTTTATAAAAAATTTCCCTTTTTCCACTACAAAGTTAAAAAAATTTCATATAATGAAGCATATTTTTTTCCGAACATAAAATATAATTTATTTCCGGAGAAAAGCAAAACCATGTTTTTTTCTCATTTTATATAAGCAAATTTTTTCATTTGACGCCTGTTTGGTTTCAGCTTGTTTGAGGGAGGACATAGTTTTTTGAAAGGTAAAGGATATGTCTGGGGATTTTTATTATCAATGTATGACATCTTTTAATGCTGCTGCTAGGAGAAATGGCATAGAGAAGATAAATTTGGAATTGGGAGGAAAGAGGATTACTATGTTTTGTGCAGGTAAAAAACTTCAGCAAAGCATTCTTCTTTCTTTATCAGGAATTCGAACAAACCATGAGGAAAAAATTTCTGCAGACTTAAATATTTATTTATGGGATGGAAATTCAGAAATTGATTTTCCCTGTCAAAAATTAAAACAAGAACTGGATCGATATCGGGATAAAGTATCTGTCATCAATGAAAAAAATATTCACCTTCAGTATAATCCTGTGGGGGAAATAGTGTCTTTAATTGATATAGAAAATAGAGAAGCCTTTTATTTTGCCCCAGATGCCAACAAACTTCCAGATTATGAAGTCTGCACACCCATGAGAATGATCATGAACTGGTTTTGCAAAATGAATGGGATGTTGTTTATTCACGCCGCTGGGATAGGATATGGGGGAAATGGAGCATTGCTCGTAGGTAAAAGCGGAGCAGGGAAATCTACTACAGCTTTGCTTTCTCTAATCTATGGCCTGGAATTTATTGGCGATGATTATGTAGCTATTTCTATTGGTGAGAAGAAAATGGCTTATCAAATTTATCGCGGTTCTAAAATTATGGACAAAACGCTTCCCCAATTTTCAAAGCTATTGCCATATATAATTAAGACAAACAAAACCCAGGAAAAAAATGTTGTGATCCTGCCTAACGATCTAGGTCATATTGTTCCCGCCCTTCAAATAAAAACAATTATTCGACCTAGGGTAGAGTACGCATTAAAATCTTCATTTAAAAAATATGCGGCAATGCAAATCTTGACTGAGTTTGCTACCAGTACCATCCTACAGATGCCAGGATGCGGAGAATATATGCTTCGTGATCTGGGACAGCTCTGCCAAGAAATTCCTGCTTATACATTATCTCTCAGTAAAGATTTTCAAGAGATTGCTGAAAGTTTAAAAGTTTTTATTAGTGAGGGAAATTACTCTTTATGAACCTTTTTAATTATGTGGAAAATATCTATGAAATTGATCCCAGACAGCGACTGGTACTAAAAGCTCTACTTGCTCAAGAGCCTAAAAATGAAGAAATATTTTTAAAATGGGCATCTTTAGTTGATTTTGATGTCTTAGACTATACTTCTTTCCGTATGGTACCTGCCATGTTTGACTGTTTCCGTGAGATTAAAGAAAAAAATCCCCATTATGGACGAATGAAGGGAATTTATCGCTATTTTCTATATCGAAATAGTATGTTATTTTCTGAAGGAAAAAAGATTATTAAACGGTTCATTGAAGTAGGCATAGACTTGTTGCTCTTCAAAGGACTCGCCTTGTATTTGAAATACTATCAAAATCCGGCCTTGCGTCCAATGGGAGACATAGATGTACTAGTTCATAAGAAAGATTTGGAAAAGGCAGAAAAAATCTTAGTAGAGTTAGGCTGGAAATACCGGTATACCAATGATAGAAAAGTTAGGGATATTCATTCTTTTGATTATATCAATGCCGCCAATCAAGGCTTTGATTTACATTGGTATGCTCTTTATGAAAATCCCATTCCAGAAATTGATCGTGGAATTTGGGAACGAGCCCAAACCTTCAATTGGGAAGGGATGAAAGTGAAAGTGATGGCACCGGAAGATTTGATCCTCACCGGAGTGATAAATGGAATCAGAGATTCCACACCTATGAGATATGAATGGATTTATGATGCAATTAAAATTATAAAAAAAGAACCATTCTCTCAATGGCCAATAGTATTGAAAGAATCACAAAACAGAGGATTGGGAGAAATTTTGTTCTATGCTCTGAATTTAGTCCATGACATTTCTCAAGAAGCTGTACCTCGAGAGATATTAGCTATGATCTTAGACAGTGATGCTGCGCTTTCTAATAGAATCCTTCATTCCATGATATCTGAAGGCAGATCTCATGGGATAAATCATAAGATAAAATCAGCTATCAAAAATACGGATCAAGATGGATTGGATTATTATCCTTATAAACATCTCAGATATTTTCTTAATGACAGAGGGGAGATTAGTCTCTTATATTTACAATTTAAGTATCTTCATGTCATAAAAGAAGTTTTTGAGATTTTTAATTCTTCCGCTTTAGAAGAGATTCTAAATAAATATTCTAAAACCGGTGAAGGATATGTAAAATTATCCCCTGGAGTAATTCGAAGGAAAATTAACCTACAACTGCCTAAATATAAAGCGTCAATGGAAGTTTTGAATTTTTCTCACAATAATTATTTTCTGCCTGGAGAAGCCATTAAAGTTAAAGTAAGAATAGCAAATAATTCTGATTGTTGTTGGTATATTCACAACGAATCCGATTCCTTCTATGGCTTATCTTACCATATTTATTCACGAGATAGAGCTTTGATAGCTTGGGATTTCCCCAGAAATTATTTTTTGAAGCCAAAAAATGATTATGTGGTATTTATCTATCCCACACAAAAAATGGAGACGGAAATTGAAATTAAAGCTCCAATTGAACCAGGGAGTTACTTTATCCAATTTGACCTGGTTCATGAACATATAACATGGTTTTCCATACATGGGAATTCTTTTCCCGGCATTCATATTCAGGTTGTCTCAAAAAAATAAAATTTAGAAAGAGAAAAATTATGTATAAAATAAATGCCCCGAAAATTATTCACGAAACTATTGATAATGAAACCGTTATTATTAACACAGAAAACGGCATTTATTATAACGCAATAGGTTATGCTTCAATAATTTGGAATGCAATTAACTGTGGTCATTCAATTTCTAAGATCAGTACTGCATTCAATTCATTAAATATCTTTGATCCCCAGTTGAAGGTTGTAGAGAAATTCATATTAATTTTGATAGATGAAGGCTTAATAAGTAAAGACAGCAAAAAGGAAAATCCAGATGAATTTTTAATTGATATGAGACCAGATTGGCAAGTACCAATTATTTCAAAATATAGTGATTTGCAGGAATTAATTGAATTGGATCCAATTCACGAAGT
>CAZPDM010000031.1:0-41966 GCA_964585305.1 uncultured Planctomycetota bacterium | reverse complement strand
GAAAAGTGCAGGGTATTAGCTACAAATATTGCAAATTATTAGCCAGAAGCGATGGTTACGACTATTTAAGAAAGGACACGGTTTCCTCCCAAGCCTAAAGGCTGGGGTTTCCACCGTGAATATTTTATGAAACAAATGCAGATTAAGATAATATATTTTCTCTTTCTTCTTCTTTTTTTATTTGGATTTAGTCATGCTTTTTATATTCCGACTTACCCAGGATTTTTTTTATTTGGTACTATCGCTTGGGGATTATTTGTAATTTATCTTATTCGTCGTCTTTGGTGGCAAGAACATCTTAATTTTTATTCATTAAAAACGCTTGGTATATGGGGGATATATTTCATTTGGTTAGTATTCACACTTTTATGGAGTAATGAATATATTTTGCATATAGATTCTTTATTACGTTGGAGTATGTTTTTAACATTTCTTTGGGGGAGCTATGAACTGATTCAACGTAACCGACAAATATGCCTTTGGATCTGGCCAATCAGTTTAGTTCCTATAAATTTAATTGCCTTATCTTACTTAGGACGAGCATTGGTATATTCTTCTCAAAATACATTTGGATTCTTTTTAGGAAATCCTAATATTGTTGGTTCTGTTTTAGGTTTTGGCTGTGTACTTTCCATAATTTTAAGTATAGGAAGTTGGAAACAAAAAAAATATAGAATAGCTTGTTTATATTTGCTATCTTTTTTGATTTTAATGATGGGGTTAATAATATGCTCTGCTAAGGCTGCAATTTTCTCCTCTCTTATTGCTATATTTATTTATAGTTATCTTAATTTTCCTAAAAATCGTTCCTATATGTGGCTTATAGTAATTTTGTTTTCTTTTATAATTTGGCAATTTCGATCGAATATTATAGAAAAAATTTGGCCATCTTTAGAAATTAGACTTCTTATATGGCAAGATACTTGGCAAATTATTTGTAGCGATCCATTTAGATTTTTATTTGGTTGGGGAATTGGAAATTTTATAATAACTTTTGCTAATCAAGCATCTCCTAATGTTTTTTCGGGTTACTATACTGCGGATTTAATTGAATCTTGCCACAATTTTTTTTTAGAAATTTGGCTAGAAACTGGTTTGATAGGGCTTCTTATATTTTTAAGTGCAATTTTTTATACAATAAGCATTGCCTATAAGAATATTCTCCAGAAAAAAATTTCTGATTCTTTAGATATCCAAACTTGGGCACTTATATCAGGCTTGATCATGCTCTTGTTGGATAGCCAATTCTCTATTTCCTTGACACATGTATATGGGCAATATTTCTTTTGCCTACTGTTGGCATGGTTAACTGTTATTAGTCAAAAAGAACAAAATGATATTCCTAATAAAATACCGGAAAAAAACACACTGCTTAAGTTGAGACAATGTACTCGAGCTTTCGCAATTGTTCTTATAATAATGATTTTTGGTTGGGCATGGAAAATTTCTTTATTTGATTTCGGACGTTTTTATTATTCTTATCGTACTTCTTTTTTCACAAATACATTAGGAATGCGCGCTCAGTTTATGTCTGTTATCCCGGAAACAAAATATGAAAATTTATTTACTTTAACTTTCCGTCTTAATTTTGGGGCAATTTTGAATGATCTTTATTTAGAAAATCCAGATTGGGTAAAAGCGAATTTATCAAGATTTTTGTGGCTCAACAAAATTCCTAAATTGGGTTCATATAAATTATATCAGGGAATTTTTTTAGCAAAATCAGCAGAAATTACTGCTGCAGTACAGTCTTTAGAAAGTTTCTCTAAAAAGAATCCATTTCTTCCTAGTCTTTGGATATTCTGGAGTTTTATTTGTAAAGAACAGAACGCTGATGTTGCAATAATGAAAAAATATGCCAAAGAATATTCTGCCCAATATCCTCACCATCCTTCTATAACATTGGGATTAGCCTTGGCATTCCATGTTGAAGGCGATAGAAAAAATGCTCAATCTATGATTCAGCAAGCGAAAATGCAAAGCAAGTCTCGTTTGCAAAAATGCCAAAATCCTAGAGATCAGTTTATTTTAGAATATGCAGAATCTTATTTAAAAGCAGCAGCAAATACAGAAGTAAAAAAAATAGAAACATTCGTTGCTACAAAACCAGAGTCGAATATAAAACAAGAAATTCTTAAAAAAGAAGAAGATAAAAATAAACAAGAACAAGATAAATCATCTCAGCAACCTTTTTTAAACGAAGCTGTATTTACACATACTCAGCTTACTCCAACATCTCAAAATATACTATCTCCTCCTTTACATTCCCTAACTTTTGAGTCATGGCAGTTTCAAAAAGAAGGAACTAAAACAATTTGGCAAAATTCGGGAATCTGCAATTTTTCTGATGGAACTCTTTTAGAAATAGCAATTTTTCGTTGTCATCCTTTAGGGGAAGTAACAATTACGAGAAATTTAATTGAAGTGCAGCAAGGAAAATTTTCCTTTCAAGCTGCATTAGGAAATTATATTTTACCTGGAAAATATAAAGCAGTTATATCGTTTATTCCTAATATACAAAAGGGCAATAGCAAAAAAAGCAACTTACAATATGAAGATATTATGACAGCACGTTTTCAAGTTACAGATCCTTCCGCTCCTAAATTTCAAGAATTTAGTAATTATTTTAATTATGATATGGACAATTATGTAGCTTGCTATGAACGTAACAGAGATAAAATGATTTCCTCACTAAATAAAATTCATGATCTTTTTTTATTGCTGGAACGCGATTACGAAGATTCAAAAAGATCTGGGCAACTTCAACGATGGAATTATGGGAGTAAATATCGGATCTCTCTTTGGCAAAAATTGAAAAACGATTATAATGAGTATAGCCGACATTTTGAAAGTCGGTTTTTTCAAAGATATATTGACATATATCCCTTACTCAATTTATTAGAAGACATGGAAAACGACGCACCAAATCTTCTTTCAGAGGCTCAACCATCTATTCGGAGCAGTCGCTTTTTTGCAGATTTTCAAAGCCGTTATTTAGAAACAGAAACATTTTTTTCTTATGAATTACTTCAGCTTTCTCTTAATCCATCAATTGCTTTAATCCAAGAAGTAGGAAAATATATAAAGGGCTTTCCTGAACCTTGGCAAAAGATAGCAGCAATTCCTATGGCTACTATGACAAAGGAAGACATTACCGCAGGATTGGAGTTTTTTCCTAAAGTAGAAATACTATTTACTCAATCACAATCTTTGTTGAATAGGAATAGCAATTTTACATCGGAATCTGCAGAATGGTATTTATCTGTACGTAAATTTGCAAATAGTATTTTATGTTGGTCTTCTCCTTGGCAACAACAACAAGATTATTTTTATACAATCATAAGCTTAATGTTTGAATGGCTAAAATTAGCTCAAGTATTTTATCAAAAACCTCCGGAGTCTTTAGAAATTCAATCAATACTATCAGAAATTAAAGAAACTTTAGAGAAAAATAATTTTGTTAGCGATAATAATAAAAATTTAGATGTGGTTGATAGTTCTGAACAAATAAAAAAATTACATAATTCTATAAAATGGAAATTTTGCTGTCAAATAGCAGTCGAAAATTTGCAACAAATCTGGCTGAAATCACACAAAAAAGATATAGAAGACGGTGTTCAAAATCCTATAATTGAAGACAATTCAAATACTGATCATATTGATCAATTTCATAGAAGAAATAATTTGCAAGTTATGGTAGAACTAGAAAATGAGCAAAACCCTACACGCAATATTACAATAATATTAGAGCAGCAGCAAGCTATGCAACGCTTTTGGACAACAAATTTTCAAAAACTTATACCGCAACAACAAAAATTTTTAGATGAATATCAAATACTTTGTACAGAAATGATTTCTTATTATTCTGAAGAAATATTAGGAATTAAAAATGATAAGATTTTTGAACAATATACAGCTATTTCAAATAAGTTAAAAGATATTAGCAAATTATTACAGGAATAGATGGAAAAACAACTGAATGATTTTTAATTATTCAGTTGTTTTTTTAGAGGAAAAAAAAGTAAAGTTTGCAATTTCTAGATAATTAAGGTAAGATAACGTTTTTCCAAATAGAACGGTTTAAAAAAGATTGAAAGTGAATATTATGGATACTTTTTTACCCCAACGCTATCAATTACAAAAATATATAGGCCAATTTAATAATCAGCATTGGTTTACAGCTAAAGATGCTCTACATGGTGGAGATGTTATTTGGAATTTAGTTATTTTTGAAAAACTAGAGACATCTCATTTTTGGCAGTCTTTGGTAACTTATTATCGTAGTTTAGTAACTTGGTCGCAAGAAGTAGAAAAAAAATTTTTGATTCCATATTCTGATTTTGGAGAAATTGATCTAAGTACAAACTTGCCTATTTGTCAACAAATTCAGTCTTTTTGTCCTGAAATTTTAATCAATAAAAATCTTGCAGTCTATTTTGTTACGCCCCAAAAAAATTGGAAATTTTTAAACGAATATCGTGAATCTCCTCATTCTCTTACTCCTCAGTTTGTAGAATTATTAGCTGCTTTGCAAGAACTGCATGATCAAGAAATTATTCTTGGCAATTTTTCTTATAATAATATAATGTTTTGTAATGTACCAGAAGGTTTATGTTTAGCTTGGCATCAAGTAGGGATTGATATAACTCTTGATCATCAAGAAACGCGAGATGACTTATATTATCTTGCATTAGTTTGGTTTCAAACATATACAGGTGAAAAAACTGATGTCCTTAATAAATATATTTCACAAGCTAAAGAATTGCATCCGATAAATAATACACAAAGCCATTTGCCTTCTTTTAATATCTTGGAGCCTTTACTTTCTGCTTTACGAAAATGTCTTGCAGAAAATCCTAGTGAACGTTTAAGTGATGCGCAGGAATTTTGGGAAATGATTGAATCTGCATACCCACAATTGCATCCTAATATACCACGTCGTCGGTTTCTTCTTAATGCACATTGGAATTTATCAGATATAGAAAAAAATATAACTGATTTTTTTTCTCAAAAAAATAATGAAGTTTTTGCTCAAATTTGGAAATGTGGATCTGAAATTGGGCCGCATATTATTAGATGTGCTAAAGCACTTTGTAAAAATTTATCATTAAAAAAACACCAAATTATTCATTGGAATTGCGTACCAAATCGAGCATTTCCTTTAATAGAAATTTCAGATAATTTACAAAGTTTTGTAGAAGAAAATAATATAAATAAAGTAGATACAATTTCATCATTTCTATCTTTTTCATACAATAATTTTAATACCAATTATTATCATATTAGACAAGGCATTATTCAAAATTTACTAAATCAACCGACAATTCTTTTTATTTCTAATTTAGATTTAGCATCGCCAGAATTATGGGACTATATAAAATATCTTATCTTAAACATAAGTACTACTAAGAATAGTTCCTATCAATTTTATATTATGATCACTTGCACAATAGAATATTCCGAAGCATTTGATAATTTTCTTTTGCGTTTATCAGAAGATAATTTAACAAAGAATGTAGTAAGAATTGTTGAAAAAAGAAATTTTTCTTATTCCGATACACAATATTTTATTGCACAAAGTCTAGGTCTATCACAAGCTCCAGAAAAATTTAGTCAGTATATTAGCCAAATTACTGAAAATAATCCATTGTATGTTGAATTAGTATTGAAGATTCTTATACAGAAAAACTTTCTTTATCGAGAGCAACAAACTTGGTGTCTTGCAAAGGCAATAGAAGATTTAGAAGTTCCTAAAACATTGAAAGAAGCTATTAAAGAATGGTTATCCTTATTTTCTAAGGATACTTTAAAAATCTTAGACTGGTTAATTGTGGCAGGTTGGAATCTTCCCTGGGACTTAGTTTGTTTAGGATGTTCTCCACTAGATCGTGAGTTCTTAATTTTCATAGAACTTATCAGAAATAATTTTCTCCAAAAAAATGGGCTATTGCTGGCAACAGAAAGTTTAAGTATAAATCAATATTTTCAAGAATCCCGTTCTCATTTAAAATCATCCATCAATAGAATGATCGAAACAATTCGCCAATATCAAATTTTACCGTATCGAGATATTCTTCTGGCAGACTTGTTGTTATTAAACCATCAAAATAAATCAATCCTTATATATTGTTCTAAAATATTATCAATTTTTCTTAAAATGGGACTCGAATCAGCAGCTAATTTTTGGTGGGAACATTGGCAAAAGACAGAAGAAATGGAGCAAATCATCCCGGAATCATTAAGAGAGATGATCACTTGGGGGTGGAATTTACAAAAATATGCGTTTGTACATCAATCTATTGAAAAAATAAATAATTGGACAAAAGATGGATATTTATTGACATGTATGCTGCAAATTTCTCGGCAAGAGCGAAATTATGAAGTTTGCAACCAATATCTTAAAGTACTTAAGCAAAACCTTTCGGAGCCTAGTGAATTTTGGCAGGCGATATATTATGGCTTAAAAGCCAAAGTGCAATTTAGTCAAAAATTGATAGAAGAAAGTAGCCAGAGTTTAAGCAAAGGATTAGCGATTTTGCAAACATGGTTTGCCGAAAGTGAACAAAAAGAAATATGCTTAAATCTCTACCAATATTTACTATCTGATAGTATCATTGAATGTTTAGTATCCAGAGAAACCTATCTACAAGATGGATTAAATATGGCTTGTAGTTTAAAAAATATATTACTTCAGCTGCAATTTTATTTTTCCTTAGCTTGGAATCAGAAATATGAAGGTCAATATGCTTTGGCACTTGCAACGCTACAAAAAGGTTTGGATTTATCTCAACAACATCGTTTTCCTCAATGGCAAATACGTTTTTTATTAGAAATGATTGAAGTATATTGTTTTTTATCTGCTTGGAAAAAAGCTACAAATCTTTTAAATCAATTAAGTATTTTGGCTAAGAAAGAAGGATTGAAAAATTTTCGACCATGGATTTCTCTTAATAAAGCACGTATTGTTTTTTTACAAAAACAAGAAAATTTTATAGCAACTTCTGAAGATCTTTATCGAGATGCTTGGGATGCTTGCAAAAGATATAAAACCGAACGCAGTTGTCAAATTATTATTATGAGCGAATTGATTCGTCTTTTGGCTTATAAAAATGAACAAGCTGCTTTACAAGTTTGGGGACAAGCACGACAGGAATTTGAAGTAGAGTCAACGCCACTAAGAAAAATTCAAATAAACATTGCTAAATTGGAATTAGATTGTGGTAGTGAACAACCGCCTGCGTTAATTTTAGAAATTGGCCAGGAAACACTGAATCTTATTGAAAAATTTCATTATAGTCTCTATCATTATCAAGTCCTATTTTATATAGGGTCGGCTTATCGTGCCAATGGAAATATTGCTAAATCAATTGAATATTTTCGTTTAAGTTTACAACTACTTGAAACTCAGATTAGTAAACTTTCCCCTGAAATTCAGGAAACATTTGTAAAAAATTCTATACTTGTTGAAGTAAAAGATATTATTTCTCATTTGACTAAAGATTTAAGTAGCGATCTTAATCAGCTACAAAGTGATAAAAAAGATCAAACAAATGCTGAAATGAATAGTATATATGATATTCAAGAACAAATTGACTCAAATAAAGAGCAGTCTTCTCTTGATAAAAAAGCACAAAATGAAAAATCTGCTAGCAACCTTAAAGGCATTACTGCGAAGAAAAAATTAAGTGATATAACAAAGCCTAAAAGCGATAAAGAACTCGAAAGTGTTCTTTCTGACTATCGTATAGTTATTGAAAAACAAAATTTTCAAGAACAACGCCGTCAAATTGAAAGGCTAAAAAAGCTAGTAGAAATCAATCAAAAACTTAATAGTGAGCATAATGTAAGAAAATTGCTTGATATTATCATGGATACAGCTATTGAACTGACTCAAGCAGAAAGAGGATTTATAATTTTAGCACCACAAGATAAAAATAAAATAGAAATAGAAGAAAAGGGTGTTGAAATTGCTAGAAATTTTGAAAAGGAAGATATAAAAAATCCGCATTTTGAAGTCAGTCATTCTATTACAGAAAATATTATTCGTACAGGAATTCCAATTTTAACTAAAGATGCGACACAAGATGAAAGATTTGATGGGTATCGTAGTGTCACAGAATTAAAACTTCATTCTATTTTAGCTGTACCATTACGTATAAAAGAAAAAATTATTGGGGCACTTTATCTTGATAATCGTTTTGAAAAGGCAGTTTTTTCTGAAGATGATAAAGAATTATTAGAATCTTTTGCAGACCAAGCTGCTATAGCAATTGAAAATGCTAGATTACTAACAGAAAATCTGCAAAAACAGGAAGAACTTAAGAAAAATAAAGATCAGATTGAACGTCTTAATCAAAAATTATCAGCTGCTAACATGAAGTTGACTCAAAAAATAGAACGTCGTGAAGAAGAATTACAGGAAGCAAAAATAATTCTTCAACGTAATCAAAATGAATTGGTCGAAAAATTTCAATATCATAATCTTATAGGTCGCAGCTCTGCAATGCAGGAAATTTTTAAAATATTAGAAAAAATTACAGATAAAAATATCCCTGTCCAAATTTATGGTGAAAGTGGAACGGGAAAAGAACTTGTTGCACGGGCGATTCATTTTAGTGGTTGTCGTAAAGATAAAAATTTCCTATCTGAAAATTGTGCGGCATTAAGTGATACTCTATTGGCAAGCGAATTATTTGGACATGTCAAAGGATCGTTTACGGGAGCTTATACTGATAAAAAAGGCCTTTTTGAACTGGCTGATGGTGGCACGTTGTTCTTAGATGAAGTTGGGGATATGAGTCCAAGTATGCAAGCTAATTTGCTACGAGTGCTAGAAAACGGTGTAATTCGAAGAGTTGGTGGAAAAGATGAAATCCCCATAGATGTACGAATTATTTCTGCTTCCAACAAACAACTAAATGATTTGGTAAGCAAAGGAATATTTCGCGAAGACTTGCTTTTCAGATTAAAAGTAGTCGAAATCATTATTCCTCCTTTACGGGAGCGAAAAGAAGATATTCCTATTCTTGTAGAACATTTCTTACATGAGTTTTCCCAAGAAACTAAAACACAAATTCGCAGCATAGATAAAAATGCTCTTGCTATTTTAATGCATTATACTTGGCCTGGAAATGTTCGCGAACTAAGAAATACTTTATACAAAGTACTTAGCTTAAATGACGATCAAGAACTCATTGCAGCTCACTTTAAAAATCTTGTAAATACTGCGAATGCTAAAGCGATAGATTTTTTTTCACAGGAATTGTCTGTCGATGATTATGCACGTCTTTTTGTTGAAAATAAACAAAGCCAGTATAATGACAGCCAATTGGCTAAAATTTTGGGTTTTAGCCGTAAGACTCTTTGGGAAAAGCGTAAAAAATGGAATTTATTTAGGCCATAAAATACAATCTTTGATGGAAAATATAATGGGACAATTTTTCACACAAGAAACAATTTTAGAATATTTTGCCAAGGCCCGCAATAATAGAGTGTTGTTTCATACTTGCCTTCTTTTGGGTGATTCAAGTACTTGGCTGACTAATATTACATATCATTTATCAAAAATTTTTCTTTGTCAAAATCTTTCGTTACAACCTCCATTTTTTTGTGGAAAATGTAAACATTGCATTAAAATAAATTTTAATGAACATGCAGATATACATTTGATCGAACGTAGCGAAGACAAAACAGTTATTTCTATTGACCAAATCAGAGATCATGTCAAAGGCGAAGCATATACCAAACCTTGGGAATCAGAATATAAAATATTTATAATAAAAGATATAGACGAATTAAAAGATGAAGCAGGAAATTCTTTGCTTAAATTATTAGAAGAACCTCCAGAATATTGTATTTTTTTACTTATTGCTCAAAACGAATCTAGTATATTAACTACTATATTATCTCGATGTCAGAAATTTCGTATTATTCCAGATTCTCATGATAATACTGATGTTCTTATGCAAGAGCATGGCTTAACTAAAGAACAATCGTTAACTATTCTAAAATTATGCAATCAAAATTTGCCTGTAGCTTTAGATATGTTGCAAAATAAATGGAAATATCGTTTAGAATTTTTACAGTTTTGCTTAGAAAGAGAAGACCCTCTCCAAAAAGCTGAATATATTGTCCGATATTGGTTTAATAAAAAAGAAGATGGTGTTGCAAAAGTAACACAAGAAGAAATTTTTTCCCATCTTATCTCTCTTTGGCACGATGTTTTGATTTGTCAATATATGCCATATAAACAGGAATATTTAGTCAATCTTGATTTTTCTGGGCAAATTCAAAAACTTGCAGCTCGTCTTAACCCTAATCAAGTAGAAAGATTATTAGAAAAACTTTTAAATATGATGCAACATATTAACCGAACAAATCCTAAAATATTCTGGGCTACATTTATGATTAATAGCTATCTGTTATCTGCGGAAAAATAATTTTAACTTAAGATAGAGAAAGGATGAACTATGCAACTTTATTCCCATGATAATATTTCCTGGTATCAATTTGAACATTTTCAAAAATTTCCAAACCTTGTGCAAGCTGTTACAACTAGAGGCTCTCATCATTCGCCTTTTTCTATTCGTTTATCTTCTCCTGGTGGTCTTGAAAATCGGCAACATATTTGTCAAATTTTGGGAATTCCACACCAACATCTAGTTGTAGCTAATCAAGTTCACGGGCATAATATTACTGTTGTTACAGAAAAAGAACGTGGGCGTGGTGCAGTTAGTCATGCGACAGCTATTCCAGAATCAGATGGGCTTTTTACTTTTGCACCACAAGTTCCATTGCTTGCATTATCTGCCGATTGTCCACTTGTTGCGTTATTCGCCCCTAAAATAGGGGCTATTGCCGTCGTACATGCAGGATGGCGTGGAACTGTTCAGGAAATTACCTATCTTGCAGTACAAAAATTGTGTAATGAATACCATTGCGATCCGAAACAAATCTGGGCTGGAATTGCTCCTTCAATAGGTCCATGTTGCTATGAAGTCGGCTTAGAAGTGATTGAAGAATGCAAAAAAGTACAAGATGGAGAAACTTGGTGCGAATTACAAGAAAATGGAAAATGGCATCTTAACCTTTGGAAAGCCAACCAAAACCAACTTCTCAGGGCAGGCATTTTATCAGAAAATATAGAAGTTGCTAATCTTTGTACAATGTGTAACTGGGAACTGTTTTTCTCATACCGTTTGGATGGAAAAGCTACAGGTCATATAGGATTATTTATGTATCTAAAATACTAACATCCTACTTTTGTGAGAAGGAAATTATATGGGCGAAAATCAAATTGTAGATACAGATACTAAAAATAAAGGCGGAAAATTTAAAAGTTTTTTAGGATGGCTTTCTATAATACTCATGGGTGCATTATCATGCTTTTGGGCATTTTGGGGAGTTTTGGAAAATTTTCATGAAGGCTGGCATTATCCTAGTTTAGCGCAAAATCTGTTGCTTATGTTTGTCCAGTATACTGTTTTTCTTTTTGCCCTGATTTTTCTTTCCATTATCTTAATTTTTAAAAGAAGATTTGGTGCAATTATTTTAATTTGTGCAAGTATATGGTTTGCTTATTGGGTTTTAAGCAGTCGCCCATTTACTCTTACTAATTTAAAAGGATGGCTGCCAATTCTTCTTCCTCCTTTTTTGATCAGCATAGGATATATATTTGGGAAACTTCCTTCGCGGCAAACTCAACTAATTATTACAATAATCCTTCCTTTAACATTAGCAATTGGTTTAAGTATTGAACCTTTAACTCGGATTTCTCGCAGATTTTATGACGGAAATTATGATAGTAGAATTATTGTAGGCAATGAAATTGAATTAACATGGGCTGCAAAAGGTTTTGGTTGGCCAAATTATATGCTTAATCTTGATGGCTATAAATCGCCTAATTGGTATGAAGCTCAAGATATGTGTGCTAGATTAAGTGAGGATACTAAAAAACTAGAAAAAACTCCTCAAAATATTTGGCGGCTTCCTACTGTAGATGAAGCAGTACGGTCTATGGCCCGACGCAATAGAAATTGTAATGGTGTATGGGATCCAAAAGAACGTAAAGTTACTTATAACAGCTATTTTAATCCGGACAAAGAACAACCATTGTGGGATCAATATTCTCCTACTATTTATTGGTGGACAAGCACAGAAGTTGATGCAGAACATGCTTATATTATTGTTTATGATGGAAAAGTTTATCCTAGAAAAAAAACACTTCATATAGGAAGCCTAGCTTTTCGTGCGGTTCGAACACCTACTCAAAAAGATAGGGAAAATCTAGAACAGCAACTAAAATCCATGATAAAAGAAAATGATATTTCTGAAAAGAAAGAATCAACAAACACTACATTGAAGAATACTGAAAAATAACAAAGGAGCATTTTTTATGTCTTTTATTGAGCGTTGCGAATATCTCTTTTTTGGTAATTTTAGAAATCCAATTTTAGAGCAAGTACATTCTTCTGGAAAATCTTCACATATATACCATTCAAGTTTTATAAATTGGCTTAAATACGATCTTTGGATTTCTATTTATGAATGGATGCAAACAATTGTTTTTGTTGGTGTATTTTATTTAGCATGTACAGTCTTTTTAGTTGAAGGATACCAAATTCCTAGTAGTTCTATGGAGCCTACATTTATTGGACATCCTAATATTTTTGTAGGGGACAGAATTTTTGCCCTTAAAGGAATATTTCGTTTTTTTCCTCCTAAACGCGGCGATATTATTATCTTTGTTTCTGCTGAAGATCAAGAAACTTTTATTGTAAAAAGATTGGTTGGTATGCCAGGCGAAACCATTGAAATTAAACATGGAAAAATTTATATCAATGGCAGTAAAACTCCCTTAGAAGATCCTCCAATTTTTAAACATCTAGAATATTGGCTTCCGCGTACTGGCTTTGATAGAATGCTTATGAGCAAATCAAAATATGGAGAATTAAGCGAAAAATACTATAAAGTGCCAATAACAACTTGGAAAACAGTGTATGATAAGGAAAATCCTGATAAAGATATAGCAGAACACGGGCATAGAATGGACCGCGCACGTTTATGCTTTGGGCAGCATTATGAATATTATGATTTTATACAAGGTTTTAATCTTGAAAAATTTTTACGAGAAGATTTAATACCTTTAGATTGCTATCTTAAAAAATATTTCCGTAAAAATCAAAACTATGCTTATCAAATTCCTTCAGATTGTTATTTTGTTATGGGAGATAATAGTCGTCATAGTCATGATAGTCGTTATTGGGGTGCATTACCTATGCGAAATGTTTTTGGTAAGGCCTGTCTAATATGGTGGCCTATTAAACATAGTGAAATTTTACACTCCGGATTACCAACAAAAGAATTTCTTAACGCTAAAAAACCTGTTCGTTATGAAGATGATTAAATAATTATTTTTAAGACTTTAATCAATAAGGAGAAAATTTTTGTTTCAACGTAAAGGTTCTGTATTAGTAAAAAAATTGCATCGGTATCGCCAACTTATGCCATACCTTATGCCTACTCGTAATGAATCGGTAGTTTATTACGATACTTATATTAACGCTGGGCCGCTTTTAAAATTTCTTGAGAAAATTAAAGATCACCCTGCAAAAATAACACTTACTCATCTTTTAGTTAAAGCCTGTGCAATTGGATTATATCAAAACCCTACTATGAACCAATATATTAGCGGGCAAAGATTATATCGTCATGAAAAAGCAGAAATATCTTTTTCTATTAAAAAAGAAAAAGTTTCCCAATCTCCAATAAAAGTAATAAAACTTATAGTAGAAGAAAACGAATCTTTGGAAGAATTAGCAAAGAAGATTCACGATCGTTTAAATGTCGAACGAAGTGATAAAAAAACATACACAGATAAAGAAATTGATCTTGTTACAATGTTTCCTAGATTTTTATTGCGCGGAATGATGTGGTTATTGCGTTGCTTAGATTACTATAATCTATTGCCAGATTCTTTTATTGCCAAAGATCCTTTATATGCAAGTGTTTTTATTGCTAATCTTGGTAGTATCGGGATGAATGCTGGGTATCATCATCTCTATGAATATGGTACAGTCTCTGAATTTATGATGGTTGGCAAAGTACAAGATATGCCTGTGGTTGTTAATGGACAAGTGGTTGTTCAACCTACTTTACATGTACGTTGGAGCTACGATGAACGCATTGATGACGGCTTAAGTTCTGGAATTGGGATTGCTTCTGTTGTTAAAGTATTGGAGAATCCAGAAGAGTACTTTAAGATTTCAGAGATAACAGAAACGAAATAGTATTTTTAAGAACGTAAAAACAAAAAAAGCCAAGTTAATTTAACTTGGCTTTTTTTGTTAAGGAAATTAGAAATGAAAGTCTCTAAGCAAAAGGAATTGCGCCTGATTCCATTCCTTCTAAAACTCTCTCTAATTCTGAAATTAAAGAACCAACTGGAGAATATCTATTATTTGGTTTTTGATTCATCATACGCATAATAATTTGTGCAATAGATTTGGGAAGAGCCGCAGAATAATGACGCGGGTCAACAGGATCGCGGTTGAGACGTTGTTGCACAATAGTATAAACGTCGCTGCCTTGGAAAGGATGAGTCCCAGTAACCATGTGATAGAATGTAGCTCCTAGGCTATAAATATCACTTTGAATTGTTACTTCTTGTCCCGTAATTTGTTCTGGAGATAGATAATAAGGGGTTCCAAGAATAATACCTGCGGTTGTTAGATGATGATTACTGATTTTTGCAATACCAAAATCTACAAGTTTAACAAGCCCATCATCCATAACCAGAATATTTGATGGCTTAATATCTCGATGAACAAGATGATGTTCTTCATCTAGGCATTGTAAAGCGCGTGCAACTTGCAAAATAATTCTAACAGCTTTATCCGGAGCAATTCTTCGTTCTTGTTGTATTACTTTTTCTAAGGTTCGGCCATCGATAAATTCCATAACATAAAAGCAACGATTGCGATCCAGAAGCATATCATATCCCATCACCAAATTTTGATGGTAGAAAGATAAAACAGTATGAGCTTCTTGCAAAAATCTCATAACAGATTTAATATTTTTTACATCACGAGGTGGCAAATATTTCATAATAACACGTTTTTGATCTCGCAATCGTTTGGCTTCATAAATATATCCCATTCCACCTTCACCAATTTTGGAAATGATCTGATAGGTAAGACCTTCGCTACCCTGGATACGTGCTCCACGAATAGGCATTTGTCCTTGTTCAATGGAAAGATTTTGCAAAAGTTCTACTAGTGTTGCACGAATAGCTGAAGTGCTAACAGGTTTTGTAACATAAATACATCCGCTTCGAATTACACTACTAATTTGTGATTCTGATTCTGTCCCAGGCCCTAAAACGAAAATGGGTAGGCTATCCATATTAGGCAGTTGACGAATATCTCTCATTAGCTGATAACCTTCTTCTCGATTATTTTCTACATCTAAAAAAAGAATATCAGGATGATTGGCGACTAAAGAATCTAAATCTTGATGGGTAAGATTTCTAAAAATAAGCTCATAATCTTTTTGAAAATCTGTGGTAAATTCACGGGTAGTTACGGGATCTGTGTTTACTACCCATAAATGTTTTCTTCGATAACCGCATAATCTTCTAATAGTAAATTCAGTGGCAGAAACAGATAGCTCTTCAGGAGGAGCAGAATTTGCGGGCATAATAGTAATTTCATTACTATTTCCTGATTTATTTCCATTACGAGCTTTTAATCTAATAATTTTGCCTTCTTGATGGAATTCAGCAACAAATATTCTGATTTTTAAACTTGTAAGATTGACAACTCCTTGCTGAAATTCTTTTGCTGGAATAATGTTATTTGTGAGTCCTTTAACACTTCCTTGATCACTATTTAAAAGTGTATCATTTGTATAGTCAGTTTTAACATTCCCATAAACGTCAATTGCGGTTAAAGTATTTGTCCCTTCCAGGTTGACATTATTTCTTTGAGGAGAGCTAATTTCAATTCTAAAACTTCCAAGTTCACCAGGCTTAAGGACAATAGTATCCGAGCTACCTTCTAATCCAGGAATAGTTTTATCTTTTGCTGATAAAATATAGCTTTCAAGTGTGTTAAAAAAAGAAAATTGGGAGGGTGTTTTTGCAACTCCACCAATAAAATTTAGTTTTACGGAGTCTTGAATTTGATAAGAATATTGAGTAACATTGTTTAATGAAAAATGAATAATTTTTTCGCCGTTATAATCTTTATCTATAACATTATTACAAAATAGTTGCAAAGAGACAGAAAAAGGAACACCTGCAATTTCAACACCATTATGTTCTGTAGTAATTTGGAATACACGTCCTACAAGTGGTTCGACTCTCCATTGGAATATCTTAGCTGTTTCAAATTGTGCGGGGACTACTTTCCCATTTGGAAATTGAGCAAGAACTACAGGAATTACCATAATGTTGCCTAATGTAGCATGTTTACTTATTGTTGCATATACAACCAATTCTTCTGTTTCATTTGCTCGTATTTCTATAGTATCTTTATTTTTCTCATAGACTTCATATTCAGTACTAATATCTTGACGTTCTTTGTAAAATTTTAGAGTATTTTTACTGATTTTGATTGGGAAAGTTTCATAATTGCTTACATTGATTGTAACTTTTATATCTTTTGAGTCTTGCTCTACAACAAGTGGTGCTGAAATTTTTTGAACAATAACTTGAATATTATTGGATTCAAAAGGATTAGTTGGAATTGCTGTTTGAGGTTGTACTGCTACATTTTTTACAGTAATAGATTGATCTGAAGATAAATTGGGTAGAGGATTTTGTTGTAAAGAGCCAACTTGATTAGAATCAAGTTTATTCATATTGATCGGCATTGTAGGTAATTCATTTAAGCCCGATCGTAAAAGTTCTTCAGATCCTGGTTCTATTGGAGTCCATGGGACATTAGATTTACGAGCAGAGCGGGAAGCTGCGACATTACCAGCATAATTGCTAGACGACATATTAGAAGGATAATTACTGGACGCTATACCCGCATGGTAATTTTGCATATTTGCAGGAGAATTTGTAGAAATATTATTTGAACTCAAGGTAGCAATTGAGGAAGAATTTTTGGCTCCTATAACACGTGCATTGGTACCAATTAAAGTTCTTCGATTGACAATTTGCTGACCTGGGGATAGTGTTCCAATTTTGCCAGAATGCTCGCCTGGTCGAATTGTTTGTCTTAATGATAAATTCTGTCCTGCCTCTGCAAGGCTTTTCTGATACCCTTCTTTAAATTTATTTAAAACGTCAGGATTTTTAAAAGCAAAAGAAATATCATAACTAGCTGATGAAGCAGAAGAAATTTTTGAACGATAACGATATTGTAGATAAAAAAGAATCATACCGCCTGCAATAATACAAAAAATCGCAATGTATAATAGAATTTTCAGCATATAATCATCCTATGAAATAGCGAAAGTTTCTGTTGTCAAAATCCCTATTGTTAAGCAGCAGATAAAACTTGCTGAGATAAATCTAAAAGCTCTAATTGATATTTGAGATGCTGAATGTCCTGCGATCTTTGTTCGGCTGGATATACAACACTAGGTGGAGTGTTCTGCTTTAATTCCAATTCTTCTTCAATTTTTTTTCTATCAATATCTTTAGGAGATAGTATTGATTCTGTTAAAATAGAAACCTGGTTATCTTGAACACTTAGTACACCATTACGCATATAAAAATAATCATACGTTTCATCATTTTTTTGTAAACGCACAATTCCATTGCCAGCCAAACATATAAATGGAGCATGGTTATATAAAATCGCTCGTAATCCATCATGAGCTGGAAAAACTAACTCTAAAACAGAATTTTGATAATAAATGCCGGATGGTCGAATAATTTGAATTTTAAATTTTTTATCCATATATGACTAAAGTTTTTTAAACTTTTCCTATTTTTTATTAGAAAAATTCACGCTTGCCGATAAACGGCAAGCAAGTTCATTGGCAAATTTTGCTATTTAGATTGAGAATCCGCAATCTTATCACTTTCAGAGAAAATTTTATTAAGAATACCTAGGATACGTTCTATAGGTTGTGAAGTATCAAAAACACTAATAAATCCTTCTGGATACATAGCAAATTTATCTTCTTGCAATTTACCAAATTGCCAAAAAATTCCACTAGTAACAATCCCATAAATGGCAACATTTTTTAAACCAGCTTTTTCATTTAAAATTTGCCCGCCACGCATAGCCGCTAAAGTTTGTCCCCATCCTTGATCAAAGTCTTCGCGGCAAACATCAACAATAAGTAAATACGGTGCTTTTGGGAATGGACTTTTAATGGTAGCAAAATAATCTGGTTTACCAACTAGATCTTGTGTAATATCTGCATCCAATGCCATCTCTTGCCAAATTTGAAGATTATTATGGTTTTTCCAAACTTCATGTAAAAATTGCCATATAAATAGACTGTCCAGCATTTTTTCAGGATGAACGGCCGTATTTTGATAAAAATCTAGAGCAAAATTTAAATCTTTTTGAAACTCTTCAGAAGGAGAAAGTTGAGAAGATTTTGGAAATTCTTGTATAAGATTTTGATATAACTCTAATCTTCGTTTGGGGCGAATCCAGTCTATTTTTAATTTATCGACAGCAAGACTAAAATCAAATTTTGAGTAGGACATTAAATTCCCTCTTATTCTGTGGTTGATACCTTTTGTTTTTGCTGTTCCTCTTTGACTTGAGCCTGCGTCCAAGTCAAAAAAGATAGTCCTATTATAATACATACATAGCCTATAAAAGTCAAGATAGTAATTTGCTGATTATACGCCAAATAAGCGATAAATCCTGCGAAAACAGGCTCTAATAAAATAAAAGTTGAAGTAACATTTGCTTTAAAATATTTTGAAATGTAAATAAAAATAGCATGTCCTAAAATCGTTGGAACAATAGCCAATAAAAAAAATCCAACCCAAGTTTTAGTATTAAAACCCCAAATTGGAGCTATTATATTGGATGAATTATTTAATTGATAAGAGTTTGTCCAAGTTGTAGTTACCATGATGAATGCCATAATCGAGCTAAAGAGGTAAACAAATATCATAATAAATAAATTATCTTTATTCTCACGAACAGATTTTCCAATGAGAAAATATACAGCAAATAAAAGAGCAGAAATCATGGAAAAAATATCGCCTATTAAATCATTTAAAGAAGTAGAGAAATCATTATATCCAACTAAAAATATTCCAATAATCCCTGCAAAAATAGCTATAAAAATATTTTTGTGTAATTGCTCTTTCCACAGCCAATAAGCACCGATAGAGATGAATACTGGTAAAATAGAATAGCAAATCGCTGCATTGGCAACTTTAGTATAGTGAACGGCTTTAATCCAAAAAATAAGATGGAAAGCAAAGATTAACCCCATTGATATAACTTTTATCAGCGTCTTTCTATCACTGTTTTTGATATTTGTAATAGTAGCTTTTAAACCAAATGGCAAAAAAATTAAAAATGCAAGTGCCAAGCGATAAAAAGCAATTGTATAGGGATGAACTGGAACAAAATCAAATCCAGGAGTTCCTGTTCCACATAACAAAATAATATTTCCTGCTTGAGATAAAGAAAAAACACAAAAAAATAAAATAAAAAATTTTTTTAAATCCATAGATGTTTTCCATATTTCACTAATCTCCAAACTCCTGTAATTAAGGAGTTTGGAAAGCAAAATTATAAGAATGATCCTTCAAGAATGCAACGTTGTTCTTGTTCGTGAATTTTGGAACTCCCCGTCGCAGGACTTGCACTGTCAGAACGTCCAATATAAATAATTTTTGAATGCGTTGTTTGTACACTAATTGATTCTTGTAAATACTGTTGGATATAAAGCCATGCTCCCATATTCTGAGGTTCTTCTTGTACCCAAAAATATTGTTTTATCTTATGATATTTTTCCAAAATTTTTTGAATTTGCTGCATGGGAAAAGGATAAAGTTGTTCTATTCTTAGAATAGCTGTATTTTTAACATTTTTACGACTGCGGAATGCAAGCAAGTCGTAATAAATTTTACCACTACAAAAAATAATCTTTTCTATATTATTAGGAGTAATATTCTCATCATCTAAAACTTCTTGAAATCCAGTATTTTCACAAAAATCTATTATAGAGGAAGCAACTTGTGGATGTCGGAGCAAACTTTTAGGAGTCATAATAATTAAGGGTTTGCGAACATTTTCGCGACAAATTTGGCGGCGAAGAATATGAAAATATTGTGCGGGCGTTGTAATATTGCAAATTTGCATATTATCTTCGGCGCATAAAGATAGATACCGCTCTAATCGTGCACTAGAATGTTCTGGACCTTGCCCTTCATATCCATGTGGCAAAAGCATGACAATACCAGAAAAGCAATTCCATTTACTTTCACCACTCGAAATAAATTGATCAACAACTACTTGTGCTCCATTAGCAAAATCTCCAAATTGAGCTTCCCATATTACTAAATATTGTGGATGTGTAAGAGAATATCCATATTCAAATGATAAAACTGCTTCCTCTGAAAGAGGGCTGTCATAAATTTCAAACTTGTTTGTATATAAACTTTGCAAAGGTATATAGCATTTTCCATCTTCAAAGTCATAGAGGGCTGCATGTCTTTGGCTAAATGTCCCACGCCTGGTGTCTTGCCCTGTAAACCTTATATGTTGTCCTTCATGCAATAAAGTTGCAAATGCCATAGATTCTGCATTAGACCAATCTATGCCGATTCCAGTTTGCCAAGCTAACAATCTTTTTTCAAAAACTTTTTTTAATTTAGGATGAAGATGAAAATTTGAAGGAAATTCATTGACTTGATGAGATAATTTTAATAATATTTCTTGTGGCAAACCTGTTGGTACAAAAGAATTGCTATATTTCCCATGATAGTTATTCCAAACAGGATAGAATTCTAACTTAGAATGTTGATGTTGCATTGCATGAGCTTTTTTAAATCCTTCTTCTATGCAAAGTTCTACATCTTGTCGAATTTTGATAATATTTTCTTCTGAAAGAATGTTTTGCTCTTTTAGTTTTTGGCCATAGATTTCATAAATTGTAGCTTTTTTTTGTATCAAGTCATACATTTTAGGTTGAGTAAACATAGGTTCATCAGATTCATTATGGCCATAACGACGGTAGCATATCAAATCTATGATTACATCTGTATGAAATCTCATGCGATAGTCAACAGCTAATTGCATTACATACCAAACCGCTTCAGAATCTTCAGCGTTTACATGAAAAATGGGTACCATTAGCATTTTAGCAACATCTGTTGCATATTTTGTAGAACGAGATGCTTGAGGTAATGTAGTGAATCCAATTTGGTTATTGATGATAATGTGTAATGTACCACCGGTTATATAACCTTCTAACTGAGAAAGATTCAATGTTTCCGGGACAACACCTTGACCAGCAAAAGCGGCATCTCCATGAATAAGCAAAGGGACAACTAGGTTATGAAGTTTATCTTGGGTTGCAAATTGACGTGCGCGCACAATTCCTTCTACCACAGGGTTGACAGCTTCAAGATGGCTGGGATTAGGTGAAAGAAGCAATGTTATATTTTGTCCGCTACGGGTTTTCATGGTAGAAAAATATCCCTTATGATAACGGACATCACTGCTACCAACAATAGTTTGCGGATCAAAGTTATCATCAAATTCACAAAAAATATCTTCGTATAGTTTCCACAATGTATTTACTAATACATTCAATCGTCCACGATGTGCCATGCCAATAACAATTTCCTGGCATCCTGATTCTACCATACGATCAATTGCTACATCTAGCATAGAAATTAAAACTTCGCATCCTTCCAAAGAAAATCGTTTTTGGCCAATATATCGATTATGTAGAAAATGCTCAAAAATACCGGCCTGATAAAGTTTATGAAGATTGCGAATTTTTTCTTCCGAAGTAAGATTTGGTTTATTTTTTTTAGATTCCATAGTATTGGCTAGCCATATACGTGCATCCTGATCTTGGATTTGCATATATTCAACACCAGTACTTTGGCAGTAAGTAGTTTGTAAATCTTCAATCAAATCTTTTAAAATAATTTCAGGTTGATTAAATGAACTTGTAGATTCGCCAAAAGAGGTCCGAATTTTTTTAGTAAGATCGGATTCTGTTAAACCAAATTGGGCTAAATTTGGAAATTTTTGAGAAGTTTCACTATAAAGAGGGTTAATTTTTGCATGAAGATGCCCAGAATGGCGATAATAAAAAATCATTTGTTCTATTTTAGACGCTAAAATAGCATCTATATCAGAAATTTCAGGTGAAGTTTTGTTTTCCTGAAATTTTTGTTTTTTTTGCTGAGATTGAAAAAGTCCTAAATCAAAGCCTTGAAAAAAATATTGCCAATCTTTACTAACATTTTCAGGATTTTTTTGAAATAGTTGATATTGGCTTTCAATGAACTCCATGTCCCACATATAAGAAAGCTGTCTCATTCTAATTTCCCATAAAAATTTTAATGTTCTGGCCGTTTTAAATCATATTTTTTCATTTTATATTGTAAAGCGGTTCGTTTCAATCCTAATTTTAGTGCCGTTTTTGTTTGATTCCAATGACATGCTTCTAATGCTTGCAAGATGCTATTTTTTTCAATATCTTCCAAATATTCAACCATATTTTCTCCAGAAGGAGAAGATTGAGGTTTAGGAGATTCTAATAAAGAAACATTTTGCATATTTAAATTGGCTTCTATTAGCTTTTTTTTCCCTGTATCATAGAGATCCGGACCTAATTGGCTAGGAGTAAAAGTATCTCCTTCAACTAAAATTGCTCCGCGATGAATAACATTTTGTAATTGCCTTACATTACCAGGCCAAGAAAAATTTTGAAGACGGACTAAAGTTTCAGGAGAAAATTTAATTTTTTTATTAAGCTCTTGAGAATAATAATCAAGATAATATTGTGCAATTAAAGAAATATCTGATTTCCTTTCGCGTAGGGGAGGAATTTTTAAACTTACTACATTTAAACGATAGTATAAATCTTCCCTGAATTGCCCGTCTCCTAGTAGTGTTTGCAAATCACGATTTGTAGCCGCCAAAAATCTTACATTCACGGATAGTTTTTCAGTTGAGCCAACTCGTTCAATAGCTTTTTCTTGCAATACACGAAGAAGCTTGCTTTGTAAATTGATAGGTACTTCTCCAATTTCATCCAGAAAAATTGTTCCATTATTAGCTAGCTCAAAGCGTCCACGTTTAGATAGTTGAGCACCTGTAAATGCCCCTTTTACATGGCCAAATAGCTCATCTTCTAATAATGAAGGAACTAAAGCAGCACAATTTACAACTACAAATGGTTCTTTGCTACGACGGCTGTGTTCATGTATTTCTTGAGCTACTAAGTCTTTTCCTGTACCACTTTCTCCTAAAATTAAAATAGAAGCGTCAGAAAGAGCAACTTTTTCAATCATACTGTAGAGATTTTGCATGGCTTTGCTATTGCCAATAAGACAACCAAATCTGTCTCGTGTTGAATTGGTATCAGGTAAATTTTGTCGATCGAAAACTTCTTGAATTTTTTTAGGAATATTTTCTAAAGCAAATGGTTTTTCTATAAAATCTATGGCACCAAGTTTAATAGCGGTAACGGCATCGGGAATACTACCATAACCAGTAATGACAATAGCCAAAGTTAAGGGTGCTATTTCTAAAATTTTAGCTAAAAAATCTAGTCCACTCATACCTGGCATTTTTAAATCTGTAATTACCATATCCATAGGATGTCTCAAAAAAAGAGCTAATCCTTCTTCTCCATTTCTTGCGGTATGAACATTATACCCTTCGCTTTGAAGTACACTGAAAAGAATATCTCGTATTGCTGCTTCATCATCCACAATTAAAATTTCCATCATTTTTTTCCTAGTGAAATTTTTTTCAAAGTGGCAACATTTATAAAAATTAGCTATTTAAAATAATTTTAAAGTATTTTAAAAATTTAAAAAATATTTAGTACAATCATTAAAAAGTGTTGCTATGTTGTTCTAAAATATACTTGCGTAGTTTAGATAAGTTTGAAGAAAGACCTACTAATACATGATCAGAAGATTTTGTTCTATTTACTAAATTTTCATAAGTTTTTAAAGATTGATTATTATTGTTCCAATATTGCATCTCCATTCCCATAGCTTGAGCAACAGCATGACCAGGAACTAAATCCCAAATAAAAGCACGTTCTAGGAAACTAGCTATAATCCCGCAATGTAATGCTGGGCTACATAAATGTAGCACTCCGCTACCAATATTACGAACTTTTCCTGGAAAATTATGAAAATTAAAAGTCTTATGACTATAAGAACTTACCATAATTTGGGATACTTTAGAAATTTCGGAAATAGGACAAGGAATAGGCAATGGAATATCATTGCATGTTACTGGCTGTAAAATGTCTGCGAAAAGAAATTTCCCTTCTCCCCATTGTGGAGCATATACTATTGAAGCTATAGGTTTAAATTGACTATCCAATAAACCAACTGCTACACACCATCCGGACATACCTTGACTAAAAGCATCTGTTCCGTCAATTGGGTCAATGGTAAAAGTATATGGTTTATTAGGATCAAATTCTCTAGTATTTTCTTCTGAAATGACATTAGCTTGGGGAAATTTTTCTAAAATTGCTTGGGTTAATAATGTATCTAAATGTTTATCCATTTCAGTAAGGATGGAAGAATCTTCTTTATAAGCTCTAAATACATTATTTTGCCCTTTTTTTGCAATATTTCCAGCTTCCCAAATAATTGGTTTTAAGCAACTAATACTTGTAATTTTCATAAAAATTCGCAAAAAAGCGCGCTCCAAATAAAAAACGTGATAAAATAAAAAAAATATTGCTGTAATTTTATTGCATATTTTTTGTTTATGCAACCAAAAAATCAAAATTTTCTCTAAAAGAAGCTTGCGTCAATAATAGCAATCTTGTAAAATAAAACTATAAACTTTCAGTTATTTTCGGGAGAAAATTTATGTTGATTGCCATTCCCAAAGAATCGGCTGCAGGAGAATGTCGCATCGCAATGACTCCCAGTGTGGCCGAAAAACTAATTAAACTCGGCGCGCAGGTTGCCATTGAATCAGACTTAGGAACATCCTGCGGATATAGCGATGTTGATTATATCAAAATTGGTTGCAACATTGTTCCAAACCGTTCAGAATTATTGAATCAAGCAGACATGATCTTGAGATTAAATAAACCTGCTGCCGAAGAAATAGCCAGTATGAAGCAAAAATGTATTCATATTAGCTATCTCAACATCTTTCAAGAGAAAGATCTGTTGCAGGTTTTTGCCCAACATGATATTAGTGCAATTAGTTTGGAAATGATCCCGCGAACAACCTTAGCTCAAAAGATGGATGTCTTAAGCTCACAAGGAACACTCGCAGGGTATGTTGCGGTTATCTTAGCCGCAGAACGATTGCCAAAAATATTTCCCATGTTAACAACAGCCGCAGGAACCATTCCTCCTGCAAAAGTTTTTATTATTGGTGCAGGTGTAGCAGGACTTCAGGCAATTGCTACTGCAAAACGCTTAGGAGCGCGTGTTGAAGCGTATGATACACGCCCTGCTGTTGAAGAACAGGTTTTATCATTAGGTGCTCGTTTTGTAAAAATTGATGTAGGTGAAACTGGGCAAACTAAAGATGGATATGCTCGTGCGCTTACAGAAGAGCAATTACAAAAACAACGAACAGCAATGGCAAAATATTGCGCCGGAGCAGATGTAGTAATTACAACTGCCCAAGTCTTTGGTAAAAAAGCCCCTCTTTTGATTACTGAAGAAATGATTGCTGGAATGCGCCCAGGTACAGTAGTTGTAGATTTAGCTGTAGAATCCGGTGGAAATGTGGCGGGTTCACAAGTTGATCAAGAAGTTGTAAAAAAAGGTGTAAAAATTGTTGGTTTAGCTAATTTGCCTGGTCGTGTAGCAATAGACGCTAGCCAAACTTTTGCCACAAATTTATACAATCTTATCAGCCATTTTTGGGATAAACAAAATAAAACATTTCTATTCAAAACTGAAGACGAAATACTCAAAGGTTGTCTTGTTGTACATCAACAAAAAGTCTTACAACCTGTTGAAAAATAGAGAGAAAGATATTTTGTTTAGCATGTGTTCTCGTACTTAATGAGAATACTTATTTCGAAATTATCCTCCTCCTTTAAAAGGAAACTATATATGGAAATCCAACTGCTCTTATACCTCTTTTTTATCTTTGTGCTAGCAGTATTTATGGGATTTGAGCTTATTTCTAAAGTCCCATCTACATTACATACACCTTTAATGTCTGGATCTAATGCAATTTCAGGGATTACTATTGTAGGTGCCTTAATGGCAACTGGTATGCAAGGAAATGATGTTGTATCTACAAGTTTAGGTGTTCTAGCTATTATTTTTGCTACAATTAACGTTGTCGGTGGCTATTTAGTAACCGATCGTATGTTAAATATGTTCAAGCAAAAAGATAAGAAGAAATAAGGGGAACAGCATGGATCCTGCAACGATTACTACATTATGTTATATTTTAGGCGCGAGCTTGTTTATTGTGGGTTTAAAAATGCTTAGTTCCCCTCAAACAGCACGCAAAGGAAATTGTATTTCTGCTATAGGAATGCTTATAGCTGTTATTGCAACCCTTATTAGCAAAAACATTGTATCATATCATTGGATTGCAATAGGTTTAGTCATTGGAGCAACTATTGGTGCGTTATTAGCTCGTTTTGTAGCCATGACTGCAATGCCAGAAATGGTTGCATTACTCAATGGTTTTGGTGGGCTTGCTAGTTTTTTGGTAAGTTGGGGAATGCATCATCATGAAGTGGCAACACTAGGAAACAAATTATCAGCAATTGCTGCGGTGAGTATTCCTATAACAGCTTTAATTGGTGGAGTAACATTTACTGGAAGTATGATTGCGTGGGCAAAACTCAAAGAAGTTATGTCTGGAAAACCTATTCTTTTCCGTGGCATTAACTATATGAATGCTGCCTTATTGCTAATAGGAGTTCTTGCTTCGATATTTTATGCTATAGATCAAAAAGATTCATACTCAATTTTGATCTTTATTATGGTACTTTCATTTATCCTAGGAGTTACCTCTGTTATTCCTATTGGCGGTGCAGATATGCCAGTTGTTATTTCTCTTTTAAATAGCTATTCTGGAATTGCTGCTGCAACTGCTGGTTTTATTATTCTCAATACTATGCTTATTGTCGCGGGTTCACTTGTGGGTGCAAGTGGAATCATTCTTACTATTATTATGTGCAAAGGAATGAATCGTTCGCTGACAAATGTATTGTTTAGTGGATTTGGCTCCACTTCTACAGCATCCACAGCCGGCCAACAAGGCGAAGCGAAACCTGTTACTGCGAAAGATACTTATTATTTCCTGGACTCTGCTTCCTCAGTTGTAATTGTTCCGGGTTATGGATTAGCTGTTGCTCAAGCACAAAGAACTTTGCGAGAATTGGGAGATATTTTAGAACGTAGAAATTGTGAAGTTCGTTATGCGATTCATCCTGTCGCTGGACGTATGCCAGGGCACATGAATATTCTATTAGCTGAAGCAGATGTTCCGTATGAACAACTTGTAGAAATGGATTCAATTAACCCAACAATGCCAAGTGTTGATGTATGTATTGTTGTTGGTGCTAACGACGTTGTTAACCCTGCTGCAAGAGAAGATGAAAAAAGCCCAATCTATGGAATGCCTATTATTGATGCTGATAAAGCAAAAATCGTTATTGTACTCAAACGTTCTATGGCGTCTGGTTTTGCTGGCATTGAAAACCCTTTATTCTTCAAACCGAATACACGCATGTTATTTGGAAATGCTAAAAATACCTTGCAAGAGTTAGTAAACGAGTTTAAAGAGAAGTAAGATTTTCACTAAAAAGTAGAGATATTTCAACTATTTCTATGTTTATTTTTAATGGAAAATACTTTGTTGCTTAACCTTTGATTGAGTACAATCAAAGGCCGCAACAAATATTTTCTATGTTTATTTTCCTAGCGTATCTCTACAAATATTTTTTTATTTAAAAGGATGTTACATGAAAGTAATTGATGAAAATATCAAAAATATTCTGACTAAACTTGGCATTGGAGCCAAAAATTTTGGTTCATTTGATGGAGAATGGTTTGGACATGGTGAAATTCTACAATCTATAAGCCCAATTAGCGGAGAAGTTATTGCTGAAATTATTCAAGCCACACCCGAAGATTATGATCGTATTTCCTCTAAAGCTGCCGCTGCTTTTGAAATGTGGCGTATGTATCCTGCCCCAAAACGTGGAGAAATTGTACGACAACTTGGCCATGAATTACGTAGCATGAAGCAAGAACTAGCCACTTTGATTACTCTGGAAATGGGAAAAACCATTGCTGAAGGAAATGGCGAAGTTCAAGAAATGATTGATATATGCGATTTTGCAGTTGGTTTATCTCGCCAACTTTATGGTTTGACTATGCATAGCGAACGACCTTTGCATCGCATGTATGAACAATATCATCCACTTGGCATTATTGGCATTATTTCTGCTTTTAATTTTCCTACTGCTGTTTGGTCTTGGAATTCAGCACTCGCAGCAGTTTGTGGCGATACTATGATTTGGAAGCCAGCTAGTAAAACTCCACTCACTGCTATTGCAACAACAAAAATTGCGCAACGTGTTTTAGAACGTAATAATTTACCTGCTGCTATTATGTCTCTTGTTATTGGGCCAGGCAGAAGTGTTGGTGAAAAAATGTTACGTGATCCCAAGATTCCTTTAATTAGCGCAACAGGAAGTACTCCAGTTGGCAGACGTATTGGAGCAATTGTTGGAGAACGACTTGGGCGTACTATTTTGGAACTTGGCGGTAATAATGCTATTATCGTTAGCCAACATGCAGATTTGAAACTTGCGATTCGTGCTATTCTTTTTGGTGCTATTGGAACTTCTGGACAACGATGCACTTCAACACGTCGTATTATTGCCCATGAAAGTATTTATGAAGAACTAAAGAATAAACTTATTGATGGCTACAAGCAAGTAACTATTGGCAATCCTTTGGATCCAAAAGTTCTTATGGGACCTCTTGTAGAAACTAAAGCTGTTGAAGATATGCAAAAAGCAATTGCCGCAGTCAAGAAAGAAGGCGGAACTATTGCTTATGGTGGTGAAGTTCTCCAAGGCGAGCCATACCAAGCAGGAACTTATGTTGTTCCTTGCATCGCAGAAGTTCAAAATCATTATCATATTGTCCAGGAAGAAACTTTTGCACCTATTTTGTACCTCATTAAATACAAAGATATTGAAGAAGCTATTGCTTATCAAAATGGCGTGCCACAAGGTTTATCTTCATCTATTTTCTCTCAAAATCTTTTGGAAACAGAAACTTTCCTTAGTTCCAAAGGTAGCGATTGCGGTATTGCTAATGTCAACATTGGAACTTCTGGTGCAGAAATTGGCGGAGCTTTTGGTGGCGAAAAAGAAACTGGCGGTGGTCGTGAAGCTGGTTCGGATGTTTGGAAATGCTACATGCGTCGTCAAACAAATACCATCAATTGGTCCAAAGAATTGCCATTGGCTCAAGGCATTAAATTTGGTGAATAAAATTTAGAAATATTTTTTACTTAAAGAAAAAAGCCACTTATTTTACTTTTTGCTAAAATAAGTGGCTTTTTTCTTTTGCTAACGTTTCAGAGAATATAATCTAACATCTTCTTTATGTTGCTTTAAAATATGCGCAAGTTCTTGTGAATCTGGGTTTTCACAAACTAGAAAATATCCATACATAGAGTCATTAGAATTAGGAATATTCAATTCACTAAGTAATAAATTAATAATCACCCAATCCGATTTTGGTTTAAAATTTTTCCAAAATTCTATAGGATTATAAATTGGCCCAATAGATAAAAAATATAAACCTGATAAATTAGATTTTTCCCATATATTATCAGCAAGAGTTTTTTGTTCGAGTTCTAGTAATTGAAAAATTTTGTCATCTAATTGAATTTCTTTTTTTAATATAATTTTATTTATTGGGATATATCGACTTAGTTCATCTTTGCAACTTGTTCCAGAAATTGTAAAACCATCAATTGCTAAAAAATGTTTTTTTTCTTTTGGCAGACGTTGGATGGGAAAACAAATTTCTGGGAAAAAATAGTAGCGTATTTGCAGACCAGAGAAAACAGGATATGCAATATAAATATCCTTTGAAAGGCTTTTTTCTAATGTGGGGACAATATCCGTCCAATCTTCTGGTTCAACGTTTTTAAGTTTTTTAGCGAAGTTTTGGACAGGAAAACAAACTAATAAAATTATTATTGCAGAATAAAGTAAATTTAAAATTTTAACCGGTTTATTATGAGTAGCTTGGTTAGGGGTAAAATTTGAAATTGTTTCATTTTTTATTTGGAAGTTATTTAATTTTCCAAGCCAATCTTTTAACATTAAGTATCCCGCATATACACCTTCTGCTGCTGCAACATAGAAAAATGGCAATGTATAGAGATAGACTCTTGTTGGCCCTACTCCAGAAATAACAGAGGTTAGTGAGATAAAGCCGATCAAAATTAGCCATATAATCGAACATAATCGGGTTGTTTTTACAAACAGTGCTAAGATTACTAAAAAGATTAAATGCAATGGAAATAACTCTTTACCTGTTGAAATTGCCCAGGAATAAAATTCCTGAAATGAGCGTACCGCCCCGCGTTCTTGCTGCCATTGATACATTTGAAAAAAGTTTATCAATGTCCAAATTCCGCAAAGAAATAAAGTAATAATATGAGCAGAAAACAGAGGAGAATATCTTAATATTTTTAAAGAAAATATTTTCTTCTCTGTTGCTTGAGATTTCAAATAATTGTTAAATAAATAACTAATATGAAATAAAGTAACAGGAGCAATATAAAGAATTGCAGTGGGAAATGTTACTACAGCAAAAAATCCGCTTAGTATAATTCCTATACATAAAGGCCAATAATTTTTAAATGTTTTAGATTTTAAAGAATAGGTAAGAATAAATTCTGAGTGCCATAAAAGCGAAGCATGAAGCACAATCCAAAAAATCTGCATAGAATATCCACGAGCTGTTTGTGCATAATGAACAAGATGGGGGGAAAAAATCAACCAAGAAAGGGCAAGTATAATAATAGAAATATGCTTTTGTTTAAGAGCTAGCGATATAAAAACAAGCCATAAAATGCCACAGCCAAAAAGAAACGCATTCAATCGAATTGATAAGGCAGAATCTCCAAAAAGTCGAAGGCATACCCATAAATTTAGTGTATGCAATACATGATTATTGGGAGAACTTACATCCGAAAATATTTTATATAAAGAATCCATAGCATAATGATGAATGTTCCAAATTTCATCATATTCCAAGCCTCTGCTTGCAAGATTATGGCTTCTTAGATAATTACCAAAAAGAAGCAATAGAATAATGAGAACAAAATAAGCAATTTTATCTTTTTGCAAAAATTCCTTATTTTGTGATTTTGTTTCTTCTTGGGGAAATTTTTCTTCTTGATGTGTTTTTGTTTGCTTACTATTTTTTTTAGACATAGTTCACTTTCTTATTAAAAAAGCGTTATCGTAACGATAACGCTTTTTGCTTATTTCCCAACACGTGCAATATAAATTTGTTCTGGATCGATTCCTGTTTTTCCACCAAAATATTCTATTCTATAGCCAATTCCATTTGTTGCTGGTTGAGTGGACCAATATTTCAAACCATTTTTGTTTCCATTGGCATCAAATACCCATTCGATAAAGATTACAGAATGTCCTGAGCCGCTATATCTCCAAAATTGTATAAAATCTCCTATTTTAGCCTGATCCAGAGAAATAGCATAGCCTAAATTACTACTTACAATAGCATTTTGAAGAGTTTTACGATTGCCATCTGAGCCAAACCATTTCATTCTAAATGTACGCAGTGCCGCACTGTCCATGTTTTGAATAATAAAATTCCATCCGTGATCCTGACAGTATTTTTGATAAGCGAAAAAGAATACTTCAAAAGTTAATCCACAGCAATAACAACGTTGAAAAGTATCTCCTTGCGAAAATAAAGAGCCACGATAATATAAATCTTTTGTATTCCCCGCCCAGTTTCCGCTACTTGGCCAATAATATTGGCATGTTCCATCTGTAGGATATGATTTTAAAACAGAAACAACAGCATTATTAAAATCGTTTCCTGGAATGTTTTCTAATGTTTGAGACTGAAGAGAAGAAAACATGAAAATAAAAAATATGCTGAAAACAGCGTAAATTAATTTTTTCACAGTAAATTCCTTAAAAGACATTTTTATCAAAAATTTGGATACACACAACAGGGCTTCCATTTATAAAAAATGAAGATGCAGAATCTCCATGATAATAAAAAAGGTGTCCTTTTAATAGAGAAATTTCTTTTTTTGTTTCTGTTCGGATGCAAACATCACTATCTGGAGGATAAATAAGAAAATGATTAGCTTCACAAATTACGTGAGTATTCTCAATTATATCAACTTTGGCAGAGCAATGATTCCGATAGGTAATAACGTTGAAATCTTGAATTTCTCCATCAATTAAAGTGGCAGAAGTTTTCGAATCTCCAGAGAAATATGCTATATCAAAACGTTTTGATAATTTATTTTCTTTCAATGAATCATGTTGAAGAATGATCCCATTTCCCTGCATCATAACAAGTATTCTATCGTAACCAGAAAAATCAGAAAAAGGGCCATTTTGAGTAACTTTTGCCATACTAATTCTCCAACTGAAGGGAAAATTTTCGAACTTATGGCTGATATATAACTCTGTAGTATATCCCTGACCATTTTTCCAAGGAACAACTTTAAAATCCTTTGGAGAGATTATTACATGCTGCGTCATTTTTTGATTCTCCTAACATTTTAATAGTAAATATGTTATCATTTTTTTAATTTTATAGCAAAAAAAATTCTTGACATTTTTTTAAACAAATGTATAATTCCTTGTACAAATGACTAAATAAATGTTCAAACGTACGACTAAAAATCGATATTTAGCATTAATGTAATGTATATAATACGTTAGGAAATATTATTATGGTAGATTACGAATCCCCAAAAACAAAATTAGCTTTAGTATTAGCTGCAGGTGAACTTTTTTCGCAAAAAGGGCTAGATGGCGTAACTGTTCGAGAGATTGCTAAAAAAGCAGGCGCAAAACTTGGAAGCATTCATTATTACTTTACAAGTAAAAAAAATCTTTACTTGGAAACATTTCGATATACACTTGAAAAAATTAGTATATGCTCTGTAAAAGACATTATTAAAAAAAACTCTAAAAAAATAAAATCTCCAGAAGAATTGGCACATATAATATGGCAGTGCGTTCAATCTTTCCTTTCTGGAATTTTAATTAGCAAAGACCCTGAATGGGGAACTCGTTTAATACTTCGAGAGATGATGGATCCTTCTTTTGCACTTCCTATTTTAATCAAAGAAATTTTTAGACCTGGCCATGATAGTTATGTAGGACTTTATGAACAAGTCTATCGTGATAAAACTGATTTTGATTATGCTCATATTTGGGCGTTTTTTCTATCGGGGCAGGCATTATTATACGATATTTGCTTTTTTTCTATTGAACAACTTTTAGATAAAAAAATTGATGACAATTTTGTTCATAAAATTATTAACTTTACAGCTAAAGTAATGATTCTTGCTTTAAACCTTCCTTTACCAGAAGAATTGATTAATGATGAGAAAGAGAGAAATAATGATGCTGCGAAAAAAAATCTCCATACAAGATAATATATATTTTTGTCTAATGATATTTATTTTACTAAATGGATGTTCTGTTCCTTTTGAAAATGAACCTTTATATTATCCAACAGCAGTCCAATCTTATATAAATCAAGCAAAAACTGCTGATTCAAACCTCATACATAATGATGTTCAAAATAATCCAAATCAACAACTGAATAATATTTTAAAACTTGATGATTGCATCCAACTTGCTATGAAAAATTATCGGCCAGTGAATATTGCAGATCGAAAAGTTTTAATGGCTCAGGATGTATTGAATGAAGCTTGGACAGCGAATATGCCTAAAATCAATGCTACTGGAAAATTTGAATTGCGAGAGAAAGAACAATCTGTAGCATTTGGAGGCAATAATATTGTTCTTTCCGAAGCCAATGCAACATCTGGGGCTATCTCAGCAGAAATGCTTATTTACGATTTTGGCCGCACAGAAAAACAACGTGATGCTTTACGAGAAGGTATACACATCAGCCAATTGAATGCAACCAAAACACGCCAAAATATTAAACTTGGAGTAAGCCAAATATATTTCCGTATTCTTGAAGCGGAAAAAATGAAAACTGTTGTGGAAGAGTCTCTTCAAGTAATTGAAGAGCAGCTTAAAATAGCAAAAGATTTTCTTTCTCAAGGACTTGTAAATAAAAGTGATGTTCTTGCTTTAGAAGTTCGGTTAGAAGAAAGAAAACAGGAATTAATTAGCATAACAAATCAATTTAAAATCGCAGTAGCAACATTAAACCGTTTCACAGGGTTAGACATTGAACATGAAACTAAAATTGAAGATGTTTTAGAAGTAGAACCTTGGAACGATAATTATATATCTCTTCTCCAAAAAGCATTAAAACAACGTCCGGATCTCATTGCATTAGAACGCCAAATTGTGAGTGCGCAAGCAGAATATGCTTCTATTCGAGCAAATTATTTTCCAATTATCTCAGCTTTTGGAAATTATTCTGCAACAACAGAATCCTCTTTTGGTAGCAGTGATAGCGGAAGATTAGTAGGCGGGCTTGTAGTTCAAGTTCCTATTTTTGATGGAGGAGTAACACATAGAAAACTCCAGAGAAAAGAAAAGGAAATTGCAGAAATACGAGATACTAGAGACGAGCATGTTGATAATATTGCATTAGAAGTAAAAAAGGCTTTCTTAAAATTACAAGAAGCTGCAGAAAAAATACCTGTCGCCAGAAAAAGTATAGAGCTTGCAGACGAAAATTTGCGTATCAATCGCGATCAATATGGACAGGGTTTAGTTACAAGTGCAACTGTTTTAATTGAAGCAGATCATCTTTCCAGTGCTCGTGCGAATTACTATCGTGCTCTTTATGATTATCACCAAGCCTTTGCACAGCTTATTTATGAAATTGGAGATACTCCAACACAAAAATAGGAGAAACATTTATGAGAAACTCATACTATATAAGTTTAATAATAATCGTAGGTTTAGTTTTAGCAACAGGATGTTCTAAAACTAATTCTCAAACACCTACTTTATCTGCGGCAACAGATAAGCAGATAATGGAGAAAAAAGAAACACCTATTTTACCTAAAATTTCTAAAGAATCATGGGCTGTTATTTCCCATGAAAATCTTCGTCAGGCAATTCCTATCATAGGAAACTTATATCCTAAACAAACTACTAAACTTGGACCTCGCATCAATAGTCGTGTTCAGGAACTTCTTGTAGATGTTGGTGATGAAGTAAAAAAAGGCCAAAAGATTGCTATATTAGATCCCTCATTTTTTAAAATTGAAGTAAGTCAACGAGAAGCTGAAATCAAAATTATAGAAGCCAAAATTGTATCTATTGATCACAGTTTTAAAACATTACAATCTGAAATCGATTTAGCAAAAATTTCTTTAGAAGATGCTGATCTTCAATTAACTCGTATGAAAAATCTTTGGGAAAAAACACAGGGAGCACCTTCTATTCCACAAAAAAATTACGATGATGCTGTTTTCCGTCAAAAACAGGCTGCCATTACTGTTGCATTACAAGAATCAAGACTTGTAGAAGCTAAGGCACGCTTAACAGAAGCAAATTGCAGTCTTAAACAAGGACAAGTTGCATTAAGCTATGCAAAGAGAAACCTTGAAGAGACTATTATATATGCGCCTTATAATGGAGTTATCTCTGCACGTCTTGTAGACACCGGAGAAATTGTAACTTCTACACCAGTTGTCAACATCGTAGAAATTCAGGAAATTGAAACATTGCGATTGGAATTTACCCTTCCACAAAATCTGATGTCTTTTGTTCAAAAAGGAACAACAGTAGAATTTGAAGTTGATGGTATTCCCAATAGCAAAACTATAGCGGAAATTGATTCTTTCTTCCCTTCCTTAGATGAATCTACTCGTTCTTTACGATGCCGTGTTTTTGTTAAAAATCAAGAAAATAAATTTCGTCCAGGACTGTTAGTGAAAATACAAGTTATTGTAAAAGAACTTAATAATGTTCTTACTGTTCCTCGCCGTGCACTTTCTCAGACTGAAAAAGGATGGAAAGTTCTAGTAGAAGAAAATGGAACTTATACAGAACGATTTGTCAAAATAGGTTTCATGGGAGAAGAAAAAGCTGAAGTTCAAGAAGGATTAAAAGAAGGCGAAAAAGTGCGACTCATACAATAACTTTAGTTTAAAAAGTATGTTTTTATAAGGAATTTTTTGCATGATTCTTTCAGAAATTGCTGTTAAACGTCCTGTGTTTACGACAATGGTTATTGGTGCAATCATTGTATTTGGAGTTATTTCTTTAACAAGAATCGGGATCGACCTTTTCCCTCGTGTAGAGTTTCCCATTATTACCATCATTTCTGTTTTGCCGGGTGCGGATCCTGAAACTGTAGAAACTACAGTTACGGATACAATTGAAGAAGCTGTTGCTACCATTAGTGCTATAAAAAGTTTACGCTCAACCAGTACTGAAGGTATATCACAAATTATTATTGAATTTGAATTGTATAAAGATGTTGATGTTGCTTATCAAGAAGTCCAAGCAAAATTAGGTACTGTTCGTTCAGATTTACCTACAGATTTAGAGCCTTCAATTGTTGAAAAATTTGATATTGATTCTTCCCCTGTTATGGCACTTATTGTTTCCGGTGATATTCCTATCAAAGATTTAACATATATTGCAGACAAAACAATTAAAGAAAGACTTCAAAGAGTACCCAATGTTGGACAAGTAAAACTTGTTGGTGGACGAGAACAAAATATATGGATATGGTTAGATAGAAATAAATTAGAAGGCTACAATCTTTCTGTTCAGGATGTTGAAGCTGCGATTCAAAGAGAACATATTGAATATCCTGGTGGTCGCGTTGAAACAGGCCCTATGGAATATATTGTTAAAACAAAAGCGGAATTTTCTAAAGCAGCCGAATTTGATGAGATGATTGTAACTTATCAAAATAATACACCGATACGAATTAAAGATTTAGGAAAAGCAGAAGATGGCCTGGAAGAAGAACGCAGTCTTTCAAGATTTAATGATGTTCGAGCTATTTCTCTTTTAATACGTCGGCAATCAGGAACAAATACCGTAGCGGTTGCGGAAGGCTTGCATAAAGAAATTGAAAAATTAAAAAAAGAATTAGCCACTGAAGGTATTAAATTAGATGTTGCGCAAGATCTTTCCATTTATATAAAAGACTCTGTCCATGAAGTTCAATTCCATCTTATGTTTGGTGGGGCCTTAGCAATTATTATTGTATTTGCATTCTTGCGCAATATTAACAGTACTATTATCAGTAGTCTTGTTCTTCCTACTGCTGTAATTGGAACTTTTATTTTGATGAGCGCGCTTGGATTTACACAAAATATGATGACGTTGTTAGCTCTCACGCTTGCAATTGGCCTTCTTATTGATGACTCAATCGTAGTTCAAGAAAATACCATGCGTCATGTTGAGGAAGGCATGCCACCACGTGAAGCTGCACTATTTGCCACAAGTGAGATTGCTCTGGCTGTTTTAGCTACAACTCTTTCGGTTGTTGCTGTTTTCGTTCCTGTTGCTTTCATGGATGGTATTGTTGGTCGCTTCTTCTATCAATTTGGTCTTACTGTAACTTTTGCTGTTTTAATTTCCATGTTTGTTTCTTTTACTCTTGATCCTATGCTTTCTGCGCGCCTTCTTAAAAAGCCAAAACAGGGTTTACTATATCGTATTTCAGAATATCCTTTCCATTTATTAGAAGTATTGTATAAGCATATTCTTAGCTTCTCTCTTCGAGCGAGATGGCTAATTATTCTTATCGCAATCGCTTCTTTTTATGGATCATTACAGGTTGCACAACATTTGCGTACAGAATTCGTGCCTCTTGAAGATCAAAGTGAGTTTAATATTATAGTCAAAGCACCCTTAGGTTCTTCTTTAGCATTTACAGATACTATTATGGAAAAAGTTCGCCAACGTCTTCAAGGTCAATCTTGGTTGGAGTATACATTCCTTTCTATTGGTTCTGATGAGTTACAAAAAGTCAATGAAGGTGCTATGTATGTAAAAATGATTCCTAAAAATAAACGCACTATTGGCCAGATGGAAGCAATGGAATGGACACGTAAGAAAATTGAAGATATTAAAGAAGCTAAAATTAGCGTCGAACTTATTGGTCGTGTTTCTGGTGGAGGTTTTAAAAATTCTGACGTTCAAGTAGAAATTTGTGGCAAAAATCTAGATCGTTTGGAAGAAATAAGCCTTGTCCTAATGGAAAAGATGAAAGCTTCTGAAGGATATGTTGATATAGATACAAGCTATGAAAAAGGAAAACCCGAACTTGATATTTATGTCAACCGAGAACGTGCAGCAGACCTTGGAGTAAATCCCATTACAATTGCTTCTACAATCAAGGCTTTGATTGGTGGAAATGATGTTAGCAAATTTAAATCTGAAGGCGATCGTTATGATGTTAGTATAAGACTTATGGAATCATTTAGAAATAAACCCGAAGATATTCCATTTTTGTCAGTTAAAAATTTCCGCGGTCAATTGATCAAAATGGATAATGTTGCTTATACTAAAAAAATCTCTGGCCCTGTTCAAATAGAACGATATAATCGAGCAAGAAAAATTACTGTTTCTGCAAATTTACAACGTGATAAAAAATTGCTTGGTGCAGCTCTCGAAGAAATAACAAAATTTATAGATGTGATGGGGCTTCCATCAGGGTATTCAAAGAACTTCGTAGGACAAGCCGAAGCAATGGAAGAATCTTTTGAAAACCTTATTTTTGCTTTATTTCTAGGGATCGTTATTATTTACATGGTATTGGCATCTCAATTTGAAAGTTTTGTCCATCCTTTTACTATCATGCTTTCCGTTCCATTATCCATTATTGGAGCATTTGGAGCATTATTGTTGAGTGGCTATGCTCTAGGCATTTTTACAATGATTGGGTTGATTATGCTTATGGGATTAGCAACAAAGAATGGTATTTTGCTCATTGACTTTATCAATATATTACGTTCACGTGATAACATGGAACGAAATGCGGCAGTTTTAAAAGCTGGCCCAATACGTTTGCGTCCTATTTTAATGACAACCTTAGCTATGATTTTTGGTATGCTTCCTACAGCATTTGGAACAGGAGAAGGTTCTGAATCCCGAGCACCAATGGCTATGGCGGTAATCGGTGGATTGATCACTTCTACACTTTTAACTTTAATTGTTGTGCCAGTTGTTTATACTCTTATTGACGATGCTACGAATATTATGAAAAAGATATTACGCGCTATAGGAATTGAAATTGAAGAGAATCATCAACAACAATAAAAGAAAATGGTAAAATATAAGCTGAAGGAAAATAATCATTTAAACTAAAAAGCTGCCAAAGAAATTTTTTTACCAAATTTTCTCAGGCAGCTTATATTATAGGAAAATTATGGCTAAATTAGCATTGCTTATTTATTATCATAAAAACAATCGCTATAGTTTTAATGCTTTACTTGGAGCATTAGAATTATATCCCAATTTGGTAAATATGCCAATTATCTTAGCCCGTACAGAAGAAGACATATATCAGGAATTACCTCAATTATTGGCAAATAATGAAAAAGTAGCTGTAGCAATTTCTGTAGGCACATCTCAAGTCTCAGAAATTTTTATGCTAATGAAAAAATTATTAAAACAATATAAAAGGCAGCCACATTACATTGCAGGCGGAGCACATGCTACAGGTAGTCCAATAAGTGTCTTAGCCTTGGGATTTGATACTGTAGTTATTGGAGAAGGAGAAATTACTTTTCCAGAAATACTAACTAAAATCCAAGAAGATCAGGATATTCATAGCGTAAAAGGTATTGCATATTTTCAGGATAAAGAAATATATGCTCAGCTAGAATATTTGCATGCAGAAAAACCTTTGTTTGAAATTGTTGAACTCTATTCTAATAAAGTTGTTTATACTCCGAAACAAGTTCCTTGTAATCTTGATGAAATTCCCCCGTTTGCACGAAACATTTTAGCTGTTGGGCCATTAGAAATCACACGGGGATGCCCGAATATGTGCTATTTTTGCCAAACTCCTTACATTTTTGGGGCAAAGCCAAGACATCGTAGCATTGAAGTAATTTGTAATATAGTAAAAGAGTTAGTTCCCCGTGGGCCACATGATTTACGTTTTCTTACACCAAATCTTCTAAATTATGCTTCTCCAGATGGAAAAACAATCTGCTTAGAAGCAATGGAAGAAGTTTTTGACAAACTTCGAGATATTCTTGGTTCGGAAGGAAGACTATTTTTAGGAACATTTCCTTCTGAAGTAAGGCCGGATTTTGTTACTCCCCAAACAATATCCTTACTAAAAAAATATGCATCAAATGATAACCTTACTATTGGCGGTCAATCTGGTAGCCAGAGAATGCTTGATTTATGCCATCGCGGGCATACTGTCGAAGATATTTATCAATCTGCTAATCTTGCATCAGAAGCAGGGTTTAAAGTAAATATAGATTTTATTTTTGGCTTACCAAATGAAACAAAAGAAGATATACATGCCAGTTTGGAAATGATCAAAAAATTAGTAAAAATGGGGTGTAAAATTCATGCTCATACTTTTATGCCCTTACCTCAAACGCCTTTTAGTAAGTACGTTCCTACTCCTATACAGGATTATCGAAAACAAATAGAAAAACTTATTTCACAGGGTAGTGTTTTTGGAACTTGGAAAAATCAAGAACGTTTGAATAAAAAACGAAATCTGTGACAACAACAAAAGGCAGCTCAATAATTGGGCTGCCTTTTGTTGTTGTTAAAATGATTTAAATTTGATTATTCTTCATCTTCTTCTTTAGGAGCTGTAGTTTCGCCTTCTTCGCCTTCTTCTGGTTCAACAGGTGTTACTGTTGGAGGAACGAAGTTCGCACCGCCACTAGCCAAATAAGTTAAAGCAACATCTAAAGAAGTTTTCTTTAATAGAGCTTCTTGATATTCAGCTACTGTTTTTTCGCAAAGTTCTTTTTCTTTGTCAAGTTTAGCTGGTTTGCCTTTTTCAGTTAAAAGAAGAGCTTTTTCTGTGGCAATTTTAGTATTGATAGAAGTCTTTTCCATCCAGCCTTTTCCAGCTTTGCTGGCTTCAAGCTCAGCGATTTTCTTTTCATGTTCTGCTATACGTTCTTCTACAGCAGCTTTTTCACTAGGAATTCTTTCCAAACGGACTAATGCTTCTGCATTCTTTTTTTCAAGTTTAGGGAAAGCTTTATTGATAGCTTGTTGTGCAAGTACCATGTATCCGCTTAATTCGCCTTTTGATTGTTTAAGTTCTTCTTCAGTCATGGAACGTTTTCCCATAACTTGAAGATCGCATTTGACAACAGCAGCTTTAGTTTCAGCTTCTTTTAGAGCTTTAAGAGCTTTTGCTTCTGCTTTTTGTGCTTTTTTAACTGGGTCTAAAGCACTTTTTTGATACCATTTTTTAGGTTGTGCAGCAACAGTTTTGGTATTTTCTACTGCTGCGGTGTATGCTTTTTGTAATTCTGCAACTTCTTTTTCGCCGTTTTCTAAGCATTGTAGAAGTTTATCTAAAGCAGGTTCCAAAACCTTTTTTTGATCTTCTGTCATTTCATAAGCAAATGCTGGAATAACAAACATTGCGCAAAGGGTTAAGAGTAAAAATTGCT
>CAZPDM010000030.1:0-42043 GCA_964585305.1 uncultured Planctomycetota bacterium | reverse complement strand
GGCTTGCGAATTTCTTCACAAGCCCCTTGATCTTTAGTCAAGGGGTAGTTGACTTATGCAGCAATTGTATTTTCAAGTACAGCAATTAGCCAATTAAGCTCTTTTGTAGAAAGTCCATTGCCAAACGGCAACATTTTGTAATCGGATCGCGCAATAATATAGGCTGTATAAAAAAAAGTACTTATATTTGAAGAAGGTGCTTGCTGCCCGCTTGTAATAAGTTGTAATTCCTCAAGCTCTGTAAGGGGAATTTCTTCTACTTTAGATTTATATTTGCCAATATGTTTGAGATAAAATTTTTGTGGAGAAACATGGACTTCTGTACGAAGATGTGCTTTTTTCCACGCGGAAAAAAACATAAATAATCCAGGGATTAAAAATGCAATAAATATAAAAGGAGCAAAGTCTTTTCCTATTTCTTTAATATCTTGCAATATAACAATTGAAATGCTTATCAAGATAATAGTAATTACAATTCCTACAAAAACCATAAAGATAGTAAGGCAGCCCCATCCCATTTTAGGAAGAGCAATAACAAGTTCATCATTTTCAATACGCTGTTTAATTTTGCTATCAGAAGGAAGATCTTCAAGTTTTCGAATATTTCCAGTACGACGGAGACGATTACGCAAAGGCTCATTGAGTTCTTCTGGAGGACGAACAATTTCAACACCAGTACTAGAGTCAGCTAAAGAAAATTTCATAAAAATTGCTACTGCTTCAGCAATTTGTCGTGTTTTGAAATAATCTTGATGTTCTCCTAAGCTAACATCTTTTTCTCCAGAAATACGCCCTACATAAACTGTATACGAGCCATTTTTAGTGCGTCGTATTTCTTTACGAATTGTAACAGTCTTATAGTCATTCCAATTTAATTCTGTCGAACGAAATGGTAGGAGTAATCCCCACCATTTTATAATAGTTTTATAACGCCGATCGATTGTAGTCCCTGCTCTTCCTAAAAGAAAAGCAAGTGCAACTAGTAAGAAAATAAAAGAAAAAACAATACCTATAATCATTCCAGCAACATCATTACGCATATTTGGATCAGAAAAAAATGCAATTGAAATAGCAATAGATGGAATCAGGAAAAAAAAACCGATGCAAGAAATAGCTCCCCCGCCACTTCTAATTTGCAAAATATCAGGATCATAAGAGGGAACAATTTTAGCCATAGAAAAGCTCCTAAAATATTTTGAATTTTAAAACTTAACTATTCTTTTTCAGATAAATTAAGATTTTCTGAAATCCATACTCCCATTGGGAAATGAAGCAAGGCTTGAGAAATAGGAAGTTGTACATTTGTAAGAGATAAATTTTGATTGCTTAAAATTTCCCGCCATTGTTGTGGAACATGAGTAGGCAGTTCTAAATAAGTATCTTGCCAAATATCTCCAATTGGCCAATTGGGAGGTTGTACTAAACTATAACACCAGCGAGGCAAAATGACTAAAAGCCAATTTTTTCCTTGGTTGCGACAGAAGCTAATAATATGTTCAGCTTTTTTTCCTTTTGCTACTATAGGTAAGTATTGTCCTTGTTGAAAAAGTTCTACATATTGTCTTCTTAAGTGTAATCCAGAATAAATTATCCAAAGTTTTAGGCATCCATCTTCTGGATGTTCCCAAGCAGTTTGTAAAAAAGATAATATATTGCTAACATCAAACTTAAGAAAACGCTCTAAACATTGATCAAAAAATATATCATTTTCTCTTTTAGGTTGATGATTTTCTTGAATACAACCATCTTCTTGATGAGAAAATAATTTTAACAAACCAAAATCCCAAACTTCAGTATTTTGATAAAATTCCGGAATTCCTGGGCACATTAATTTTAATATTGTTTGAGTCAGTGAATTTAATATTCCATAATGACTTATTTTATGTTGGAAATTGATAAAATCTGTCCAAAAAAAGTTATCTGCAGATGGATATAAAATTTTTGCAACAAAACTTCGTATACCATGAAGATAACCAAGCGAATGCGTTTCATGTTTTTGGCTAGGATGAACATGCTTAATTCTCATTTGTATCCAATCCCAAGCCTGAGATAACCAGTTAGGACCTGCCGAAAATGGATAAATCGCAACTAAACTTTGATAAATAAAATATTCTAAATCGGGATTTGGTAAAGGTTCTCCATGAAAAATAGTTTTAGCAGATTGGTTATACTGAGCCCAATGTTGCACTGTATGTCCCCAAATTTCTGGGATTTCTGAAAGAACTTGAAGCCTCGCCCAAGCATCTTCAGCATAGAACCAATCTTCATTTGTTGTATTCCAAGATTTTGGTAATGCTTCTTGTCTCCATTGCTGCCAAGAATGAAATTGTGAGAGCGGATCCCCAGGTTTTTGAAACATCTCACCAATTAAAGTTGAGGCTGTTAAACCAGGGTAATCTTCTGCCATCTTTTGTTGAGCTTTGGTAATAATCCAAGTGCTTAGTTGCTGAAATCGTTGTAAAATATTCTTCCAAATTGGTTGCCTATTTTGTTTAGCAAGGTTTAAAGTTTCTCCAGGTGTTAAAAAGTATTTTTCTAATACTTGAGAATGATATTCAAGGTGAGGATTTTTTTTGCATATTAAATCAATAACTGTGTGTAATTCGGATTTATCTTGTTGCTGTTGAGGAAGTCTATCTAAATTTTGAGGAGGTTTATTGAGTTCGATCAAGATTTGTTGTAAAGCTCTGAATAATCCCATTCGACTAATATCTCTAGCCCACCGACAATATTTTAATCCTTCTTCTAATAAATCCCTTAAATTAAGTAATTCTCCCATCATAATTGTTTCTATGACTAAAGCCCGATATTGTTTTTGTAATTGGAGAACATCTGTTGTGATATGAGCAAAAGGTCGATACCCATTTATTAAGGTATTTGCAGTATTTTTAGGCGACAATATTTTTTGAATAAAGTTTTGAAAAGTATTTCCTGTTGTTCCTTGAATATGCGTAAGACAAGCTATAGAATCATCTGCTGCCCATTTTTTTTCCATTACCCAATATGTATGAGGGATTTCATTATGAAAGATTTGGCAGTATTCTCCGATATTAGAAATTGCATCTCCATAGACAATTTTTAATCCAAGATTCTGTTGTTTAAGCAACCATTTTAATAAAATATCCTGAATATGTCGAAAAACTTTAGGATGAGAAAGGTTTAGACATATTTTATATATATCATTATCCCAAATGCGATAATTAATTTCTTCATAAGCTAATTTATTAAAGGATAAACAAAAGAATTGTTGAGATAACAAATCATCAAGCAAGTCAAAGCTTGAAGAGCTTCCAAGCTTTCCATTCCAAAGTGAAAGAGAAGTATTGATAAATGATTGAATATTAGAATTCTGATTATAAAACTCCCAAAGCATAGATTTGCACAATGATAATGTTTTAACAATAGACTCTTGTGAGGAATTTTGATTTAAAGACTGAAACATATACAAAATTCCAAGAAATTTAAAAATATCAGGATGATCTTTGCCAAGAGTTTGCTCTAAAATTGTTAAATGATAGGAAAATACGAAAAAATAGGAAGAAACTTTAATCGGAAATTGCCAACCTTCATATTGAATACTTAATCCATTTTCTTGATACTGTAGTTGGATTTTTCCATTTTCTAGACATTCATCATAAGGCTGTGAAAGAAATGGGGCTAATAATTTTCCTTTTAAATTCGGATTAGAATGATCCCAATCCATATCTAAAAAAGAAGAATAAGAAGATTCTTGGCCGTATTCCCAAATATTTTGCAAAATAGGATTGTTGCAATCATAAGCAATATAATGAAGGCAAATATCTTGTATCCAGCCTAATGTATGATCCTGCAAATTAGATTGAAGCTCTTTCCATTGAAAGAGTGAATCAATTTCATACGGTAAGTTTTTTTTAGAAAAATCACTGCTTATATCTGTAATCCCTAGTTTTTGAAGGTAAGAAAATAGTTCGGGATTACTTAATTTTTCATTTTCTTTAATACGATATATTGCTAAAGGAAAACGCATGGTCATCGCCTCCTAACTTCAAGATATTTCCCTAACTTTTGAAATTGTTCTAACCATGTTTGAAGATCGGGATAACGACCGCCTTTCTCTTGCATAGTACGATAAATATTAAAATAAATATTTTGCGCTTTCCAAAGATTCAACTGCAAATGACAAGGTTCTAACGATTCCAGTAACCCGTTCAGTTTTTGGACTATCAAAATATTTTCAGTGTTTTGTGCCAATTTTTCCATCATATTAACAATTTTTTGCTGGGCAATAAAGTTTAAAGAAACTTTATCAAGTTCTAAACTTTGACTATTAAGTTCAATAAGTATCTCAGCAATACGATTCAGATCATTATTTTCTGCCTGAATCAATTGACGGAGTTCTCTATTTAAAATAAATTCTGTTGTTGTAGCAAGTGGTTTTGGTAAAGGAAATTGAAGTTTTTGAAACAGCTCCATAAGAGGATGATAGTGGTTATAAATTTGGGTAAATGCACCTTCTAAATTTTTAAGAGTAGCGTCTAAAGCAATCTTTAAAATTTGCCGTTGCTCATCTCGAAAAACATCAAATAGACTATAATTATGATGGCCGAAATGTCTATCTATTGTACGTAATACTTTGTTGATGTCTTTTTGAGAAAACGATTCTTTAATTTCTGCTAACATTCCTGAAAAAGATTCATTTGGACGATATTGTCGGACCCCCCCATAAACATTATGTTCCCCAGTATAGAGAATTGCAAAACTTGCTTCGATTTGTTCTGTAGTAATTTGTGAGGAAACTTGAGCGCGTCCTACTGCTAAACGATATTTTCCTGCTTCTAAACGTTCATAATTTTCTGTTGTAATTGTGTAGGAATAAATTGCAATAGGATCGTGCAAAGAATAATTATGAAAAAGAGAAGAAACAGCGTAATGTGCTACAATTCTAAGTAAATCTACAATATATGGTTTTACAAGTAATTCGTAAATTTCTCTACCATTTTTATAATTAACAATATTACTCTGGATTTTTTCTAAAAGTTTTAGAAAGGCACTTTCTAAGTCAATATTAAAAGTTTGATGAGTTAATTGAATTGCCCGTGCAGCATATTTTAATATTTGCACAGTTTCATTACGGGAAATTTCATCAAAGAACCATCCTGAGCTAGTATACATCAGCAAACATGCTCTTTGTATTTCTAAAATTTTTAGAGCAGTTATGATTTGTTCTGGCCTCAAACTTGGCTTTGCATATTTATTAAAAAAATGTCCTACATCTTCACTAGAACGTTCTAAAATACATTTAATGTAAGCATTTCTTGCACTCCAAGGATCGTGAAAAAATTGGCGTGCAGAGTTTTCATAAATATGAATAATTGTATCTCGCAACCAATCTAAAGCACCACGTAGCGGTGCTCTCCAATTTTGGCTCCATCCAGAATTTCCCATATTACAGCCACAATTCCCTCGCCATCGTTCAATTCCATGCTGACAAGCCCATGACGTATTCTCTGCGATTTCAACTAAGTATGTAGGAGGAAATTTTTCTAAATATTCACCATAAATTGTAATTTTTGCTAATTTATTAGATTCAATATGATGAAAACAGGTCGCTAATGGAATGTCTCCATTGCGATGTCTATGGCCAAAAGTCTCACCATCTACAGCAATATGCACCAAAGGATTAGGTCTTCTTGCCCCTCCAAAATGACTGCACATTTGCCTTGCTAAAGCTTCACCTCCTTGATGAAGAAGAGAACCAAAAGCAACATCATGGCTAATAGTAATATCGTAAAAAAAAATAGAAATACTTTTCCCTGAAGGTAAACAACATAAATATGGCATTCGTATATCAATTCTACTATCACTAACATCATACCATTTTTTCTCTTCTATTTTAGCAACACGTAGTGCTTGATGAGGAGCCAAAATAGTAAATAAAATATTTTGTTCTGCTAATATTTCTAACGTTTCAATATCAACAGCAGTCTCGGCAAGCCATATTCCTTCTGGTTTTCTCCCAAAACGAAATTCAAAATCACGAATTCCCCAAATAATTTCTGTCTCTTTATCATGCCGATTTGCTAAAGGCATGATAATATGATTATAAACTTGAGCAATTGCAGCTCCATGCCCGCCAAATCGAGATTGGCTCCAATGATCAGCTTCTAAAATTTTTTTATAAATATCATTTTGTTGTCTGCGTAACCATTCTAATAATGTTGGCCCTATACTAAAGCTCATGTAGCTATAGTTATTAACAATATCTATAATTTTTTTTTCTGCATCTAAAATTCTAGATGCTGTATTGGGAGCATAGCATTCAGCGCAAACCCTTTCATTCCAATTATGATAAGGGGAAGCAGAATCTTCTTGTTCTACTATCTCTAACCAAGGATTTTCTCTAGGAGGCTGATAAAATTGCCCATGAATACAAATATAATGCTCGGCCATAAAATTTTCCTCATTTATAGCAGAAAATCTATTATCAGCAAAAGTTCTAATTGATTTTACCAACCCGCGGCACGTTGTAAAAGTTTAATTATTATTTTTTTGAAACGTGATGGAGCAATCACTCCTGCTAATAATTTACGAACAGTTTGAATTTTAAATAATGCAAGCTCTTCTTGCCCCTGTGTTGATTGGCTTATCATTTGGATAATCTCAGTATTGTCTTTGTGAGAATCTATCACAGTGTTTAGCATATTTAAATATTCATAAGAAACCATAGAAAATTTTTTGTCTTTAACCTGTATTCCAAATGTAGCTTTGTTTTCTTGATTTAAAAAAATATAAGTATTTATCTTTGTTTTTTTTACTGCTTCTCCTATCATTTGATAATGTTGAGAAGCATCTGATAAAACATATTCTTTTCCAAAATTTTTTTCAAAATTTTTCACAAAATTTCCAGAAATAAGATCGCTAAAAAAGCGTTCTAATCTTGCACCTAAAACGATATGAAGTTTAGCTATTTTTTGAAATTCTAATAAACGCTTTGGGAAATACCACGATCGTAAAAGACTATCTAATTCCTGACGAGGAAATTCAATAGTAATTTTTCCATCAGTAACTTTAAAAATTATCGCAATGTCCCCAACTTCATTAGCTAAAAATAGCCCAAAATTTTTATCAGGAAGTAATTGTGTAATTGCTCCATATTTTTTAATTGCTGATTCTATCTGTAAAAAAATTTCTTCAAGAAGCACAATGCTAATATATCTTTGCAAACGACGATAATTTATAGCTCCAATTTGTTGAGCTAGCCAACTAAGACGTTCTTGTGTTGTCGAAAACATTTTTTGACTTCGATCGTGTTCATATCGCATAAGTAATAAAACTTTTTCCGCAATTTTTTCCCAATATCCAAAAACCTGCCCAGTAGAATTGATATTTTTCTGCCCACGCAACATTAACGTTATAAAAAAGTTCCAAGCGCGATTAAGGAGTATCCATAAGGTTTTTATATCGATCTCAATATCAGTGAATAGGGGAAAAATATTGAGTTGCTCAATGGGAGAACATTCCTTCTTTAAAATGCTGCTCATAGGGATTTTAAATGTTTGCAGCTGTTCTTGTTTATCAGGAGAATATTGTATTACAGCATCACTTATTTCTCTAGAGATGTCTAATAATATCTGATGCTGAGATAATTCTGAAGATACAGATGATACAGGTTGATTCCAAATATTTTGGCAGGCATATTCTATAGAAGAAATAAGTTGTTCTTCAGAAAAATTAGGTATCCATCCTAAACTATGCAGCATTCTTTTATTTGATAAAGCTCGTAGTTGTAAAATGTATTCTATTGTTTTTTCTGTAACTAAAGCCTCTGAATGATGCCATCTCATCTGATTTAAAAAATTGGTAGTATGATAACTAAAACGGCCAATAAGTTTTAAAAAGTCTGTAGGTATTTCAATTTGCTCTTGATAACCAATTTTCATAATATGTGCAAAATTGCTAGAAATACCTAATATATTTTTCTTGGGAGTAATATTTGAGATGATTTGCAAAATTTTTCTTAAGTTCAAAGGATTTGAACTAACATTAAAAATACGATGACCAGGTTTGGGGGCTAAAGCTAACAAAAAAGCTGCCAAAGCTAAATCATATTCATGAACAAGAGAAATTTGAGGAGAAATTTGGTGAGGATATCCTAAAAGTAAGCCATCATAAATCATCTTTGCCAGTAACATAATACCAATCGAAACTTTTCTACCAAATAAAGGAGCTGCACGAAGATGATAAATTTGAAGGGTTTCTGAATGATACTTTTCTGCAATAGCCTCTGCATCTTTAAAACTTTGTCCTTGCTTTTGAATAGGAGATAACGAAACATCCTCTTCTGCTAATTCATTACCCATCCCGTATATTGAAAAATCACTAAACATAATAATACGCTTAACTTCGCTTATACTTGATATTTTGCAAATTGTCTCTGTTTCGCCTAAATTTACTTGATATAATTCTAACAAGTTTTCTGGAGTATTTTGCCAAATATAATCTGTATGAAAAATAAGATGAGGGCGAAATGAAAGAATAATTTCGCCCAAATCTTTTTGACGCCGTTGTAGCATTGTATATCGAACATCTTGATAACGTTTAGATGAAAGATATTTGGGAGAATTCAAATAATCTACAGCTAAAATATCTGCAATTCCTAAGTTTTGTGTAAGCACATACAATATGTTATGTCCAAGCCAGTTGCTTGCGCCAGTTACTAAAATGCGAACATTTTTTTGTTGAAGTAACCAAGAATTTTGCAAATAAAAAATTTGTTCAGATAATTTAATAAAATCTAATTCCCATAAAATGGAATCATCCTTTTCTGGATTATTTTTCCAAGGATAATTTTTTGTAGATTCCATAGAAGCCATGCCCAAACCCATTTCAATTCATTATAAACCACGTTCTTTTAAACGAGCAATATCTTTTACATTGTTCAAAGCAACATTTCTTAAATCTTTTAGAAATTCTTCGTGAAATTCTGGATCGTCTGGAGCTATCTTTTTAGCAAGTTCTTGAGCATCTTTAAAATCTCTTTGAATTTCTAAAGCCGTCTGAATTGCATTACGTTCAAGTGCTTTAGTCAATTCAGATAACAACGTTGCTTCTAATTCCATAAGATCTTTTGTTGATTGCATTTTAATACGTTCAATTTCACGATCAGCTTTCACATCAATTAAACGTAATATATATTCTTGAGCTTTTTTACTAACCTCAAGTTTATATTTTTTACGTTCTTTCCAAGAAATTTCTCTCTCCCCTTTTTGTATGTGCTTAGCGACAGTATCAAACAAATCTTTTTCACTTAGGCTAATATCTTTACCAACATATTGAATAGATAAATTTCCCATAATACTTCTCCTTACAAAATTTATTGTTTCAGCTACTCGATCTTATATTTTTCCTGCATTTTTTTGTATAGATTATCTAATAATTTTTCTCTAAATTTGATTTGTTCTAGACTTAATTTGGATTGAATTAGTAGTTCTTGTTGTTCTATAGCCATTTTTTTGAAATCTATTTCTTCTTCTAGTTTTGCGCGTATTACTTTCTTTTCTTTATCGACTTCAAATTCTGTAAGATTTTTTAGATTAGTATCGAGTAAGGCTTGAAATTCAGGTTCAGAAATTCCATCTTCAATCAATTTCCGAAGATGTTTTAAAATATCTGAATGGCCTGCAAAAATTGAAATATAGTTACCTAACATTTCATAATTATGCCGACGTGTTTTAGTGAGATAACGTTTTCTATTCCATCTCCATAAAAAATATGGAAAAGCAATTATATATAATAAAAACTTTCCAAATCCTGGAAAAACAACAATAATAAATACAAACCCAAGTATTATCCAAGAAATATCAATATTGTTCATAGTATTCTTATTGAAAAAAAGAAATAAATTGTTGTGTGATAAACATCCTTAATAACTTCATATATTTATATAGTATAGCAAATATTTTCTAAAAGTCTAGAAAAATTTTTATGTGCTTTTTTTAAAAAAAGTACTAAATATTGATAAATTCTTTTTCACCTTGACACTTCTTTTACATTTTTGTATGCTATATATATACTAATTTTCTACGAATATTGATTATTTTACTTTTTCAAAACCTTGCTTTTTTATGGTTTATAAGGGAATTTATTATGCAACAACGACAGACAGATTTTACTTTTAAAGCAATCTTTATAGGGTTAATTTTAAGTTTAGTAATGGTCGCAGCAAACATGTATCTTGGATTAAAAGGTGGTATGACTATTTCTGCAAATATTCCGTGTAGTGTTATTGCAGTTATTTTATTTAACACGATGTTTCGTAATAGAAATATTGCAGAAATAAATGTTGCTCAGGCCACAGGATCTGTTGGAGAAGGATTAGCCGCAGGCGTAGTATTTATCTTTCCGGCATTAGTATTTGCAAGTGTTTATAAAAAATTTGATACTTGGGGATGGACTGAATATTTAACCATTACTGGAGCAATTCTTGGTGGTAGTCTTTTAGGGATCATTTTGACAGGATTCTTACGTCGTCCTATGGTAGTTGAAGCAAAAGAACTACGCTTTCCTGAAGGTGTTGCAACTGCTGAAATTTTAAAAACTGGAATGGCTGCTTTTTCCAGCGGCGGAAAAAAAGAAAGTTTTTGGGGAGTTGGTTTAGCAATTTTAGTTGGAGTTTTCTCTAAAGTTTTTAGTTCTGGTATTGCAATTTTACAAGAAAGCAGCTCTTTTATTTTCCGCATCAAAAATTCTATTTTTGGTTTTGGAACGGATCTCTCAGCAGCTATGGTTGGCGTCGGATTTATTATTGAATATGAAGGCGCAGTTATGGTTGCTATGGGTGGTGCATTGTCATGGCTAATCTTCATCCCTATTTATACAGCAAATTTTCCACTCACTGGAGATGCTTTAGAAATTGCTGAAGATATCTGGAGATCTCAAGTTCGTTATATTGGTGTGGGAGGAATGATCGTTGGAGGGATTTGGTCTATTTTCCAAATTCGCAAACAACTAGTAGATAGTATTGTCAGCGTATTTCAAGGACTATCTGGAAAAAGACTTCAATCATCTGAAAATGAACGAGACTTAAGCCAAAAGCAAATTTGGACTACAATTTGCTTAGGTTTAATCATTTCAGCTATTGTTTATTTTTGTAGTGTTCCTCTTGTAGGTGCCATTGTTGCTCTTGTCTATACGATGATCGCTTTATTTTTGTTTGTTGCAATTTCCGTCTATATTGTAGGTTTGATTGGCAGCACTAATCAACCCGTATCTGGAATAACAATATGCACTTTTCTTCTAGCCGCTATATTTCTATTAGCTGCTGGGCAAAAAGGCGATGAAGGAGTTTTAAATATTCTTTTAGTTGCCGGAGTCGTTTGTTTAGCAGTTTGCTTATCTGGAACAGCAGCTCAAAATTTTAAGACCGCTAGTATTGTTGGAGGAACTCCACGAGCAATGCAGCTAGGATTGCTTATTTCCGTATTTGTTACATCTTTAGTTGCTGCACCACTATTACAATTTCTTGATAAAGCATACGTAATTGGTAGTGAAAAACTATCTGCTCCTCAAGCAAATATGTTTGCAAATATGGCAAAAGGAATTTTTGATCCTAACTATCAATTACCCTGGGATATGGTTGGTTTAGGCATTGTAATTGGAATTTTTTTAGTCATAGTAGGTGTTCGTATGGGACTTAGTGCTATGGCGATCTCCGTTGGAATTTACTTACCTTTTACAACAACAATTCCAATTTTATTTGGTGGAATTATCCATAAAATTGTTCGTATGCAAAATAAAGATAATGTAAAATTTAATGCTGCTGTCCAACGCGGTACAGTCTTTTGTTCTGGGTTAGTAGCAGGAGAAGCAATTACTGCAATATTATTAGCTGCTTTTATTTTTGCAGATTATGGCTTGCCACTTCCTTTAATAGAACATGAAACAGTACGAATTATGCTCTCTCTCTATGTAGCTGTTATGATTCCTATTATTTTGTACAAGTATATTAAAGCAAGCGGGAAATAAACTAAAAAAGAAAAAAGACTAAAAATATTTTAGTCTTTTTTCTTTTTTTATGGTGAAAATGTACAAACTTTTTTTATAAGTTTTCTTTTAAGATGATGATTTTGTATATATTCGCAATCATATTTTATTTGCTGACATAGTTCTTCAGCAGAATTAAATTTTTTCTGTTCTCGTATTTTTTCGTATATCTCAGTTTCTAATACTTGCCCATATAAATTATTTTCATATCCTAATAAATATACTTCAATCTTCAAATCTTCTTGGCCAAAAGTAGGGCATGTTCCAATGCTAATTAGAGAAAGGTAGCTGTCATCAATTTTTGTTATTCCTGCATATACTCCGTCTGGTGGACATAGCCCATGAAATAGTTGAAGATTCGCAGTTGGAAATCCTAAAATTCTACCAAGTTGTTTTCCTGGGATTACCTGACCAATAAGTAAAAATGGTCTTCCCAGCATAGCATTAGCTTTTGGAATATTTCCTTCCAAAATAGCTCTACGAATATTTGTGCTAGAAATTTTATCTTGAGCATGTTGAAACATTTCAACAACTTTTACTTCATAGTGTAATTGAGAACTATATTCTTGAAGCATAGAAAGATTTCCTTGACCTTGGTAGCCAAAACGAAAATCTTTTCCTATAACAATACCCACCATACCTATTCTTTGTACTAAGTCTTGAAGAAATGTATAAGCATGTATATGAGAAACTTCCAATGTAAAATCTAAAATCAAGCAAACATTTATGCCCATTTTTTCTAAAATTTCTAATCGTTTTTCCAATGGCATAATAAAAGGAGGTGGTGTACCAGTTAATATTTCTAAAGGATGTCTTGAAAAAGTAATCACAACTGATTGGATATTATAAGAATGGGTATATTTAACTAACTGAGAAATTAAATTTTGATGGCCTAAATGAACCCCGTCAAACATACCTATTGTAACACAAGAATTATTTAGTTTTGGGGTTTGAAAAAAATCGTAAGTTTTCAAATTAAAAGAGGAAAATATATATTTGCCAAAAAAATTGGCAATATTTCCTATCCTTATTTTAAATTTTGTGCTAATAAACTTCAACAAAACCAGAAAAATTCTCCTGGTTTTGCTTTAAACGGCTACAAATTCTTCTTCCATCTTACGAAGAGTATTTCGAACTACAACCTTTTCTGCAGGTTGAAACTTATTTACAAAAATAACACCATTTACATGATCTATTTCATGCTGTAAAACACGTGCTGCAAAATCTTGCTCTGTAAAAATAATTTTTTGTCCATTTAAAAGTGTTGCCTCAATTTCAACCCAAACGGCACGATTAACATTGCCATAAATTCCAGGAAAGGATAAACATCCCTCTTCGCCACAAATACGTCCTTTTTTCTTAGTAATCTTTGGATTGATATAGGTCATTTCTGTCCCTTTTTCACCAGTTGGACAAACTACAATAATTTGTTTTGAGACTCCAACTTGTGGCCCTGCAAGTCCAACACCACGTGATGAATGCATTGTTTCAATCATATCTATAGATAGCTTTTTAATTTCATCATTGATTTCTATAATTGGTTCGGCAGGCTTAAGAAGAACTGGATCGGGATAATGATGAATTTTAAGCATAAAAAAATCCTTTCAATAAGAAATATTAGCAAGTTGCTACTTGAGAAAGTATGAAAATCAGCATATATGCAAGAGCAACTTAAATAATATTCTAACCAATTTTTATTACTTTTGCTAAAAGAAAAAGAATGTTATTAAAATTGGTTAGATTCTTCTGTAGCTAATTCATAATAACATCATCTTCGTTTAATGGAATACCATCAGTACCACAAGAGAAAAGTTGAAAAGTTCCAAGATTTCTTATTTGCCCAGTTTTAGAACGTTGTAAATTAGGAGAAACTTTTACTTTCTGGCCAGAAATTTTATAATCAACCTTAATAGTTTCGTTAATATCGCGATTATGGAAATAAATATATGGTGTATTCCAAGGATCCATTATTTCCCACAAATCATTACGAGGAAAAGTAGATTTCGTTAATTGTCGCAATGGAATAGAACTAATATCTGAATCACTATTTTCTAATTTGCGATCGCTAAAAGAAAAAAATGGCTGTCCATTGTTTTTATTAGCCGAAAGACAAGCTACTACACATTCAATTCCAGAGTTTATTTGGTTATGTCTTGAAAGCCCTAATTGAGTTAGGTCTGTAGGAGGATAATCACGATATTCTTGTTCATACATACTAAGTGCCATTGAAATTTCTTGTATCTCTGCTAAACTCGATTTTTGACGGCTCCGATTTGAAATTGTCCCTAATGCTGGTAACATAATCGAAAGCAAAATTCCAATAATAACAATAACAACTAACAACTCAACTAATGTAAAAGCATTGTTTTTATAAGATAATTTAGATAATATTATTTTTTTAATCAAGTTAATACTTTGCAATATAATAGATCCTAATTTTTTTATAGAAGAATTCATTTCTTGAATCATCATATATTACCAGAAAAAAATTTTTGTTTTTACACGACTCAAAAATTTGCGATATAAAAAACTTATGCAAATTTTTGAGTTATTAAATTAAATCTTAGTTAGCAAGTTCGCTTTCAGGAACATTTAATGCTTCTCTGCGAGAAAGACGAATTTTCCCTTGTTTGTCCACACCCAAAACTTTTACAATAATAGTGTCGCCTTCATGAAGAACATCTTCAACTTGATTGATGCGTTGTGGAGCAATTTCGGAAATATGAACAAGACCTTCGACTCCATTAAAAATTCGAACAAATGCTCCAAAATTTTTAATAGATGTAACTTCCCCACGATAGAAAGAATTAACTTCGGGATCACCTGTTAAGTATTTGATCTTTTTCAATGCTTTATCACAGCCAATTTGGTTTGTAGAATATACGGTAACTTTTCCAGTATTAGATTGGACATCTACTCGTACATTACATTCTTCTTGCACTTCTTGGATATTCTTACCACCAGGTCCGATAAGATCACGAATGCGATCTTTACGAATGGTTAATGTAGATACTCTTGGAGCATGAGGAGCAAGGTTTGCTCGTGGAGCATCCAAAATTTTCTTCATTTCGCCAAGAATAAATAAACGGCCTTGTCGTGCTTGTTCCAATGCTTGAGTCATTACTTCAGAAGGAATGCTACCAAGTTTATTATCCATTTGCACTGCTGTAATTCCACGCTCACTACCGGCGACTTTAAAATCCATATCTCCCATGTGATCTTCTTCGCCCATAATATCGGTCAGAACTACCATTTTGCCCTTTTCTTTAACTAACCCCATGGCAACACCAGCAACCATATTGCTAATTTGAACACCAGCGTCCATAAGAGCAAGACAACCACCACATACTGTGGCCATTGAAGAAGAACCATTCGATTCTGTAATATCAGAGATTAACCGTATAGTATATGGAAATTGATTTTCGTTTGGCAGTACTTGTTGCAAAGCACGTGTTGCTAAAAAGCCATGCCCAATTTCACGTCGTCCTGGACCGCGAAGCGGTTTAATTTCTCCTACACTAAATGGAGGGAAATTATAGTGAAGCATGAATTTTTGACGAATTTCTCCTGCTAAGCTCTCCACGATTTGTTCATCTTCTGGAGTGCCAAGAGTACAAGTCATAATTGCTTGAGTTTCGCCACGTTGAAAAAGAGCTGAACCATGTGTTTTCGGCAGCCAACCTACTTTTCCACAAATGGGACGAATTTGTTGGTATGTTCTACCATCTACACGAATACCTTCATCAACTAAATATTCACGAAAAACGCGATATTTAATTCCTTCGACTAAGTATGTTACCAATGTTTCACTAATATCTGGAAATTTCTCAGCCATTAAAGCAATTACATCTTTATAAACTTGTTTGGTCTGTTTGGCACGTATTTTTTTATTGGGGCCAACAATAGCAATTTTCATTGCTTTATAAGTAGCTTCTTCTAAAGCTTGTTTAAACTCATCAGGAAGAGATAGCTCTGGACATGCTCTCTTTGCAACTTTCAATTCTTCTTGCCATGTTGCAATAAGATCAAAAAAAGGTTTCATAGAAGAGTGCGCATATTCGATACCTTCTTGAAGACAGGTTTCTGTAACTTCACGAGCTTCACCTTCTAGCATAACTAAGCCTTCTTTGCTACAAGAAATAACAATATCCATATCCGTAGCATTTCGATCTTTTTCATTAGGAAATACAATAAATTTATTATTCTTTCGAACTAGTCTCATTCCAGCAATAGGGCCATTCCATGGTATATCAGAAATTGACAATGCTGCAGATGCACCAAGTATAGATAATATCTCAGGCTCGGCATCTTTTTCATAACTTAATACGGTTGCAATTACTTGAGTTTCAGAAAGAAATGTTTCGGGAAATAAAGGCCGAATAGATCGATCTATCAAACGACTTGCTAATATTTCATGATCTTGTGGTTTGTTTTCACGTTTGATAAAACCACCAGGAATTCTTCCTGCTGCTGCAGTACGTTCACGATATTCAACACTTAATGGAAAAAAATCTGCACCAGAAATTTCTTGTTGCTCTTCATCAGCTACAACAGTAACAAGAACAACGGTCCCCCCCTGTTGCACAAGAACAGCACCATGTGCTTGTTTTGCAATCTCTCCAATTTCAAAAATAATTTCTTTATCGGCAATTTTTACAACTGATCTCACTAAAATACTCCTTTAGGAGGTAATTTTTCAATCTCTGCTTAAAATGAATATTTCCGTACAAAAGATAAAATTTTGTACGGATAATAATTAACAAAAATTTTAGTTTATTTTTTTAATCCAATAGATTCCCAAGTCGTTTCGCCTTTTTGTACGACATCACTAGAAGAAGCTGACTGATAACCGCTTTTTTGAACATTTATAGTATAAGTGCCAACGGGAAGTTGGAAAGAATATATTCCATCTGTACCGGTTGTCATACTATGGCCAGAGCTAAGTTTTACAGTTGCCCCAGAAATTTTGGCAGAGGTTCCTTGCTGAGCATCATAAATAACACCAATGAGTTTACCAGTATCATCACCACCACCTCCATTGATATAGTTTCGGACATCCTGACGAATTTGAGCCATTTTATTATAAATAATAGGACCAGGACATGCAGTAGAATTAAAATCTTTGTGTCCATAAATATTATCCGGACTTATCTTATAATTGGAGCAAAGCCATCCTAGTAGCTTAATCAAAGATTGGTAAGAATTATTATGAAGAGATTCCGTAGTATAATCTCCCACAACATTCACACCAACATTATTAGTATTTGCACCGCCAGTATGAGCACCAACAGCAGTTTCCGGACGACCTTGATAGATACTAGTTGCACCACTGCTTGGGTAAGTTCCAATTAAAAAATGGTAACCAATATCCATCCAACCATTGGTATCCATGTGGTAATTTTGAATACTACGAATAGTTGAAGCACCATTGTAATCAGCTGCAGTAGGTCTCCAAGTATGATGGATAGTAATTTTTTGTGGAGTATGGCTGCTATAGCTACCATTGGGAGATCGTGCTCCCCATCCAGAACGCGAAACAATAGTTGGTTTAGGAACAGCACGCATTTCTTCTACACGAGTAGTAACAACACCAGCACCTAGCATTTGTTCATTAACTACGTCATAATTAACAGAAAGTTGAGATAATTTGGGAGCTTGGTTTTGAGTACTAAGTTCTACTTTAAATTGATATGCAATGCTCTGATAATCAAATTGAAAGTCGTTTTCAATGCCTTCTTTGTATTGCCATTCACTCCAATTACCATCTTGATTTAAAGCTCGTATAAAAATTTTAATGTTTGTTTGATCGAACATCTCTCCTAAATAATTTAGAGAAATACCATTAAAATTTATTTGAGTGCGCATAATTTCAGATATCCAATAACCTTGTGTACAGCCTGGCAGCAATTGCAATGAGCCATCAATAATTTCTACGCCATCAATTTGGCTTGAAGGTATCATATTTTTAAAACAAAACATATCTACATAATCATCTGTAGTCGCATAGACAAATTGAATTAAAAAAAGTGAAAAAACTAAAACTAAAATTTTTTTCATTGATTCTCCCTTGAAAAATTTTCTAAAAGCTATTTTTTAATTTGTTCTTTCTAAGAAAATCTTATATTAGAACAAATTTTTCTTAGTTCTTAATGTTATCTTAATTATTTGATAATAAAAGTCAAATAAATATTTTTTAGAAAATTGTTTCTAAATTAGCTTTTAGTTTCACTTGTATATAATTTTCTTAATATCTCTCTTAATTGTGCCTTACCAACTTCTGTAATTTTAGTAAATTGGACTCCAATTTTAAATAACGCTTGAGCAGCAACAGGACGCACCCAAATGACTTTTGCGGCAATTTCAACAGAAAGATCGTCTTTAAAAATTTTTACACGAACAGGTTCATTTCGCGATGGCATAACTGCAGAAGTAAAGCTAGCACCTGTTTGGCTAAGATTATGTAAAGGATATTTTCTTCCGCTAAATTTAGCAATGCTCCCACGAACAAAAAGAACTTCTGCATCTTGACCTTCATAGCGTTTTTCAACACGTCTTTCCGGCCCAGTATAAACGATCTTTTTTTCCTCTGCTTTGATTGGAGCAGGTTCCCAATTTTGGAAAGTTCCTCTTGATTCAATGTGTACAGTTTCAAATTCTTTTTTTAGTACTTTTTGACTTAAACGATCTCCTTCCTGAATCTTTTTCAAATCTATATGTGGCTTATTTTTTGCTTCTTGTGCAGCATTTCTCTCAGTACGTATAATTTCTAGAGGTAATGCTCTTGTACGGCTGGATTTTTGGAACTTTTCTTCTAAATCACTTTTAATTCTAAATGTAATTACAACACCTTTACCAATTGCTTCTAAATTAGCAAGAGTTAGCATTTCAATTCCTGTATCTGAAATTTCATTTAAACGAGAAAGATCAACTACTAAATTAGAGCTGCCTGTCCCTAATAATTTTTTAAAGTTTTCTCCGAATTTTTCTAGAAATACAGGCATTGTAACATTATGTAATTCTAAACGACTGCCAACTAAAATAAACTCTGGCATGTTAGATAATTTAAGTTCAACCTCTTCGATATGAGGAAACATGTTTTGATAAACTTGCCGTTGTTCACGAAGCATTTTAAGTACTACTTTAGTACCACGTTCTAAAGCTAACCAATTAGCTTTTACAAGAAGTTTTACAATTTCTTTTTCAATCCTTCGATATAAAGTTATATCTATATAAACAAGATTTCCACATTGTAATAGCTCTTCAAAATACTTTGGGAAATCTCGAATAAAGGAAGACTCTGTCATTTCATTAGCTTTTAGACAATTGATTTCAATGCGAAAATTGGAAGGAGTGCCATCATTTTCAACATTAGGAGATAAAATTGAGTCAATATCCATCGCAGCAACTGCTGCAATTTCTTCAGCAAAGCCTTGAAGAGGAGAAGAAATTGCATGCGTATCTTCTTCATCATTCTTTTTAATATCTTCAATATCTTCAATTTCTTCAATTTCAATGGCATCTTGTGGAATTTGATTTTCAGAAAAATTTTCTTCTCCAGCATCTAATTTTTCTATTGTAGCAGTTTCTTGAGCAGTTTCTTCTGAAAGAATATCCAAATTTAAAACCAAAGCTTGTGGATTACTTTGAAGCATTTCTACCATTGAATTTTGTAGTCTTACAACAATAGCATTACCAGTATTGATAGTTTCTAAAATTAAACTATGTATTAAAGCTGGTGTAATTAAAAATAGCTTACTAACATCAATAATGACTTTTTCATAATTTTTCAACAGCTTTTGAACTAAGTTAGGCAAAACTTGCGGAACTTGTTCTACAATATCATCATTGAGAATGATAAAATTCTCAGATATATCAAAACCTGGAGGAGCATCTATATTTTTATTTTGAGATTTTGAATCAATCTGCACATTCTTTTTAGAATCTTCTAATTCCGACTTTGGAGTAGATTCTAATCCTAAAGAAAATTCGCTAGGAGTATCTGAGGAATCTGTTGCATCAGCAGCCAGTTCAAATTGAAAATATGGAGCTTCTGGTGTATTTTGAAGAAGTGAATAATTAAGTGGAGAAAGAACTAAAGTAACTTTCCGGTTGTAGGATTTTAAAGCTTTTGCTCCTAGTACTAAAGGTGTTAAAAAATCTCTTGCCACAGTAGGGGCTTGATGCATATCAATCCAAATATTTTTTCGTTCACTTAGAATCACTTTTCTTAAGATTTTTTGGAATTTCCGTAAAGAATCTCGTTCATTATCATAGTAAATTTCGAGATTTTCACCTTGATCTTTTTGTTTTGCCATATTTTCCTCTAATTTAGGAAAGACCTCGGCGTAATTACCGAGGTCTTTCTAATAAAAATTTACCTACGCGCCAATTTCTGCATAAGATTGGATAATTTTTCCTACAAGTCCGTATTCTTTAGCTTCTTCTGCAGACAACCAAAAATCACGATCTGCATCATGATTGATTTGTTCTACTGTTTTGCCTGTTTCTTGAGAAACAATTTTGTTATAACGTTCTTTTAGCTTGATAATTTCATTGGCATTGATCTCAATATCAGAAGCTGTACCAACCAAATTTGTAGAAGGTTGATGTAATAAAAACCGACAATTTGGCAAAGAATATCGATTTTCTTTTTTTGCAGCTAAGTAAATTAAAACAGCAGCACTGGCACATAATCCTGTACAGATAGTTCGTACAGGAGCTGTTACAAAACGAAGAATATCAAAAATTGCAAATCCAGAATCTGCTGATCCACCAGGAGAATTAACATAAACTGTAATAGGAGCTTTTGCATCTTCTTCCTGCATAACAATAGCTTGGGCGGCAACTGAACGAGCAAGTTTATCTGTAATACTTTCGGAAATCATAATGACTCTAGCTTGAAGTAAACGCTTTGCAATATCATTATTTTTATCTTTATCTTTATCTTTTTTCTCTTCTTTTTTATCCATATCAAGAAAATTATTCTGATCCATGAAAAAATCCTTTATCTATCATAAAAAAATTTCATCTGTTAACTTATGAATTTCATTGATAATAAGAATCATTACCAATGATTGATCGCTTATTTCCATATTTTTTATTTCGTGATAAATTTCTTTCATATAACATCTAATGTCTTTTTGGAAATTCTCTATTTGTTCAGCAATTGCCGGATAACGTTGGCATACATCACGAATTTCTTCAGCATGTGCAAGTACAATCTTTGCAGTTTTTCCTTCCTGCATAAAATTCCCCTAAATATTATAGAAAATATTTTCTATTCAAAAAAATAATATTTTCCTATCTTTCCTTAAAAACAAAGAAATTATGGTTCTTTAGGTTTGGCTCCCCACTTAGGAGTATTTGTTGTAGATGATTGGTTACTTAATGAACCACGAAATAAAGCCATTTTAGGCGGTTCATTTTTACTTCCTTGCATTCCTAAATTTTGTTGATTAGTAAGAGGAGTATTTTGAGATGGTTCATCCTTTTGTACTTTATATCCTAAAGAAAACTGTGGGCCATTATTTGTTAAGATAGAATCTCTATTTATTTTTTGTTCAGTTTCTCTTTTAGCAGCGGGATTTGTAATGGGATTATTAAAAATACCTGCTTTTTGTTGCATTCCTGGATTTATTTGAACTCCAAGAGGTCTCCTCATCCCAGTGTTTAAATTTACCATACCTGGTGAAGAAGATAATTGATTATTTGGAGTAAATGGTTTTGTTTGTGGAGATGAAGAGAGAGGAATGCTAGGTTTTAGCATTGAAGGATTTTGCATTGGTGCAACTGGCATAGACAATTTATTGGTTTGTGCTGTGGAAATTCCGCTATTTCCTAAAACAGGTTTAGCACCTAAAGTACCCCCAAATTGAGTTAATGGTGCTGCTTTACTTTGCATAGGATTGGAAATGGAAGGATTATTTAATGGTATAGGAGGTTTGGCCAATATTGGTGAAGATGTAGGAGGTTTGCTCAATATTGGTGAAGGTGTAGGAGGTTTACTCAATATTGGTGAAGGTGTAGGAGGCTTATTGAATGGAATTGGTATATGATTAATAGGCATACTAGATCTATTTAACATCGGAGAGGGGGTTGGAGATTTATTTGGTAATGGGGTAGAAGGAGCATTTAGTGCTGGAAGTGGAGTTATAGCTTTATTTGCAGACGGCATGGACAATCTGCCAGTAGAAATCATAGCTGATGTCTCACCTTTAGATGCTTGCGCTATTGATTGCGCACCTAAAGTGCTACGAATTTGAGAAGTATCTTCTCCGGGTTTTTTACTAGATTTATTACTCCCTTGATGCGAAATAATGTTTCCTTTTCCCCCTTTGGGATCTTTAAGATTTTCTTCTACTTTTACCATAGTAAGATTAGCAATACTACGCAAACATTGAAAAACGCCATCACCTTTTACTGCAATTGCTGGAAAATACGGTGCATGTAATTCCTGGTTTAGTAGCTCATCCATTTTTTCTAATGACATGATATTGGGTAAATCTCTTTTATTAAATTGCAAAACTAAAGGCATTCCTTTTATATTTAATCCATATTCTAAAAGATTTTCTTCTAAATTTTTTAGAGATTCTAAATTTGCATTTTTTTGAGATTCTTGGCTATCTGCTACAAACACAACTCCATCTGCACATCGCAAAACTAATTTTCGTGTAGCATTATAATACACTTGTCCCGGAACTGTGAAAAGTCGCAAACGAACTGTAAGTCCACTAATTTTCCCTAATTCCAAAGGCATATAATCAAAATATAATGTACGGTCTAAATCAGTTGCTAATGTTGTCAAGTTCCCTCGGTTTTCGACCGGAGTTTTGTCATGGATAACTTCCAAATTGGTTGTTTTGCCAGAAAGCCCAGGTCCATAATAAACAATTTTTACATTGCATTCTCTTAAAGCTAAATTAAACTCCATTGGAACCTACCTTTCCGAAATTTGGAATTGACAGAAAAAGTGGTATTTAGTGCCAAAATATGAATAGGCGTTTTAATTAGAACTATCTATGTAAAAAAATATCTTAATGTATCAAAGAAATTTTATCTTAATTTAAAGCTAAAATCCATATATATCTTTTTTTATCTTAAAAAAACACAAAAAAAATTTAGACAAAAAAAAATACCCCGTACGGGATTCGAACCCGTGTCCTTAGACTGAGAATCTGATATCCTGACCGCTAGACGAACGGGGCGGTTAAATAATGACATTATTATAATACTTTTTTTTAAAAAGTCAAGAAAAATCTTTAAAAATTAAATAAAGCTTTAAAAATAGTTTTCTTCTTGTTTTGGTAGGGAAAAAATAAAATTGCTTCCTTTTCCTACCTCACTTTCTACTTTAATAAATCCTCCGTGTGCTTCAACAGCCAATCTACAAAAAGTAAGACCAAGTCCAGTAGAATATTTTCGATAATTTGTTCGCGATTCAACTTGGCCAAATTTTTCAAATATTTTTTGATGATATTCTGTGGGGATACCAGGTCCATTATCTTTTACCGAAAATAAAATACTTTCTTGCTGATCTAAAATGCTAAGAAAGATTTCACCTGTGCTTTCTGGAGTAAATTTTATTGCATTGCTTATTAAATTTTGTATCACTCTTGAAATAATAAAAGGATCACAATTTATTATCGTTGAATCACTTGGAAAATTTTTGATAATTTTTCTTATTCCCAATAAAGATTCTAATTTTGCTAGTGCTTCTTGAGCAAGACTAACTAAATTTGATAAAGACAATTTCAATTCCATTTTCCCTGATTCCATTTTATGAACATCAAGAAGAGAGTTAATCATTTCTACAAGAATTTCTGTACCTCCTTTCATTCTTAAAACAAAACTCTTTCCTTTATCACTGAACTTTTCTCCATCAATTGATTCAAGAAGTTCTAAAAATCCTTTAATTCCCACAAGAGGTGCACGCATATCGTGAACAATCATGTGGATTAAACTGTCCCTGAAATTTTCTAATTTGCGAAGTTCATTATAGCTTTCTTGTAAAAGGCATTTTTGACGCCGTAATTCTAAATGTGTCGAAATTCGTGCAGCTACTTCTTCTAATTGAAAGGGTTTACTAATATAGTCTACTCCTCCTTTTTGAAAAGCCTGAACTTTGTTGGCTGTTTCATGCAAAGCACTGATAAAAATAACTGGGATTTCATTTAATTTGGAATCCTTTTTCAATTCTTCGCAAACTTCATAGCCATTCATTTCAGGCATAGTTATATCAAGTAAAATAATATCCGGAGGACAATTACAAATAGCTTCTATTGCACGTTTTCCTGTGAGAGCTACACGTACTTTATAGCCATTATTTTTTAACATACTGGCCAATAATTGTACATTTGAAGGCATATCATCTACGATCAAAATATCCGGAATTTTTTTTTCTTTAGATTGAAGTAATTCTTCGGATTTTCCCATATAAGGCTTCCTAACAAAACACCTAGCCTGTCTTGCCAATTAACAAAAATAGCAGATTCATAAAATATTCACGGTGGAATAGTCCAATGCTTACACTTTATTACTTGTTAAGATATTATTAAATTTTGTTTGTGTTTGCATGGCTAACTTCTTTCAAAGTTTTTTAATTATATCTCTTTCAAAGAGATATTGCCATGCAAACTTTTTCATCTACTGTTTAGGGTGGAGATATTGACTATTATTCTAATTTTTTTTCACCCAAAATTTTTGCCTTATCCAATAGCTCTAAAATTTGTTGAGAATCAAACCTTTGAGCTAGACTTTTAATTCCATCGGCTAAGTAGGTATCAATAATCTCAATGCGGGAAGCTAATTCTATAACACCATCAAAATCTCCATTGATTGTTGCCTCTCGTATACGATTTAATAAGTCATAAGAAATTTTTGCTAAGGATTTTTTTGATTGTATTTTTTCAATTTTTCGTATTACAGAAGTAGTAGAATACCCATCTTTATAAACATATTTGACTTTTAATAAATTGCCAATTTTTTCAAATAATTCATTTTCTTTAAATGGTTTGCCAATAAAATCATTTACTCCAAGGCGAATTACCTGCTGACGATTTTCTTCGAAAGCACTTGCCGTTACTGCAATAATAGGGATTAAACTATTATTCGTTCGAATACGACATATAGCTTCGTAACCACTCATTTCAGGCATATAAAGATCAATAAGAAGAAGATCATAATTAAAAGCTTGAAGTTCTTTTAAGACTTCCTTACCATTTGAGACTATTCTTGTTTCAAATCCCACATTTTTTAACATTTGAGATAGAAGAATGCGGTTATCTTCAATATCATCAGCAATTAAAATACGAAAAGGCATTTGGCCAGATTGCAAGCCAATAATATGCCGGCATGAAGTTTCTGGAGAAATTGATTTGGCATCTCCACGCGCTAAACAAACTTCTAAATGGAAACAACTTCCTTTTCCAAGTACGCTTTCTACTGTAATCTGACCACCCATCAAATGCGCAAATTCACGACTAATAGCCAATCCCAGACCAGTTCCTCCACCCGTACGTATTCCGGCGTCAGTTTGTTCGAATGGACGAAATAGTTTATTTATATCCTTTGGGTTGATTCCAGGACCAGTATCTTTCACATCAATTTTAAGATAAATACCATTTTTACAGTCAGATTCTGCTTGACAAGTTATAATAACACTTCCTTCTTTAGTAAATTTCACAGCATTACTAATTAAATTGATCAAAATTTGTCTCAATTTACCTTCATCACCGGAAACAAATTGAGGAAGAGAATTGGCTTTACTAACAGTGAATTCTAACCCTTTTGTTTTAGCACGAATTATGAACATCATTTCAATATCATGAATAAGATTATACAAATCAAAGGTTATAGAATTTAATGTCGTTCTCCCAGCTTCGATTTTTGACATCTCTAAAATATCGTTGATAATTGCTAATAAATGTTCTCCTGCACGATTGATCATATTAAGATGTTCTTTTTGTTGCATACTAATAGCCACATCTCTTAACATCAATTGAGAAAAACCTAATATTGCATTCATAGGAGTACGAATTTCATGAGACATATTGGCCAAAAAAATACTTTTAGCTTTATTAGCAGTATCCGCGGCTTCTTTTGCAGTTTCTAACTTTTGAATAAAATTTTTTCGTTCAGTAATATTTTCTTTAACTGCTACATAATGAGTAATTTCTCCGATAGTTGTTTTTACAGGGAAAATATATGCGGATTCCCAAAACAACTCTCCATTTTTTTTCTTATTGCACAATTCTCCTTGCCAAGAATTTCCTGTCGAAAGTAAATCCCACATTTTTTTGTAAAATTCTGCAGAATGTTTTCCAGATTTTAAAATTCGAGGATTTTGCCCTAAAACTTCTTCTTTTAAATACCCGGTAACTTCTGTAAATTTAGGATTTACATACTGGATTTGAACATTTTCATCTGTAACAACAACAGATGCTGGATTACTTTCAATGGCTTTTGATAATATATCAAGATTTTGTGTTTTTTCCCTTAATTGCGCCCAAGCTTTTTTAGCGTTTTCTCTCTCAATATCAGCATTCGCCATAGCATCAAGAACAAATTCTTGAGCACTTTCTAATTCTTTAGTCCGATCTTGCACAGATTTCTTTAAATTTTCATTGATATTGCGCAATTCCTCTTCTTCTCTTTTCCGATCGCTAATATCCACAAAGTTAACTGCAATAGAATTTTCACCGATTTGAAAAACTGTCGCAGCATAAGCATATCTAGATTGTCGTTCTTTATAATAATAATATGTTTCAAAATATTGTGGGCCATGTTCTCCTTTTGCAACTTGCTTATATAGTACATAAATCTGAGAATCTAAATTGGGAAATGCTTCCTCAATTGTTTTATTTATAAGAGAATTATGAGAAATTCCTATAATACGATCTGCTGCAGGATTGTATCCACTAAAAATAAGTTTTCCATTAAAATTTAATTTATAAAAGTGCATTCCAGTGGGTGAAGATTCTACAATACTACGAAATCTTTCTTCAGATTCTCTCAGTGCATCTTCAATTTTTTTACGAGCAGTTATATCTACTAACAAAGACATAACACAATGTTCGTTATTAAAAGTAATAATTTCAGCAAAATAATATACAGTAATAGTTTTTCTATTTTTTGCTCGCATTTGAAATTCTTGATTATGAATTGCTCCATTTTGAAGGAGATGGCGGATTAAGTTTGCCCTATCTTCTGGATTTTGCCATATATTTAGTTCTATGGTTGTATGCCCAATTAAATCATCCCCATTATAACCAAACAAATCTCGAAAAGCTTGATTAACTTCAAGCAATTTCCCATCGTTAATCCTTGTAATTGAGATAGGTATTGCATTAGAATCAAAAATTTTTGAAAATTTTTCTTGAGAGATATGTGCTTCTTCTTCTGCCTGTTTTTGTTGGAGCATAGAGATTTCTAATTTATGATTTAGCCCTCTTATTTTTTTCAAAAAGAGAGAAATTGAATAAATAAAAATAACTGACATAGTAATATAAATAATAGTAACGAGATATAGTACCCTTTCCACGATTTGTCCTCCTCAACAACATAAACAGGCTTGTCAAATTTTTATAAAAAATTTATAAGCTTGCTCGTATCTTTTTTAATTCTTCTGCACATCTTGCCATAGTAGAAAATCTCTTAGAGGCAGACTTTTCCATCATCTTTTCTACTATTTTTTGCAAAGAATTTGGAATATATGACATTTGTCTCGGCCAAGCTAAAGGCTGATAAATATGTGCAAGTAAAACATCTTTAACATCAGTAAAACTATAAAAAGGAGGAGTACCTACAATCATATTGTATAGCGTTGCTCCTAAATTATAGATATCGCTTCTATGATCTAGTTCGCTTCCTTGACATTGTTCTGGAGACATAAAATATGGTGTTCCTGTGATACATTCATCTTGAGATGTGCCCAATTTGCAAGCAACACCAAAATCTATAATTTTTGCAATTTTTTTCTCTCGATTATATAAAATGTTAGAAGGTTTAATATCTCGATGTAACAATTTTGCTTGATGAGCAGCAGATAAACCTTGCGCAATTTGATATGCAATATCAATACTTTCTGGAATGCTAATAATTCCATTTTTTTCTAATAAACTCGAAACATTTTCTCCAACAAAATATTGCATAATTATAAAGTAGTTTCCCTCTTTAGTAATTCCAGTATCAAATAATTCAATAATATTAGGATGCTTAATTTTTTTTAAAATTATAGCTGATTCTTTAAACCGAGTTATTACTTCTATATCAGAGAGTACATCTTTTTTATAAATTTTAATTGCAACAGGAACTCCAGAATGTGAAGCACGGTAAACTTCGCCGGAAGCTCCTTGTCCTAATAAACTTTCTATAGAACACCCTGATAAAGATTCTTTAAAAGATATGCTACTTTTATATGTACGAATTTCTTTATTATCCAAGGGTAATTTAGGATTAAAAAATTCTTGTATAGTATGGACAAGTTCATTTACGGCTATAGGTTTTACAAAAAATTTATAAACATTAGCAGCAATTTCAATTTCAACATCATGTTCCATACCACTTTTGCCACTAATAAAAATAATAGGCAATTTTTTTTTCATCTTCTTCAATGAATGTAAAACGTCTAGCCCAGTTAGCCCAGATCCTAGATCGATATCTAAAAGAATTAATTCAGGATTATATATTTCTACTTTTTTGAGTCCATCTTCCCCAGTATAAGAGCTAAGTACCCGATATTCTTTTATACTTAATGCTTCAGAATATACATCATGCACATCCCGATCGTCATCGATAATTAAAATTGTTCTCATAAAAACCTTTTTAGTTTGTTTCTCTACGAAAGCTATTTTGTAGAGTGTTTCTATGCTTTTTTAAAAAGCATAGAAACAAATGCCCTTTTACTTGCTTAAACTAATGCATAAAATTAAAATGTTGTTGATATTCTTGATAAATTTATTTTAGCAGTCAAAATGAATTCATACAAGAAAAAAAATAAAAAAACAATATGAATAATATTTCATTTCTTAAAAAAAAATGAACACGAAAAATTGCACATATTACATTTCATCACATAAACTTAAAATTTTTTTATATAACGATGACAATATGGAAAATTACCTTTTTTTTCGTAATATTTTTGATGATATTTTTCAGCTTTATAAAATTTTGAAAACTGGCTGATTATTGTAGCTACTTTATAATTTTTATTTAGCAATATTCGTACCAATTTTTCTGCAATTTCTTTTTGTTTTTCATTTGTATAAAAAATATTGGAACGATATTGATCTCCAACATCTGGCCCTTGGGAATTTACCTGTGTAGGATCATGAATTTCAAAAAATAATTTTGCCAATGTTTCATAATCTATCTGGTCATTATCAAAAGTAACTTTTACTGCCTCAGCATGCTTAGTTTGCCCAGAACATACTTCCTGATAAGTTGGATTATCCACAGCTCCTCCAGTGTAACCAACTTCAGTACTAAGAACGCCTTTCACTTTTTGAAAATGATATTCTACTCCCCAAAAGCAGCCTCCAGCAAATATAGCAATTTCAATATTTTCTGATGGGATAAAATTCAGAGAAATAGAATTGACACAATGTCTGGTATTTTTATTCGTAAATCCTTCATTTAAAAACACATGCCCTAAATGTGCACCACATTGTGCGCAAACTATTTCTGTCCTCATCCCATCTTTATCTGGGATTCTTTGGATTGCATCAGGAATTTCATCATCAAAACTTGGCCAGCCACAATGAGAATCAAATTTATCTTCAGATTGATACAACAGAGCATTGCATCTTTTGCAAAGATAAATTCCTTTTTTAGAAAAATTATAATATTTTCCAGTAAATGGTCGTTCTGTTCCTTTATAAACAATCACTTTTTCTTCTTCTGGCGTCAATTTGCTATATTCCATATTTGGCTCTCCATTTATATAAAAAAAGTTAAATAAAATCATAATTAGCATAACAATCAATAATTGAAAATTTTTTTGATTCAACATCTTTTTTCCTTTCATAAAAATTAGGAAATACCTAAAAATGTTGCAATCTCTAAATTTGCCGGATTTTGATATATTTTTTGTGGCGAATCCAATTGTTGCAGTTTTCCATCAATTAAAATTCCCATTTGATCTCCTATGGAACGTGCTTCATTTTGATTATGAGTAATATAAAGTATTGGTAATAATAATATTTGTTGAATTTGTTGTATTTGCCTTCTTAAGGTATATTGAGAAGGTTGGTCAAGATGAGTAAGAGGTTCATCTAATAGCAATACTTTTGGAGAAAGCGAAAGTATTTGCGCCAATGCAACACGTTGTCTCTCTCCCCCAGATAAAGTGTCGGGGTAACGTTGTAATAGATGAGAAAGCTCAAACATATTAGCCATATCTTGAACTTTAGCATATATTTTTTCTTTAGAGAAATACGATCTTCGTAATCCGAAAGAGATATTTTCATATACATTTTTTTGTGGAAAAAGAATGTGGTTTTGAAATAGCATTGCAATTCCGCGTAAATGAGATGGAACAAAAGTTATTTCTTGATTATTAAGATAAATATTTCCTCCACAACTTTTTTGTAAACCTGCAATTATTTTTAATAAAGTAGATTTTCCTGCTCCAGTTGGACCTACAATTGTTACAATTTTTCCTGGTAAAATTGTTAACGAAACATCTTTAATAATTTCATTAGAAATATGATCCAATACCAAACTCATTCATATCTCCTTTAAACTCTAAAAAAATTATAACCACCTTTTTTAAAAAGATGGTTATAATTTTTTAATTTTGTAGATAATCTCGGATCATTTTAGCTCGTCTTATATCTCTTTCTTCTGCTGTTAAATTTAATTCCCTTTGTACATGTGCTGGTTGACACAATAAAAATAGTTCTTGAACTTTTTTTATACCCAATGGAATCAATTCTAATTGACAACCTAATCTAACTAATGAAAGATATGTCATTGCCTGTTCGCTTGCAATCATTTCCATAGTTAATAAATAATTATATGCTTTTTTAATTAAATCAGTTAGAGATTCTCTATTATTTTCTAAAAGTCGATTTCGAACTTCCCGTTCATATTTTAAAATTTGTGGAATTATACATTGTAAACGCTCTAAAATATTTTCTTCTGATATTCCTAAACTAACTTGATTAGAAATTTGATAAAGATCTCCAAGTGGTGTAGTTCCTTCTCCATAAGTGCCACGCAAATTTAACTTTTTCTTCCGTAAATTTTCATGTATCTTATTGATTTGATTGGTAAGACATAATCCTGGTAAATGTAACATAAAAGAAACTCTCATACCTGTTCCAACATTTGTTGGACAAGAGGTAGCATATCCAAAAACAGAATGATAAGCATAAGGTAAATGAGTTTCTAAAATATCGTCAATTTTATTTATTTCTTTATATATTTGAGAGAGAGAAACACCAGCCCGAAGCCCTTGAATGCGAAGATGATCTTCTTCATTTATCATAATCGAAATACTTTCATCTTTTTTGAAAAATAGAGAAGATCGCCCTTCACTTTGTAATAACTCTTTGCTAATTAAATGTCTTTCAAATAAAAAAGCTGATTCCTCCTGATTTCTATGGTCTAAAACAGTATAAATATATTCTTGGAATTCAGGAATTTCTTTAATTTTAGAAGATATATATTTTTCTATTTCTTCTTTTTGTTGGATACTAGCACGTGTTGGAAATAAAAAATTAGCAAGATTTCTTGCAAGGCGAATACGGCTGGAGATAACAACATCTGCCTCATTTCCTTTAGGATTCAACCATTCACTAGGTTCTTTTAATATATCTATCAGTCTCATAATTCCATACCTTCTAATTTTTTTATTTCTTTGTTAATTTCCGCAGCTTTTTCATACCATTCTTTTTCTATAGCTTCTTTTAATTGCCGTCGAAGTTCTGCTAATATATTGATATGTTGTTTATGTTCTTCTGAAACCTTTTGAGCTATAGATTCCTGAGTTGCTTGTTTTTCAATAAAGTTTTCAATATCAGTATATTTTTCCGATTCTTCAGCACTTCGATATGCTGATGGAACTTTACCAATATGCTTACTCGAACCATGAATATATTTAAATATTTGTGGCAAAATATGTTGAAAAACTTGATAATCGTTAAAACACCCAAATCTTGTAGTAGCCTTAAATTCTGATAATTTTATTCCACAATTTGGGCAAGATAATTGTTTTTCTACAGAATAATTTGTTTCTTCAGATGTTTTAAATTGTGTGGAATCTAATGGAATATCTAAATCTGACTCTTGCTGTCCGGATATTATCCCAAATATTTTTTTTAAAAAATCTTGAAATGGAAGTGGAGAATAAGGGTTTTCAATATATGGTGTGTGTTCTTTAGCACAGTCCTCACATAAATTTATTTCTTTTTTATGTTGATTGATAACTTCTGTAAAACAAACTGTAGCAGTTTTTTTATGGCATTTTTCACAATCCATGTAAAAATTCCCCTTAAAATAAAAAAGTTAATTCTATCAAATTTTCCATCTTAAATTATTTTAAGACGCGGTAATGCACCGCGTCTTTTTTTTTCAAAATCTTAAGCCAATCTTCGTTGGAGTTCCATCAAAATTTTCTTTGCAGCAACGGGAAGAACTGATCCTGGGCCAAAAATAGCTGCAACACCATGCTTATATAAGAAATCATAGTCTTGAGCAGGAATAACGCCACCACAAACGACCATAATATCTTCTCTTCCTAGTTGTTTGAGCTGCTCAATCAATTGAGGAACTAAGGTTTTATGGCCTGCTGCTAAAGAACTAATTCCGACAATATGAACATCGTTTTCCACAGCTTGTTTAGCTGTTTCTTCTGGTGTTTGGAATAAAGGACCAATATCCACATCAAATCCCATATCTGCATAAGCAGTTGCGACGACTTTTGCACCACGATCATGCCCATCTTGTCCCATTTTTGCAACTAAAATACGAGGACGGCGACCTTCTTTTTCAGCAAATTCATCACTTAATTTGCGAATTTCTTGAATGGTATCCACATCATTATATTCACTGCTATATACTCCGCTTATTGTGCGAATTACAGCTTGATGCCGTCCAAAAACTTTTTCCAAAGCAAAAGAAATTTCGCCCAAAGTTGCTCGCGCTCGTGCTGCATAAATTGAAAGTTCTAGCAAATTTCCTTCTCCAGTACTAGCAGCTTGAGTAAGAGAATCTAGACAAGCCTGTACTTTAGCAGGATCTCGATTAGTTTTTAATTGTTCCAAACGTTTAATCTGTGCTTCTCGTACAGCAGTATTATCGACTTCCAAAATTTGCAAAGGTTCTTCTTTATCCAATCTATATTTGTTTACACCAATAATAGTTTCTTTTCCAGAATCAATTTTGGCTTGACGTCGGGCAGCAGCTTCTTCAATACGCATTTTAGGCAGTCCTGTTTCCAATGCCTTTGTCATACCACCTAAATTTTCGATTTCTTGAATATGTTGCCAACTACGTTGCAAAATTTCTTGTGTTAAAGATTCTACATAATATGAGCCTGCCCAAGGATCAATTACACGAGTAATGCCTGTTTCATGTTGCAAATATAGTTGTGTATTACGTGCAATTCGTGCGGAAAAATCTGTTGGAAGTGCCAATGCTTCATCCAAAGCATTTGTATGCAAAGACTGCGTATGTCCCAATGTTGCCGCAAGAGCTTCTAAACATGTACGAGCAACATTGTTAAACGGATCTTGTTCTGTTAAAGACCATCCAGAAGTTTGAGTATGAGTTCTTAACGACATAGATCTAGAATCTTTAGGATTGAATTGTTTGACTAGTTTTGCCCAAAGAATTCGAGCTGCACGCATCTTAGCAATTTCCATAAAGTAATTTAATCCTACTCCCCAGAAAAAAGACAAACGAGGGGCAAAGGAATCAATCCCAATTCCAGATTTCAAACCAGCTCGAATATATTCCAAACCATCTGCTAATGTATAAGCTGCTTCAATGTCTGCTGTTGCTCCAGCTTCATGGATATGATAGCCAGAAATACTGATACTATTGAACTTTGGCATATTTTTGGAAGTAAAAGCAAAAATATCAGATATAATTCGCATAGATGGTGTCGGAGGATAAATATAAGTATTCCGAACCATATATTCTTTTAAAATATCATTCTGAATTGTGCCATTGAGTTGCTGCCAAGTTACACCCTGCTCTTCTGCAGCAACAATATAGAACGCCATAATTGGCAAAACTGCGCCATTCATAGTCATAGAGACAGAAATTTTGTCAAGCGGAATTTGATCAAACAAAATTTTCATCTCCATAATAGAGCTAACTGCTACACCCGCTTTTCCAACATCACCTACAACTTTTGGATGATCCGAATCATAACCACGATGTGTTGCCAAATCGAATGCAATAGAAAGTCCTTTTTGGCCAGCAGCTAAATTGCGACGATAAAAAGCATTGCTTTCTTCCGCAGTGCTAAAACCTGCGTATTGGCGAACTGTCCAGGGTTGGTTGACATACATACTAGCGTATGGTCCACGCAAAAATGGAGGAAGACCTGGCAGATAACCAAGATGTTCACAATTTTGGATGTCATCTGCTGTATATAAAGGCTTTACAGGAATACATTCATTTGTTTGCCAAATTTTAGGTGAATGTAAAGAGTTTTCTAATTGTTGAGATAAGGCTTCCCATTGAGACTTTGTCGCCTGTTGTGTTGGGCGAGGAAATTCCATATTTTCAAAAGCAACCATATTTTTTCAGTGGAAATAGCCCACTGCCTCATGTCATATTTTTTTGACGAATAAGCTAGATTTATTTGCTTTTTGGTTCATCTTTTTTAGCAACATCTTTAGATTGCTCATAAGATTCTGCTAGCCGGTGAATCTGCAAAGACGGAATCGAAACAGTTTCAGAAATGGGGCGCAATTGTTGTACTGCCTGGCCCAAATTTGCCCCTTCACGAAAAGCTGTTGCAAGCCCAAGAATCTCTTCATCACTTGGTAATGTAATTGCTATTATCTTATCTTTAGATACTTCTTCAAGCCTTTGTTTTTGGATTGCATTATGATCAAGAGTTCTGATTTGATTTGGAATTTCTTGAGAGTTAGCATACATATTAACGCCAACTAAGACTTCTTTATTATTTTGAACATTCTCACGTCTTAATTTTGCGATTTCTGAAATAGTTTTTTGAGCTATACCTTGTTCTAATATTGCATACATTCCAGATTGTTTTGCTACTTCTTGAAAGAGTTTCCAAACTCGTTGGGCAAGCTCTTCTGTCAAAGTTTCTAAATACCATGAGCCACCAGCAGGATCAATCAATTGATTTAAATGAGATTCTTCTTTTAAAATAAGCTGCTGATTTCGTGCAATACGCCGCGAAAATTCTGTAGGCAATCCTAATGCTTCATCAAAGCAACAAACGTGAAGACTTTGACAGCCTCCTAAGATTGCACTAAATGATTCTGTTGTGCTGCGTAACATATTTACATGAACATCATATTTAGTTTTATTATAACTTGAGCCACGAGCATGAATATAAATTTTTCCTGATTCTGCTGTTCCGCCTAGTTCTTTTATGATTGCAGCCCAAAGCATTCTAGCAACACGTAACTTAGCAATCTCCATGAAAAAATTAGAACCAATAGAAATATTCCATTGAAATTTAGAAGTAATTTGATCAATCTTTAAACTTCGAGATTGCATTTGAAAAATATATTCCACAGAAGTTGCTAACATATAAGCCAATTCTGTCGCGCTATCAGCTCCAGCATTATGATAAGGATGTCCGGAGACAACAATAGTACGTAAATCGGGAGTTTGAGCAATAGACCATTTTGTTAACATAGCCATTTCATCATAGAGTTCTTTTAATGAACATGGCAATTTTCCACAGAAAGCTAACTCTCCTAATGGATCAAGGCCAATACAACCTTTTAAACAAGAAATATTTTTCTGTTTCTGTTGTAAATATGCTAATAACATTGAAGTAATAGGTAGTGCAGATACGCCAGCTTCTATAAAGAAAGAAAATTTTTCTATTTCTATCCCATCTAACAATTTATTCCAATCGCTCACATTTGTCAAAGATACACCACCTAGTCCAATTTCTTCTGTTTTTGCATGGTGAACAGAAATTCCATTACATGTGGGTCGATCGCAAACAAGATGTATCTGAGTAAGCCCTCGTGATAAATCACGTTGGAGAGCTTCATGACATTCAAACGGCGTTGGATAAGAAATTTCTTGAGAAACTTCCCAAGGGTGTTGTAAATATCCAAGTGGCTCATTCCCACGAATATAGGAACCTAAGCCAGGAAATTCAAGATTTCTATGCAAATTTTCGACATCTTCCTTTGTATAAACCGGCTTTAATATGATGCCTTCGTGTGTAGGTGTTAGCATGATTTTATCATAAGATTTACCTTCTAGTAACTTCTCTACACTTGCTCGCCATTCTTGAAGGGTATGCGCAGGAAAATCTTCGCGTAACCCAGGCATTTTAGCAAGTTCGCTCATATTACACTCCTTTTTAACCAAAGATTTAAATATTGCCTTCAATACAAGTTGTATCAAATCCCCCGCGTGTATTATAAATGGTAGTTACACGTAATTTAGAAGTTTGCAAGACTTTTTTCATATCTTGGTAAATTCTATGTGTAGCAGCTTCCTGATAAATTCCTACATTTCTAAAGCTAAGAATATAATATTTCAAAGACTTTAATTCAACACACTTTCTTCCTTCTGGATAATATTCAATAATCAATTTTCCTGTATCAGGAAGTCCACTAAATGGACAAACTGCACTAAATTCATTAGATTCTGTTTTTATATATTGGCCAGGACTATCAAAATCAAATACTTCTAAAAAATCACTATTGATATTTTGGTTTTGTCCCCAATTAAAAATTTTTCCTTCTGCTTCGGCCATCTTTTTTCCTAAAAAAATAGTTTTAAATTGCTTGATTAGTAGATACTATTTATGTATGATTTTATAAACTTATATCCATTTTTGCAACTTATTTTTTTTAACCTTCTAAAAATAGGTGTGTCTTGTAATGAAACCTTATATAACGATTTGCATATACTTTTTAATTTTTGTAGTTTCTTATGCTCAGGCAGGGAAAATACAACATCACCATCTAAAAATTGAACTTATTCCAGAAGAAAATCGTCTTTTAGTAGAAGATAATATTATTTTTATTCCAGGAGATAAAAACACTTGGAATTTAAACGAAAACTTAAATGTATCAGGAGATTGTTTTGAAAAACAATCTCAAAATGAAGCATCTTCAACTTCTGAAATAACTTCAAATCTTAATGCGCCTAACATCAATGGTAATTTAAGTAATAAGGTCAAATGGAAATCCTATATATTCTTAGGAAATTCTCTTGAGCCAAAGCAATTTCGTATAAAATATAATGGCAAAATAAATTATGATATTATTCAGTCATCACAGGAATATTCTAGAAGTTTTTCTGAAACGCCTGGTATTATTTGTAATCAAGGCATTTATTTATCTGGCTCAACTGGATGGTATCCTAAAGGAAATGAAAAATTATTCACTTTTACAGCAGAAATATATATTCCAAACCGTTGGCATGTCATTATGCCAGGAAAACAAATAAAAAATGAATTACAAGGAGACTATCGTATTACAGTTTGGGAGTCTTCTCCTGTAGAAGAAATTTATCTTGTGGCTGGATCATGGATAGAATATGTTAGACAATTCCCAAGCGTAAAAGCTGCTGTTTATCTACATTCGCCAGATCCCACTCTTGCAAATCAATATCTAAATGCAACGGATCAATATATTCGACTCTATAATAACATGATAGGCCCATACCCATATTCTCAATTTTCATTAGTAGAAAACTTTTGGGAAACAGGATATGGAATGCCTGGTTTTACTCTACTTGGACCAAAGGTAATTCGTTTTCCCTTTATCATACAATCTTCCTATCCTCACGAAATCTTACATAATTGGTGGGGAAATGGAGTTATGGTTACCCCGGCTTCTGGCAATTGGTGTGAAGGTTTAACAGCATATTTAGCAGATCATTTACTCAAAGAAATAAATAACCAAGCTGTCGAATATCGACGTGCTACTTTGCAAAAGTATCGCGATTTTGTACGCGACAATCAAGATTTTCCTTTATCGCAATTTACTTCTCGCCATTCACAAATTACAGAAGCAGTTGGTTATGGTAAATCTGCAATGATGTTCCATGAACTTCGTATTCGTTTAGGTGATGAAATTTTCTTACAAATAATACGAGAATTTTATCGCCGGCATCTTTTTCAACATGCGAGTTTTGAGGATTGGATAAAAATAACAAATGAAATTAGCAAAAAAGATCTAACAAGATTCTTTCATGAACGTATTTATCAAACTGGAGTTCCAGAATTATCTATCGATAATGCTAAAATCCGAAAAATTTCACCACATACTTTATTACAATTTACTTTGCGACAATCTGGGACAAAAGAACCTTACGAATTAGAAATTCCTATTGCAATTACTTATGAAAATAATGAAGTTTTCTCTTCAAAAATCCCTTTAGCAGAAAAAGAAAAACAAGTTAGTCTTCTTTTACCAGAAACACCTGTACGCATTGATATAGACCCTGAGTTTGATGTTTTACGTAGATTACATCGCAGCGAAATTCCATCTTCTATTGGCCAAATCATTGGATCATCTCAATCACAAATTATTTTAGCAAGTGCAGAATCTGAAGAAACTCAAAAGATATTTCAAAATACTATATCTCGTTGGGGAGAGAAAATCTCTGCAAATTCAGATAAAACAATGAAAATATTTGCAGGAATTTCAGATCTTCCTCAAACTTCTCTTTGGATATGTGGCACAAATACTCGGTTTTCTTCTTATTTAAAAAAAATATTAACATTACGCAATATCCAATGGCAAAATAAAAATTCAGAAAACTTAGAAAAGGCAGCAGCTGATGGTCTTACTATTGACGGACAGTTCTACGATTTAGAACAACATTCCTTTGTTTTTACTATAGAACATCCTCAAAATCCTGAATATGCTTTATGCTGGATATTTGGAGGGAATCCTCAATCTTTACCAGGGTTGCTAAGAAAATTGCCACATTACGGAAAATATAGCTATCTTATTTTTCGTGGAAATGAACCTGAAAATGTAAAAAAAGGACAATGGCCTTTATTACAATCACCTATAAGTGTAACTTTAGGAAATATGACTTCTCCTACTATGGGAAAATTGCCTGAACGAAAATCATTGGCAAAACTTCCTAGCATTTTCGATGAAATGCGAATATTCAAACAAGTTGAATATCTCTCTGATAAAAAATGGCAAGGACGCGGACTTGGAACAAAAGAATTAAATGAAGTCGCTGAATATTTAGCAAAAGAATTCAAAACAATAGGACTACAACCTTTTGAAAAACAAGAATTCTTACAAACTTGGCAACAATCTTCAACCTCACAAACAATTGCTTTGCATAATGTCATTGGTTATGTTCCTGGATTAGATAGCAAAATGTCGCAATCACCTATTTTTATTGGTGCTCATTATGATCATCTTGGCCAAGGCATAGATTATTTAGGAAATAAAGTTGCTCTGGCAAAAGCTGGTAATGAAGGAAAAATACATCCTGGAGCAAATGATAATGCAAGTGGAGTAGCTGTACTTTTAGAACTTGCTAGATATTTTCAGCAAAATCCTGGAAAACGTCCAATATATTTTATATGTTTTACAGGAGAAGAATCTGGCCTCTTAGGTTCTAATTATTTTGTAAAAAATTTGCCAGAAATATTAAAAAAACAAGCTATTGCTATGATAAACCTGGATACTGTAGGCAGAATTACGAATAATACAATTTTAATATTTGGTACAAATACTGCACGAGAATGGCCTTTTATTTTTCAAGGTTGCTCATATACAACAGGAATTCCTGTTTCCTGTTTAGGCTCGATGGATTCAAGCGATCATATTAGTTTTCAACAAGTAAGCATTCCAAGTATACAAATTTTCACAGGTGCGGACAATACATATCATACGCCTGAAGATACAATTGATAGAATCATCTCTTCAGATTTACTTAAAGTAACACGTATTGCACAAGAAACCATTACTTATTTAAGTAATCGCATAGAGCCTTTAACAAACAATATAGCTCATGTTACTAATAAGGACAATGAAAAGACAGCCGAAACTAATCCTACTTCTGGAAAAATTCGTGCTAGTTTAGGATTTGTTCCCGATTTTGAATATATTGGTATTGGAGTAAAAATAGCAAACATAGCGCAAAAAAATTCTGCTGCAGAACAAGCTGGATTAAAAACTGGAGATATTCTTCTCCGAATTCAAGGCCATGAAATTATTAATTTAGCAAATTATTCAAAAATATTGCAACGGTATCAACCTGGTACTATCATACGAGTTGTTTTCCAACGCAATACAGAAATACACGAAGTGGACATTACTTTACAAAAACGATAAATTTCTCAACATGGTTCCAAGAAAGGAAAATTATGCAACTTAAACTTATCATTACTCTATTTTTATGTGGATTAGTATTCACAAATTCCCTTTATTCTCAAGATTGGCCTAAATGGCGCGGCCTAAATGGCAATAGTATTGTACAAGAAACAAATTGGAATCCTCAAGCATTAAAAAATCCTAAAATACTTTGGGAGCAAAATGTCGGAGACGGATTTTCAACAGTTACAGTAGTAGGCGATTATTTGTATACAATGGGTAATGTCAAAAAGAAAGATGTAATCTTTTGTCTTGATAGGAAAACTGGTAAAGAGATTTGGACTTATGGTTATAATATAAGTGCTGGTTCTTACCCCGGACCTCGAGCAACACCTACATTCGATAATGGGCTTATTTATACTCTTAGTCGAGAAGGCCATGTTTTCTGCTTATATGCAAATAGTGGAAAATTAAAATGGGAAAATAACCTGCAAGAAAAATTTGACCCAGAATTACCCAAATGGGGATTTGCAAGTTCTCCTGTTATCAGTGGAGAAAAGCTATTTATAAATGTTGGCGAATATGGGATCGCATTAAATAAATCTACTGGCGAAATCTTATGGAAAAGTGATATGTCAGAAAGCTCGGGATATGCTTCCTTTGTTCCTTTTAAAAAGGATGGAATAGAATATGCCGCAGTATTTGGTGGCAGAGCAATTTACTTTATTGATATTGCGACTGGAAGTAAAAAATGGTCCTATAAATGGATTACAAGTTATGATGTGAATGCGGCAGATCCAATTATTTCCGATGGTAGAATGTTTATTTCTTCTGGCTATGGAACTGGCTGCGCAAGTTTTGACATCGAATCGTCTACTCCCAAATTACTATGGAAAAATGAAAAAATGCGCAATCACTTTGGAACTTGCGTTCTTTTTAATGGATATCTTTATGGTATAGATGGCCAAGCATTTGGCGGTGCATCCGTCAAATGCCTCGATTTTAAAACAGGCGAAGAAAAATGGAAAAAAGACATTAGTTTTGGCTCACTTATTCTTATAAACGATAAACTGATTGTTCTTACTGATAAAGGAACTGTAATGATTGCAGAAGCAACCCCAAAAGGATATAAAGAAATATCTTCTGCTAAAGTTCTAAATCTCATTAAAAGAGATCACGTTTGTTGGAATATCCCTGTCTTTTCTCATGGTCTTCTTTATTGTAGAAGTAGTGCAGGACAACTTGTTTGTGTAGATTTAAATAAATAACATTGCTCAAAATTAAAAGGCTCGCAAATATTTTTTTGCAAGCCTTTTTTTAAAAAAATGGAGTAAAGCTTTTTCTATATATGCAAGCAACTATCCTAAGCAGTCAGAAGGAAGCCAGATGATGTATTTTAAGACTGATTTTTATAAAAAAAACACATTGATATTATGTATATTTATATTGTTTACTGCTTGTGGAACAATCGATAATCTATCTCATGGGGCAGGTATGGAAGGCTTCAACAGCTAAAAATAAGCAAAAATATAGCAATAATTGTAACTCGATAT
>CAZPDM010000029.1:0-43363 GCA_964585305.1 uncultured Planctomycetota bacterium | reverse complement strand
GCGGCCTTTGATTGTACTCAATCAAAGGTTAAGCAACAAATATTTCCGTAAAAAAAAGGTATAAAATATTTGTTGCGGCCTTTGATTGTACTCAATCAAAGGTTAAGCAACAAATATTTCCGTAAAAAATAATTCATTCTCCTAATTTGGTTGAAAATAATTGACAAAAGGGGAAAAAAAATATTAAATATACATAAAAGAAAAAGATATTTTTTTGCTATAGAAAATTCCTTATCTCTTAAAAATTGTATTGATTGTAATTTTTTTTGCTACAAAAAGTTTTTTTAATGTTTCTAACAAATTTTTTTCTAACTTTTGAGAAAATATGGCTGATACAAAAACATTACATACATGGATGTGGGAAGTATGGCAAGTCATACCAAACAATATAGATTTATACTGTCGTGCCATTACTTTACCAGATTATGAGTGCCTAGAATTTTTGGGTGATTCTTTATTAGATTTTGTTATTGCAGATTATCTTATTAAAAATTTTCCCAATAAATCACCTGGCTGGCTTACCAAAAAACGTATGACTATGGTCAATGAAACAGCTTTAGCCGAAATGGGAAATGCAATGGGCATTCCAGAACTAGCGATTATTCCTCCAAATACTTGTAGAGAGCAAATTACTGAGCGAGTTGTCGCGGACATGGTAGAGGCGGTGATCGGGGCGATCCATCTGGACCAAGGAATCCAAACTTGTGCCGAAGCAATTATTATGGTTTTTCAACTTAAAGGAATTACAGAAGATTTAGAACTTCAATATCTTGACCCAATGGGCATGATTCAGGAATTATTGGCCCAAAAAGGATTGCCACCTCCAACTTATTTGCTGATTGAAGAATCAGGAAAACCCCATGAACCTATGTTTAAGATTGAGGCTCATTGTGATATTTTGGAACAAAATATCGTAACAAATGGAGTCGGAAAATCAAAAAAAGAAGCAACTAAGATTGCAGCTCAAAAACTTTTGCATATTTTACAAGGGATGAATCTTCCTGATCCAGAAAAAACTACCTTACCTAATGGTAGTAACCCTATGGAAACTTTGCATACTCGTTTAAGTAAGAATGGTTATAATATGCCAGAATATGAACTTGTTTCACAAGATGGCCCTTGTCATGCTCCTGTATTTACTATTCGAGCAACATGTACCTGGCATGATTCTTTAGTTGAGGTTAATGTATCTGGCACATCAAAGAAAGAAGCAAAACGTAAGGCCGCCGAAGCTATTCTTCGTAAAATTTTAGATTAGCTTTGCTCGCCATTCTCTTGTCAAAAAATATTTGTAAGAGAGAATGGCGAACAAAGCGTCTGCTTTAATTTTTTTTATAAAGGGTAAAATATGAATAATCTTCCACAAGATTTATTTGGTGATGATGAGCAGGATCAAGAAAGACAGCCGACAAAAAAATCTCGTAGAATTGTTTCTGCAGCAGAAGAAACTATGTTGCAAAAACAAACACAATTAGCCTTAGACCCTTTATTTTCAGATGAAAAACCGGCTCAAGAAAACAAAGTAAATGTAGAGGCTGAAACCCAAATTGCCAAACGCTATAAAGTAATAAAAATCTTAGGCAAGGGTGGTATGGGAGTTGTATATAAAGTATTGGATCAAGAATTAAACCATGAAGTTGCTTTAAAAATGCTGCTTCCACAGCAAAATTCAATGGAAGCCAAACAACGCTTCTTTCAAGAAGCACGTTCTATGGCTAAGTTGCGCCATGAAAATATCGTAGCAGTGCATGATATTGGAGAGCATAAAGGAAATCCTTATTTTACAATGGATTTAATTCCTGGAAAAGAATTGATAGATTCTTTGGATGGTGTCAAACCAAGAAAAATTATGGAATGGATGCTAAAAGTCTGTCAGGCTATTCAATCTATCCATGAGCAGGGACTTATCCATCGGGATTTGAAACCTTCTAATATTATGATTGCTAATGATAGTCCAGTTTTGATGGATTTTGGTATTGTGAAAGATGCTGCTTCTGATGCACAATTAACTATGGAAGGCCGTTCGATTGGAACTCCTGCATATATGGCTCCTGAACAAGCTCGAGGAATTACATCCGAAATCAATCAGCAAACTGATGTGTATGGTTTGGGTGCGATTTTATACGAGGCTCTCACCAAAAATCCGCCTTTTAGTGGAGCACCTATGCAAGTTATTTTTCGTGTTTGCACCACTGATCCAAAGCCTATTAAAGAATATAATCCTAACTTGCCTTCGGATCTTGTTGCTATTGTAGAAAAAGCAATGGCAAAAGATAAAAAATTTCGTTATGCAACAGCCGCAGATTTAGCAAAAGATATTCAACGTTATTTGGAAGGCATGAGAATCGAAGCCAAACCAGTACCACCAGCAGTGAAATGGTGGCGTAATGCTCGACGTAACCCTCGATTCATTTATGGAAGTGCTGCTGCTATTATATTATTTATTGTTGGTATTTCTGGAATATGGTTCTATCAAAACCAAGCTAAAGCTGGTGTTTCTTCTCAAATAAAAAATTTGCTTGCGAAAGCTCAGGAAGAAGAAATTCGTTGTAATGACCAAACTCCTATTGCTGCTTTTTGGCAAATTTCCGATATTTATACACAAGTCCTTGCACTTGATTCAGAAAATCTTGTTGCTCAAAAAGGAAAATTTCAAACGATGTTAAAAATGGCTCAACAAGCTGTTAAATTTCGAGATTATGATCTTGCGCGGGCTTTATACCAATTAGCTCTAACAATGGAAAACGAAACAAAAAATATTCATGAAGAAATTAAAAAAATAAATGAATTAGAACAATCTGAAAAGCAAAAATTACAACAAGATATTGATAAAATTTTTGAGCAATTGAGTAAAAAGTAGCCTTTTTATCAAAAAAATGTTACATAATTATAGCCTAAAGGATCGTATTCAAAATAAATGGCAATCCTAATTGGAGAAAGAATATGAAAAAAAACATGATGCTACTATTTTTATTCATCATTTTACCTAATCTTTTTTCTCAGTCCTATCCCCCTGAAAAATATATCCAATGGTTTGTCAAGGCTGTAATTTTGTTGGAAGATATGGGCCATGAAGTTATGGCAACAACATTCGCCCAAAAATTGCCCCAAGATGAAGTCTATCGCAAAATGGCAGAGTCTTTAGGTTTAGAGGCGAAAAGATTTGAAGCTATTACTCGCCGAGACATTATAAATTTTCATCGTGATATAAATAAAAAGATTTTAGTAGAAATACCAAGTAAAGATTTAATTTATCTAATATGGTTGCTTAGTATTTTACAAAAGAAAATATTGGAACCTACCTGGGCAGAAAAACTTAATGTTATTATCCAAACACATTGGAAGGGAAATATTCCTCAAGAGATTGAAAAAGAATATTCCCAAATATATAATTGGTATAAAAAATTTAACCAAGGACAAGGCATTGTTTTTTCTAAAAAAATATCTGGAAAAAACAATGAAATTGCAAAGGATGTTATCCAAACAAAAGATGGTGGGTATGTTCTTGTCGGTGATACAGATTCCGCTGGTAAAGGTCGTACTGATATTATGCTAGCCAAACATGATCGACTAGGCACTTGGCTTTGGACTCAAACATTTGGTGGAGCAGCTAAAGATACTGCATCATCTATTATCGAAACTCAAGAGGGAGATATTCTTATTCTTGGTACGACTTGGTCAACAGAAGATACTAGAAATGACGTTTGGTTGATCAAAACTAACTCAAAAGGCCAAAAAATATGGGATAAACATTATGGCGGAAGCCGTGGTGATGATGGAGTAAGTATAGTTGAAACACCAGACAAAGGCTTTCTAATTTTGGCAAATAGTCCTAGCGATAGCAGCATATATCCCCAACCCTGGATCATTAGAATTGATCAAGAAGGAAAAATCCTCCAACAAAAGCGTATAGAAACATTAGATGAAAACTATCCACAGAAATTGAAACTTCTTCCCAATGGAGATATTCTTGTCCTTGGCAGTATTCTTGTTCAAGAAAACTGGGAAATATATCTGTTGAAATTAAATTCCAATTTGGAAAAAAATTGGGAACAACGTTATGGCGGCAAACGAGACGATCGTGCGGTTGATTTACAAACGAACGAACAAGGCTGGGCAATTTTAGCCAGTACAAATTCTTTTGAAGCTGGCTATCTTAGTCTTTGGTTGCTTCAAATAAATGATGATGGTAAAAAAATTTCTGAAAAAATATTAGGCGGTGGTCAGTTTTATAACTATCCTACTAGCCTTGTAATTACTGCGGATCAATCTTGGATAATAACAGGTTATACAACATCTTTTGGTTCGGATAAAAGCTCTAGTTGGTTAGTAAAAACTGATCCAAAGGGAAATATTATTTGGAATAAAAATATTCGTGATGGTCAGGCAAAAGTTGTTATATTATGCAACGATCAGGGTTTTGCAATTGTCGGCGAAAGAATTAGTGAACAAACAAAACGAGATATATTCTTGATGAAAAGTGATAAAGATGGAAGATCAGAAAAATAATGCGAAACCTGTTTTAATTTTAGGTGCAATGAAAGGCGAAATTGCAGCATATTTAAAATTAAGCCAGGCAGTAGTAGATCAAACATGGAATAAAACTATATTTTATCGCGGAGAAATTTCTCACAGATCTATTATTCTTTCTTGTACTGGTGTTGGAAAGAGCATGGCTGCAATGACTACTCAAAAGGCGATTGATTTATTCCAACCCAGTCATATTCTCTTTACTGGGCTAGCCGGAGCCTTGCATCCAGAATACCAAATTGGCGATATTGTTCTAGGTCGTGAAAGTATTATGTATGATATGGATGCAAGTTCACTTGGCTTTGCACGCGGAGAAATTCCTTATGCCAAAATCCGAGAAATTCTAGGTGATACAAAGATATTATCGATTGCTTCGAATTATGTCTCTGAAAGTCAAAAAATTCATATTGGAAGAATTTTAACAGGCGATCTCTTTGTCAATACAGATTACAAAAATAAACTGCGTCAAAATTTCGATGGCGATGCTGTAGAAATGGAAGGCGCGAGTGTTGGATTAGTGGCGATGTATAACCAAATTCCACATTTGCTTATTCGTATTATTTCAGATCAGGCAGATGGGCGAGCTAAAATTGATTTTCAACGATTTTTGCCCGAAGCTAGTGCCAAGTTAGCATATTTATTGCAATATATTTTAGAAAAAATATAATCATTTGAAGGAAGAAAAATGGAATTATTAGCGAACCAGGTAGCTCTTGTAACAGGTGCCTCTCGTGGGATTGGTAAAGCAATTGCGTTAGAGCTGGCCAAGCATGGCGCGAAAGTTTGGGTCAATTATCAAAAAAGTGAACAAGCTGCGGCTGCTGTAGTCCAGGAAATACAATCTTTGGGCAAAGAAGCCATTGCAATACAGGCATCCGTTGCAGAAGAAGCCGAAGTTATACGGATGTTTCAACAAATTGAACAGGCTGGGAAATTGGATATTTTAGTATGCAACGCTGGCATTACCAAAGATCAACCTTTATTACGAATGTCTGTCGCAGATTTTGATCAGGTGCTTAATACAAATTTGCGTGGAACTTTTCTATGCCTTAAACTTGCTGGAAAAATGATGCTTCGCAAACGTTATGGACGTGTTATTACTATATCTTCAGTTTCCGGACTAATGGGAAATCCTGGCCAGGCTAGTTATAGTGCAAGCAAAGCAGGAATCATTGCCTTAACTAAAACATTTGCACGAGAATTTGCAAAAGCTGATATTACTGCAAACGTTGTAGCCCCTGGGTATATTCAAAGTGATATGACACAAGTTCTATCAACTGAAATACAGGAAAAAATGCTTCAATATATACCTAAAGGACAATTTGGAAAACCAGAAGATGTTGCCCCTTTGGTAAGATTTTTAGCCAGCAATGAATCTTCCTATATTACAGGCCAAGTCTTTTCTCCCAATGGCGGATTGGTTATGTAAATTTTAAAATTAAGATATTTTCGATAACAAAACAAAAAAACATTATTAGTTAGGAAAATCTTATGAATTTCTTATTATATTTGGCCATTGTTATTTTAATTTTCTCTGGAGGTTGTTTAAAACATAACGATAAAAAAGGAACGCCAACTTATGATCAAAAATTTGTGGATATATGGATAAGCAATACTCTTACAGGTAGCCTTAGTTTATTTGGTATCAATGATACAGGGAATGTTGTTCCTAAAAAAAAGATAATAGGGGATTTAACTGGTTTAGAGGGACCTGCATATCTTACTATATATGATCAAAAACTTTATGTCCCATGTTATGAAACAGACAAAATAATTATATTTAATATAAATGATTCCGGAAATATTGCACCTCAAGAAATTATAGCTGGAGAAAATACTCAATTAAGTCATCCAACATCTATTGCTATAGCTAATAATGAAATTTTTGTTACTAACGGGTTTCCTGCTAAAATTCTTGTATATGATTTAAATAGTAAAGGAGATATTTCACCCAAAAGAGTTTTAGATTTAAATTTTTCGGACGGTGCTTTTGGATTAGACATTTACGAAAATGAAATATTCGTTAGCGTTGATGATAAAGTAAAGGTTTACAACATTAATGATGCAGGAATTACATTACCTAAAAGAACTTTAAATGCTATTTTTCCAACTGATTGCAAAATTGTTAATGGAGAACTTTTTGTAACAGATTATAACAAATCTGCTAGAATTGCTGTTTTTGATATTTATGCAAATGGCAATGCTATACCAAAACGCGTTATACAAGGTTCTAACACTCAATTGAAATTTTGCTTCCAAACTATAATCGCAAATGAAGAAATTATGATAGCAATGCCAAACGTTCTTCCCGGTAAATATCCATATATAATTGAAAAAAATATTGTAAACAATGGCTCTTCTGCTGAGGATGTAAACAAGGTTGTGGTCTTCAATAAAAACGATAATGGAAATATTGCTCCCAAACGTGTAATTCAAGGCCCTAGTACTAAATTAGAAGGATGGGTTGGCATTGCTGCTGTTCCACTTGAAGAAAATAAAAATAAAGAAAAATCATTGAATAATCTTAGCCTTTCTTCTCATATTCGCGGAATTGAAATTACATGGAATGATGACGACACATCTGATATTCAAGGATATTATATATGGCGCACTCAAAACAATAACGATTATAGTAATATTACCCCACTACTGATTCCTGTTAATAATGATGGCCAATATTCCTATCTGGATCAAGAAGCTACTCCTAATCAAACATATTCCTACAAACTCGAATGTGTTAATATAAAAGGCCAAAAACATTTCCTCCCACCTACATCGTTAGATTATAAATAATTTTTTGATCCCATTTAAAAAGAATATATATGAATGAACAAAATTGATATTCATGACAAAATCAGAGTAGTTTTATGGTGAAGTTTACAAAGTTTATAGAAAGGTGTTTTTATGAGTGAGATTCGTGTTAAAATTTTTTCTGATTATATATGACCATTTTGTTTTATCGGCGCGGGGATCGTCGAACAGCTTAAGAAAAAATTTCCAGAAATAAAAGTACAGTGGCTAGGCTGGGAAATTCATTCAGAAACGCCAGCAGAAGGTGAAAAACTTAAGGATAGGTTTCCTTCTGCTGATATAGATGGAATGTATCAGTCTTTGCGGAATGTGGGAAAACCTTTTGGCATTCACTTTGGCAATATGAAAATGCTGTATAATTCACGAATAGCTTTAGAAGCTAGTGAATTTGCTCGCGACCAAAGCGAGGAAATTTATGAGAAATTTCATCATAAAATTTTTGAAGCATATTTTACTGATTGCAAAGATATTAGCCAAATTTCTGTAATTTTAGATATTGCAAAAACCTTGGGATTGGACGTAGAAAAATTAACAGTGGCTTTGAAACAAGGGACATATCGCCAACGTTTGGAGCTTGTTAATCAGGAAGCCGAGCAATCTGGAATTAGTGGTGCGCCAACATTTATTTTTAACGATCAATATTGTATATCTGGTGCGCAACCATTGGAAAATTTTGTTAAACTGGTTCAGAACATACAAAAGAATAAGAAAAAATAAATGCCTGTTAAAGAATAACAAAAAATAGATGCCTGTTAAGTTCTTTTCCAAAGAAAAAGCATTCCTAATAATGCAATAATAATGCAAGCATTTCTATATTTTATAGGAAGTTCTTTTTCAAAAGATGCTGGCGATGCAGCCAGTATTTTTTTTATATCTTGAGAAATATTATTTTTTCCTATATTATGAGATTCTTGCGGAGATAAAAAATTAATTGCTGTCTTTTCATATATTCCAGGTGTTGGAAATTTTAAAGAAGGCAGATTAAAGAAAAACTTTGAACGGTTAGGAGAAAAAAAATTCCATATATTTTCCCAAAAAATAGGATAGGAAGGAAGTCGTGTCCATTGAGTTGCTGTAGGATCAAATCCTATATAAAGACAGGTTGGGGAGTAGGCTAATATTGCGCCTTGTGGCGTTGTGAGCAATCCTTTAAATTCTGAAAAATAATCTTTCGAAAAAGGTAAGCTGTAGGCAAATGGAATTTCCCATAATTCTGGATATACTGCTTTCATTAAAGGATCTCCACATCCAATATATTTTGGCATGTCTATAAATGAAATATCGTGATGAAATTTTTCTACAGAAATAGAAGATTTTTTAGACGTCAAAATATATGCTTGAATATTTGGAATTTTTTGCAGTTTAAAATTAGCCTTTTGGAAATCTGCTTTTTGCAAGCCATTTATAAAGAATGGCATTTGTTGAAAAATATTGGGAATATCCTCTGAAAATCCTAGTGTTTCTATTTCTCCTTTTATAGCCCAAACTTGATTATCTATTTGGAAGTTATCTGAAGGTTGCCATAAGACAGAGATTATTTTATTTTGTTCAAAATTATAGTCTTGGCAAAATTGGTAAAATTGTTGAGCTTCTAATAAAATTTCCACGTTTGAAATTTGTTGCTGATCTGCAAATATAGTGATTGAGCCTAAAATAGGGTGTGAGGAAAAATTTTGTATACTAATTTTCAATTCTAGTTGATTTTGCAAAGAAGATTCTTGTTCAGCTGTTTTTAATGGGAATGATTTTTTAACAATGCTAAAATCAACAATTCCAACATTATTGCTGCTTTCTTGTCCGCAATATATTGGAAATATGTTAGGCAAATTGGGAATTTTTTCAGTTCCATCGCTAAGAACAAAAATTTTTTGAGATATAGAATGACTTTGGGCAAAATTTTCTAAAAATTTACTTAGATTACTAGAAATATAATTGGGCTGTTGTGTTTTTAACCATTTTTTTGCTTCTAAAAATGTCCCAGAAAATTTCCCATTTGGATATACTATCATATTGACTTCTGATTCTAGCCCTTGAATTTCTGCGATATTTTCAACTATTGAACATGCTTGTTCCCAAACAGTTTTTATTTTTGGAAAAGAGGGAGAGCTTTTTGTTTGCATACTTGCCGAAGCATCTAACACAATGATAGTTTTTATTATTGGGAAATTCCATTTTGACCAGGCTATGAGTAAAAGCCAATAAATAAGTAAACTTAATAAAAGCCACCATGAAAGTTGAAAATGTTTTTTCCCAGATTCTTTTTGTGCAAATTCTTTCCATAAAAAAATATGAGGAACTCGAACATTTTTTTTTCCTACATGCCAGGAAAATACAAACATCCATAATGTTCCTGAAATTCCTATAAAAATTGTAATAAAATTCATAGTCTCACCAAAAAATAGTTGCAATACAGTAAAGTCTAGCTATAATATTTATTCTTAGTTGTTGGAAATAAGTATTTATCTGACAACTTAATTGAAACCTTAGAATTCTAAAATCAGAGGGAAAAATATGGAACTTACTATTGAAAAAGAAAAAATTCAAAGGAACAATGCTACTATTGTAATTTTAAAAATCAACGGACAGATCAATCAAGATAACGTTCCTATTCTAGAAAATGAAGTGCAGAATATTTATGAAGATGGGATCGGGCGATTGATTCTAGATTTACAAAAAGTAACTGGTATGACAAGCAGTGGTTTTGGTTTACTCATCAATATCACTCAACATCCAAATGCTCAAAGCGGGATATGCCTGATCAATGTTGTAGACAAATTTAAAACATTGTTCGATCTTCTTGGATTAGGAGAAAAAATTCATATTATGGACAGCCGCCAAAAAGCATTGGAATATTGGGGCTAATGTGAAACGTCGTGAATTTTTAGCACATTTAGGACGGTTTGCCTTAGCAATTCCTCTTGTAGGTTTAACAGGGTTATCACTTCGTAATGTTAAATCAAATAGCCAAAGCGGTTTAGTTTGGCAGATTGATCCGTATAAATGTATTCAATGTGGACAATGTCAAACAGAATGTGTTCTTAGTCCTTCTGCAGTAAAGTGCGTTCACGCTCACAGTATTTGTGGATATTGTCGGTTATGTGGGGGGTATTATCATACTTCAGCGAAAGAATTAGATACTGCTGCAGAAAATCAGATTTGCCCAACAAAAGCTATCCAGAGAACATTTATTGAAGATCCATATTACGAATATAATATTCGTGAAGAACTATGCATTGGTTGTGGCAAATGTGTAAAAGGATGTGGTTCTTTTGGGAATGGTTCTTTATTTTTACAAATAAGACATAATATTTGCGTCAATTGCAATGAATGTGCAATTGCAAGAAAATGTCCAAGCCAGGCTTTTTGCTTAGTCCCTAAAGAATCTCCCTATCTCTGGAAAGGAATTCATGTTTCGAAGTAAGCTAGTATTATTGTGCTTTATTTTATCTTTTATCTTTTGTATAGATATTTTAGCACAAGATCGATTTCCTAAACCAGAATTTGAAGGAAACTATCAGATTCCTTCACCGGATATGCCTGTTGTAAAACCTAAAATAGAATGGTATATTGAAATTATAGCATTGTTTTTTTTATTGGCGGCTTCTTCGTTCTTTGCTATAAAAAAACGTTCTCGTGTAGGAATTCTTGTAGTCAGTATTATATCACTTATAATATTGGGCTTTGGTAAACAAGGATGTATCTGTTCTGTTGCCTCAATCCAAAATATAGTTTGGGCAATTGCTAATCCGAATTATATTATTTCTTTTTCTATTCTTGCTGCTTTTATTTTACCTCTTTTATTTAGTTTGTTCTTTGGTCGTGTTTTTTGTGGTGGGGTATGTCCTTTTGGGGTAATACAAGACTTACTTATTCTTCGTCCCAAAAAAATTCCTTTATGGGTATCTACTTTTTTAAGTATGCTTCCTTATTTTTATCTTGGAATTTCTGTTTTAGCTGCTTTTACAGGAAGCGCGTTTCTAATTTGCAGATACGATCCTTTTGTTTGTTTATTTCGTTGGGGGAGTGATTGGCAAAGTTTAATTTGGACAGGTATTTTGTTAAGCATATCGACGATTATTGCAAGACCATATTGCCGGTTTTTATGTCCATATAGCATTATATTATCTTGGTTTTCGCGTTTTGCTTGGAAATCTGTAAGCATCACTCCAAATCATTGTGAAATATGCCATCTTTGTAGAAATGCCTGTCCCGTTGATGCAATAAAATTTCCTTCCCCTAAAATAGATAGCAAAGAAGCTATAGTTGTTATAAAAAAAATGTCTTATTTGTTGTTAGCTGCAATTCCTGTGATTTTATTTTGTAGCTGGTTAGCCCATTTTTTAGCAATACCTTTATCAAAAATACATCCCACTGTTCGCTTGTCATATTATTTTCAGTCGCAAAAAGAAGAACCTAGCATAAATGATAACCAAGCTCTTCAAAATAAAATAGAACCAGATAAAAAAAATATTATAAAAGAAGAATCTTTAAATAAAAATTTAGTAACATGTACAAGTTTTGAAGAAAGAGCTTTTCGAGAAAGTAAGCGTCCTTTAGCAGAATTATATCAAGAAGCTGCAAGTATACAAAATTTGTTTTATATCGGAAGCTATTTTTTAGGTGCTTTTTTAGGTGTTGTGTTTATAGGAAAATTGTTCTATCTCATACGATTTCAAGGGCAAATTTCTTATGAACCAGATCAGTCAAAATGTTTAAGTTGTATGCGTTGCACAGTTTATTGTCCAAAAGAAACACAACAAACGAGAATCAATATTTGAAAGCTCCTTAAATATCAAGGGCTTCAGGACTTTATATTCGAAGATTTCAGCTTCGGATATAAAGTCCAAATTATATAAAAGACTCAATTTGATGATACGAGAAGTCATGTCAATATTTAACAGAAGTATCGGAAACAACTATGAGTGAACTTGATTTATTTGGACTTCCAGGAATTTTTCAATCAATCAATGACTCAGAACAGTCTGGTACATTAAAAGTACAGAAAGACGATAAAGAAGCGCAGATCGTTTTTGTTAAAGGTGTCATAAAAATGGCAATGTTTTCATATAGACCACGTACGCTTTTAGTCGAAGCTTTGATGCATTGCCATGATTTGGAAAAAGAAACTATCGAAAGTTTGTTTGTTAAGCAACGTAATTCTAAGAAATCTTTGCTGACTTTCTTAAAAGAAGGAGAGTTGCCAGACGAACGGCTTAAAGACGAACGTTTTGTTGCTCAAATTTATGGTAATCAATTATCAGAAGAGTTGTATGAATTATTTTATTGGCCTGATGTACATTGTGAATTTTCTCAAGGTTTAGTTTTACAAAATGTTCCTGATAAAGATTTACTAAATTTTCCTATTGCAATCAATCCTCAAAGTATTTGCATGGAGGCAATGAAACGGCAGGATGATTGGGCCAGAATTAGAAAAGTATTACCCTCTAATCGTGATATTCCTTTTTTAATTCAGCATCCTTCTAATCTTAATCAAAATCCAGATCCAGAATTAAAATCTAAAATTTTTGCAACACTTTCGCAATGGTCTGAATTTGCTATAACCTTAGAAAAAATGGGTTATACTGTAGATAATGCAATAAAAGTTTTGACAACTTTAGCAAAAAATGGCGTAATTCAAGCAGATAATCTGAAACATTGCAAAAAGTTATTAAAAGTAATAGAATATGCAGATAAAAATAAAAATTTAGGCAATCTTCAAGCTAAACTTCGCTTGCCTTATGAGCATATTTTGCATATTTTACATTTACTTGCAGAGCAAGATAAAATTACAATAGAAGTTACTTCTGAAATAAATAAAATTTTTACAATATTGACTTTAGTAAATGGTGTTCGAGATTTTGATGAAATATTAGAACAATCTAGGATGCCATCTTTTACGCTAGCTAATATTTGTAGTACACTTGTTACTGCTAAGTTCTTCCAACTTAAAAATCCGGATGAGCTTTTACAATTAGCAGAACTGGATATTTTACGTGAGGATACAAAAAAATGTATTCGAATTTATGAACGCGTAGAAGAGTTAGGGCGTAAAACTTTTAATACAGTAAAATGGCTTGCTTCTGCTTATGAAAGTATTGGTTTAACTGGAAAAGCTGTAGAAAAATATCGTGAATTAGGTAATTGGGCAATGGATGGAAATATTTATGCTGAAGCTGTCCGTGCCTATCGTAAAGTAGTTGAGTTTACTTCTGAAGATAACATTCAACTAGAAACGTATGAAAAACTAATTACAGCTTATAATAAATGGGGTAAAAAAGAGGAAGCTGCTGAAATTTCTGCCAAATATGCTCGTAAAGTCTCTGTTTTTGATAAACGTAAAGCTATTATAGTTTTGGATACTGCAAACCGTAATTATCCATCTAGCCCAAGTAATTTGGAACTTATGGCAACACTTTATTTAGAATTGGGCGACAAGGAAAATGCAATCCAAACATATAGTATTTTAGCTAACTTGTTTAAAAAGCAAGAAGATGCTGATAAATCCTTAGAATCGTACGCAAGAATATTAGCCATTGATCCTTCTAATGTTAAAGCTCACTTGGAATTAGCGCATGGATACATGGAATTTGGAAAAATTCAAGAAGGTGTAAAACAGTATAAAGAACTTGGAAATATTCTTAATAATACGATTCAGACTGCTTTTAAAAATAATCAAATGTATAATATTGGTACAATTCCAGAAATTTTGATAGATGTTTGCGAAGCCATTTTGACTTATGATCCCAACGATATTACAGCAAGAGAGTGGCTAGCAGATACCTATATTGCAACTAATAATGAAAAAAATGCGTTGAATATATTACGGGAGTTGCTTGGTTTTTTACAAAAAGATGAACTTTCAGAACAGCTTGTTGTTGCTCTCCGTAAAGTAATTCGTTTAGATGTGGATGATTTTCGTAGCAGAAAACTTCTAGCAGATACTTTATTGCGGCAAAAAAAATTAAAAGCTGCAATTAATGAGTATATGGAATTAGGTGTTCGTTGCGAAAAAACAGATTTGCGTCGGGCAGGAGAAGCTTTTGATGCGATTATTGGAATTGATCCTTTTAATCTTACTGCTCGGCAAAAGCGATCAGAGATTTTATTTGCGCGCAATTTACATGCTAAAGCAGTGGATGAATATAAATTAGTTGGGTATCTAGCTAAAGCAATTGGCTTGATTCCAGAAGCTATCCAAGCATTTTCTCAAATTGCAATGCTTTCTGGAGATAAAGAAATTTGGTGTTTTCAAGAAGTTGGTTTATTATGTGAAACCCTCCATGAAAATCAAAAAGCTATTGAATACCATAAAAACTATGCACTGAAATCACTAGCCCATGCAAATTATGGAGAGGTTTACCAAGCTGCTACACGCATTTTAATTATCAGTCCAAATGAACCAGACGGTCTTAGACTCAAACATTTGGCAGAACAAAAACTTGCTATGTTAGAAAAATATTTATCTGAAATTAAGTAAACATAAAAGCGACAGAAATTTTCTGTCGCTTTTTTTTATACAATTTGTTTTCTAGCTTCTTCAGCAATATGCTGGCGGGATTCTTTATTAAATTCTAATAGAGTGCGACAACTATATTGGAAATGTCTATTTTTCTTTGTTATATAACCTAGTATTTCTAAGTTCTTTAAAATTCTATCCAATTGATATTGACTAAAATATTTTCCAGCAATCAGTTTTTTATATACAGTTTCTATTGCTACTTTTTGATTTTTGTCATTTTCTATGTGACTTATAATATAAGCTAAAACAGATTCTTCATCCTCTTCTAATTCAGAAGGTGCAACATATTTGGAACGAATAGCATACCAATTTTCTGAGTTGGAATTGTATTCTACTAATTCTAATCCTAAGTCTGCAATTTTTTGTCGAAGGTTAGTTAAAATATTTTCTAATTCTTCTTCATTGATTCCACCAACTTGTAATAATTTTTTTCGAGGAATTCCGATTGCTAAATTTCCATCAGGTGTATGCCAACGGCTGGTTAATGCAATGACTAATTCTGGTAACGACTCTTCAATAAGATTGCTCACATATAACCTTTCAGATATTTAAACGGAAAATACTTTGTTGCGGAATCTTTGATTGAGTACACTCAAAGATTGCAACAAATATTTTCCTATGGAAAACAGGAGGGATTTTTTAACTGTTTTCTTTAAACTTTAACTTTGCTGAATAACAATGCTGCGCACAGTTCCTACCCAGTTTGTATTGTTTGTTGGACTGGGGATGATGATTTCATGATTTGCAGCCATTTGGGATAAAATTTCTGCATGATTGATTTGTAATTTTTTAGAATTTCTAGGCCAATTTACCATCCAGGTTTGGAGTTGTTTTTTTACGCGGGTAATTTCTTCAATCGAAATTTCTTTTGTTATGCATTCTCTATCGATAATTTTGGGCTTCTTTTTTGGCTGTTCTTTGATTTGTATTAAAGGGATATGTTTTTCTTGGAATTTTCCTAGAAGCGTAGATTTCCCAGATAAAAATATAATTGGTTTTCTTACAGTTCTAACAATGTATGCTAACATTTTCAAGCGTTGTTCAGGTGTTGTATCGTCAGCTAAAAATTCTATGGTTTGCTTTTGTTGTGTTTTACCGAATTCTAAATAGCACCGCGAATCTAATATTTTTTGTGGTAATGTATATAACTGACTATACATTGAGTTTACGTTTGCACGGTCTTCTTCTCTTTCTTTTATTTCAAAAAATTGATTTTCATCGTTACGATATTTCATAATTACGGAAATAAGTCTATCTTCTATACGCATTGGTTTTGTAGAAGATGGGATAAAATTTTCTTCTTTTATAAAGACATTTCTTTTATTTAATTCATAACTTGGGGGTTCGTGCATGTTATTTTTCTTCTTTCTTTTTACTTTCCCAAGTTTTTTGTTTTGCTTTTAATAATCTTCCGATATAATCATTGCTAGAATCTGATTCTTGGGATTGTTTAGGCACGGATTGTGAAATAGGTTTCATTTTTTGAAAAGTGGCTGTTGCTTGTAGAGATTCTTTTTCTTTTTGTACTTCTTGTCCTTTAGCTTTTTCTTCGATGGCTTTCTTTTGCAATTTTTCCTGAGTTTCTCCAATTTTTTCTAAAGCTTGTAATTTTTGGGAATTTTCTTGCCATTTCTTTTGTAGGTTTTGTTTTTTCTGTTCTAATCTATTTATAGTGGTGCTAACTTCTTCTGATTTTTTGTTTTTATCTGGTGTATATAATTTTATAATTTTTTGTAGTATCTCGCGGGAATCAAAAATTACTCGGCGTAAAAAAATATCAAAAAGAAAAACGAGCAAAAATATTTTTAATAACATTGGCCAAAGTGGAATAGGGCTTCCATATTTTGATTGTGTGTGGATAAAAATACTTTCGTCTTGAGGATATTCTTTTTTTTCTATAATTCCATTAGAATTTAAATCATATTTTGAAAATTCTGTAGGAGAATCTAACCATTCTTGTTTTTCGATTTTATCATTTAAATTCTTGTCTAAACTGTTATATTTTAAATATCTTCCTCCGCTCTGTTTGGCAATATCCTCTAACAAAGCAACATTTGCTTTTGTATGGATATACTCAGCAGAATGTGATAAATAAAATCCATGTCTGAGTTGTTTAACATCCGGACCTATTTGATAATTAGCGTTGATGAGATAAATGCCGCGTTTATGAGTGGGAAATGTTCCCTCATAGTGTCCTGGTCCGGTTTGGGTAATAGGAATTGTATATGTTGTTTGCTGGGAATCTTGATCAAATACACGAACTACACCTTGCATTTGGAGAAAATTGACAAACTCTCCCTGTTGATCTACTGCTGTTATAATAACTTTCCCTTGATCTTCTTTGAATGTCGTTTGAATTTGAAATTCATTTGGTTGTGATTTTCGTATGGTCCAAAGAAGAGTTTGCTTCCAAAATTTGGCAAAGTCTTTCCAAGATGCCCATTGATGTCCCCAGCGATTTTTTGCATCAGAAGTGAAAGCAACTGTTCGGCCCAATCCATATTGAATATGCGCCAAAAGTGGATCAGTGTCTTCTTCATGTTGAATATAAAGTGGCATTTTCGCTAATGGTTTAGGAGTGGTTGCAATATATCCATGTATAGCAGGAAATATAGATATCCCTTTAATTAACTCTGTATGATAATTTAGCACAGGTGGAAATCCTTCAGGGGATTCTACAATAAGATTTCTTTTTATGGTAAGTGCTTCTTTTGCAAAAATAGCTGGCAATTCTTCTGGGTTTTTAACATGATAAAATCTGCCTCCCGTACGATTTGCCATATATTTCATTCGGTCATCATCTTGATCGCTATGAGGATAAATTAAAATTGTAGAAATGCTAATTTGAGATGTAATAATTTTGCTAAGTAAACCGCTACTAGGTGGCGTAGGATCTCCATCGCTAATAACAACAATATGTTTTTTTCCTGCGTTTGCTATTTTTAATGCTTGATGCGAGGCTTCTAATGTCGGAGAAAAATTTGGCATATCTGATGGTTCTGCCTGATCGATAAGAGAGAACATACTACTACGATTATTTTTTATGGGACGCAAAGAAAAAAGCCATCTATCCCTTCCACCATCGAATAAAAGAACACCTGCTAAATCATCGTCGAATAGTTCAGTAATAGCTGTTTTTGTAATTTTTTTTGCCCAATTGTTTCCATCTGGAAATTCGCAAGTATGTAGAATTACGGCCAATGCTCCGTTAGGAATACTTTTTTTGTTTTTAATTTCCATATCAACAGGTAAAGCTCGTTCTATCATAGTTCCACGATATCCACCTGCTCCGAAACTATTTTCTCCGCCAATCATAATTAAACCAATGCCATCATGTTTAACTACATTTTCAATTAAATTCATTGCAATTGGTTCATTTCCTTTTTTAGGAAGTTCGTTTGCAGGAACATTGGATAATATGATTGCATCAAATTCGTTTAAATCGACAGGATCACATGGAAATTCTTCTGGAGAAATGATTTTTATTCTAAATAGAGAATTTTCATCTTCAGATAATGCTTGGCATAATATTTTATGATCGCCGGATATTCCTTCTACAAATAAAATATTAGGTTTTCCATAAGCATAAGAATAAATTTGAGCAGAATTATTATGACTGACTAAATCGTTGGGTGTATTTGTTGATACAATAATTCTTTGATATCCTTTTTTAACTAAATTAGATGGGACTGTTAAAGTGATGTTATTTTTCCCTGCTTTAAGTTGTACTTGTCCTTCTTGTACTAAGATTCCGTTTACTGTATAAGAAATTAAAGTTGTTGTTGGCTCGTTTGTAACAAGTAAACAATTCACATCGTAAGATTGCCCTTCATTAACTTCATCAGGTGCAGTTAATTTTTCAACAATGACATCTTGCTCTTTAAAAACAGCTAAAGGAAAAACATCTATGGGAACATCTTGCTCTTTTGCACGAACAATTTCAGTGCGACAGTTTCCCATTGTTTCGTTGCCATCGCTTAGAAGTACAATACGACGTTCGCCTTCTTGTGGTAAGGTTGCTAACGCTATTTTTAATGCTTGGCTGATATGAGTTTGATTTTTATTATCTAACACAGTCTCAATTTTGTGGAATGAGCTAAGATCAGATTGATTACGAAATTCAGCTTTAATATCTTGTCCAAATATCCATAAATCTGCTTGATCATGTTCGGAATTCATCAACGCCATATTTTTCGTAATAAAATCTTTTGCTTGATCTTGCATAGAAACTGGAATACTTGCAGAACCGTCTAAAACAAAAGAAACGGTTAATTTTTTACTTTTATAAACAAGCTGAAGATTGGCTAGTGTTAAAATTAACACAATAAGCAACGCTATACGTAAAAATAAAGTAATCCAATTTCTCCAACGACTCAATCCAACCAAGCTATTACGCCAAACAATGACAATCCAAGGAATTAGAATTAGAAATACAAACGGCCAAATATAAACAATCTGCATTTTCATAAAAATACTTTCTTTGCTAAGAAATTTAGGCAAAATAAGTATCTGAGGTTTTTATTATAATAATGTTTTCTTATTTTATCTAAAAAAAATCTAATAGACAATCAAAAAAAATTAAAAGTATAATTTTTAGAAGGAGAAAAAAATATGAAATTGTTTTTCATCATTTTTTTGATGGGATGTTTGTTGCATCTCTCTAATTGCCAAGAAATTCCACAATTTGATGTTGATCAAGTGCTTAAAAGGTTTGATCGGAACCATGATGATAAACTGACACAAAATGAAGTTTTTCCTATGGTTTGGCAAAGACTATCAAATGCAGATTTTAATAAAGATGGGATTATTACTCGATCAGAATTGCAACTTATGAAAAACAGGTTGCAGAAAATGGCAGAAAGAAAAGGACAACTCCAGTACCAAACAAAAGAAACAACTTCTTCCCAAGAAATTACAAATGCTTTTAATAATTCCCAAAATTGGGAATCTTTTGATGCTGGTAAAATAAATGGTTTGGATACAAAAGGTTATTTTGGTGTTGTCTATGATGGGCGTTATATTTATTATGTTCCCTGTCGTATGCGGGATTTTCATGGTATTGTTTTACGCTATGATACAAAAGGAAATTTTCAGGAAAAGTCAAGTTGGAAAAGTTATGATGCCGGGGTAACAGATGGATTGGAAAGCAAAGGTTATGCAGGCGGAGTTTTTGATGGTCGATATGTATATTTTGTTCCGATGGCAATTCAAAATACAAGACATGCTGTTGTACTAAGATATGACACCCAAAGCGATTTTACTTCTCCAGCAAGTTGGAATAGTTATGATGCAAAAAAAGTTGCAGGAGACCAAGCAATGGGTTTTACCGGAGCAGTATTTCACGAACGATATATTTATTTCGTGCCATTTGGCTATACTCCATACGCTCATAGTTACATCATTCGATATGATATGCAAGGCGATTTTAAAAACGAAAACTCATGGAGTTTTTATAATGCGCATACCACAGATGGCTTGGATACAAAAGGCTTTTATGGTGGAATATCTGATGGGAGATATATTTATTTTGTGCCGTTTAATGATGGAAAACAATTTCATGGCAGAGTATTAAGATATGACACAAAGCAAGATTTTAAATCATCTTTCAGCTGGACTGCTCACGATGCAGGTAAAACAGAAGGCTTTACCACCATTGGTTATAAGGGTGCAATTTTTGATGGAAAATATATCTATTTTGTTCCTTTTCGAGATAATGAAAATCATCATACCAGAGTATTACGCTATGATACAACCCAAAATTTTAAACAATCTTCAAGTTGGTCAACTTTTGATGCAAGTTCTATAGATAATTTAGATACTCGTGGATATGTAGGCGCAATTTCAGATAATCAGTATATTTATTTTATTCCATATAGTGGAGAAAATAATATTTTTCATGCTCGATTTTTACGTTTTAATACAAAACAAAATTTTAAAAATAGTGAATCCTGGTCAGCTTTTGATGCTGGCTCTATAAATGGTCTAAATACAAAGGGCTATAAGTTTGGAGCTTATGATGGCAGGTATCTTTATTTCGCACCTTATCATAATAATCAAAATTTTAGTGGAATTGCGTTGCGTTTTGATACCCAAGCAATAAAGTAATTCTTTTTGTTTAAAAAAAATTTTCAAACAAAATTTTCTTGTAATTTTTCCATAAATAGTTTAAAATTTGATTCCACGACTTCTCTAAGGAAACAACAATAAGAATACGTGCGATCTTGTTGTAAAAAAACAAGTTAAGCACGTATTTTGCTAAATTGAAAAAATATAAAAAGGGAAAAATATTTTTTGTAAAAAAAAATATTTTTTTATAAAAAAATGGCTAATCAAGAAGTAAATATTTTAACCAATTATTCTCAGGCCAATAGTTCAAATAATGGTTCTTCAAATGGAGCTAATATTTCGAATGGCAATAAAAATAATGAAGAGCCACAAGAAGGTGTTGACCTAGCCATCTTAAAGAGTTTACTCCAACCTGATATTATTCCGGAAGAAATTCCTCATTTAAAAACTGCCCAAAAATTTCAAGGTATTTTTACTTTATTTAAAGAATTAGTGAGAAATAACCTAAGTGATTTTTTTGTCAAAATGGGAATTTTGTTGTTTTTTTCTCAAGATACAAAAAGGACAAGTTGGACACCGCAGGAATTGAATCAGGATCTATTTTGGATTCAGGAAAATACGCGGAAAAAAATTATGTCTCAATTGTATCGTAGTAACTGGATAACATACAACAATGGAGTATATCAGCTTTCCACATTTGGACGAAGTTTGCTTAGTATGCTGACTGCCTTGATGGAGCAGGAAACTTCGCAAGAAAATACTCAAGATGCTCTAGGTGCAAGTGTTTCCTCTTTAGCTTTGGTAGAAATGACGCAGACAGATCCAACAAATACTTTGCGTATGTTTTTAAATGAACTAATGCGTATTGATCAGGATATTCAAACAACATTAGAAAGCAAATCAGAACATCATGTTCGCAAACTAAGTCGCCGTGTGCGTTCGCAGTTTAATATTGCAATTCGTTCTCGAGAACATTTAAAAAAATTGGCAAGTAATGATTACACTGCATATCGTCTCAAACAAGAAGTTCACGACCGCTTATCTAGTTTTCATTCACGGCTTTCTCAGGTACAACGTGCGCAAAATGATCTTGTAGCAAGAAAAATTATTCTTGCTGATAAATCTTTAACACAGCATGATATTAACGAATTTTTGATTGGTTCCTCTGTAGAGCAATTGGCCAAGCTGGGGAAACAGGCAGTTGGAGTTCCTATCAATATACCAGATTTAGTGCCGCAAATGATGCTGCATGAAGCTGAATGGCATTTGGAAAAAGACCGGACAAAAGAGGAACGCCGTAGTTGGGGAGATATGGAATTAGCTAACGAAAGTCAGGAAAGTATGGCAAATTATAGCCGATTTCTACAATTTTCTGGCGAAATTAACCAACGATTATCACGGCAAGAGAGTTTTAAAATTGAGGAAACAATTCCTAAAGATAATTGGACAACATCAAGTTTTAGGTTTTGTATGCTTTCAGTTTTAGAAAGTGGCCAGGTTCCTGCAGATTTAGTCAATGACGTTCAAGTTTCCTGTCCCAGGTTAAAAATTATTCCGCCATCAAATCCCCCGGAAGTAGCTGTTATCAATGATGAGAAAAATGAAGTCAAAGAGCTAACAAGAGGGATTGTAACTCAGGCTAAAGAGAGAAAAAAATAATGGATGCTATTGAAAATGAAGCGATTCTAATTTGCGCCCGTTTAATGAGGCAAGGGTATGTCAAAAAAGATGAGTTTCGCAATTTAGAATTAAATGAACGTCTTTTGCAACAAGTTCAGTATCGTCTTGCACAAGTCGGGGCAAAATTAGTTTTGAATACATATTCTCCTTATTATGCTGTGAGATTGCTTCCTGAAATCCAAGAAAATTTAGATGAATCTAATAGCCTTGGATTAAAAGTAAACGAAGTAGCTATGCTAGTAATTTTATGGTGCAAACTTATTTTGCCTAAACGATTATCTTTGGAAGCCCAAACGAAATTAACGACAGAAATAGAAAATAAAAATAAACTTACAAATATTCAAACAGAAAATGCTGCAACAAATTCTACTGATTCTTCTATTACAAATATAACAGCCAATCCTGTGAATTCTTCAAATCCATCAAACCCAGAAAAAAATGGATCTGCAGAAACATTAAAAGAAACTGCATCAGGAACAAATTCTACAACAGTGGTGCCAGAACTTCCTAATACTGAATCAATTGCAACAGGAATACCTAATGTAGCTCCAACTGCACCAGTTGCAACAGGAACACCAAATGCAATGCCAAGTACACCAACAACACAGGGAAACACGAAAGAAGAAGCTGCAGAAACAACGAAATATTATATAAAAATGAACGAACTTTGGGCAGAGTTTGGCGAAAATTTTGGCAATAAGACTATTTTTAAAGCAACTCTTACACGTTTAAATAACCTGCAATTTATTCGAATTCGAGATGAAATCATCAGTGAAGGAATTTTATTAGATTTACTCATTGACAGTCATCAGATGGCAAATGAAGTAAAACGTTCTGCATTGGCCCATAAATTGGCAGGATTACAAGACGAATCAAGTGAATCAACAGATGAATTAGAAGAAGAAGATTCTTTGGAAGACGTTATTAACGATGCAGAAAATCCAAAAAAAATTGAATAATCTTAGAAAGACTTTTCACTATGTTTCGTTTTAAATCGCTTGAGTTAATGAATTGGGATTGCTATCCATACTATCGAGTTCCATTGGATGGAGATATTATTTTATTAGTCGGACCAAATGGCAGTGGAAAAACCACATTTTTGGATGCTCTTAGGGTTTTGATGAATGGACAGCGACTAAGTAAAGGTCGTACGTTACATCATTATATCCAAAAAGATGTTGAAGTAGCGATGATCAAAGGTGTGGTTACAAACGATATTGTTGGAACTCGCAGGCCCTTTGCGAATATGGGAATTTACGGTGATGGAGATGTATCTTTAATTTGTGTCATTCGTAATCATGGCGCGGATAGAATCGAAAAAGAATATTTTATTTTAAAAGGCGATGTTCCTGTTGATCAAATCAAAGGATTAAAAACAGGACTACGCCCTTTGCAATATTCTAAATATTTAGAAGATGCTGGAGTTTCCCGTTCAACATTGAAACTTATTGCATTGGAACAAGGACAAACGGATAAAATTGGCCAGTTGTCTCCTGGAGATTTATTGCAATTAGTGATGGATATTACTGGCAACCGTGATATTATCAAACGCTATGAAGACGCGAGAAGCAATTATCGCCGATCGTCCCAACAATTGATTGAACTACGTTCGGAATATAATAAGATTTGCCAACAAACCCAACAGTTGCAGCAACAGGCAAAAGAAGCCCAGACCTTCAAAGAATTGACAACAGAAAAACAAGTTATTGAACAAGAAAAATTGCCATTAGCTCGTTGGTATTTTGTTCTTAATCAAATTGCTGGAAATGAAAAAAGTTTTTTGGATATTCAGCAGAAAAAAATAGAATTAGAAAAACGAATTCAAGCAACTTTACAACAACAACAGATTTTTCAGGGAAAACTTGCTAATATTGAGCAAGAGCAACAAAATATTCGGACTCAGCAAACACAACAAGAACAAGAATTAAACAAACTTCATCAACAAATTGGACAATGCCAATCGGAATGGCAAAGGCTTGACGCTTTAAGACAGGAATGTGAAAATATCCCTGATGATTTAGAGCCTGTTTCCGTACAAAAGCAATTAGAAAAGGCAAAAGAAGGCTATTATAAAAATAAAAATAAATGCACGCAAGCACAAGAATTACTGGAAAATTTGCGCCAGGAAAAAGATAGAGTAGGCAGTAAAAAATTGCCTAGTTTTCCACGTGAAGTTGAAGAATTTCGCAAAATTTTGCAGGAAAATAAAATTGAACATATTCTTTTTGCAGAAGGATTGGAAATTACTAATCCTAAATGGCAATTGGCAATTGAGGCGTTTTTAGGACGTGAAAGATTTTCTATTTTAGTCGATTCAAAAGATTTTTTAGCAGCCAAACGACTTGGTGAAAAATATCGCTATAGTTTCTATATTAGCCCGTTTGATGCAACATCTCTTCCCGCTCATACTAAACCGAATTCTATTTTAGCCAATATTCGAGCTGTAGATCCACGTATTACAGGGCGTTTATTAGGTTTAAACGAAATCATTTTAGTCGATAGCATTGAAGAAGGCCATAGCAATTCTAAAGATGTTACTATTACAGTTAAAGGTTATCGCCAAGATCGACGGGGTGGTATTTTTATTGCTAGAGATGTTAAATTTTATTGCGGTGGTTTAGCTATTGAGCGACAAATTAACGAATTGGAAGAAGAAATTTCTGAGCATGAAAAAGAAATTCAGGAATTGCAAGATCAGCTTCGAGTTTACGAAAATGAAATAAAAGAAGCTGAACTTCATATATCGCTTTTAAAGCGACGTGGAGAATGGCTTGTTGCAAAAGAACGTTTTGAAACGCTTAAAAAACAAGGAGAACAGCTCTTAACTTCTTCTCGTCAATTGGAGTCCCAACGACGGAAAACATCTGTTGAATACGATTCTCTTTCTGAAGAGCGTAGCAATATTACAGCAGAGCAAAAAGAACTTCAACGTGAAAAAGAACGTTTAGAACGAGACCGTTCTCAGATAGATGACAATATTTCGGATAAACAGCAAATTTTGCATCAATTGCGTTGGCAGAAAGAAGAATTGGAACGGCAGATTCCTATTGCAGGAAGAGATTCTTATACCCCTGATAAACTCGAGTCTATAGATTGGCTGGAAAAAAAATTACAAGAACTTACTCAATCTGTAGAACGTTTTATAGGATGTAAAGATATTGCGCTCATCCCCTTATACGAACATGAACGCAAAGAATTAGAAATGAAACAATTACAATTGGAACGCCAGGAAAAGGATCAGCAACAACGAACCCAGGAACTTGATCTTTGCCGTAAAGATTATAAAGATATGATTGAGGAAACTGTTAAGTTCTATAACGAAGCAGTAAAAGATCTTGCGGTATTAGCAGGTTGCAAAATGCGTGTTTTCTTAGAATGGGGCAATGGAGAATCTTTAATAGACGACGCAAAACTTTATGTTAAAATTTCCTTTGATCAAAAATATGAAGTTGATATACATGATAAATCCTTATCAGGCGGTCAGGATGTCATTGCAAGTTTAATTCTTTTAATTGCTTTATCCAGAATTGAACAAGAACGTGGCAGCGGCTTTTTTATCATGGATGAACATAATGCGCATTTGGATATGCTTCGCATTATGGAAGTCGGCAAATTTTTGCGATCTACCAAAGCCCAATTTGTCCTCACTACTCCAACAACAGAAAACGTTGCTGCGTTAACTGTAGCAGATTTAATTATGACCTTTAGCAAACGCAATTCCGAATCTCGTTATGCTTCTAAACCGCGATATATTAGAAAAATGTAAGAAAAAATTTCATCTTATGAGTTGATGAAGTCGTGGAAAGAAATGAAAGTTTTTTTTGCATAAACTTTCATTTCTTTTTTTATGATCAAAGAGGAATTAATTATAAAAGTAGGAAAATATATGCTGTCATTTCATAGTATATTGGAACAATATCGCCAGATTTCTTTCTCGGAGCATGATAAAGGGGATAGGTTTGAAAGGCTTATGCAGGCTTATTTGCGAACTGATCCTAAGTATGCAATCCGTTTAAAAATGGTTTGGCTTTGGAAAGAATTTCCGGGAAAAGAAGATTTAGGCGGAAGTGATACAGGAATTGACTTAGTTGCCTTAACGAATGAAGGAGACTATTGGGCAATTCAATGTAAATTTTATCAGGAAAATTCTGTAATTGATAAGCCTGCTGTGGATAGTTTTCTTGCAACGTCAAGTAGGCAATTTAAAGATGATTCCGGAAAAACTGTTGGCTTTTCGCAGCGGCTTTGGATTTCTACAACGAATCAATGGGGAAATAATGCAACTGAAGCAATACAAAATCAGAACCCGCCTGTTACTCGAATCAACTTGCGTGATTTAATAGAAGCTCCTGTTGATTGGGAAAAACTCAATAGTGGAATCGTTGGCAAACTGGCCCAAGTTTGCGACAGGGATTTAAAACCGCATCAAAAAGAAGCCTTGGAAAAAACTTACGAATATTTTAACACCCATAGTCGTGGCAAGTTAATTATGGCTTGTGGAACAGGAAAGACATTTAATTCCCTTCGGATTGCGGAAAAACAAACCGATGGGAAAGGCTTGGTTTTATTTCTTGTGCCAAGCATTGCCTTATTAGGGCAAGCCTTGCGAGAATGGACTGCTTTTGCACAAAAGCCTATTTATGCAATCTGTATTTGCTCAGATCCAGAAGTATCTCGCAAAAAAATTAAAAATGGAGATGATAGCAACAGCACTAGCATAGTAGATTTAGCTTTGCCAGCTTCTACAAATGTTAAGGACATTGTCCGTCAGTTTCAGCAAATCGCGCTTAGGCAAAAAAATCTCAGCAAAAAAACGACTCTTGCAAATTCTACCAATATAAGTAATTCAGTGGATGCAAATTTAAATTTAGGAATGATTGTTGTTTTTTCCACTTATCAGTCTATTGATGTCATTGCTGAAGCTCAAAAAGAACTCGCAAAAGAAATGCCTGATTTCAGCGAATTTGATTTAACGATATGCGATGAAGCCCATCGTACAACAGGCGTTTCCTTAGCTGGAGAAGATGCCTCCGTATTTACGAAAGTACATAATGACGCGTTTCTTCGGACGAAAAAACGCTTGTACATGACAGCAACACCTCGCTTATATAGCGATGATGTGAAAAGCAAGGCTGCACAGATGGAAGCGATTTTGTGTTCGATGGATGACGAAAAAATCTATGGGCAAGAAATTTATCGCATTGGCTTTGGTGAAGCTGTCCAAAAAGATTTGCTTACAGATTATAAAGTATTGATTTTAACCATCAGTGATACAGAAGTTCCGTTGGCAATACAAAATATGATTGTAAATCAAGAAAATGAAATCAATACTGACGATGCTTCAAAACTTATTGGTTGCATCAATGCTTTATCGAAAAAAATATTAGGGGACGCTGGCGTGCTGAAAGAAAGCGATCCTGAGCCTATGCGAAAAGCAGTTGCCTTTTGCCAGACAATTGCCATTTCTCAAAAAATTACCAAAAATTTCAACGACATAACGACTTCATATCTTGACAGTTTGCCAAAGGAAAAACTGGAAGAAATGGTTACAATTAGCTCAAAGCATCTTGATGGGACAATGTCTGCTCCTAAACGGGATGAATTATTGAGCTGGTTAAAATCAACAGGCAAAGGCAATGAATGCCGCATTTTAACGAATGTTCGTTGTTTGAGTGAGGGCATTGATGTTCCGGCATTGGATGCCGTGATGTTTCTTTCTGCTCGCAATTCACAGATAGATGTAGTTCAATCTGTCGGGCGTGTAATGCGAAAAGCCCCAAATAAAAAATATGGCTATATTATTATTCCCATTGTTGTTCCTGCGAATGTAGAACCTGCGCAAGCTCTCGATAATAATGAGCGTTATAAAGTAGTCTGGACGGTTCTCAATGCTTTGCGTGCCCATGATGATAGATTTAATGCTACGATCAACAAAATTGAACTCAATCGCAATCGTCCTTGCCAAATATTAGTCGCCAAAGCAGGCTATTCGTTTGATAAGATTGGAAATTGCTATATTGCAGATGATAAAGCCAGTTATGAAATATCGCAAAATATAAGCCAACAACTTACTTTGGAATTTGAGCAGTTGAAAAATACACTGTTTGCCCGTATGGTAGAAAAAGTTGGCAGTCGTACATATTGGGAGCAATGGGCAAAATCAGTTGCTGAAATTGCAGAACGACAAATAGAAAGAATTCATCGTTTGATCCAGGACTCAGGTAAACACCAGGAAACATTCCGTACATTTTTACAAAGTTTGCAAAATAACATCAATCCTAGTATCAGTCAGCAGGAAGCAGTAGAAATGCTTTCGCAGCACATTATCACCAAACCTATTTTTGAAGCTTTATTTGAAAATTATTCGTTTGTCCAAAGCAATCCAATTTCTATTTCCATGCAAGGCATGTTGAATTTATTGGAAGAACAAGCCATTGAAAAAGACACTGCTACTTTGCAAAAGTTTTATGAATCCGTAAAAGTACGGGCTTCTGGAATTGACAATGCCGAAGGAAAGCAGCGTGTTATTATTGAATTGTACGAGAAATTCTTTAAAACAGCTTTTCCTAAAATGGTAGAAAAATTAGGAATTGTTTATACACCTGTTGAAATCGTGGATTTTATTATTCATTCGGTTAGCGATGTGTTACAGAAAGAATTCGAACGCAATCTTTCCGATGAAAACATTCATATTCTTGATCCCTTTACAGGAACAGGAACATTTATCACTCGTTTGTTACAAAGCGGACTCATAGAAAAAAAATCATCAAAAGATTCTAGCACAACATTATTGGTTGACAAGAAAAAATTAGCTCGCAAATACCAACGAGAAATCCATGCCAATGAAATTGTTTTACTGGCCTATTACATTGCAGCCGTCAATATTGAAAATGCTTTCCATGATGCAATGGGAACAAATGAATATCAGGCATTTGAAGGAATTTGCTTGACGGATACATTTCAATTGGGCGAAACGGATGAAGGCGAAAAACTTTTTTCTGATATGTTTCCGCAAAATTCGGCAAGAGTGCGAAGTCAGAAAAAAGCTCCTTTGCGAATAATTATTGGAAATCCTCCGTATTCTGTAGGACAGAAATCTGCCAATGATAACGCCCAAAATCAGAAGTACCCTAAATTAGATAAAAGAATTGCTGATACTTATGTAGCAATGGCAGATGCAACGAATAAAAATTCCTTATACGATTCGTATATCAAAGCCTTTCGTTGGAGTACAGATAGACTTGAAGCCGAGCATGGCGGAATTATCTGCTTTGTTTCCAATGGAGCTTGGCTGGATGGCAACGCTACTTCTGGCTTTCGCAAATGCTTGGAAAAAGAATTTTCTTCGATCTATGTCTTCAATTTAAGAGGAAATGCTCGAACACAAGGCGAACTAAGAAGAAAAGAATGTGGCAACATTTTTGGTTCTGGCTCACGTACCCCCATTGCCATTACGCTACTGGTAAAAAATCCTGCCATAGAAAAAGAAAAAGCAACAATCTATTACCATGATATTGGCGATTATCTCAGTCGGGAAGAAAAATTAGAAATAATAAGAAAAATTGCTTCTGTCAGCAATCCTACAATGCTTTGGAATATTCTGACTCCTAACGAACATGGCGATTGGATTAGCCAGAGGAATGATATATTTGAAACGTTTATTCCACTTGGAGATAAAGATAACAAGGAAAATAAAGAAACTTTCTTTGTTCCTTATTATTCGAATGGTGTTAAAACTAATCGAGATGCTTGGTGTTATAATTTTTCTAAAAAGACACTCGAAATTAACATTAGAAAATCTTTAGATTTTTTTAATCAACAATCTAGGGAATATTCAATAAAAAAACAAGAGCATCCTACATTAAAAGTGGAAGAATTCATAGATTTAGATTCAACAAAAATTAGTTGGGATCGACAACAAAAAAAAGACATTGAAAAAGAAAGACAATATATTTTTGAAATTTCTTCGATTATACAAGGCTTCTATAGACCCTATCATCGGCAATGGGTTTATTTTAATAGACAGTTAAACAATTGTGTTTATCAACTTCCTAAATTATTTCCACAACCTTACGAAACAAAAAATTTAGTGATTTGTGCATCTGGTATTGGTGTTACGAAAGATTTTAGCGTTTTAATAACTAATATTCTCCCTGATATTCAACTTCAATTTAACGGGCAATGTTTCCCTCTTTACTACTACGAAGAACGCCAAAACACATACAATGATTTATTTGCTGGCGATACCAACGAAACTTCCGAATACATTCGTAGAGATGCGATCAGTGATTTCATTTTAGATCGGGCGCGAAAACAATATGGACAAAATGTTACCAAAGAAGATATTTTCTACTATGTCTATGGCTTTTTGCATAGTCCTGAATACCGACAAACATTTGCCAACGATCTCAAAAAAATGCTCCCACGTTTACCCTTAGTAGATACAACAACAGATTTTTGGGCATTCAGCAAAGCCGGACGAAAACTTGCTGATTTGCACATCAACTATGAAACAGCTCCCGCCTGCCAAGAAGTTCAAGTTACAGGAATAGAAAGCGGCTTTTACACAGTAGAAAAAATGCGCTTTCCCACCAAAGATCAAAAAGATACGATTCTTTATAACAGTAAAATCACCCTTACCAACATTCCTGCAAAAGCCTACGAATATATCATCAACGGCAAAAGTGCGATTGAATGGATCATGGAACGCTACCAAATCACCATCCACAAAGAAAGCGGAATTCGCAACGATCCCAATGACTGGGCAATTGAAACCGGTAATCCAGGATATATTCTCGATTTACTCCTCAGCATCATCACCGTAAGCATCCAAACCATAGACATTGTAAACTCTTTGCCTAAACTAGACTTTAAATAAAATATCACGGGTTGTGCCAGTCGGACATATATCTCAGAAAAAATCGCTATTGCCGATTATCGGCAATAGCGATTTTTTTTCTATCGATTACAAAACATCCTCATTAACGTTGTAGCTTTGAGAAAATATCACAAATCAGAATCTCGACAGTTTCTTACTCAGACTGGAAAAAGTAACGCAAGGTTCCTTTTATGGAAGTAGGAAATGCCATTTACCTATAGATTATTCGTTTATATAGATCCATTAAAAAATGACGCATAGAAGGATGATATATCCTTCGTGCAAACCATTCCTTGCACCAATCAGGAAGAAAACTGTCTTTGGATTTTAAAAGCACATCACACAATTTTTCTAGCTCGCTATCGGGAGCTTCACCAAACCAGTGCATGGCATCGTGATCCCTATTTGATAATGCTTTTTTGGCCTGTTTGAAAGCTACCTGGGGAAGATTTTGCCATAGTACTTTTGCCGCCATCCATTGAGGTTCTATCTTATCGATTATCTCCAACCAGTATTTTTCTTCCATCTCAAAAACCATTCCATGCTTGCTTCTCATATAATGCGCCAGCAATTCTTTTCCTTTTTCTGTCGCGATAATAGAATCTAGCAGAATTTGTTTCCACTTATCAGATAGGGAATATATACGATCTAACTCGCATTCTTCAGGGAGATTAGCCTGCAATATTTCTTGACTTGGTTGGATATCTGCGAAATCTTCAATAAATTTCATAAGAAAAGGGTAGCTCTCCTTTATTTCGGATATCATGGAAATAAGAGTATTCCCATGTTTTATATTTTGCGCATAGACCAGCAAGCTATCTCGTAATAATAGAGTAGCCAGGGTTTGTTTTTTATCGATGCAGTACTTATCAGCCAGCTGTAGCAAGCATTTATCCCATTCTCGATATGCAATATATCTACCCAAAGGTAAATATCCTTTCAGGAAAGGTTGCATGTCGGGTTCGACGTTTGAAATAACGTTACAAATACACCAGGCAGGGAACAACAAAGGTATATCTTTTACCATCTCTGCGGATAAAGAAAGTTGTTTTAGAAGTGGCATTGCAATATGCATAAGACGAAAGTAATCTTTGCTTGGATCGCTGGAGGTAGGTTGCTCAATTGATGTGCTTCGTTTTAGGCATTGAATCCAGTTGTGTAAATTCGGTTTACCATGAATAGGAAACAATATTTTTGCGGCTTCCGGTATCATTTCGTCTTCAATAAAATCGCTTAAATCCCATAACCAACAATCACCTATCCAAAGACAACCAGGATCATGGAATGGCTTCCAAAGTCTGGTAAGGGGAACGAGCCAACCATTTGGATAGCGACGAACCAAAATTTGCATCTGAGTTTTAAAGATAGTTTTCATCATAGGATATTCAGTGGGGGACACTTTTTCACCTTTTTCAAATTTTCTTGCAGCCGCGGAAAAAATTGCCTCCAGTTCAGCAATCTTAAAAATATTCGTTTTGTCAAAACGTTTTAATAAACTTTTACATAAAAAAAGCCACTCTTTATTATTTAAGTCATCTATGATTTGATCAAGATAAGGTTGTTTTGTTCTATCCCAAAAACAATTTCCTAAGTTTTCACGGATCTCTAAGAGCATACTTTTAAAAACTTTTTTGCAAAGCCCATCAATACACCATGCTGATAATTTATATTTCTTGTTTTTTTCTTCCTCTATAATCCCTTTTTTCATAACTTTATCAAATATTTGGAAATCAAAAAATGTTATCCAGACTTTTCTTTCCAAAATTTCATCTAAACTGTATTGCGGTGCCATTATAAATTTGGAGATTCCTTTCTGTACAGATAGGGCCAGCTTCTCATCACCAGTCATCGTTCTCAGAACTTCTCTAAACAGGTCACCATCATTAAATAGATTTCTACAAACATCTATCCCTTTTTTATAAAAAAGGAAAATAATTGGTAATAAAGATTTGGGAGAGGGGAATTGTTTTTTTTCTGGATCGAACTCGTCCAATATCTTAATAATATCAGCATCTATATTACAATTAGGTAATCTCTTACAAATCCATGCTATAAAATTCTTCCGCCATTCAATTTTTGGATGAAATATTACTGTTTTCCACTTATTAGGTTGAGAATCACTATACAGTGAGAAAGGAGGAGAATCTTGCTCAGATATATTGGGAAGATAAGGTGTCAAAACAGTAACATTTGTACATTGCCAAATAGGAAAATTTTCGGACTCATAAGAAAAAGGTTGGTTTACAGGCTCATAAGAAAAAGGTTGGTTTACACAAATAACCATACGATCATATTTCATGGCTAAGTTTGTGATGCGATCTCGTACCTGATCGATATTATCAACATAGATTTTGTGAAAAGAAAACTTTTTTTCATAATACTCAGTGAAAAATTTTCTTCCCCAACCATGAGGAATAACAACAACACATAATCTTTCTTTGAATTGCAAAGTAACGTTTGGATCAAAACCCAAATCGGCTATTCCTTCACTAACCGGATCATAACCAGCAGCATCGGGCAAGATATCCCAATAAAACAATCTCTTTTTTCTACTATAAACGTTTTCTAGAGGTATTTGCTCAACTTTCACCTTCAACATTTCTGCAAGTCGTACCAAAGCCTCCCTATTTTCTTTTTTTGCCCACCAAGAGAAATCCCCCTTTTCCAAATTTCGAATTCTATTCCCAAGTCCACGATATCCTTTCTCCCAGTTTTTTGATTTTAATTTTCCCCTGATTGTTTGGAAGTCACCAAGTTCGATCATTTTTCTCGCTAATTGATTTGGCGATCTGTAATATTTATCTTTCGATTTGGAATTAAGTTCAGTTCGTCGTTGTTCCACATCAATATAATCCATAAAAAATTTCCTTAACTACATACAAAATAAAATATTAGCGATAAAATATAAGTACATTTAATGCAATATGCAGTTATTTTTAATGCAAGTTGATTTTTATTTTATCATAGCTATACTTATTAGTATAGAGGTATTTGTTTTAAATTTTAAATTTTTTTTAGGAGTATATAGAAATGTCGAAAAACAAAAACAGTAGCCACGGTGCAGATATCAAAAATGCCAACAAAGGGACCAACGGCACAAATATTACGTATGATAAAGCTCAGGGTAACAGGGGTAAACAATTGAATCCAAACCAAAAGAAAAAATAGATATAAGTTACTGGATTGCTGCCCATGCGGCAATCCAAATTTACGGAGGTTTTTATGACAAATATTTATACAGTTAATTTTCATATAGAAACAAGATGTAACCTCAAATGTCGATTTTGTTATGCTAACTTTGCAGAGATCAAAGATAATGATCGGCTATCTTTGAACGATTCGTATCGACTTATCGACTTACTGAAAAAAGCTAATTGCATCAAAATAAATTTTGCAGGAGGAGAACCTTTTTTGTATTCACACCTGGGGGAGATGATTCAGTACGCTTACAATGCCGGCCTAAAAACCTCAATAGTAACCAATGGAACTCTGCTCAAAAATCAATGGTTAAATATTTACGGACGATACCTTCATTGGATTACGATTAGTTGTGACAGTGCCCAGGAAAAAATTCAAAAACAGTTGGGGCGTGGGACAGGTCAACATGTCGCAACTACACAAAAAGCTTTTCAATACATAAATCACTTTAATCAAGTAAATGGCCATCGTCATCGTATCCGTACTAAATTGAACTCAGTTGTTACCAGTCTCAATTGGCAAGAAGATATGAGCAGTTTCATTTCTCAATGTGAAGTAGAACGATGGAAAATCTTGCAAATTCTTCGTATTCAAGGAGAAAATGAAGAAAGTTATTCAGAGTTAGCCATTAATTCTGAACAATTTATGTCGTTTGTGAAGAGACATGAATGTTTAAAAGAGAAAGGAATCGTTATCGTAGACGAGGATAATGATGCTATGACCGAGTCATATATCATGATTGATCCACAAGGCTGTTTTTATCAAAACAGCAATAACAAGTACATCAAAAGTTCGCCTATCTTGCAGATAGGCGTAACAGATGCTTTACAGCAGGTCGGGTTCTGCGAGAAAAGATTTATGGAACGTGGAGGGTTTTACAAATACTAATGTTGTTTGCGGTAATTGACCTCCTATCTTTCTCGTTTTTTTTATTTTTTTTTGACAAAAAACTAAATTGGTACTATAATAAAAGATTATGTGCTATTTTGTATGAAAAAATATAAGGAGGTTTATTTTATGAAGCTATTAGCTTTTTTCCTCCTTTTTGCTGGCGTGTTGTTCGCACAAACATATCAAAAAGTTCAATCGTTTGGCACGGAATATTTTAAACATGATATGCCAGTGAGAGGCGTAGCGTTTTCTCCTGATGGAAAGTATCTGATTTCCGGAGATGAAAAATATATGACGCTATGGGATCGAAAAACAGGTACTAAGATTAAAAATTTTAGTAAAGTTGAACATGGAATTATAGATTTACAATATACTCCAGATGGTTCCAAATTAGCAATCGAGGATGGATGTTGAACGGAAACCCTTATTAGGTTGCTGGATGTAACCTCAGAAAAAGTTTTGCTTACTTTAGTAAAAGACACTTTTAGTGGGTTGGATATATCTTATACTGGAAAATATTTAGCTACTGGAATGATGCTAAAAGTAGCTGTTGTAGATATTGCCAATCTTACTACCCGTGAACTTTCGGGCCATGAAGATTATGTAACCGCTGTAGCGTTTGCTTCTTCTAGCAATAAACTGGCTACAGTTGCCTGGGATCAATCTATTCGTATCTGGGATTGTGAAACAGGTGCAGAGATTAAAAAATTTCAATTGCCTTCAGGTTATGCAAAATCTGTCTCATTTGCTCAATGTGATACTGAAGTATTGGCAGGAACAGAATCTGGAAAGATTTATAAATATAATATAGCTACTGGAGAGTATCAGATTTTGCAAGCTCATGATCAAGAAATTACAAGATTAGCTTTTCATCAAGGCAAATTGATTTCCATTGCAAAAGATGGAAAATTAGGAATATGGGATTTAAAAGAACTCAAATTGTTAAGTTTCTTTCAAATCCATGAAGGTCCTGCATTATCTATAGCTTTTGCAAAAAATAAAAATTGCAAAAATACTTCTCTTGCTAATAAAAAAATAGCTTGTTTGTGTGATTCATGCCAAAATAAGATGATTTGTCTAACAGGTGGCCAAGATAAGTTGATGAAACTTTGGGATCTGACTACAGAAAAAGAAATATTACCAGCTTTAGGCCATACAAATTCCATATCAAGTTTTGGAATTTCTCAAAATAAAGCATATTTAGTTTCTGGCAGCGATGATAAAACTACTCGTATTTGGGAAATTGCAACAGGAAAACAATGGCTTGAAATATCAAGAGATTTTGAAATTTCAGCAGTTGCTATCAATCCTAATGCTACTCTTTTTGCCTCTGCCGGCTATAATATGATATGGGTTTATGAACGTTCTACAGGAAAATTATTATACGAATTAACCGGACATAGTGATAGTGTACGTTGGCTACAATTTGGCAATGATGGGCAAACTTTATATTCAGCTTCTTTAGATGGTATGATTGCTAAATGGAACTGTAGTACTGGCGAATTATTATTCAGCGTAGAAACAAAAGATACCATTGCTTCCGCTGCTCTACTTGAATCAGAAAATCTTATAGCATTAGGCTATTGGAGTGGTAAAGTAGATCTTTGGAATATTTCGACTGGCCAGAAAGCTATGAGTTTACCTGGTTATATGCTTACCGTTTTTTCTGTGCAGTTCGTAAATTCTAATTTGCTAAGTTGCTGTGAAGATGGAAACATTACTCTATGGAATACCCAAACCGGTGCAAAAATTCAAGAGTTCAATGTTCCTAATCTCAAAAGTATTTTGCTTTTAAGCGACAAACAAACCATTGCTGTTATTACAGAATCAAAAATTGAACTATGGTCATTAAATGGCACTAAATTAACAACCATTCCTCAAACCAACCAACCAAAAGTTTTAGCTACATTCCCAGACGAAAAAGCTATTTTTGTAGGAAACAGCAGCGGTACAATCTTCCAATATCAAGAAACCCGCTAACTTTTGCTTCCATAATAGCGACTTTAGCAAACATTCTCTTAGAAAAATAGGAAAATATTTGTGAAGTAACACAAATATTTTCCTAGAAAAAATTTTATATAAAGAAACTATTTTCTAGCCTTTATGCTTCAATTACTTTTAGAGATGGTAGAGAAATATTATCTAATTTAAATGTTTTTTGACCATTCATTTAGAAATGCGGGGAGAAAATGTGTTCAGGCAAACATCCACTTAGCGAAGTATTTGGCCATCTTACAACTGATTTTTCTGAAAAAGCAGTTCGTTATCGTAAAGATAAATTATGTCCGTTTAATAATAAAGTTCCAAATTGTACTAAAGACAAAGCAAAAAATCCGCTTGGAGTATGTAGTATATATCATCATAATTCACCCATTATTACATGTCCTATAAGATTTCGTGAAGATTGGGTTATCACTAAAGATGCCGCTGATTTTTTCTTTCCTGAAGGCACTAGCTGGAGTTCTTTGCTTGAAGTTAGGATCAATGATTCTTATGGGAAATCCGCAGGAAATATTGATATGGTTCTTGTAGCATACGATAAATATGAAAAAGTTTACGATTTTGGAGTTCTTGAAATTCAAGGAGTTTATATATCTGGGAATATTCGCGAGCCATTTAGCCATTACATGGCTGATCCAGAAAAGAATCAATATATGGATTGGGCACAAGAGCCGAATTATCCAAGGCCAGATTATTTATCTTCTTCTCGCAAAAGACTTGCTCCACAATTATTGTTCAAAGGAGGTATTCTAAATTCTTGGAATAAAAAAATTGCAGTTGCTTTAAATAAAGAGTTTTTTGAAACATTTCCAGTTTTGGAACGAGTCCCAAAATCTGAAGCTGATATTGCATGGTTTATATACGATCTGTATCTGGATGAAACATCTAAAAGATATAGACTAAAGAAAGTGGACGAAGTATTCACAAAATTTCAGCAGTCTTTAATTGCTATAACAACACCACATCCAGGTAAAGTAGAAGATTTTGTTAAGATTTTGCAAGAAAAATTAGATGAACAGCTTGAGTCATCTCCAGTGAATCAGACTCTGGAAAGGTTGTTTTAATGTGGAAATCTATTCTCCAACAACATCTTTTTTCTGATATTGGATTCACTACAGAAATACCTACTTGTGTTAATATTGCCTCTGTACCACAACGAAGTCCTTTTAGATATCCAGGTGGTAAAACATGGTTTGTTCCGACATTTAGACAATGGATAAAATCTCTTCCTACAAAACCTAATTTATTGATTGAACCATTTGCCGGAGGAGGAATTATCAGTTTAACTGCTCTATTTGAAAATCTTGTTCCCAAAGTTCTTATGTGCGAACTTGATGAAGATGTGGCATCAGTATGGGAGACTATAGTTCATGGTGAGGCAAATTGGCTAGCAGAAAAAATTTTATCTTTTAATATTACTAGAGAAAATGTTATCGAAGAACTTGCAAAAACTTCAACAGATATAAAGCAAAGAGCATTTCAGACGATTCTTAAAAATAGGACATATCATGGTGGAATTCTGGCAAGAGGTTCTGGTTTATTGAAAGAGGGGGAAAAAGGAAAAGGAATAAAATCTCGCTGGTATCCAAACACTATAGCCAAAAGATTGCAAGATTTAAATCTCATTAGAGATAGAATAGAGTTTATAAAAACCGATGCTTTAGAGATTATCCCTCAATATGGATTAGATGTTGATACTATATTTTTTCTTGACCCACCCTATACAGTAGGTGGAAAGAAAGCAGGAAAAAGATTGTATAAACATTTTAATTTAGACCATGATTTTCTTTTTGAAATAACAAACAAAATTGCTGGCTATTTTATTATGACTTATGATTTTTCAGAAGAAGTTAAAAGTCTGGCTAGAAAATACTGTTTTCAAATGCGAATGATTCCAATGACTAATACCCATCATTCAAAAATATTTGAACTAATTATTAGCAAAAATCTTGCATGGTTAAATGATTTACCAACAATATGAGAAACTGTATTAACTAAAAAACAAACTTGCCAACACTATAAAATTGTGTTGGCAAGTGCTTTTTTTGCGTTTATGCGTTTCAATAATACTACTATTATTTTGGAGATATATGTTCATTGTAATTAGGAGTGAAAAAAGAAAAAAATAGAAATAAATTTAACATAAAAGCTGCACTTATTAGATAAATAAGACTTATATAAGAAAGAGATATGTTATTAACAAAATGAAAAATATGAAGGAGGATAATTTAAATGGAAAGCAGAGAATTTTTTGAGGAACTTTTTCTTAATGAAGAAAAACCAAAAAAAGAAATAATCAATCATCCACTACTGGTACGTATGGAATTTGCTATAGAGCAAAGAGAAGAGGCTTTTATGGATGTTCTAAAATACCTTTGGGTGCAGGTAAATAAGGGGAATGATAAGTTTATAAGAAAACTAATTACTTCTGAGTCGCGAAAACGTTATATATTGAAATGTGTTGTCAATAGATTGAAACAACTGAAAAAAAAGAAATTTAGCCATTATAAATGTGAAAAATCTATAGACCCTGAAAAATTTGAATCTATTTCACAATCCAACGAAAAAAGGACTTTAGAAATACATGTTGGATTGGAAAAATCGCTTGTTAAAAAAATTTTTGATTCGATTACAAGCATAATGCAGTCATCCACTCCGGCACAGAAAGAAATATGGAAACAATCAGTGCATATTCTGGAACTTGCTTTAGAATCCCCTGAATTATATTTGCAAGAAGATAAGAATGGCTGTCATTTTAACGTAAAAAAACTAAGTGATTTTTTTAAAATTTCTCGGCCTGCAATAGATATAAGAATTGAAAAAATCAAAGACATGGCAAAGGAAATTCAAAAAGGAGAAAAAAATGACTGATAAAAAAATGATACCAGAAGTTTTACAGAAAATATTCAACGCTTCTAAAGAAGAGTTGAAAGAATGGGAAAGTTATGGAGATAGCATTCAGGAACAGGATGTATTTCGTGAAGTTATGGAAGAACAAGTAGTAGAAGCATTACAAAATACTACAGATGTGAAGATTCCTATACTTCATGTAGGAAGCCCTATAGCACTTTCTTATCGTCGGGCAGCATCTAGCACTTGCCAATGTGAATATCAGGACAGCATCCATTACCAGTTTATAGAGGATGGGCAAGTAAAAATTCAAGTTCGCTTATCTGATTCTCGCCCCATAGCACATGTCGAGATTTGCCTTGTGAACCAAAAAGGAAACAAAGAAATAATTCCTGTTGAGAGTATTCAAGATGAAGAAGAGCTTTTTATAAATTGTGGTTCTTTAGAAGAATTGCGGCAAAAAATGACTCAAATTCAACGGAAGTTGGAAATTGTTGTGGATGAGCCAATCGATATGGCTTTGGAAATATATCGAAAGGAATAAATAAGTATGGAAGCATCATTATTGGATCAATGGGGTAGAGATTTAATAAACGATCCATATCCAGAAAAGGTTATTTCATGGAACTTGCGTAAGAGAAGAGAAACCGCTGAAAGGTGTTTTGAGTTAGCTGAATTGTGGGCATGTACTCTCGAACAGAAAGAAAAAAAAGAATATCGCAGCAAATTTGAATCATATCTCTGGCCCTATTGCCTCAGGAACACAAAAAAGCAAGACATCAGCGGTTGGCCATATCTTATAACCAGTATTATCCAGATAGCGACAAGTATCGAATATGATATCATTCCAGAGAAACTCGAATCTCCTTCTATTTTAAAACATTGCCATGACATGGAAAATCGCATCAGGATTTTTACTATGGTTACTCAAGATATGCCTTGCTCTATACATGGATATTTTACCCGGAAGCACTATATCAACGACCGAGAAGAAATATGTGGATTGCTTGTTGAGAACTATTTAGAAAAAGAGTTTGCATGGAAAATAGAAAAATTTGACAAAATAGAAGGAAATTCCTGGATGCTTTCCGTGGTAGTCAGTGCTATTGTGCGACATTTTCAGGATTATCCCTGGCCAAATCGTATCGGTTGTACTGGAGTTGTTGATGAATATGGGAGGATAAAGGAAATCGGTTCACTTGGAGAAAAGTTGGAAACTTTTTTCTCCGTTTATCCAGACGGGACCGCAATTGTTCCTGCCATAAATTACAAAGACATTCCTTCTAAAATTTTGACAGACCATAAAGACAGGTTGTTGGTAATTGCAAGCATCGGAGAACTTTTATGCCACTGTCGCCAGAGTATAACAGGACATGATCTGACGGACTTCTGGAAAAAGAAGCAGATACCTATGCGAGATTGGCGTGGAGAAAGCTTGAACAGCTCAGACTTACTTACTTTGGAAGTCAAGGAAGAAGATAACGACAAATTTGCTAAAAGTTATGAAAAATTCCACGCTGATCCCTATGATGAAATTTTTAAATTCGATCCCGAAAAATTCTCTGGAACGGTTATCAAAGGAGAAGCTGGATGTGGAAAGTCTGTTCTGTTAGGCCAGTGCTACCATCACTTATTGGAAGGTAATTTTCGGCATCTGGGACTCCCCATTCTGATAAAAACCAGGGAATGGATATTTAAAGATGAACCATTAGAACTCTTTATCTCGCATCAGATAAATCCTCAATGGATATGGGAGAATTTTTACAGTGAAATCGAACGATACAATCTCAAAGGCAGAATATGGCTATTGATTGATGGATTTGATGAAATCAACGAAAGTAAACGTTGCGAAATAGAACGATTTCTTTTGGATAAGAAATTTCCATATATTCTGGCTACCAGGGGACTAGCCCGAAATCCCAATACTCCAGTTCCTCAAATACTACATATTGCTACGTTGTCTAAAAAGAATATTTGCAAATTACTGCAAATTTATAAAAGAGAAGATTTACTGGATCTTATTAAGAATTCTTCGGAAAAAGTTTTTGATGATGAATGTCTTGATAGCTGGACGTTTTCTCCTCTCAGTGTAAGCATCCTGGCCGTTACTTTGCAGCTTCCCCTGGAGGTATTGAACCTACGTGAGTGGATACGAAAAATATGCTACTACTGGATTCAAAGAGCAGAAGTAGAGAATAGGCTATCTTCTGATCAGATACTTCAATACGAGCAAAAAGGTTCTTTGGTTTTAGGACGCGCATCATTACAAATGTTTAAAACAGAACGGATTTACCTTGAAAAAGAAGATTTACGCATAGGTCTAGGGGAGTTTCCTATCCAAGATTCAGAATCTTTCCAGCGTATTTGTGAACAGACAGGCTTTCTAGTGCCTGTTGCCCCAGGTGCATGGGAATTTGCTCATAAACAGATAGCCGAGTATCTTGTAGCTGATTATCTATATCACACTTCCCAAATAGATGGAAATTCGCTTTCTTCTGTTCTTGAGTTACAAAAGGGCTGGATTTTTTCTTCTATTTCTGGAGATGTTTTAATTTTTTTAAGCCAGATGTTCAGAGATGCCGAGGGTGTTTTGGATTGGCTAGAAAAACAAACCGAGTCTTTTTATTTTGATGTTCTGCATCTTGCTACTCGTATTCTGGCGAGTTCCCCTGTAGAGAAAGTGGAATCGCAAACAGTACTAAAATGGATGAAAAAAAGAATTGTACTGGCGTCTTATTTTCCCCAGGAGTGTAATTTACAACATCCGGAAACAGATAGATATAGTCACCATTTTTATCATAACTCGAAATTGTTACCTCTTTCTCCTTTGGACTACTATACCGATATTATATGCAAAAAATGGCATTCCATTTTGAACATAAAGTTTTTTGAAATCCTCAATTCCTGTGCTTCCTCGTTTCAGGAATGCTTTGTGGTGC
>CAZPDM010000028.1:40169-44732 GCA_964585305.1 uncultured Planctomycetota bacterium | reverse complement strand
TTATTTCGCTGACAAACTACTTATTTTCCCCCATAGAAATTCCTTTATCAAATATGATGTTCTTGTACACTATGGTGTCTTGTAAACAATGTAGTACGATGTCTATCTTTCTTAGACTAATCAACTAACAATCTATTTCAGATTGTTCTTGTCTAATTCAAAAGGCTTGGGGTTTAATTTTCCAAGTCCCTTGATCTTTAGTTAAGGTGTGATTGACTTAAGATGGCATTATTCTTGGAGATGCTTGGATTCTTGGTTTTGCTAGATATATCATCATTTAGTTGCTGCTATTAGTATTTTCCCTTTTTGCCAAATTCGCTTTTCTTTTGGATATAAAATCGCAGGCTGCTTAATTCGTAAAATTGTTCCTATAGGCTCGGAATGAGAAAGGAGACTTTCTTCTATATCATAATAAAGACTATGTAATTTGGGATTGTATACTTCTTGTGGGTAAAGTTCTAAAACTTCAAATCCATTTTTATTCAGAAAATTTTTTATAGGACTAATTAAAGCCTGCCAAGTAAATTTAGAAATAGAACTTTGAATTCGCTCATAATATTCATAGCTTAAATTTAAAAACTCGATGATATAGGAAAATGCTGGCTTACTTTGAATTTGATAATAAGAAATTTGCCATTGATTTATAGTTTGTTCACGAGTAATTTTATTGCCTATTTTTTGTAAATGTCCCCAATATTCCCAAAATAATTTTTTCAATTCTCCAAGTAGTGGTTCTTTGGAATCCCAGCGTATCTCTTCATAATCACTTTTACAAATTCCCTGAAGAACAATTGCCTCATCACTATAATTTAAGATACGCCTTTTTCCAATAGCAACTGCTTCTTCTGTAGGGTGTAAGATGAAAATTATTTTTGTTTCTAAAGGTACTTCTTTTAAATCTATTGGTTGAATAGATATATTACGATCGGATAAAAAATAAGCAATATCTGTTGAAACTTTTTGTAATTCTGAAGCCTCTGGATAAAATATCATGCTTAGAGTATCGCTGAATTGCATGATTTTGATCAATAGTTCAAATTTGGGAATTTCTTGTTGATTATTTTGTGAGATAAAATTTTCGTAGAATTCTTTTGCAGACATAGGAGAAATGCTGCTCAGCATATTTGGCCACAATTTTTCAAGTTCAGAGAATTGACATGGAATATCTGTTTTTTTTAGTAAAGGATTATTGTCTTTTTCTTTGCTGTTATTATTTTCAACATCATTTATACTTTGCAATAAGTTTGGAAATTTTTCTAAAAAAATTTTCATAGCATTAAGCCATTGCCAAGATAATTGTAATGCTTTATCAGGTTGACCATTGCTCAGAATAATTTCAACATCTCTAGAATTAAAAGCATACTTTTTAATTTTTTGAATTGTTTTGTATTCCTGTTCAGAAAAATAATATTCTACTTTAGCTTTAGCCAGTTCTTTTGGTATACTCAAACTGGGATATTTTTCTCCAATAATATTAGGTTTGGGAAGCAAAATAGGAAATCCTTTGCTGATAAGCAAAGAGTTTTGAATCTTAGATATTTCTTCATGAGAAATATAGTTTGTTAGAGATTGGATGCATTGTTCTAGCTGTCGAATAAGTTTTTCCTGATGCTCTGGCCAGTAGTGTTGTATGTCTTGACTCCAAAAACTTATTTGCTCTGATACTTCCTTAAGCAAATGTCTATCACTTTCTAAATATTTACTTTGTTTCAGCATCCTTTCAATTTCACTTTTCCAAAATAGCATTTGCTCAAGAATGGGAGGTACTATTTCTCTAACATAAATCATATTCCCTTCTGTTGAACAATTTTCTGTTGCAATGTAGCGTTGCAGATGAGTCGGAGAATAGTGGTGTAAAATAGGAACTTGGTTTGCTAAGTTTTGAGGAAGTAGTTGACTTTTTTCTCTTACATACTGAAACCATTTTTTCTCCCATGATGGCATGGATTGAATTTCTTCTAGAGTTGGCATTTCTCCTGCAACAATTGTAATATTCCAATGATCTTGCTGCAATGATTTTTTCATTTCATTTAGCAATACTTCGTATTCACAACGAATATTTCTACTTTGAGTATATGAAAAAACATTTTCAGTATTTTCTTTTTTATAGATATAATCATCCATAGCAGAAATAATATCTGATAAAATCGGAAACAGTATTTCATCACAAAAGTTGCTGTATTCACGACAGCGATACCAAAATTTAGGAGATTGCAAAGGTTGCAATTCTTTTCGAAAATGAATATAAAATTCCGGGGTTGTTTTTAACAACCAATCTTCAAGTTTTTGCAATGTAACGAATATTTTCATGTTACTATCTACTATATGAATATAAACAGCCTTTTGCAATACAGTGTCTTGGTATGACCATCCAATTTTTTTTACAACATTTTTTTCTTTATCCCCAAAAAAGAATTCTTCTCTAATAAAATCTTTTTCTTTAGAATAGTCATTAATATTTTGAATGGTAATAATTTGAATATTAAATGATTCTACTAAAGTAGTCATTGCAGAAATATTAGCACTTTGATAAGTCTTTTCCCACCATTCTTGAATCCATTCTACCAAATTTTTATCAGGATTTACCTCTATAAAAAGTTGAATAAGAGAGTTAATTTTATCAGGAATTTTTTCTAATTTGGATAAGATTTGTGTATAAATATTTTCATTGGGATGTTGCATATAATAATTAACTAGGCTTTGAATAGCTTGGCACTCTGTCTTATTCCATTTCAATGGTTTACAATCCCATTTTATGGGAATAAATCCATATTCATTTTTTTGAAAAACAGTAAAATTTTGTTCAACAGAAGATATTTCCTGGGGAAAAATAGGAAGATAAAAAATTGGATGAGTTTGTGCTAAATTTTGAGTACCTTCAAATAGCTTTGGATAGTATTGTTGAATAATTTTCATCAGGTTGGCAATATGATTCCATAATTTTGCTTCTGAAAATAAAGATAGAAAATTTAAGCTACTTTCAGAAAAGTTATAGATGTTTTGCAAAAACATGCTTAGACAATCTTGAGGAAGAATAATTTGTTTAAGATAAGGTCGTTTGATCCTTTGTAAAATTTCATTGATATTTTGAGAAAAATTTCCGATATTTTTTATAAATATTTGTGAAGTAATTGTATTGCTAAGATAATTAGATTTTGAATTTTCTAAATATTTTTGCATTGCAAGGCATTCTTCTAATAACTCTTGTCCTAATTTAATAAAATGGGAAGTCTGTCCAAAATATTGAGAATTTATTGGGCAAAAAGTTATAATTTCAGACTCTGGCAATTGAGAAATATATTGAATAAATTCGGAGTATAGGTTTTCATATTTCTTTATGCTTGCTTGGATTTGCTGATTTTCAAAAGAAAAATTAGTTTTAAATGAATTCCAAAATCGTAAAGTATAATACCATATTTCACGATGGATAATTTCTGCTTGGATACAACGTTGTTCAAGAGCTTCAAGGTTTTTTCCATGAGCATTGACTATCCATAATAATTCTAAAGATAAAGAAATTTCATTTATCTTAAGCATACTAGAAGAGATACTATAATATATCCATTGCCATATAGTCCCAAACTCTTTTTGTAAAAGAGAAGAAAGAGTATTTTCTTTTTGATCTATATTTGATATTTGAATTGTTCGGTTCATTGAATAGTTTCTTTATATAGAAATAGCACGCGCAATAAAGTTGCGCGTGCTTTGCATATTTATTTCTTTAAAATAACTAATTTTGATTCTACTGGAATTGGATTCTTTAGTGTATAAACTGCTGGACAGTTTTCTAATACTGCTTTTTCTACTTGTTTGAGTTTTTCTTCGGAAGCATTACTTTCTATTTCAAAAGTAAGTTTTACACCTGTAATTATGGGCTTAGGAGCAACTCCAAATACTTGAGTCCAATCTAATCCTACTTCTGCTTTTGTCTTAAGTTTTTTTAATTCAATTCCCATTAAGGCAGAAACTATAGCAAAAGTCCCTGCTGTACAAGATGCAATCCAAAAGTAACCAAATTGCAAAGGTGCTGGTAAATTTCCTCCTCCACCAGCAAAAATCGCATGATCCATTTTGAATGTAGTTGTTTTATTTTCTGGCCCGTAAGTAATAAGAGCACTATAAGAAAAACTTTCATCTTTCAGAGACCATTCGCCTTCTACTACTAGCTTTTGTTCAGCAGTTTGAGGATTTTTTTTTATCTTTTCGGCAAAATCTGCAATTTGTTGAATATCAACATTATTTTTTCTTGCCATATCAAGACTTCCTGAAAATAGAAAAAAGTTCTTCATAACGACTTATTTATCATATCTTTTCAATTTTATGATGTCAAGTTTTTTTATCCAAATAAAAAAAGACTCAATAATGAGTCTTTTTATTTTTATGGGCAGGGCCGGAATTGAACCAGCGACGCACAGATTTTCAGTCTGTCGCTCTACCGACTGAGCTACCTACCCAGGTAGGAGGAGTATCAAAAAAAGAATTCCTAACCATATTTCTTTTTTTGTCAGATGGGCAGGGCCGGAATTGAACCAGCGACGCACAGATTTTCAGTCTGTCGCTCTA
>CAZPDM010000028.1:0-40069 GCA_964585305.1 uncultured Planctomycetota bacterium | reverse complement strand
AACCAGCGACGCACAGATTTTCAGTCTGTCGCTCTACCGACTGAGCTACCTACCCGTCTATTTTCGAGGTAGATTATATCACATTTTTTTTTTTTGTCAAGCATTTTTTGTAAATTTTCCAAAAATATTTTTTTATTGAGTATTTGCTTGCTTTTAAAGGAAGGGAAAATGTCTTGACAAAAGAAAAGAAGTATCTTAAAATGGATAAAGTTATATAAAAATATATTTGATTCAAAAAAAAATATATTTGAGCTAGCTATTTCAGCGTAATATATATCATTTTTTATCTTAAATAAAAAAAATACTTACTTTTTTTAAAAAACATGTTTAAAGTAAAATTTATGTTCTTTTCCTAGTCCCAGCCAATTTTTTATAAAAAAAAAAGAAAACTCTAATCTCGGAGAATAGATATTATGGAAGAAAAGCATTATTCTGCTAAAGAATTTGCACAGGCTTTAGGAATTTCTAAAAACTATCTTTTAAAATTAGAAGCTGAGAAAAAAATACCTGCTGCCCGACGTTGTGCTCGAGGAAAAATTCAGCATCGATATTATACAGTAGAAGATATTATTTCTTACCGAGCAAAATTGAAAATGCCGCCATTATTAGATAAGCGACGTGTCCAACTGTTTCTAAATTTTAAAGGTGGAACTGGGAAAAGTACTATTTCTGCATCGTATGCTTATGCAGTTGCTGAATTAGGTGTTCATGTTTTAGCAATCGATCTTGATGCTCAACAACACATGACAAAATGCTTAGGGTTTGAAGAAAGTAATAAAGAGCCATCTATTTATGAAGTTTTAATTGAGAATAAAAATATCAATGAGGTAATTAAACCAAGCAAAATGCCAACATTAGATATTATCCCTGCCAGTTTAAAACTTTCTGTAATTGAAAGTAGAGTTCCAAATCAAGAGATGAAAGAATTTATGCTAGCGGCAGCATTTTCTCAATTACAATTAAAAGATTATAAACTAATTGTTATGGATTCTCATCCTAATATTACTTTCTTAAATAAAAGTGCAATTTTGGCTGCGGACGATCTTCTCGTTCCAGTTTTACCAGATTATCTTTCCTTTGATGGTCTATCCTTGCTTATGGAAGAATTAGCTCGGATGGAAAAGGCTTATATGATGTACGGAAATATTTATCAATCTCAGCAAAATAGAATTTTAGATAAAATTCGTATTTTTATCAATCAATATAGAAACAATGAAGTGCTTTGTAAAGCAAGTAAAAAAAATTTGGAGCAGTACTATCCACAATATCTTTGTTCAACCTGTATTCCTTATAATAGTAAAATTTCTCGCTCAAGTGCAGCAGGAATGCCTATTTTTCAATACGATCGTTCTTGCCCTGGAGCAAAGCAGATAAGAAATTTAGTTGGTGAAATATTAGGATTATGTCCTTTTTTAAATACTAGTCGTATGCGTAAAAGCTCGGAGATTGCCAGTGTCTAAAGAATTTTCTGGTTTTCAAAAAAGTGCGCCAGCAAATTTACCCATCACTCGGGAAGAAGCAAAAACTAACTATGAAAATGCTCCTAATAGTGCTTGGGATATAGATCTTTCTCCCTTTCATCGGATTGTTAATGAACAATCTGCCATTTCTCGACAAATAGTTGCTCAATTAGAAGAAACTAATGAAAAAATAAGACTTTTATCGGAATCCTTAGTTGAAAAAGATAAAGGTCAACTTCTATCTATTATTTCTGAAGAAAATAAAAATAATAAAGTTTTGTTAGAAAAACAGATGGAATCCCAATTACAAATGCAGTATACTATACAACAACTCGAACAACGTTTAATCTATTTACAACAATTTTTAATCAAGCAACAGGATTTACCAAAAGAAATCTCTCTAAATAATGTTCAAATGAACAGTTTGTTATCGCAACAAGAACGTATTTTTTCCACTATACTGAATAGTTCTGAAAAGATTATCCTTACGAATACTAATGTTGAAAATAATATTAAAGATTTAAAAAATACGCTAGAGTTCTTTTTTAAAGAACAGCGTATTCATGAAAAACAAGGTAATATTATTTTTTGGATATTTGTAATTATTGCTGCTCTTTTTTTATTATTTTTAAAAACAGCTTCTCCCATATAAGTTTTATTATTATTTTAGGAAAAATATTTGTTCTTATTTTTTTTGTTTTGTAGAACAAATATTTTCCTATCTTATATGCTGACATACTCTCCGCCATAAATAAATGGCTGGAGGTACTAGTTCATCTTTTCTTGATGCATATCCTTTATCACCTAGAACAATTGCATTCTTTGCTAAACAATATTCTATCTCATTTCTCCATAACATCATCCTTAATTATTTTTTACTTTATGTTATGGATTCTTTTATTTTTTTTCCAATTAATTTTATTTTTTTTATCTAATTTCTTTTATCTTTTTTCAATCAATATGTTAGTAATTTTATTGAACTAGCAACTTGGGTATATTTATAATATCAATCTTGTAGGAATTGTATGAATCCTATTATTTTTATTTCCGATCTTCATATAGATATTACAGATATAGAGCGCGTCAAAAATTTTTTGGCATTTTTACAATATTGTCAGCAACGCAAGGTGCAAGTCTATATTTTAGGAGATCTTTTTAATTTTTGGGCTGGGAATGCTCAGTTTAAAATACCAGTAATGAAAACGATGATAGAAGGAATGTTGAAAATCAGTCAACATATTTCTATCTATTTTTTGCCAGGAAATAGAGATTTTTTATTTCCAAAATTCTGGGAAAAAATAGGTGGAAAAGTCGCGAAAGAGGGAACTGTTATTGAATTAGAAAATAAAAGGATTTGTTTATATCATGGAGATAGTTTTTATACACAAGATATAAAATATCAACGCATCCGATCACTTTCTAGACAGGCTTGGGTTTATTATGCGGCAAAATTTTTACCAACTTTTCTATGTATTTATATTGGTCGCAAATTGCGTAAGATAAGCCAATCTTGTACACAAAAAAGAAATAATTTTATTTTAAAATTTGATATGGAAAATATACATAATCTCTTGAAGATTCATCAATCAGAGATTATAATTTGTGGACATATTCATTATGGCAAAAAAATTGAATTGCCATGGAATAAAGAAATTTTATTTATCTTACCAGAATGTATTGATAATGTATTTCGATATTTGGAATGGGATGGTTTAAATTTTAATTTTCAAGAATATAAAATATGAGGCATGGCTTTTTTTGATAGCCATGAAATAGCATGGGCATGACTGATCCTCTTATATCAAAACTTCAAAAACATATTGCATCCTTAGAAAATTTAAGTAAACAATTGGTTCAAAGCTGGCCGGAAAATCCGTTACCACAAGCTTTGCAACTGGAAATCAGTCAAGTTAAAATTATAACTGCAAGTCTTAGCGAAGAGATAAGAGAATTGGCATTATTTCGAGGGATGGTAGCTACGTTGAGAAAAGAGAATGATCGTTTAAACAATTCCTTAAAACAAGGAAATTTTTCAAATACTTCTAATGAATCTTCAGAAAGTATTAAAAGCGAGTTGTTACGCATTCAGCAACAAAACCAAGAGTTATCTAAAGAATTACAACAAGTTCAGCAAAAGAATCAAGACTTATCTAATGAAAACGATCAATATAAAAAAGAATTAGAACAAAAACAAAAAACTCAAGAATCATTAAAGAAAGATTTAGATAAAAAAGATTCAACTCCAATTCGCAAAAAAATAGAGGATATTGCTGGTACAACTATTTTACCTCTAAATCTCGATCGTGTTGCCCCAGATTTTTTTGATGATACAGATTTTCCTGAGGATTCCATTAAAAGCCAAAAAGAAATTGCTATTGAGAAAAGCAAAGATTTAGCTCCAACTAAAAAAATAAATACAGAACAAATATTATCATCTATAAATAAAACAATTCTCCCTACTGGACCAACACAACCATCTCCCACCCAATTTCCTCCTCAAACTCAACAATCTTCCCCTCAAATACAACCATCTTTGCAAATTCAGCAATCTTTACAACCACAACAATCTTCTCAAGTAATATCACCTACTTTACAAACTAATATTGCCCAAAATCCAACTCAACCCATTCCTACCTTGCAAGCAACAGTTTCTCAACGTTCTAGTATATTGCCTTCTTTACCTAAAATTGTTCCACTCAAGCCTTCTACAATTCCTCCTCCACAATCACAAATAACAACTTCTAATCCTACCCCATTTGAAATTTCTTCATTTCCAGACTATCAAGGTAATGATGAGAAATGGGTAAGTTTTTCTGAAACAATGAAACTACTACAACAAGAAGAAGGCGATATAGAAAGTTTAGTAAAAAGTGGAGAATTGGCTTCAAAAATAGATGAAAAAGGATCAAAAATATTCAGTTTAAGAGATATTACTAAAATACGTACAAAAAATATGGAATGTAAAACAGTAACAATCGAAAGAAGCAAATCTTTAAAGCCATTAAGAAGAAGAAAAGAATAGCAAAATTTTACTAAGATTATTTGACATCAGAAACAATCATTGGAGAATAGTATTGAAAAATAATATTTTTCAGAAAAACACATTTTTTTCGATTGCTTTTCGAGAATTTCATGCCCTTTTCAGTTCCCCTGTAGGTTATATATTATTTTTAGCGTTTAGTATTATCTTAGCTCTTTTGTATCAGACCGCATTAGAACAGTGGATGAAGATTAGTGTACAACATATTTATATCATCGCGCCTATATCATGTTTTTTGCCAGCAGTTTCTTTGAGTATGTTAATTTTAATTATCATCCCTTCCATTGCAATGAAAACAATTACAGAGGAAAGGTTATTAGGGACATACTCACTTTTATTAAGTTATCCTATATCAGAATGGAATATAATTTTGGGAAAATTTTTAGGATTGTTTTCCTATTATTTCATTTTATGGATTCCAAGTATAATTTGCCTACTAGTTCTAAATTTTTTTAATCCATTAGATTATGGGCAATTGTTTATTGCATATTTTTATATTATGCTCTCTGGAGCATGTTTTATCTCTTTAGGAATATTAGCCTCAAGTTTATTTCGCAGCCAGCTTTTATCTTGGAGCATCTCATTTTTATTTATTCTTCCTTTTCATAGTTATATTTTTTTTGGCCAGACAAAAGAATCTTCCTATTTTTTTATAAGCAGTTGGGAGTATGCTTGCAGAGGGACTATTTCAACTTATCACTTTTCTATTTATTTATTGTTAATATTTATTTCATTATATTTTTCTGTTAAGATTCTTTGGCAAGATCGTTGGATATCCTGGAATATAATATCTTATCAAATAAAATTTTATTTTCCTTTTTTTTGGGCAACATTATTGATATTAAGTTTGCTATGTCTGCATCTTTGGTATGAATTGTTTTTTAAATTTTTGCCTTATATTATATTATTTGGTTTAATTTCTAGTTCGACTTTTCTTTATTTGCACTATAGAAAAAATATAGATAATTCTTTTTTTCATAATATAGTTTATTTATTTTTATTACGCATCGCGTCTATTTTTTCTATTGTAATCATGTTAGTTTATTTTTCTTATATTTATCAATCTAAATTAGATTGTAGTCAAAGTCAGGCATTTAGCATTCCTTCAAAATTTATTAATTTATTAAAAGAAAAATTACCTCATAACGATAGCATTCATGCCATCGTTTTTTTAGGATATACTGAACAACATCAACACGAACACACAGAGCGAGATAATGAAAGATATTTTATTCTTACAGAAACATTACGAAAAATTAGTGATAGTTTTAATGGTTTTGGAGATTCTAATTTTTCTTATGAGTTCTTGTTCCCTGCTACACAAGATAATAATACATCCCGGCTTGTTCAACAGCAAAAAACTATTCTAGATCGTATTGCACAATTGCAAAATCAGTATGGAGTACTTGGCTATCGAGAAATTTTATTATTATATCGAAATAAAAGTTATATTTTACATGATAGCCAGCTTTTTGAAAAACGTTTAACTAGACAGCAAGTTCCTAAATTGTGTTTATTGTGGCGAAGAATCTACGAAAGTGGCGGAATTGATGAACCTCCTCCTCAAGACTTTGAAGAGGCTTTTCAAAAATTGCAAACATTAGCGAATTTAGAAATGCTAAGTATTTTTCCCCATCCACAATTAGAACAAAATTTAATCAATGCGATCTTACAATTATTAGATACTTCTTCTGTTACAAAATCTACAAAAAAAATAGAAGAAAATGGAAAAAGAATTATTTATTTTACCCAAGGACAAGGAGAATATGATATCCAAGGAACTCTTGCGGATGACACATATACTGCATATCGTTTAATAAAGATGTTGAAACGCTATAATTTTGAAGTGAAACATCTTAATATTGCAAATATTACTCAAATTCCAAATGACTGCAACTGCCTCATAATTTTAGGGACATCTTATGGGTTTGATTGGGATAAAGAAAGAATTTCTGTTATTGAAAAATATTTAATCCATCGTCAGGGTAAAATACTTATTGCTCTTTCATCCGAAAATTCTCAAACTTTAACAGAATTATTAAATAAATATGACTTAGAAATTCCAGTTAAACCATTATGCAGATATTATATAAATCCTATGAGAAAGGTACAAAAAAGTAATATTTTCACAATAGAAAATTTTTCTTATCCTCCAGTAGATGATATTTTTCTTGAATTGCAAGAACAAGAAAACGCTACAAATTTATCTGAACAACCTTTTATTATTTCCCAATCTATTCCAATTTTAAAAAAAGAAAAAACAGATCAGTCTTTAAAATTTTGTCCCATTCTTCCCATTCCCCCTAACTTAATTTTAGATCCTGAAAATTCTTCAGATAAAGTATTAACAAATGATGGAACTTGGAATCTAGGATGGTTAGTTCAAGGAAAAAATTTAGAAAAATTGATCGTTCTTGGCTCATCTTCATTTTGTAGTGATACCCCATATTTTCAGTCTGGGATGCAAAATTCTATGCCACAAATTTTAATAGGAAATAATAGACTTTTACTTATTACTTTGCTAGAATTTCTACTTCCTCGATCAAAACCTATCTTAATTCCTACAAAACAACCAAAACGGTTTGATGCTGCGATTTATCAATTTGCAAATTCTTCTAAAAATTATTTTCACTTTGAAACAAAAGCTAATATTTCATCATTTTATTGGTATATTGGTTGGATAGTATGTTTATCATGGCCTTTTTTTATCGCATGGGTTTGTTATCGCAGAAATAATATTTAAAAAAGCAATATCATTGCTATTGAAAATTTGTAAAAAAATGATTATATTAAAAAAAAGTAACTTTATTTTTGCTATTCTTGAAAGAGCAACATGTTTAAAATTGCTGTGATTAGTGATATTCATGCAAATTTAGAAGCACTTGAGTCAGTATTAGCAGATATTGAACAGCATAATATTACAGATATAATTTCTTTAGGAGACAATATAGGCTATGGCCCAGATCCTGTGGCAGTTTTACAATTGCTACATAGCAAAGGAATTCTAACTTTAGAAGGCAACCATGATTTAGCTGTTGTAGATCCAAATACTTTTGCAGAAGCAACAGATCTCGCGATTGAAGCTCTACAATGGACGCGTTATCAACTTTGGGAAAATAGTAAAAAAGATGAAAAATTCCAAGAAATTTTAAAAAATTATTTAGGATGTGATTCTTCTTATATTTTACAAAGTGATCCAAGGATACTATTTGTGCATGGTTGTCCTGGTCCAAATGTTTTTGATTATATTTTAGAACCTCAAGATGCCTTTCGTGCTTCACAATATATGAGGAAAAAAAGACATAGAGTATGTTTTTATGGACATACTCATCAACAAGTATTTTGGGAAGTAGATTCATCTGGTGTTTCTGTCATTGATTATGATTACGATATTCCTCTTATTTTTACTGATGAAGAAATAGAAAATTATCAACTCATTTTAAATCCGGGATCCGTTGGTCAACCTCGTGATGGGAATCCTAAATCCGGTTATGTCATTTATGAAAATCAAGATGGAAGCCATATTTTTACATTTAAACGTATATCTTATGATGTAGAGAAAACACTTCGCAAAATTTATAATATTTCGCAATTAGATAATTCATTAGGTGATCGATTATTATTCGGGGCTTAAAAATTCGTTCAAAATTTTTGAGTCAATTTTTTAGTGTAATTTAGAAATTTTTTTAGATAAAAGGTTCTACTGTGCAACAACAAACTATACAAAAAGGCGTTACTTTTTCAGGAGTTGGTTTACATAGTGGATTATCCATTACTATGGAAGTCAAACCAGCACCAATAGATCATGGCATTGTATTTGTGCGAACAGACTTACCACAAACTCCAAAAATTCCAGCTAATATTAGCAATTTACATCACCGTATGCGCTGTACTGCACTTGTTTGCAATAATGCTGAAGTTCATACAACTGAGCATTTTCTAGCAACTTGTTTAGCGATGAATATTGATAATCTATTGATTCATATCAATGGTCCAGAAGTTCCTGGGATGGATGGAAGTGCTTTACCTTTTTATCAATCTTTAAAAGAAGCCGGAATTCAAGTTCAAGATAAGATTAGCAAAGTAATATCTATTCCATCTAATATTCAAGTAGAAGATAAAAAGTCTTTACTTTTAGCAAAACCTGAATCAAGCGGTTTTATACTAGAATATCTATTGGATTATCAAGGATTTCCTCAACAAGAAATTCGGTTTAAAATCGATGAAGAAACTTTTGCTAAAGAGATTGCTCCAGCGAGGACATTTGCTTTAAAGCAGGAAGTGGAGGCCCTATTAAAATTAGGGCTGGGAAAAGGAGCAAATCTTAAAAACACTCTTATTCTGGATGAACGTGGCCAAGTGATTGAAAATCAATTGCGTTTTTCCAATGAATTTGCCCGCCATAAATTGCTCGATCTTTTGGGAGATTTGGCACTTTTAGGATGCAGAATACAAGGATGCATTCGTGGAGAACGTTCTGGACATGAACTTAATGCTGCTTTAGGGAAAAAAATATTGGAAATTTTAAAATAAGTTATTTTACAGTTACTTATTTATAAGTATATGTATTTTATTAAGTTAAATAAATAATGCTTACTATTTTTTTTCATTTTTTTTATGAAAAGCAAGAATTCTATTGACTTTTGGCCTTTTTTTTGCAAAATTTGCTTTAAATTAGCCCAGTATTGGGTTGCCTGGATGCTTTTATTCGCGTAAGAAATGTAATGCAGAAAGTGCGAAAAAAATGGAACTGTTTTTTTTATCAATTATTGTTTTACTTTGTGGTGCGGTATTAGCATGGATATTTTCTTTCCGCGCTAAATTTGCCACATTCTTTGGTGCAGGCAGTACTATAATTGCTGCTTTTTTAGGTGTATGGTCAGGAATTGCAGCTATTCTTGCTGATAAACCTTTATCATATTCTCTTCCTTGGCAGCACCTTCCTTTTGCTTCTTTTTCTTTTAATTTAGACCCATTAGCAGGATTTTTTGTTGCAGTAATTCTAGGAATTTCAGGATTAGCCGCTGTTTATGGGACGATGTATTGGAAAAAGTATCGCCATGAACATAATCTTGGCGGTGCCTGGTTTTTCTATAATATTTTAGTTGCTGCTATGGCAACTGTTGTTACTGCTGCAAACGGTGTATTATTTCTTATTGCATGGGAAATAATGACACTAAGCGCGTTTTTTCTTATTATTTTTGAACATGAAAGACCAGAAGTTCGACATGCTGGAATTCTTTATTTAATTGCTGGTCATATTGGCGCAGCTTTCTTATTTGTAATGTTTTGGATATTTGCCAGCTATACAAAAAGTATGGACTTCAGCACTTTTAAAGAACTTCCCTTGGCACCAGAAATTGCAACTATTATTTTTTTATGTAGCCTAGTTGGTTTTGGTTCTAAAGCTGGAATTGTGCCTTTTCATGTTTGGCTTCCCTACGCGCATCCTGCGGCTCCAAGTCATGTTTCCGCAGTAATGTCTGGAGTAATGATTAAAACGGGAGTATATGGAATTTTAAGAACCATGACTTTTTTAGGAACTCCTCATTTATCTTGGGGAATTACATTAACAGTACTTGGATGTATAACAGGAATTATGGGAATTTTTTGGGCTTTAACTCAGCATGACATAAAAAAATTCCTCGCCTATTCTAGTGTTGAAAATATTGGAATTATTTTTATCGGTATTGGAATAGGTATTTGTGGAACATCTTTATATACATCTACCTCCAACATAATTACAAAAAATATTGCAATGCTTTTAGGTATATTAGGATTTTCAGGAAGTATTTTGCATATTTTTAATCACTCAATTTTTAAATCTCTCCTCTTTCTTTCTGCGGGGACTGTAGCTCAACAAACACATACTCGGGATTTCGAATCTCTTGGCGGGTTATTAAAGAAAATGCCTAAAACAGGTATTTCCTTCATGATTGGAGCTATTGCTATTTCAGCATTACCACCATTAAATGGTTTTATCAGTGAATTTTTTCTCTATATGGCTTCCTTTAAATATATTTCCAGCATGGAAAAATCTTCTGAGTTGTTAAATTTAATAGGATTGCCCATTATTAGTATTTTAAGTTTGGTTCTTATTGGTGGATTAGCTTTGGCATCGTTTACAAAAGCTTTTTCTATTACATTTTTAGGAACACCAAGATCTGAAACAGCAACAAGTGAAGCAAACGATCCTCATTGGATTATGATTCTTCCCATGATTATTCTTGCTGGAGCATGTTTTTTAGTTTCTATTTTTATTGTTTGGTTTGGCCCACAATTTTTAGCTCCTGTCTTAACAATTATGCTTCCAAATACTATGAGTATCTCTAGTGTATTGTCCGAAGCTTCTACTATAATTGCAGAAATCCTTAAAATAAGCATTATTTTTGGTATAATTTTAGTTGGAGTCATTCTATTACGAAATCGAATGTTGAAATCCCGCACAGTCACAAAAGCTGGAACTTGGGATTGTGGCTATCTTGCTGCTTCTTCCAAAGTCCAATATACTGCCTCTTCTTTTAGCCAGCCTATTAACGATTTATTTGCTTATATAACTGGCTATTCAAAAAAATTAGAAGAACCTAAGTCTTATTTTTCTAATAAGGCTACTTTTAGCTCTCATTCAAAAGACATATTTATGGAATTTTTTAATAAGATATTCCATAGTATTGCCTGGATTTTTAAAAGATTAGATTGGCTTCAACATGGAAAACTGCATCTATATTTACTTTATATTGCAGGAACTCTTATTATTTTACTAATATGGCTTTTAGGATTCTAACATGTTTTCTTGTACTTCTTTTGGTGCATATATGTTAGCCCTTTTACTATCCCCTATTCTTTTAGGGGTTATTCCTCGTGTAAAAGCCTGGTTTGCAGGCAGACAAGGGCAGCCTTTATTTCAAGTCTATTACGATTTATTTCGCCTTTTTCAAAAAGGTGCAGTATATAGCACAACTACTACTTGGGTATTTCGCTTAGGCCCACTGGTAGGATTAACAGCAATTCTTACAGCAATGACTATTACACCAATGTTGGGTTTTGAAGCATTGATTTCCTTTTCTGGGGATATTTTGCTCTTTGCTTATCTTTTTGCGTTACTGCGTTTTTTTATGATTGTAACAGCAATGGATACTGGCTCTCCTTTTGAAGGAATGGGAGCAAGTCGGGAAGCAGCAATATCATTATTAAATGAGCTGGCATTATTTTTAGTGCTAATTACTTTAGTAAAAAATAGTTCTTCTCTTTCGCTTTCCGTTATTTTTGATGCCAGCCAGCATTTTTTACCTCTTCCAGTTTTAATCCTTACAAGTGTAAGTTTATTTGTCATTGCCTTGGTAGAGAATTATCGAGTTCCAATTGATGATCCTACTACACATCTTGAATTAACCATGATTCACGAAGTAATGGTTTTGGACAATAGCGGCCCGGATTTTGGTTTTATTCTTTATACATCTAGCCTAAAATTTTGGATTAGCATGATCCTTCTAGCTCAACTTGTAGTCCCATCAATACCAAATTATATTTGGTTACGTCCATTTATTATTCTAGGAGTAATGTTTATCCTAGCAATATTTGTTGGTGTCGTAGAATCTATTATGGCTAGATTGCGATTAGTTCGTATTCCCTCTCTCTTAGTTGGAGTTAGCACATTAGCTTTATTGGGGTTTATTCTATTGAGCTAAAGAAATGTCGTATTTTCATATTTCTTAGTTCAGATGGAGACAATAATTTATGAACTATTTGGACCTTTTACTAGTAGTGTTGCTACTTATCAATATCTATGCTTTGGGTGTAAGTCGATTAGGAACATTGATTAAAATCATGGCATTTCAAGGCATTATTTTATCTCTATTGCCATTGGCCATGCACAAAGGAAGCTTAAGCGAAGATATTCTCCATTTTATTATTTTATGTGGAGTAACTTTTTTAATCAAAGCTATCCTGATTCCAGTTTTTGTTTCTCGTGCTATTTATAAAGTAAAGATCAAACGAGAAATTGAACCCTATATTGGATTTACGCCATCATTATTTGTTGGAATTTTGATTATGGTTTTATCATTTTGGGTAGGCAATCGCCTTGCTTTGCCATTTGAAGTTCCTTCAGATAAATTAGTTCCCGTAGCATTAGCAACCTTGCTAAGTGGTCTTATGATCGTTGTATCACGCCGTAAAGCCATTACTCAAGTTTTAGGATACGTCCTATTTGAAAGTGGAATCTACATCTTTTCGCTTACCCTTTCAGAAGCCAATCCTTTATTGGTAGAAATGGGAATTTTATTGGACGTATTTGTCGCAGTATTTATCATGGGAATTACCCTACTTAGGATCAAAGATGTATTTGATGATCTAGATGTGGGAAAATTTGTGATGTTGCGAGATTAAGATGATAGCGACAATTATAATTCTTCCTTTTGTGGCGGCTATATTAACTTTAATCCTTCCCTTTTCTATACTCCGCCGAATTATTTTCGTTCTCAGTGCCTTAGCACATTTATCATTATGTATTTTTGTTTATCAATTGCCAGATGCTGCAAAAGTAGCATGGGATGGCTGGCTCGCGCTTGATGCTATAGGATTTTTATTTCTTATGATCATCAGCGTATTATTTTTCTTAGCTTCTTTATATACACTGGCATATTTGCCTAGCAAGCATAATGATGAAACGCATGGACAAACAGGATCCGAACGCATTTTTATCCCCTGTTTGTTGTGTTTTCTTAGCACAATGTCCTTGGTAACAATGTCTCAACATCTTGGCCTTTTGTGGGTAGCAGTTGAAGCGACAACATTAACAAGTGCGCCGCTTATTTATTTTCATCGTACACCGCATTCTTTAGAAGCTACATGGAAATATCTTATACTTTGTTCAGTTGGAATTGCTTTAGCTTTGTTAGGAACTGTTTTTTTAGTTATTGCATCATACAATAATGGACAAACTTTGCCATTATTATTGCCCGATCTAATACAATCAGCCTCTCAATTACATCCACTTTGGTTGCAATCAGCATTTTTGCTATTTTTAGTCGGCTATGGGACAAAAATGGGGTTGGCTCCTTTACATTCTTGGTTACCTGACGCTCATAGTGAAGCACCTGCTCCAGTCTCCGCATTATTTTCTGGAGTCCTTTTAAATTGTGCCTTTCTAGCCATTTTACGCATATACCAAATATTTGTCGCCGCTGGAAATGCTGTATTTGTAGAAAATTTATTGGTTTTCTTTGGTTTATTTTCTATGTTTGTTGCTGGTGTATTTTTATTAACTATTAACGATTATAAACGTATGTTAGCTTATTCCAGTGTAGAACACATAGGAATTTTAGCGTTTAGCCTTGGTTTAGGCTCTCTCTCTACAACATCAACAACTACATTTCTACACTTAGTTAATCATTCTCTAACAAAAGCCTTACTATTCTTCGTTGCTGGAAATATTTTGCTAGCGTATCGAACTAAAGCTATCTCTCAAATTCATGGATGCGTTAAAGCCCTGCCAATAACTGGAACTTTATGGTTTGCAGGTTTCTTAGCTATTGTTGGAATGCCGCCGTTTAGTATTTTCGTAAGCGAATTAAATATTTTAGGTGTAGCCATTCAAAAAGGATACTATGGTTTATCCGTAATATATTTATTTCTATTGGCTGTAATTTTTGTTGCTATGGTTCGCCTTTTCAGTTCCATGACTTTTGGTGTAGCACCGTATAAAGCAACTGTTGAAGAACGGCCAAAAGAAAATTGGCTGCGTACTTTTGTGCCTATTTGTTTATTTTTAGCAATTCTAATATTAGGTCTTTATCTACCCGATTGGTTTTCTAATATTTTACAATCTGCTAGCCAATTGTTGGGAGATAAATAATGTTTGAAGTCAAAATACCTGAATTAAAAAATGCCCAAGCTATAGCACTTGATAAAATTCCTATTTTATCTTTACTTGATTTCCAAAAGCAAATTCTAAGTAAAGTGCAAGCAGGTTTTCGAGTTTCATCTTTATTTGGTGTTTCTGTTGCGGAAACCAAAGCCAGGTTATACTGTGTTTTAAGTGATGATGCTAAAGGATTTTTATTGCCCTTTGCAACTGACGTTGAAAAAGAATATCCAAGTCTAACTCCTGAATGTCCGCAGGTACATTTATTTGAGAGAGAAATTTGGGAACAATGTGGTATTAAACCAACTGGGCATCCTTGGCTAAAACCTGTACGATTTCCACGTAAAGCAAATAATAATAGTAAAACAAAACCTCTCATTGGAATTATGGACTACTTCCAAGTAGAAGGCGAAGAAATACATGAGGTTGGAGTTGGCCCTGTTCATGCCGGAGTTATTGAGCCTGGACACTTCCGTTTCCAATGTCATGGAGAAAATGTTTTCCACTTGGAAATTTCATTAGGCTATCAACATCGTGGTATAGAAAAACAGTTACTTGGTGGCCCAAATTTGCGAACCTTATTCCAAATCGAAGCTGTGGCCGGTGATACAACAATAGGCCATGGCATTGCATACTGCCAGCTATTAGAAAGTTTAGCAAATTGCAATATTTCAGATCGAGCAATTGCTTTAAGAAGTATTATGCTTGAACTCGAACGTCTAGCAAATCACACTGGCGATATTGGAGCTTTAGCTGGTGATGTTGCATTTTTGCAAACATCAGCAGCATGTGGAGCATTGCGTGGTGATTTCCTAAATACGAGTGCTATTATTTGTGGCAGTCGTTTAGGACGCGCTTTCATAAAACCTGGCGGAGTTTATTTTGATGTAGATGCTAGTCGTATTGCAGAAGTAAAAAAACGTTTGGCTAAAACTTTTTTGGGCACCAAAAGAACTACAGAATTACTTTTCGATTCTCCTTCTGTACTTTCTCGCTTTGAAAATACTGGAAAACTATCGTTGCATACTGCTGCAGAAATAGGTCTAGTAGGCCCCGCAGCACGAGCTTGTGGACTGGCTCGAGATGTACGCCACGATCATCCTTTTGCTTATTATAATAAGAAACCAATACCTGTTGCAAAATGCGATTCAGGAGATGTTTATGCACGCAGTATGATGCGTTGGCTAGAAATACAGAATTCTGTAACATATATTACTGAAACACTTTCAAATTTGCCAGAAGGATCAGCTAGCGAGAAGATAGAAAAAACATTATTTCCTAACCAATTTATAGCATCTATAACCGAAGGTTGGCGTGGGGAGATATGTCATGTTGCTTTAACAGATTCCACTGGTAAGTTTAGCCATTATAAAATTACTGATCCATCTTTTCATAATTGGTTTGGGCTTGCTTTGGCATTGAGAGGAAATGCAATTTTTGATTTCCCTCTTTGTAATAAAAGTTTCAACCTTTCATATTGTGGATTTGATTTGTAAGGGAATATTCATGTTCGATATTATTATGGCAAGATTATTACAAGGAAAACTTACAATCCCATTTCCAGCAAAAGATCCTGTCTTGCCAGATCGCTATCGTGGGCTTCCAATTCTTGATACAAAACATTGCCCACCGGATTGCCAACTTTGCATGAAGGCTTGTCCTGTAGATGCGATCAGTTTTTTTGCACCAGAACAACCTGCTGAAACACACCAAGAAGTTGCAATAGAAAAAACATCCTCAAAAAAGAAAAAGCATAAAAAAGGTGTAGCAGCGAAAAAAAATGAACCAGCTAAAATTACATTAGCTAGTAATGTTGCTAAAGCTCATATAGATTTAGGGCGTTGTTTATTTTGCAATGAATGTCAAAATGCTTGCTCCAGAAAATATATTGAATACACCAATCAATTTCGTTTGGCTACAAGTAAACGTAAAGATTTAATCTTAGGAAGCGATACTGGCATTCGTTTAGCCAAGCCTCCAAGTGAAGAAATTCGAAAATTATTTAATCGTTCATTAAAAATCCGCATGGTAAGTGCAGGTGATTGTAATGCTTGCAGTGTAGATTTTAATGTTCTCCATACACTTGCTTTTGACTTAGGACGTTTTGGTATTCAAGCTGTAGCTTCCCCACGTCATGCGGATGCGTTGCTTGTAACAGGCCCTGTTTCTGAAAATATGAAAGAAGCATTGCTTAAAACTTATGATGCTATTCCTTCTCCAAAGCTAGTTATTGCAGTTGGTTCGTGTGCAATTAGTGGAGGCCCATTTCGCAATAATCCAGAAGTGCACAATGGTCTTGAAAATTTGTTGCCTGTGGACTTATTTATCCCAGGCTGTCCTCCCCATCCTATGACTATTCTTGATGGTTTGCTTAGACTCATTGGTCGAATATAATTTCGTAAAAAATTCGGGAGAATTTCTCCCGAATTTTTTGCAAACTTTTTTTAATCTTTTATTCCCTTTTAAAAAAGAAAGGAAGTGCATTTTTCCACGTCTTTATGACATGGTTTTTGCATAGAATTTTATGAAAATTCAAGACTTTTTCCATAAAAAGCAAGTTATTTTCTTTATTGATTCGGAGATTGCTAAATATGCACCAAGTTGTTTAGCAACAAAAAAACAATTTGTAAATATTTTGTTACAATCTTTGAATCCTACAATCTTTCCATCACAATTGAAACAGTGGTGTGAGCAACACTTTGAAGATTTTAATGAAATTTTATATCAAGAATTAGGAAAAGATTATCTTAAAGTTTTTGAAATATTTCGAGTTCAAGAGTTGAATTCTATTCATCTTTATCTTGCGCATTTAATTGCGCAACAGAAGATATCAGTTATAGTAAATTTAGGTTGGGATAATGGAGTTGAACTTGCTTTAAAAGGACTTAATTTAACAGAAGGAAAAGATTATCATGTAATTAATGAAAAAGCTCAACTATCTACTTGGAATTGGGAAAATGCAAAACCAGTTATATTCAAATTACGTGGTTCTTTTGAAAATATAGCAAGTCTTGCAGAATCTTTTGAAATTTATCAAAATGGTCTTGGCAGTGAACGGTTGGATTTTGTAGCGCATTTATTGCGTAAATATTATTCAATATTTTTAGGAATGGATGGAGTATTTCCTTATTTACACCACTATATTTTAGAGACCTTACCATGCTCTTGCCCAGGAATGGCTGTAGTAGAGCAAACTCGAAATGTAGTGAAAGACATTGAGCGTGCAATCAATTTGTATGGACATAAGATAGAAATAATTGAAGAATCGGCTGATAATTTTTTAAAGAAACTTGCTGAAAGTGCTGGGGAGGTAATTCCCAATATTCAAGCTCAAATTTGTCTTCTTCCCCAACAAAATAGAGTAGTTCGACAGACCCAGGAATGGGCAAATAAGATAACAGAGACACAGCGAAATCAAGTTTTAGCTCGTTTATTTGAGAAAAGTTTACAATATGATCAAGCTATTTTACATCGTCAGGCCATTTTATCGGCATCCGAAGCAACTGCTATTCCTGCTGAAATTGCAGAGGCACAACGACGTTTAGGAAATCTATCTTCCAAAGAACCAACTGCATCAACTTTTGCTATTGAATCTTTTCAAAAGGCATTAGATATTGCGCAGAAAAATAATTTATTGGAACTGTTAGCGCATATCTATTCTGATGTAGGACGTATGCACTTTCGTTGGCAACGTTGGAATGATAGTTTGCAAGCCTATTCACAATCTTTACAACGATATGAGTTATTAGGTAATAAAATTTCTATTGCCAAAATTAGTGGCTATATTGCAAGTATCTATGAAAAGCTAGGAGACTTTGTTAAAGCAACAGAATATTGCCAAAAAAGTATTGATATATATGAAAAAGAACATCTTCAATTATTATTAGCACGTGGGTATCATCAACTTGGCCAGATTTATTTCTACCAAAAGAATATTGCCAGATCAAAAGAACTCTATTATCAAGCACAAGAATTATCTTGGAAGCATGGTGATATTGCAACAATTGCACGCATTTATACTAACTTAGCAATTATAGAGCAACAAAATGGAGACTTCTTTAATTCCCAACGGTTATATTGGCGAGCAGGTGTTATTTTGGAACGTATTGGTGAATTAAATGAAGCAAGCCTTGTTTATTATAATTTAGCTTTACTTAAATACAGTTGCAATGATTTAGGCGGCACAACTCGTTACTTACAACATTCCTATATTCTCGCAGAAGCCTGCCGTAATAGTTCCAGAATAAAAAAATTACGTTCTTTATCTCAAGAACTGGAACACAATAATACACTAACTTATGCTATTCCAGAATTATGGACAAATATTGGAATCTAAAAATACAATCAATTACTTTTTTCCAAAAAAAAACAAGCAGAATGTTTAACCTTAACATTCTGCTTGTTTTTTGCAATCTATAAAGACTTTAATTATTCAGGAATCTTAATAATAATTGGATGATGACAATGTGGGCAATGGCCTGTTTTACCCTGCATATATTTATAAACGTGTAATTTCTTTTTGCATTTAGGACAAACAAAAACATATTTTTTCTGTCGATCTTTACTATTGATACAATATTTCTCAATAATATCCCAAGAAAGTTGGTGCATTTTTTTAGCAAATTGAACTTTCTTTTGGAAAGATTCTACTTCTTTTGGAAGTGTGATATTTACTGGAAGAGGAAATTCTGGAATTTGCCGTAATTCTTTTTCAAATTTTGCAAGTATATCTTTTAAACGTTGGCTTACTTGCTCAATTGTAATACGTTCATTAGGAGAATTACACATCATTTCTGCGACCAAATCGCTTAGTGCTAACGCAACGCCATTGCAAGATACTTTATCTGAAACTTTGGGCTTAGGAAAATAAACTACTTTTGAAACCAACTCTGACATCGTTTCACCTTCAACAGGACGCAATCCTGTAAGTAAAGTATACATTACAGCACCAAGCTGGTAAACATCGCATTGGAAGGTTAATGCTTTATCTGTTTCAAATTGTTCTGGAGCTGCGTAATATAATGACCCTGCAAATTGATTCTTTAGCGCATTTTCTCCTGCACTCATAATACGATAACGATCTTTAAGAGACTCCGCACGACTTTTTTCTTGTTGTTCCAAATCTTTTAAAGTTAGTTCTAATTCTTGAATCTTACGAGATAATTCTTTTAAATCTTCGGATTTAGCTGAATTTTGTTGCTGTTGATACATTTCTTTTAAAGCATTCCACTTTTTTTCAACCTGTTCTTTTTGTCGGCTTATTTTTAAAAATTGGGAATCTAATAATCTTAGTAAACGTTTACGATCTTCTGTAAGACCTGGCGCGAGATCACGTGTAGTAATAGCAAGCCCAAAATCAGAGAGTTTTGCTATATATTTATCATTAAATAAAATATTTTGAGGTTTGATATCTCGATGAATAAGACCAAATTGTTTTAGTTTTAATAATGCTTGAGTCAATCCATAAAGTATAGTATATGCTACAAGAGAAGAGACACGACCTTGAGGAAATTTTTTATAAAGATTTTCCACAGTTCCCTGACTGGCATATTCTATCATTAAATAATAGCCTAGATAATTATCATGGCTGGAATGAAATGCCATCAAATGGCCCTGCTGGATCATACCAATTAGCCAAGGATTGATCGATGAATCTTTTCCTAACTCTTCTAAACTTTTTCCTTCTTGAATGAGAGATTCTTCATAATCTTTAAAGGCTACTTTTACTACTAACGATGTTTTTGCTGGAACTTCAGCATAAACAATTTCTTTATTATCCTGCCCTTTTCGAATATGGAGAACATCAGCAAAATATTGTCTTGCCCAGGTATTTTCAGGACGAAGAGAGATAATCGTGGCATTATTTTTGGTTGTTAGTTTTAAAATAATACCCATACCTCCTTTTCCTAATTCGTGAATTTCATAATCGCTTTGAAAAAAATGTTTGATTGCTGAAATATTATCTTGTTGTTTTTCATAGTCCAATAAGCAACTTAAATCCATTCGAACTATTTTTTTATTAGGTGAGCCATCTAATGCTGGCAAAAGTTGAAAATGAATGTCTTTTTGTAATTCATTTTCTCGAACAAATTTTGACCAACCTAAACTTTGATAGTGATTATTAAAATCTACTACTATATCTAAATAGATTTCTTCTACTTTATCTTGTGTAAGGTCTTCTAAAAAAGGTTTTTCTATTTCTGATTGAGAGAAGGAAGTCTCTTGTTTTTTTTCTACTAAACTTGATAAATCTTGTCCTTTTTCATATAAAACAGTCTCTTGATTTTGAGGAATTAAACCTGGAATGTCTTGTCCTTTTTCATATAAAACAGTTTCTTGATTTTGAGGCGTTAAACCTGGAATATTTTGTCCTTTTTCATATAAAACTGTTTCTTGGCTATTTTGTTCTTTTCCATATATGGCTGTTTGTTGTTGATTAGTTTCTTCATTATTTTTGTTTTCAATATTCGTTTTTTGATCTATATTTTTTGATAATTCATTTAAAAATAGTGTATCATGGAGTCCTTCAGATTCTTTAACTTTTTCTTCTTCACCACGCCGTACACGTATTTTTTTTAGAGAGTTTTGGATTTCTTTTTCAAAACCGTAAAGATAATGAAGCATCAATACTTGATCAAAGTCAATATCCGCCTCAACTTGATCATTCTCCAATTCTTTTAACATCCAGCATTCGCGATGAAATTTATCATAAAAATATTGGACAATTTTTGCCTCATATATTTTAGGAAAAGTAATACTTCTGCGTCCAACCATTGTTTGACTAAAAAGAAATGGTGTAATATCTGTAGCTTGCTCTAAAATTTTAATAATTTCTGTTGGCAATGTATCTTGCTCAGATTCTAACAAAGTAGAAGCTACTTGTATAGCAAAAGCTGGTTTGACATCATTTACAGATTGTGATTTGGAAAATGGCGAAAGTTTTCCCGGCATAGCTATAGTTGGAATAGGTGCATTATTTTCAGCTTCGGAATCTTCTTCTAATGGAGGTAATTCAATAGTAATTGCACGTGTAAGATCTGAATTTTGTTGCTGAAATATTCTTTCTAAATCAGAAACTAGCTCTGCATAATTTGAATAACGTTCTTGTGGAACTTTTGCTGTCATACGTTCAATTACTTGGATTGCTTTGCTAGGAATACCATTTTTTAATTTTCTTGCATCAGGACAAGATTTATTTATATGCTGATCCATAATTTCATTAGGTTTGGAAGATTGAAAAGGTAATTGTCCTGTTAGAGAATAAAAATATAAGATTCCTAAGCTATAAATATCTGATCGAAAATCCGAAGGTTTTCCTTGACATTGTTCCGGTGCAAGATAATGTGGTGTTGTTGGGGGCATAGAAAAATCGACAATTTTTATATTCCCTGAGAGATCAAAAATTAAATTACTGGATTTTAAATTTTTGTGTACAATGCTCATTTCTGCAAGAGAAGCAAGTCCTGTAGCTATCTTAGTAAAAATTTTACTGGCTTCTATAACAGAAAAACTTTTATTTCGTTGTATATTTTCTTCTAATGTCAACCCAGAAACAAATTCTCGTAGGATAAAACTATCATCCTCGTTATAGACATAAAAAATTGTTGAGAGGTTGGGATGATGAATATCCTTGCCAAGATTAGCAAGCTGTAGAAATTTTTTTAGATATTTGGGCTTTTGACGAACTACGCGTCCTTCAAATATTTTTAACACACAAATTCCATAGATAGGATGTTGTATTTTGTATGCAGTACCTAACGCGCTAGTACCCAATTTGCTTTGAATAATAATAGGTGTAGTTAATCCCAATTGGTGAGAAATTTTCTCTTCAAGTGGTTTCATGAATTGCCTCTCTTCAAGATGGCTAAAAAGGAAATGGCTATTAAATTAAAGATAGCCATTCTGTCTTGATTATCGCGAGGATGAAGACCTAGGAAACTCGAATTTCCCAGGTCTTTTCTTTAGACAATAATTTTGACTTTGTATTATTCTTTAAATTTTAAGAAATCTTCTTCCTTGACAAATTCGACATGTCCATCTAAAAATAAAACAACTCTTCCTTCAGCATGAATGCCTTTTTTAGTCCAAGCTAATATTGTAACACTTGTATTTTGTGTCATGCTTTTAGGTGGTTTTGTACGAACTTCATAATCGGTTACTGTTGGTTTATTAGCTGCAAAATCCGCATCGCTAGCTGGCTCACGGAATAAAACCAAAGAATTTTTTTCAAGTACTTTTTTCTTATAAAGTTCAACAAAAAAATCAGGATTTTTATAGGGAGGATATTTACCATGATCCATTTTATACATTAAGAGAGCTTGACCAATTTGAGTAAGTCTGGCTTGGCTTGAAGAAATTTTGGCTTTTTCTTGTACAGCAGCTAAAGCCGGAAGTGTGAGAGCAGCTAAAACACCAGTAGTTCCAACTATAGCAATTGGAGAAACAAATTGTAAACGACTTTCCGAAGTAATCCTAATACCTTTATCAAAATGTTCCCATACAGTTTGGCTTGATCCTGTTAAGGCTTTTATAGCTTCTGCAGAAGGTAGTCTTGAATTATCCCATGGAATGCCAACTTCTCGCATAGGGCTTTCTAACCAAGAAAGTATTGGTAAAAGTGTATTGTACCAATATAATGTTCCTACGCTACTATTATCCCATAAAACAAAAGGTGTTTCTGTATTTAAAGCAAAAGGTAATTCAGTCGATTTATGATTTGCTTTATAGTCAAGATAATCTTTTAAATTTTGTACAAGGTTGGAAACAATAAGAACATCATCTTTAACAATAAAACAAGGATTAAATTGCAAATATGTATTTAATTGGTATTGTATAAGACCAGGGATACCAGGTTTATATTCTCCGCCTATTAAATTTTGAATATCTCCTTGGGGAATAACGATATAATAAATCTTTTCCCCACGATATTCAATTTCTTTTCGTTCCAGTTTAGCCAATTCTTGCAATCTTGTAAGGGTTCCTGAAAATTGCTTAGTATCTCTTAGTTTGAGCAAATGCAATGTTATTCCAGATAATTCTTTATCAAAAGTAACTGATAATATTTCGCCAGATAATGGTTTTAGAATTTGTTGTTCTAGTTTCCAGCCAATTTCTTTTTCCATCTTGAGCAATTGTCCCATCAATTCTTCATAAATTTTTGGTTCAATATTTTTCGCAATTTCTAAAATTTGTTTCCAAAATTTTAGCATATCTAAATTGATATAGACCATTTGAGAAACTTGGCAAGGAATATGTTGCATTAAAGGTTTGGGATTGCCCCCAGAGAAATTGAATAATTCAAAAAGACCTGTTGGTGTTCCATCATTCCAAACTATTAAATTATTGCAAGATGTTTTTCCACGAGTTTGATTGAAAATCAAACCTTTCCATGTTTTTAAACCAAGCACATCTAATTTGCTAAGTCCAAACTGCATTTTAGGATCATCTATTTTTTTACCTAAATCTTGTAGAAAGCTAAAAACCATTTCAGTGTTTACATAACCTAATAAAGCAGTTGTACCTTTTGTTTCGCCAAGCATATTTCGAATTGTTTGAAAGTGTGTACTATTTGCTAATGATTTCTTAGGATCGCGACTGAGATATTTTTCTAAGCCTGCTTGAGTTAAAGCTATAACATATCTATCTTGCTCTATGGCTGTAAAGATGGAATTTGGACCCACTTGAAACTGTTCGATTTCGATATTTTTTATTTTTATCTTTTTACTTTTTGCTCGTAAATATTTATTTAAGTAAACTGGAATTTTTTCTGCTGCGAGCTTTCCAGGATTGATCAATAAAACAGGAACTAATTCTTTTGATTCTGTAAAGAAAGCCGCAATACAAAATTCGCTATCAAAAATTGGAAAAATTTCTTTTATTTCTTCACGTTGAGTTTCAGATATTGGTAAACGTTTTGATATGCTTTGTATAATTTCTTCAAACATATTTAAGCAATCTTGGAGTTCAGGATGATTCCAAGCTGGATCTTGAGATTGTTGCCAATTTTTTACACCACAGAAATAAAAAGTTGCAATGGTTTGTTCAGGAAGAAATTGTTCCATTTGAGCTTGAACAAAGCCAAGTATAAGAATCATTATCCAAAGTATTATCGTGTAATTTCTCATACAAAAATCCTCCTGGCAAGTTTTGCTCCTGCGTTTCTTGATGAAACGCAGGAAATTTTGGGGTTGTTTTGCAGCCTTTGTTATCGTTGATAATCTTATTAGATAATCTTTAATACATAGGTTGCCAATATTCGTTACCAGAATTTAAAATAGACTCTGCTTCTGGTATATTATCGTTTCCAGAAAATTTAGAATAGTTTGCACAAGAATAAATTTCTCCGCTTTCTGTTACTGAGAAAGCCCTTGTTCCACTACTTCCATAATTTTGTGGCCAAGCATAAATTATATATTTGTTTTCTTGTGCATTGATCGCATGTTTAGAATTTATTGTAATAAGAGGCACTGCTTCGTTGATCCAAGATGTTTCACTTGATGGTAAATAGCATAAAAAACAATATCCATTTTTAATAGCAATACCATAATTATTAGAAGCACTAAATCCTAATTCTTTAGAAATATAAGATGTATCTACTGGGGCGGATTTTCCTCTTAAGTTAACAACGCCAGCTAGTTCTTGGATAAAACCAAATTCTCCTGTCCCATCATCATCCTGATCTACCGCTGCCGAATATTGAAACATTGTTTGCGCAGTTGCAAGCGACTTTAATGCTGCAATAGCACTTTTTTCATTCGCTTTAGTTCTTGCTTGAAGTAATCCTGGTACTGCAATAGCTGCAACAACAGGTATAACAAAAACCATTGCTCCGCCGCTCATTAAACTTGGAACATCTGCTCCTGCAAAATCTGGGATTCCGGTGGTATAATTTGTAAAAGCTAATTTTTGTGAATCGCTTTCGCCAACAGAAATTCCAGGCATCCAGTATTTTTCAATTATATGAGCTTGTGGAAGTTTAGCAATTTCAAGAGGAAATCCTAGATCTCGAATAACACCTTCTAAAGATTGGAGAACTCCAAGAGTATTACGATAACCTGCTGCATAGTTTCCAGCTTGTTTAGAACTCCAACTTAAAGAACTATGTGGCCCAACTTTTTTTAAAATTGGTGCTAACGTTTCAGCTAAATTGTTTCCTTTTTCAGCTAAAAAGTCTGCATAATTTTTTAAGCTATGAACTTGATTACTATAAGCAATTGTTTGATTATCGATAAGCATATAAGAGCGGTAAGGATTAAGTAACCCTAAAAGTTGAAGATCTGGATTGCGTTCTATATTTAAAATTCTCTTTCCATCACCAATTTTATTTTGCCAATAATAAATTTCTGAATTTTTGTATGAAATTTTCTTAAGTTCAAAGCCCCAAGAACTATAAAATTCAACAAGACTTTGTTGTAACTTAGCTTGATCTAATACAGAGAATAGCATAATATGGTCATTAAAAAAGCTACCATGTTTAGGACTACGTGTAAATGTTGCAAATTCTTTATCCTGGTATTTAAGAATATTCACAAGGAAAGTTAGCTTAATTGATTGATCCATCATCACAAACATATCCGGCGGTACAAATTGTTTACTTAAAGATAATATTTCTTGTACTCCTTGGGCAATATCCCAACCGCATTCTGTATAAGAAATAGCATCTTTAGGAACAAATTTACTTAATTTAGATGAACAAGGCTCCCCTTGTAATAGTTTAGTTAGGCCACGTTTTTCGCCAGGGCAATATAGTGCAATAGATTGACGGAATTTAGTATTTTGATAACCATAAGAAGATGCTAAACTTTTCCAATCCCCAATACCAATAATTTTGGCTATTCCTAAAACTTGAGGAGGGACTAATCCACTATTCCATACAGTATCAAGATTTAGATAAATATGGAAGGAAACTTCCGATTGACCTTTTGTATTTTTGAGTAACTCTGTAAAATTAGTATTTTTTGCAAGTTTTGCTTCTTTATCATTAAACATTTTTTCCAACAATTCTTGAGAATTTGTAAGAAAAAAAGTTTCCTCACTAATTCCTAAAAAAACTGGAGGAAAAAACATTCGCATTTTCATAGGGTTAAATTGGAAAAATTTCTTTTTTGCAATAGTTTTTTCTTCAATCACACCAGGAATTTGATTGAAATTACCTAAAAGTTTTTGCAAAAGTTCATTTCCTAGCACAGGCTCGATTCCAATTGCTAAAATTGCTTGAGGATTAGGATTAGTAGGACCTGGTAAAGAAACCAACGATAATGCAATTTCTCCCTTAAGTAGTTTTTCTAATTCCTGAAATTTTTTTCCTGTTGTTTGTTCAAACATAGATTCTGCCATAGGCAAATATTGTAAAAACATTTCTTTAAATGGGGCAACTATAGATTGTAATTCTGGTTCCTGTACAAGTTTTCCTAATTGAGTTACAGAAAAAGCATTGTTATTTACATTTGGAACATTGAGCAATAATACAGTATCAGAAGGTAATAGTTGAGCAATACCAGTTTCAGGTCCTATAGAAACAGAATCAACATCGCTTTTACCGCAACCAACTATTCCTAGTATTATTAGAGCTATAAAAAAAATCTTCCATGCCTGTCGATTCATTTTTTTCTCCTCATTATGTGACGAAAATACTATGTCACGTTCCAAATTTCTTTTCTTTAGTAATTTAGCTAACTTGGTTTATTTTTGCAAAAAAATAGGTATAAATCAAGTAAGAAATCTAAGAATCTTAAAAAAAGTACGATAAATCACTATCCCTTCAGGTAGCGATGGAAACACTCCTAATAATAACCTTGAGAAACTCAAGCCATTTATGATAAAAAGTATGCCTTTAGTATTATAAAATTTTCTAAATTTTTTCTTTTTAGTGCTATTTTTTAAAAAAAATGTTTTTTTATTTTTGTTCTGAAATAAAACTTTTTGTTTTTTGCCAACCATTTAAAGCCGCATTATCATTAGGTATTACTTTTAATATAGCAGTATAGCATTCTAAAGCTTGGTTAAATTGAAAACTTTTGATATATTTTTCTGCTTCCATCAAGATATATTTTTTTATTTCTTCCCCTTTTTGATACGATTCAAATGCTTTGTTAATAGAGTCCCCAATTTTCTTTTGTTCATAAACTTGACCCAGTGTATAGTAAGTTTCAAGAAGTTTGAAATTAGACTGTAAATCTTTTGTAGAATTTTGGACAATCCAATTTAAATCTTTTATTGCTTTATCCCATTCTTTTTGTTCTTGAAAAGCTTTTCCACGACCTAGATATGCATCTAGCATTTTATCATCAATACGTATAGCTTCATTATATTGTAAGATAGCTTCTTGAATTTTTTTACTTTGCAAGTTAGCATCACCACATCCAAGATAGGCTTCTTTACATTTTGCATTTCTTTGTAAGGCTTCTTTAAATTTTGCTAATGCTTGCGGCCATTTTTTTTCCTTAAGTAATCCATTTCCTTCTAAAATTAATGCATCTAATTCGATTTTCTTTTGTATTTGAGGGTTTGCAATCCAATATTGAAGTAAAACTATAATACCAGAAGATAGTAATAAAAATATTAAGCCAAAAGTAATCCATGCTTTAGCACCCATTTTTTTTATTTTATTAGAAAAGATATGAATCATATTGGGAAGCTGAGCTTCTACCGGTTCATCGTTTAAATATCTTTCTAGATCTTCACATAATTCTTTCGCACTATTATAACGATTTTCCGGTTTTTTAGACATGGCCTTTAAGCAAATTGCCATGATATTATCATCTACTTTACGATTAAATTTATTAGGAAATATTGGGTCTTCATCCATTACTTTATGATATAACTCTGCTAAAGTTGTTGCACTAAAAGGCAATCTATGTGCTAAAATTTCATATAAAATAACTCCCATAGAATAAATATCTGCTCGGCAATCGGTTTCTTTATTCATAATTTGCTCAGGAGCCATATAATATGGTGTTCCTAATGTTGATCCTTTTTCCGTAAGAGCTTCCCCAACATCTTGTTTTTTGGCTAACCCGAAATCCATAAGTTTAGGTTCACCTTCTTCGGAAACAATAATATTGGCTGGTTTGATGTCTCGATGAATAACATTATGTTGATGGGCATGTTCCAAGGCATCTGCAACTTTAATTAAAATTTTAACAAAATTTTTTATACGTGTTCCCCGCTTTTTCATTAAAATTTGGAGAGTATCGCCTTCTACAAAATCCATAGTAAAATAATGAATTCCATTTTGTTCGCCTACTTCATAAATAGAAACTATATTAGGATGTTGCAAACTTCCAGCAGATTCTGCTTCTTGGCGAAACCTTTTAATTTCGCTTTCTTTAGCGGATCCTCCTGCAAGCAAAACTTTTAAGGCAACAATTCGATTCATATAAATTTGACGAGCACGATAGACTATTCCCATTCCACCACGCGCAATTTCTTCAAGAATTTCATAAGCTCCTAAACGTGCACCTTGTACGGGATGATTTGATTGTAAATCTTTTAATTGTAATCCTGCACTTTGAATATTCTCCTGATTTTCTTCTTGGGTAGCAAAATTATTTGAAGAAACTGGTACAGATTCAGCTTTGGTGACTGTAGTTGTAGAAGCTGAAACACTTTTTTTGATTGTCGGTGGATTAGTCTTTCTATTTGTAGTTTGAGTAGCTCCTGTAGATTGTGTTTCTGTAATATTTTTCTTTGCATTAGAAGTCCCCAAAACATTTTTTTTATTAGCTGGAGCTTTGGAAATATTTGCTAAGGATATTTCTTGAAGTTGTTCAGAAGAAGAGTTCGTATTATTTTGAGAAGAAGTATGATAACGCATAGTTTCTTCTTCAACAATTTTTCCTCCTTGTTCTTGATAAATTTTCTCGGCTTCTTTACGTACTTCTACCATAATTTTACTATAATCGCTCATCTTTAGGTAACGTTGGCGAATTAAAAATTGTGCTAATGGGAAATTTTCCTGTGTTTGATTTTTTTCAATTATAGCTTGTCGTAATGTAGCGGGTTCTAATAAACGCGCAGATAATAGAATTCTTGTTAAAATTGAATCTTGTTCTTTTTCTAAAAATTCATGAAACTCCATATTAAATTTACTCCTATTTTTTATGATAAAAAAAATATGCCCATCTTCATAGAAAATTTTCGAATGCTTCTAAAAACTTTTTCAATATAGTAATGCCCACGTTGTTCAACGTGGGCATTGCTTATTAGAAAACTTTTTTAGTTATTCTTCATCACAATTGCAATTGCAGTCATCATTGCAGTTACCGTGGCAAGGACAACCTTCTTGTGTGCAATCATCACAATCACAGGTTGTTTTAGCAGGTTCTTCTTCAGATGTATTTTCGGAACTTTCTTCTTGATAGTTTTCTGCTGGTTCGGAAGATTCTTCTTGTGATTCAGAATTTTCTCGTTCTTTTCGTTCTTGTTCTTCTAAAGCTTGACGTTCTTGTTCTTCTCTTTCATATTTTTCTTGTAGTTTCTTTTCCAAATTATCAACTTCAATAATAATTTGTTCTAATATATCACCATCTGCTTCTAATTGGAATTGCCCAGATAAACCATTTTTGCCAACAAGAGTTACCCAGCGAATTTCAAGTAAGTGATTAGTGAATAAAAGAGCATTTTGAAATTCTTCAGAAGGAATAAAAGGAGCAAGTTGTTGCATGATCTTGCCAACTTTAATGAAACCTACATTAGGAATTCCATCTTTCATTCCTTGAGCAATAATAGGATTCTTTATTCCTTCAAGCAAATTACCTTTTTTGTTGATAATATTATCAATGACAGCTTTTTTGCTAGTAAATAATAAATAATCATCAACGATTGAAAGAGATGGAGAAATTGCTAATCCTGGATTAACTTTGGCAGCATCTACAGAATAAACTACATTATTTTCAGTTCGATTAGCAGCTAAAGGAACTTCTGCAAATTTTTCTGTCACTACAGCCATAAGATCGTCTAAAATTGTTTTCATTACTTCTGGCTTTTTCAGCTTCATTCCTAAAACAAGATCAAAATCTAAACCTAAATCTTTAGGAAGATCATAAATAGCAAGAATGCTGCTACCTTCAATATTTTTTATAACATCTTTTTCTACGTTAATAGAAATTTTAAAGTTTTCTTTTAAAACCATTTCTAATGATTTGAATAAGGAATCCAAACTTTGCATATTTTCTGGAATAGGGAGAAGTTTTAACAATGTATCAATATACCCTTTGTTGAAATCCCAAGCTTTTTCCCAATCGCCAACACTAACCATGCACAATAAAGGATCTGGTTTCATTTTTTCAAGCATGGCTTGGCAAGTTCCATTGGATTTATAAACATCAAGTAATTTAGATCCTTCTTTAAAACCAATGAAATAAGAGAATGTTACTACTTTTTTGTCCCAGTTTGCATCAAAGCCAATACAGGTAAATTCTTCACTAATTTGTTGAAGATTTTTGATGATCTTTTTTTGTTCTTCTGGTAGTACTTCTAAACTTTGTTCCATGGATTTTTGTGTAACAGCAGCATAATCCATATACATGAAGAAGTTTCCATCTAATTTGCTTTGACATTCTTGAAATGGTTTATAATTGGCAAGTTTTTTTTCAGCAGAGAAGACTTCTGTTGCAATTTTTACCAATTTGCCTTCAAAGCGTGCCATGTAATCTGAGCTGATAATAACAAACCAATTATTATCTTTGATATAGTGGACAGCAAATGTAGCATTTTCATTACCTTGAATAATAAATTCCCCACCTACTGGGCAAGGTTTGGTAGTGAAATTTTTTACTTTGCTTTTGAAAAAATTACGGAATTCTGGGCCATCTTGAATAGAAAAGAAGAAAGCCATTGTTTTCATGGATTGATCTAAAAAAGCAAAGCCAATTGGTTTGTTTGGAACAAGACCTTTTTTCAGATATTCTTCAGGATTGGTAACATCAAACATATTGCGAGAAGATTCATGTTTGAGAGGAATAATAATTTTGCCATGTTTTTCTACGTCAAACTTGGCAAGAAGATTAGAAATAGAGCGAAGGCTTATTACCATAGGAGTTGATTCTGGCAGAAAGTCGCTAAAATTTTGTGCCATAAGAGGTAGAACAGATAATAAAAGTATTGCGAAAATAAATTGCTTCATAAGAAACCTTTCTACAAGAAAATAGAATAAAAGCTCTAATAATTAAAATATCTTAGTATTTTGACGAAAAAAATGCTTTTTTGCAAGTAAAAAGTAAATTTATTTACGTACAATTTCTAAAATCTGTTGGAGAATATCTCCTTCACTAGATAAAATAATTTTCCCGCTCCATTCTCGATCTTCTAATTTTATGCACCAAAATACTTTGAAACTGAATAGATTGAAAAATTTTTGAAATTCTTTACTAAAAAAGAATTGCGATTGCTTTTGAGATCTTATACTATTAAGATTAAGATAGCCAATGCTTGAGAAGCCTTTTTTTAATGTTTCAAGGCATTTCGGATGATTAAAAAGTATTTCTTTATTTTTTTCTAATATAATTTTAGCAAGATAATCAGAACTACTAACAATAAAAAGATAAGAACCTACTACCATAAAAATAGGTTGATAATTCTTTAATTTTAAAGAATACGTGAGAACTTCTGTAGATGTCTCGCCAATATTAGCAAGTTCTAATTTAGCTAGTTCAATTGGAGGAGATTCTAAATTAGATTCTAAAACTTTATTGTGCAATTCTACTAAAAATTGTTCAACGGATTTTGGATCCTTTAGTTTACAGGCTAAGATTGTATGTAATAAATTATAATTATTAGGAATATTATACGCAGCAGCAATTATTTGACCTTCTATATAAGGCATTAGCTTTTGTTGAAAATCAGATTTAATATCAAATTCTTCTGCAAAATTTTTATCTAATACACTGAAGATTTCTGCAATATAATCAGATCTATTTTTATGAATATTTTTATTTTTCTGATTAGCAAGTTCTGTATTTTGTTGGAATACAAAAAAAGGTAAAGATTGTAAAAAATATTGATCGCCAATTTGTGTAGAATTCGTATTAGAAAATATACAAATAGGATCTTCTGGAAGTTTTGTTAAGATTTCTAAGCAAGAGTTTGCAATATAATTTGGCAATAAAGCAGAATCAACTTTTACATCAGTATATGCAGATAACGATAATGCTTTAGTTTCCCAATCAAAATTTAGACATGCTCCTATTGTATCTTTACACCAAGCCCAATCAGGATCATCTTGAATGCGAAAATTTTCTAATAATTCCTTGACTAATGAAGAATCTAAATAAATACTAATATCGCCTGACATTTTTTTGACAATAGACAGTTGACTTAGTTTAGCTTTTTCTTGAAGAATATCTATTTTAAATTGTTCTAACAAATTTTCACGAAATAGTAAATTTCCTGTGCTATAAATTATCCAGTATCCTGATTGATAAGAATGAATTACATTTGGAGCTTCTGGTTCTCCTTCCAATAAACAATCTACTCCTGATATTGTCACCCTAGTAAATTGAGTATTTTCATCGCGACTTATAATAGATTTCTCTAAAAAATTCCAAAAAACATTTGTATTTTGTATCCCTATAAAAAAAACATTTGTTCCCTTTTTTTTGTCTAATATTGCAAGAGAACATGCTTTTTTAGCATCAATTCCACTTTTTTCTAATTGTTCTAAATTTGTGATATCTATCCCAAAAGACATTTGGCTTTGAACTTGGATTCCCTGTAAGAGTTCAAGATGATTCTTCTTATTAAACTTACTAAATAAATCAGCAGGATGCAATGCTGCAATTGTCATAACAGTAGTTTGTGGCAGAAAATCTGTGTAATGTTTTGTTTCTATAGTATTTTTACTATTTTGTTCATTTGGTGGGAGAAATAAAATAAATATAATCACGACAATTGTGGCAACGCCTAACCAAAAAATTGCCTGCTTTTGCATATCCATCATGCTATATTTTTCTAGTATTATCTTTTGTAAAATAATACTAATAAAAAATATTGCATCCTCCAAAAATTAAAAATATTGGTGTTTTTAGGAATTATTTAGCCTAGTCTATATTTACTTTCCCAAGTTTCAAACTGCTTATGAACAAAATCGCTAAAAACTTGAGGGTCGCTAAATGAATCTGGTATAACCGGCTGGCCAATATAACAATGAATATGTTTATTTGGAGCCGTCAACAAATACCATAAATGGCGGACTAAGCCAAAATCGCTCCATTCAAAAGAATTTTCTGCTTCATATTGCATATAGACTGGCAAAATTGGAACTTTACTTTGAATAGAAATATCAAATGCTCCAAATTTAAAAGGTCGCAAATGTTTTCCAAAACAGCCGCCTTCTGGATAAATTAAAAGATTTTTTCCTTCTTTTTGGACATAATCTAATAAACTTTGTTTGGCAGCATGTCGTGAATCCTTATCTTCTCTTACAACAAATGCAATTCCTGTAGCTTGTGCAATACGCCCTAAAAACCACCAATCTTTTACACCTTCTTTTGCCAAGGGATATACTTTAAACAATGCATTTAAAATTATAATATCTGCACCAGAAGGGTGATTTGATATTAAAATATATTTTTTAGGTAATTTGCCTGTATATTTATGATGAATATGCAATTCAAATCCTAAAAATCGGACAAATCCCCAACACATTTTATTGAAAAAAAAGTGCATAAAATGTCGTGTAATACATAAAGGCAAAAAAGAAAGAATTGTTGCAACCAAAATAATAAGAAACAAGTCGATTGCAGTTACAAAATAATATAAACAGCGGAAAAACCAATAAAACAAGAGAAACTCCTTTCCTAAATACCCCTAATCACATTGTACCACATTTGATTTTAATTCGATGCGTCTGCCTTCTTTTGTTATCAGCCAAACTGTTCCATTATCTTCCACAAGATCGACTGCACGATTTTCGTTATGACGATAGTATATTCTACGTGCAGAACGATCATAGACAGATCCATCATCAAATAAAATATAAACCAAATCGTTATTTCCAGCTACCATCCAAATAGCTTGACGATTAGAGTTTTTAATAAAAGTACTGGAACCTCGTAAGACATAGCCTTGAGTTGTGAGCATAAACAAAGAACCTTGTTTACTTACACATAAGCCTACTAATGGATAACGTGGTTTACTTATATATTTTCGACCATTTCGAAATATGGAATTGTCATCTTGTATTTCATAAACATTCCCATATCCATCACTCATTCTACGAACATAATTCCATTCCGAACGACCAGCACTTGCTACAACAATTGCATATTCACAATCATTTACGTTAGCCATCTTGCGAATTTCCATTGTTACTGAATTAAGACTTGAGAATGTCATTACAAGCCAATGATAACATTCCACTTCTCCATATTCTGTCCCATCAGGAGCTGAACTACGTCTCCGGCTAATGTTATTAGGAGAAAGAACACATTGTGCTTGGATCACACCTAAATTTTGATTGCTTAAGAGAAAAATCCTGTAGTTACTATGATGTTGAAGATCAAAGTTCTTTTGAGCAGAAGTGCCTACTAATTTCCCACCAGCAGTTTCTAAAACCATGCCTTGGTTTGCTTGAATAGCTTCTTTAAGTTGTTCAAACTTTTGAGCAATTTCTAAGCATGGAGGCTCGCTCCAGACAATTATGGGAACTGTGAGTATAATTATTAAGAGAAAAAATTTTTTCATATATTAAACCTCCTAAATATATTTACTAGAGGGTTGACGACAAGTAATTAGTATAACCATAAAGATAATTTTAGCTTAATTTTATCATAGAAACAAGTAAATTTTAGAAAAATTATTCTAGCCTTTTTCTTTTAATTTTATTAAAATAGAAAGATTATAGAAATTTCCTCACTATTTTTATTGGAAAACAAATTTGTTTTGTTTTTTACAAAGATTTTTTTGCGAGATGATTAAAGTTTTAAAGCAGGGAGTAGTTCATGTATCTTTGGAAAACACTAAAAGTATTCATCAGCTCTACTTTTTTAGATTTAGAGTTAGAGAGAGATCGTTTAGCAGAGGCATTTTATAATCTAAAAAAGGATATGGCACAACGCTATTTGTCTTTAATTCCTTATGATTTGAGATGGAGGGAACGTCATAGTGAAGATCCTATCCCTAAATGGTGTATTGAGATGTTACAACAATGCCAATATTTCATTGGGTTATTAGGATGGCGGTATGGATGGCGTCCAGATTTGAATGAATATAGTCAGGCAAATTCAGAAAAAATTTCGGTAACAGAAATGGAAATTCGTTGTGCATTAGCACGTATTCCTAAAAATCGAAGATTTTTCTGTATCATGGCAGAAAATTCTCATTCCAAAGAATTAGCTAACAAAGAAACCTTAGAGGATCTTAAATCTGTAGAAAATTTAAAGAAAAAACTTTATGAAGCTGGGGAAACAATATTAGTTTATCATACCCCACAAGAATTACCACAATTACTTGAAAAAGAATTAAAAAAAAGAATTGATATAGAATATCCTCCTAATATTGCTGTCTCTTTTGAACAATATACATATCAACAAGCTCTTGAAGAAATTATTATTCAAAAGATCCGTGGATTTATTGGACGTATAGATTATTTACAAAAGTTAAAAAAATTTACTAGAGATACTTTCGAAAAAAATTCTAATTATTTAGCAATTGTAGCAACTGCTGGAACAGGAAAATCTGCATTATTGGCTAAATTTATTCAAGATTGGAAACAGGAAAATTCTCAAATTCATTTAATTTGCCATTTTATGAGTATGAGCAGTGATAGCAGAGAATTACATGGTTTATTTAAACATTTGGCAGAACAATTACAAAGAATTAGAATACTTCCTGAAACACTAGCATCTGATAATATCGAATTAAGACTTCAAATTCGACAGGCATTAGAACAAACAAACATTCCATTAGTATTAGCAATAGATGGCATAGATGAAGTTGAAGAAGAGGGGCAAAATTTATCTTGGTTACCTGCAGAACTGCCTAATAATATCAAAATTATTTTAACAATTCGGCCTGTTGGAAATTGGGACATTTTACAAAAATATCCACAATTGCAAATTTTAGAATTGCCGCCCTTATCTTCTATTGAAATTGAAAGTATTATTGAACAATATACACAAACACATCACTTGAATCTTTCAATTTCCGATCGACAATTGTTGATAAAACGAGCTGCCGGCAATCCTCTTTATTTAAAAGTTGCATTGGAAGAAATTCTTTCAAGTGGGATTGCTGTTGGTCAGCTTGCAAATTCTATCGAAAATTTATTTGAACAAATCCTTCAACGTTTACAGAAAAGGTATGGTTCTAAAATGATAGAAGATTATCTTGGTTTAATTGCAGCCAGTCGCGCTGGGCTTGCAGAACTAGAATTACAAGAATTACTCTCACAAAGCCAATTTAGTGATATGAGACAGCATTTAGTAGATGAATCCCTTATGGCAACAACAAAGGCACTTGATAATTTTCTAGTTCGACGTAGTGGGCTTATCGCATTCTTTCATCCAGAATTTGAACGATCAATTAAAGAAAGATTGGGCAAAAGTGGGATGAGAAATTACCATAAAATTTTGGCGCAATACTTTAAAGCCAAAGGATATGGATATGTGCGAACTTTATTTGAGCTGTGTTACCAACAACAATTTAGTTTACAACATGAAGATGTTATTCTCACTTTGACAGATTTAGCCTTTTTGCAAGCCAAATGTATTGCTAAAATGACGGATGATATTCTTGAAGATTTTCAACGTTCCCTTTATGATACAGAAGTATCAATCCCTTTTAATCTTGAAATTTTAACTACTTCAGGAATTTCAGTTAAAAGAAAAACATTAGAACTTTTATTAAAAGCCCTACGTTTAGATTTAGCATTTTTACGAAAGCATCCCGAAGGTTTATTCCAAACTCTTTGGAATCGAATGTATTGGTATGATAATAATGAATCAGAACTTCATTATGAACCTGTTGAAGAAGAAATTCCTCCTTGGCGTTTAAGTGGAAGTAAGCTATATCAATTGGCTGAAGCCTGGAGAATTCAACAAGAAAAAATCAATCCTAAAGAAATTTGGATCAAAACTTGTAAGCCTTTGGAAGTAAGTTTAGATACTCCACTGCTTAAAGTTCTAAGACAGCATGAAGGTTGGGTGACATCAGTTATTATTAGCCCAGACGGTCATTTTGTTGCTTCAGCATCGCATGATCAGCTTATTCGTTTATGGGATATTGAAACTGGAGAATGTCGGAAAGTTCTATCCGGACATAAAGAAAAAATTACAAAGGTCGTCTTTTTAAATCAAGGAAAAAATATTGTATCATGCAGTGAAGATGGAGAACTTCGTTTGTGGAATGTAGATGCCCAGGCATGTTTAGTAACTGTTCGTGCTCATGAAAAAAGTATCGAGGCGTTAGCAATACATCCTTCACAACCAATTTTAGCCACTGGTGCTAAAGATTGGAATATTCGTCTTTGGAAAATATCTGAAGATTTTCTAAAAATCGATCTTATGTGTATTTTAAATGGCCATCAAAATGAGATTTCTGCTTTAACTTTTGATATAGATGGAAAAAAAATAATCTCTGGTTCTGCTGATCTGAGTATGAAAATTTGGGATATAAATACTAATATTTGCGAACGAACAATTTTATTTCACAAACGACGAATATATGGTTTATGTTGCAGTCCAGATGGAACTACTTTTGCCTCTGCTTCTCGAGATGATACTGCTGCAATTTGGGATATAAATACCGGTAAAATTTTACATCACATTCAAAAACATAAATGGGGTGTTTTAGCATTAGATTTCAGTCCAGATAGTCGTAAGTTGATCACAGCTTCAGGAGATAAGACTTTATGCCTATGGGATGTTGCAACAGGAAAATGTTTGAAAACATTTCGAGGACATGAACGTAGTGTTTCAACTGTTAAATTCGCTCCAAATGGTAAAGTTTTTGTTTCTGGGTCCTACGATCGAAGCATTCGTATATGGAATGCAGAAAGTCAAGATTGTTCTCTTTTACTCAAAGGACATGAAGAATGGGCACGTACAGCGGTATTTAGCCAAGATGGGAAATTTATTGCATCAGGATCAACAGATCGACAAATTGTAATTTGGGATGGGAATAATGGGCAATACATCAAAAAACTAAGTGGTCATGCGGGTTGGGTAACAGCACTAGCCTTTTCCCCCAATAATACCATGTTAGTTTCAGGTGGTGGAGATAATACTGTGAGATTATGGGATATTACTAATGCAAAATGTGTAAAAGTCTTTTATGGACATCTTGAACCAGTATTATCTGTTTTATTTATCCCGAATACATTCTGGATTGCATCTGCTTCACGTGACAAAACAATTCGATTGTGGAATATAGAAACTGGAGAGTGCAACCAAATTTTTAAGGGACATCAAGGTTGGGTATCTTACATAGATTATCATCCAACTCTAAAACTTCTTGCTTCCGGCTCCCACGATACAACTGTACGTCTTTGGAATGTTGAAACTGGTGAATGTTGCCAAACGATTTCTACAGCTTCTTCGGAACATAATGAGCTATCAGAAAACGAATTACATATTCGCAGTGTTGCTTTCAACCAAGATGGGACTCAACTTATTGTAGTATCTCGTAGTAAAGGAACAACAATATATGATCTTACTACGAAAGAAGTGGTTTCTCAAATTCCTTATGATTTAGACGCGCCACAAATGAAAGCTGAATTTTATCCTGCTATCCAAGATTTGTGTACAACAGTTCAATCTAATAAAAATCAACCTTTAGCCTTTTTCCCAGAAATGTTATCATCTCCTAAAATTTCCTCTAATGGGAAAATCACTGGCGTTAGCCAAGGAACATATATTTATTTATTAAATGTATGTGGGATTCAAAATAAACAATAATTTTTTCTAACAAAAAAATGCAAGTAGTTTATCTCTACTTGCATTTTTTTGTTAAATCATTTCTTTCCCACGAGGGACATAATGAGTATGTAAAAGTTTATGACTAAGATGTCCGCAAGGACCAACTTCATTAGGAACTGTAATTTCCGCGTAACGGATGCCTTCCATACCACGAACAGGAATAATACGTGCATTATCAAAAATACTTTCGATTTTTTTACCCGTTACAAATTCAAGCACACTTCGAAGGGCTGCTTCCATTACTCCACCACTTGCTCCGAATATAACACCTGAACCTGTCGCTGAGCCAAAAGGATTATCAAAGTCAGACTTTGGTAATTTAGGAAGGTCAATTCCTGTTTCTTTTACCATTTTGGCAAGTTCACGAGTTGTTAAACCATAATCGATGTCTTTATATCCTGATGACCACATTTCTTCACGATTGCATTCAAATTTTTTTGCAGTACAAGGCATAAGTGCAACAGTAACAATGTCAGCAGGATCAATTTTATTAACCTGAGCATAGTACGTTTTGATGATGGAACCAAACATTTGTTGCGGGCTTTTTGCAGTAGAAAGATTTGAAAGCATTTCTGGATAAAAATGTTCAATATATTTTACCCAGCCGGGTGAACAAGAAGTAAATTGTGGCAAAGAAATGTTCTCTTTTTGAACAAGAGCTTTATATAACCTTAGAATGAGTTCTGTACCGATACATTTTTGTTAACAAAAGCTAACAAATGCAATTTTAGCGATTGCTAAAAGAGGGTGTATCTACCAACGCCCGTAAAAAAATATTACGAGCTCCATG
>CAZPDM010000027.1:43038-45014 GCA_964585305.1 uncultured Planctomycetota bacterium | reverse complement strand
TTTTAGCAGTCGCTAAATCTGTATTTGTTAGCTTTTGTTAACAAAAATGTATCGGGCGTATTATCTATAAATAAGTCATCAATGCCACCAAAAACATATTTGGCAAAGTAGCCCAATGCAGCCTATTTATTTAGGATATCTTATTCACAAAGTTCATTTTTTGGGTGGATGGAAATCCACCCGACTTTTTTAAATGCAAAAGCAATAAGAGCGATTCATCCACAAAGCTAAAAACTTTGTGTTTTTTTTGCCAAAATTCTATAAATCCAAACCCAAAAGAATAAATAAATTTTGTTGGCACTTAGAATTTAAAAAAAAATAAAAACATTGTTCAATAGCAAGAGCTTGCAATACAAAAACTCAAACAGGAAAATTAAAGACAAATCGAGTACCTAGAGAATCATACTCCTTGAATCAAGGATTGTTGATTCAAAAAAAATTATTCAAGATCAAAACCACAAAATTATTAAAAAATATTTTCGAATAAGAAAGCTTTCTATTGCTAGAAAAACTTAACTAACCAGTAATAAAAAAGCACAAAAGAAAACGTTACCCCTCTGTTGATAATTGTCATTAGAGTAATTTTAAATACTTACAATCCAAGAAATTCTAGCTTTTCAGAGGCAATATTATAGGGAATGTATGAAGATAGTTTTACATTGATTTGAGACAAATAATGATAAAAATAAGAAATAAATGCCTGTATATCATGAAATTGATTGAAAAAATTTTTTATAGTATTAAGTATCTCTAATTCCCCTGGTAAAAATTGTATGTCTTCTTTGGTAAAAATGGTAGTTACTACCTGAATTTCTACCTGAAGATTCTGGTTATCTTGGGTTATATCAATTTTTCGTCCACTGCGTCCTAATACACCATTTTTTTAAAGAGTCTCGAAAACTTCTGTCTGATCATTTCCATCCTTTTTATTATAAGGGATAACGTTTTCTCCGCTTTCATTGCGTAGATATACACTTCCTGTTAAGGAACGGTTTTCCATCTTTTTATAATGTAATATATCAGCCAGAAATATCATTCTTTTTATATTTTCAATGGTCTCCCCAGATTTAGCAAAGAATAAAATTTCATTTCTAAATTTCTCCGAACGAAAGATAACATTTCCACATAAAAAATTATCTTCAAGGGGATATGAATCAAGAACAATTTTGTTAATATCCGTTTTTAAAAATAGAGAGATTTTATAAATTATTTCCGCTGGAGGATTTCGCTTTCCGGATTCCCAGCGAGATAGAGCAGCTGATGTTGTTTCCAAGTGAGACGCAAGTTCGTCTTGGGTGATTCCAGCTTTTTTTCTTGCGGATTGGATTTGTTCACCAATCACTTTAGCCATTGCTAAATTCAACAGTATTTACCTTTCATGAACGCGTTAAAGAATCGAAGGGAATTTAAATGCAAAGCAGGGTGCAAGCGAAAATCGCTTGCACCCTGCGAAGGTTTACCAGTGTTTTATAGAATAGCTTTTTGGTTTATTCGGCTTTTGTAGGTGTGGAGAAGACTTGGATGTCTGCTTCATCGCGTGGCCAAACTTGGTATTCTTCATCGCATAGTTGAAGGAAGCCTACTATTTTGACTTCATAGCCTTCATCTATATTTTTCCAAAGTTGAGTGTTTTCGAAACGTTTTTTGCGTAATACAAGAGGTACAGCACCGGAGCCGTCACGGAAGATAAGCATAATATTTCCGTTATCGAGAGTTTCTTTACTTTTGATTTTGCCTTTAAAAACTAAGCGATATAGAGTTCCAACTTTTGCAGTATTGATAGTTCCGGCAAAATCCCATTGTTGGATTTTCGCATTGCGTTCTTCATCTGGGACTTCTACAGAATCTTCTAATGGTTTGTTTATCTCTGTTACAGTTACAGTGGAAGTTGGTTGTTCAGGTGGTTTAGTAGGTTGTTCTGTGGGGTCAATGGGTTGTACAGGTTGTATAGGTTGTACAGGTTGTACAGGTTGTAC
>CAZPDM010000027.1:17504-42938 GCA_964585305.1 uncultured Planctomycetota bacterium | reverse complement strand
TGGGGTCAATGGGTTGTACAGGTTGTATAGGTTGTACAGGTTGTACAGGTTGTACGGGTTGTTCTAATATTTTTACATCAGAAATTTCTTGAGGTTGTAGTTGTAATTTTTCATGGAATTCTACCACAATTCCTGTCGCAGAAATGTTCATTCCTTTTTGGGCGGAAATTACAGGAGTTTCGGCAAAAATTCTGTTAAAGAGCATGACTGCTCCGGTTTTACCATTATTTTCTAATAGGATCAATGTTCCAGGTGTGCGTTTTTCAACAAAAACAACTATACCAGATATAGTAACAACTTTTTCAATTTGATCTCGTGAAAGCATTTCTTGACGCACGGGTTGTTGAGTAGCATTCTCTATTTTCGTAGGAATATTTTCTACTTTAGGAGGAGCGGCTAAAATTTTTACATCTTCCATACTCTCTGGAATGATTTGCAATCGGGCTACATTTGTTCTGCTATCTACAAATTCTTTTAATATCCCTTGAACTTGAATTTGTGCATTTTGTTGTAATGTAGCAAGCCATGTTGTATCTGAAAAATTATTTTTGTAAAGCATAACATCAATGGTAGTTTCTGAAGCATCTTTAATTTTTAAGAGTGTTCCTGGAGGGATAATCTTGGAAAATAAAATTGTCCCAGAAACTAAAATCATTTGTTCTATTTTTTCTTTTGTTGCATCTTTGATTGCAATTTTTTGAATAACAGGTTGAGTTGGTTTAATGGGTTGAATGACAGGTTGGGTTGGTTTAATGGGTTGAACTGGTTCGGAAGGTTTGTTTTCAGTTTTTTTATCATCCTTAGGCGGTTTTTGTGCAGGAACCATGTCATTTTCACCAGCAATAATTTGAACATCTCGTGCATTTTTTAGCTCCAACTGCACTTCTGGCCTACTATTTCTATTAGATTTAAATTCGTTTACAAAAAGAATTGCAGAAAAAGGTTTTCCCGCGCTAATTTCAATTTTTTGCTCAAGTTCAGCAAAAGTATTTGGCCATACAACTACTGGCATTTGTTTTTTGTTTTCTTCCAAAATTATGCGGTAGGGACGTTTTGTTCCTTCTTGAGGGAATTTAATTTCTTTAATAGTAGCATTTACTTTTGCTTGTTGACCAACATGATCAAAAGTAATTTCATCTAAAGATAGAGCTATTGCTCCCTTATCTAAGATTTTCAAATGTTTTGCAACATTAACCATTAAACTTTTATCTGTAGCTTTAATCTTTAATTGGCCTTTAATTTCAACTTTATCGCCTTTATATGGTCGATTGTTTTCATAAATTTCCTGCGCTGCATGACTATAAGCACTAACCGACATTTGTTCATCACCATCTGAAATGGTAAATCGTATGGAGCTTATTTTATCCGAAGCTGAACTTTGTTTCCATGTTTTGGGATCATCTATAATTTCGCCTTCTATACGCACATAAGCAAAGTTCATAGTCTCGGTAATATCAGCAATCTTAATAAGAGGAACTTCTCTATTTTTTGCCCACAAATAGACGAAAATTAGGCCAATGATAGCCATAACAAGAGAAAATATTTTAAAAAATTTCACACTCATACGATGAGGAATATATGTTCCGCATCTTGGACATGCTTCATAAACGCCAACAAAATGTCCGCATGCTGGACAAATAGTTTCTTCAGCATTGCAGGAAACTGGAACAGAAGAATTTTCAATATTTTTTTGATTTTTAGAGTTTTCCATGAAAAAAATCCTTTTTGGGAAATGCAAAACATTGCAAATTAACTTTAGTTTGGCTATATTTTACTATAACTATAAAAAAAAACAAGTTAAAAATAAAAACTGGAAGATATTTGTCTTAACCAAATATCTTCCAGTATATTATAACATACTTAAGCTAGTTTTGCTTTTCCGGTTGTTTTGTTTTTTTTCGTACAGAGAAGAATACCAAAACTAAAATCACAGCTCCGCCAATAAGAGCAATTGCTAAGAAAGGTCGATAAACAAACCATGCAATGGAAATAATTACTAGAGAAAGAACACCTGCAATAAAGAATGAAATAAGGCCAGTTCCTGCTCCTATAATATTACCGATGAAAGGAATAAGATCTGCGATAACAGATAGCGGCCCAAGAATAAGATTAAATCCTACAAGCATAAGAATAAAACCTGCTATGCGAAGTATCCAGGTTAGCGCAGTATTACTTGCTTGTGCACTTTGGAACATAGCTTCTGCGGAATGGATGCCGCTTGAAATCATGTTAATTGTTCCGCCTGCAAATGTTTGATATGGACCGAAAGTATTTTCAACTTGTTTTGCAACAATACTGGCTTCTGATGGAGAAAGAATAGCACTAAATGTTACTTTCATATCGCCAATTTCAGGAGCATCAGGATTTCTACCAATATAAAAGCCTGCTTGTTGCAATCGTAATTCTCTATTTAATTGAGGAATCGGGCTATTTGCTTCAACAAGCAAGGGGGAGGAATTTCCCAGTCTTTGGATCATGGAATTAGAAATTTTGAAAGCACCTAAAACAGCATAATTTGCTGTCCATTCATTTGAAGAATATGGCATATTTTCAGGATTTCTATGGCCTGCAGCTTCTTTAAATTTTGAAGAATCAATGAGATGTCCTGACCAATTTTTATGATATGAATATGTTGTTTTTGTTTCTGTACCGCCACCAATTTTCTTTTCTGTTTTTTTATGTGTAGATTCTTCCCATTGGTACATTTGAACATTTCTGCTCAATTTTAAAGCATTTACAGATACTAAAAATTCTGGATCTCTAAGTATTTCGTTTGTTACAATTTGTCCAGAAACATGAATCAATTTCCCAGCATTTTCAGGATTTACAGTATCAAAAGGAACAGAAATAACTGTCTTTTCGCCTTCCACTAAGGTTTTATATGTTGTAACGGCTCGACCTTCATTCCAGAAGAGTAGAACAAAAGAAAGGCCGACAAGAATAAATCCAAATAAAATTCCTTTTAATGAATTGCCAATACGGCTAAACCACGATTGATGGCTTACTTCTGAAGAAGTTTCGGACATTGTTTTTCCTTTCGCAAATAAATCTTGATTCTTATAAGAAAGAATATATACTTTAACTACTTTAGCTAGTATACATTTACTAGCTAAATTTTCAAGTACTTTTCTAAAAAATCTTAAACGCTTTTAAAAGGATAAGAAATATGAGACCCTTTGTTAGTGTTATAATCCCAGGATATAAAAAAGAATATATTCAAGAAACTATTGAATCTGTATTGCAGCAAACATACACAAATTATGAAATAATAGTTGTAGATGATGGAAGCCCATATAATTTAAAAGAGGTATTAAAAGATTATATAACTCAAAATAAAATACGTTATATTTATCAAGAAAACAAAAAAATGGCCGGAGCAAAAAATACAGGAATTCGGCATTCTCAAGGAACATTGATAGCATTTTTAGATGACGATGATTTATGGGACAGAACAAAATTAGAAAAACAAATCCCATTATTCCAAGATCCCCAAGTAGGAATATGCTATACTTGGAGCAAATCTTTTCAAAGCGATTATCCTGAAAAAATGGAAGAGATGAGTATTAGCAAAATAAAAATAGTTCGCCCGGAATTTGAGCAATTACTACTCTCTGAATTGTTTTTTCCCAGTTCTTCTGTTATGGTTAGAAAAGAGGCTTTAGATAAAGTAGGCTGTTTCAATGAAACTCCTGAATATTATGGTGTAGATGACAGCGATTTATGGATAAGAATTTGTTTCCATTATAAAGCAATGGCAATTTCTGAACCACTTATGTTTTATCGTTTACATAAGAATCAATTTAGTATAGATATGACACCTATGCACATACGTGCTATTTCTATGAGAAATAAATTGATTGATGAATTTAAACTCAATAAAAAAATAAGTTATAAACAAACGTGTACAACGTACATCCATATAGGATATGCTGCTTCTATCCAAAATAAAAAACTTACGGCTTTAAAATACTATTTAAAAGCTATCTTTTATGAAATAAGACTTTGTATTATTTTAGCTATAATCAAACTTATTATTCCTAACAGAATAAAATTATTTATTAAAGAACACAGAAACAAAAAAAATCTTAAGGAAATTTTATGAATTCAATACTTGTTACTGGGGGATGTGGTTTTATTGGTTCTAACTTTATCCAATATATCTTCAAGAAATATTCTACTCTTACCATTGTTAATTTAGATAAATTAACATACGCAGCAAATTTAAAATATTTAAAAAATATTGAAAAAAATCCACAATATCATTTTGTTCGAGGAGATATTTGTGATAAAGCACTGGTAGGAAAACTATTTCAAGAATATTTTTTTGATGCTGTTGTCCATTTTGCTGCGGAATCTCATGTTGATCGAAGTATTACAGGCGCAGAAATTTTTATCACAACAAATGTATTAGGAACACAAATATTACTAGAAATAGCAAAAACATATTGGCAAAATAATTTCTCCAGTAAGCGATTTATTTATATTTCCACTGATGAAGTTTATGGTTCTTTAGGAGAAAAAGGATATTTTACAGAGCAATCTCCAATTGAACCAAATAGCCCTTATTCTGCAAGTAAAGCTGCTGCGGATTTATTAGTTCGTTCCTATATACATACTTTTGGTTTTCCAGGGTTAGTTACTCGTTGCTCCAACAATTATGGTCCTTGTCAACATATTGAAAAACTTATTCCTCTGATGATTTTTAAAGCCTGCTACAATCAACCCTTACCTGTTTATGGTGATGGAAAAAATGTAAGAGATTGGCTATTTGTAGAAGATCATTGCCGAGCAATCGATCTTGTTTTACAAAAAGGAAAGGTTGGCGAAATCTATAATATTGGTGGCAATAATGAATGGCAAAATATCCAAATTGTAAAGATGATTCTTTCTATTTTAAATAAGCCTGATAGTCTTATTCGTTATGTCCAAGATCGTCCTGGGCATGACCGAAGATATGCTATTGACGCTTCTAAGATTGCCAGAGAGCTAGGTTGGTCTCCTCAGATCAATTTTCAACTTGGTTTGCAACAGACTATACAATGGTATTTGGAGAGAAACGAGTGGAAGCATTAACAACAAAATTGCAGGATGTTTTCTTGCTTAACCCCAAAGTATTCCATGATACTAGAGGATTTTTTCTTGAATCTTATTCCGAAAAAAAATTTCAAGAGCTTAATCTACATTATAATTTTGTACAAGATAACCATTCTTTTTCTTTAAAGAAAGGCGTGTTGCGCGGGTTACATTTTCAAAAACAGCCTTACACACAAGCAAAATTAGTACGAGTTATTCGAGGGGCTGTATATGATGTTGTGGTTGATTTGAGAAAAAATTCGCCTACTTTTCAGCAATGGCAAGGCTTTGAACTGACGGCAGAAAATTTTTTAATGTTGCTCATTCCTCGAGGATTCGCTCATGGATTTTGTACGTTGAGCGATTCCACAGATTTTATATATAAAAATGATAACTTCTATATGCCACAAGCAGAAAGCGGCATCCGGTGGAATGATTCTACGCTAAACATTCCTTGGCCCGTAGAAAATCCTCTTCTTTCAGAAAAAGATATGAAATTACCATTTCTTAATGAAATCTCTTCTTTTTTTTAGAAATATTTTATAGAAATAGGAAGGTCCGAAAATGAAAGGAATAGTGTTATCTGGAGGTACTGGGAGCAGACTTTTTCCTGCTACCAAAGCTATAAGCAAACAACTTTTGCCGATTTATGATAAGCCTATGATATATTATCCTATTGCAGTTTTAATGATGGCAGGCATTCGAGATATTCTTATTATTACAGCTCCCGAAAGTTTAGATCAATTTCGACAATTGCTTGGTTCTGGAGAACAATGGGGATTAAAATTTTCCTATTTAATTCAAGAAAAGCCAAAAGGAATTGCTCATGCTGTTTTGATTGCTAAGGACTATATAGGAAAAGATTCTTTCTCTTTAATTTTAGGAGACAACATATTTTGGGGACATGGTTTTCCTGATTTAGTAAATATTGCAGTTCAACAAAAAGAAGGCTCAAGTATTTTTTTATATTGGGTAAGTGAACCAGAACGCTATGGAGTAGCGTCAGTAGATGAAAAAAATAAAGTAGTGGAAATAGAAGAAAAACCCAAGCAACCAAAATCTAATTGGGCTGTAACGGGACTGTACTGTTATGATTATCATGCTCCAGAATATGCTGCAGAACTAAAACCATCTGCCCGTGGAGAATTAGAAATTACCGATCTTAATCGTTTATATTTACAAAAAGGGCAATTAAATGCAATCTTTATGGGTAGAGGTATTGCTTGGTTGGACACAGGAACTCACGAATCTCTACTTCAAGCCTCTTTATTTGTTGAAGCTATCCAGGAACGACAAGGGCTTTTAATTGCTTCGCCAGAAGAAATTGCTTATAGATTGGGATATATCTCTGCAAATCAACTTTTACAACAAGCTCAAGTTATGAATCATACCAATTATGGAAAAATATTACTGCGATTGGGAAAAGAACAAAAGTAAGGAAATTATTATTATGAAAATTACCGTAATTGGCTGTAACGGGCAATTAGGCCAGGAAATGATGAATTATCTTAGAGAAAGAAATTGCGAAGTTCTTGGTATAGATTATCCAGAAATAGATATTACTCAAAAAGAAAAAACTTTAGAAATATTAAAAAAAATATATCCAGAAATTATTATCAATTGTACTGGATTTACTTCTGTAGATGTATGTGAAAAAGAAATATATAAATCATACGCAATCAATGCAAGAGGTGTAGAACATCTTGCATTCGCTGCAAATCAAATAAATTCAACGCTCATACATTATAGTACTGATTATATTTTTGATGGAAAAAAACAAAACCCATATCTTGAAAACGATCTTGCTTATCCTTTATCTATTTATGGAAAATCTAAATTATTTGGAGAATTATTGCTCCAAAAATATTTAAAAACCTATTATATTTTGAGAATAGCTTGGTTATATAGTGCTTATGGTACAAATTTTGTTAAACGAATAGTCCAATTAGCAAAAGAAAGAGAAAAAACAGGAGAACCTATCAAAGTAGTAAAGGATCAATTTGGTACTCCAACTTATGCTTACGATGTTTGCCAACAAACATGGGCTATTCTTACAAAAAGGCCGGAATTTGGAATATATCATGCAACAAATGAAGGCTTTTGCAGTTGGTTTGAATTTGCTTCCCAAATTTTTACTTTATTAAATATCAAAGTTCCTTTACTTTCTTGTACAACTCAAGAATTTCCGCGTCCAGCTTCTCGTCCAGCATATTCAGTATTGGAAAATGGAAAATTAAAAGCCCTTTCTCTTAATTTTATGCCAGAATGGGAAAAGAGCCTGGCTCAATTTTTAAAAAGTGCAAAGAGTATCTAAATCAAAAAAGTAACTAATCTAAGCTAAATTAGATTAGTTACTTTTTTGATTCATGCAGGAAATATTTGTTAATTTATTTGATTAAGCAATTTTAAGTTGGTAAGATTATTTTTATAGTATTTGCTTCATGTTTGATTACAATATAGTGATTATCATAATATTTTGTATTTATTGCAGTTAAAATATTTTTATGTGGTTTAAATTTTCTTTATTTTTTTAAAGATTCGAGGATTTTATGGATTTTGCTAATAAAAAAGTTATTGTTATGGGATTGGGATTATTTGGCGGCGGAGTAGCCGTTACACAATATTTTTGTCAAAAAGGTGCCAAAGTTTTGGTAACTGATTTGCGAAAAAAAGAAGATTTGCATGAATCTTTAGAGATGTTGCAAAATTTACCAATAGAATATCGTTTAGGTGAGCATCGTTTAGAAGATTTTAAAAGTGCTGATTTGATTATTGTAAACCCTGGAGTTCCGGAAGATTCAATTTTTTTACAAGAGGCTCGTAAAGCAAAAATTCCAATAGATACTGAAATAAATATTGTCTTACGAAATGTTCCTGCTCCAGTTGTAGGAATTACAGGAAGCAATGGAAAAAGCACAACAACTGCTATGATTGCGCATATTTTCAGAGTTGCTGGTTATACTACATGGATAGGCGGAAATATTGGAACATCGTTATTGTTTGATCTACCTAAAATGCGAGCAAGTGATTGGGTAGTTATGGAATTATCTAGTTTTCAACTAGAAAGAATTTCTGGAATTTCTCCTCATATTGCTGTTGTTACCAATTTCGCTCCCAATCACTTAGATAGACATAAAACAATGGAAAATTATGCGCAAGCAAAACAAAATATTTTACGATTTCAAAAACCATGGGATTTTTGTATACTAAATGCCCAGTATCCTGAAGTATGTTCTTGGGGAAATTTAACTCCCGCTCAGAAATTGATTTTTGGTGATTATTGGAATGTTTTTGTTCATGATGGGCAAATTTTTTACCGACAAGGAAATAATCGTACGCCTATTATACGTGTAGAAGAGCTAAGTTTGCCTGGAAAAGCAAATGAAGAAAATGCTATGGCAGCAATTGCAGCAACAATTTCCCAAGGAATCAGCCCTGAAAATGTTGCACAAGCTTTGCGAACTTTTACAGGATTGCCTCATCGCTTGCAGTTTTTGGGTGAATTTATGGGGCGAAAAATTTATGAAGATTCAGATGCGACAACCCCAGAATCTACAATTGTTGCAATTGACACTCTAAAAAAACCGATTATTCTAATTGCTGGTGGTACGGATAAAGGATTTGATTATACTGCGATGGGACAAAAGATTGCTCAAGATGTAAAAATTCTTATTTTGATGGGGCAAAACGCAAATAAAATTCGAATGGCAGTTGAAAAATTCCCTCATCAAACACAAATTTTTGAAGCCGGAAGTATTGAAGAAGCCGTAAAATTGGCTCGTGATGCTTCTGTCCCTGGCGATAGTATTACATTATCTCCAGCCGCTGCTAGCTTTGGAATGTTTCGAAATTATATTGAACGTGCAGAAATTTATCAAAAGCTCATCCAATCCTATTTTTAAATTTTAGAAAAATCTTTGCTCATTTTTAAAAAGTTTTTGTCTCTGTGTTTTTTGAGAGATAAAAACTTTTTAAGAAAAAAGATTATTGGACAAATCAAATCATGCTCTCTTATGTAACTCGGTATTATATTGTTCGCTTTCTTTATGCTTTTTCTTTGTCTTTTACAAAGACGACATTTTATTTATATTTGCGAACAAATCACCATCTCAGCCACGAAGATATTTTACTTGTTTTTGCTATTTTTAACATTTCTGTTATGATCCTGGAATTACCCACATCTGCCATAGGTGAAATTATCGGGCCTAGAATTTGTTTTTTAAGTGGAATGTTTTTAAAAATAATTGCGGCATTATGCTTTTTTTATGGTTCAGATTTTTGGCATTTTTGTGGAGCAGAGATTATTTCTGCATTAGCACTTTCTTTAATCTCTGGAACTTTAAATACATGGATCATGAACCAAATTTCTATAAAAAATGAAAAAAGTTCTCAAACTGTTTCTCATATTTTTATGATAGGAAGACGTCTTGGAACATTGGCGTTAGCTATTGGAGGTGTTCTTGGTGCTATAGTAGGAGCAAAAGACTTACGGATGCCATGGTTATTTGTAGCAATTGGAGCAACAATAACATTTAGCATTGCTTTTTTGCTTATTACAAATTTTATCTCCTCTCCTGTAATAGATAAATCTAAAAATGATTTACCTTGGGGAAAGGTACATCGTCGTTGGCAATGGCGTACAATTATAGAAGGTTATCGTCTTGCTTTATCTAATAAAATTTTATTAGTAATTATTTGGGATTCTTTTTTATTAAGTTTTGCTCTCGCATCGCCGAGAATTACATGGATTCCTCTGCTTAAATCTGAATTTAATAAAGACATGTGGTTTATTGCTAATATATGGTTATGTATTGCAGCTATTCAATTTTTGGGGACATTTTGGCTGGATTATTTTTTGCAAAAAATACAATCAGTAGTTTCACTTAAATTTATTTTTTTTCTACAAGGTTTTCTCTTTTTAGCATGTTTATGTATTCCTAATTTATATATATTTATTATTTTCTATCTATTATTAGAATGGGTCAGTCCTTATCAGCAAACTCTTACATTTACACTTATTCAGCAAGAAACTACTTCTCAAGGAAGGCTTACTATACTTAGTTTAGAAAATTTAGCAGGCAAATTTGGAGATGCGATTGGGTTAATGGTAGCAAGCAGTCTTAGTGCGCATTATAGTCTTTCTATAGTATGGACTATTGGAGTTATTCTATATTCTACAATTGTTCCATGTTATATAGTTTTATTACAAAAAGAAAACTCTCAAAAAATTATAATAGCAGAAACCGCTTAAAAATACTTCAAGGTTAAAACAGTTATGGATCAAAATAGCAATACTAACGATAATAATAAATCACAAGAATTGAAAAAACATGGGATATTTCTTGTATTATTGAGCATGATTTTTATTCTTTTAGCTACAAATATTGCTCTTTTAATATATAATCAAGGGCAACAGAAAAAATGGAATCAATGGCAAATTGAGAAAAGACAGCATCAAGAAAACATAAAAGCTATGGCTGCAGCAGCTATAGCAGAATGGCAAGCAGAATTTGCACTATATGAAAGTTTAGAAAAGGCTTGGGAAAATTATTTTCATAATAATCTATCTCAAGCATCTTCAATTTTAAAAGATTTGGAAGTAAAAGGTAATCCTACTATCTTTTATTGGAAAGGTTTAATTTATTACAAATTAGCACAACCAGAATTAGCTTTAAAAGAATGGAATAATTATCTTCAACTTCTTCCAAATTCAATTTATGGACATTGGTACCGTGCACAAACTTATTCACAATTAAAACAGACGGCTAAATTTCAAGAAGATTTAGAAAATTTACTGCAAATAGAACCCAATTTTATTCCAGCAAAAGAAATCCTTGAAAAAATCATAAAAAAAGAATAAAAAATTCTTGAAAAAATCATAAAAAATAGTTACCTTCTTAGAGAAGTTTTTAACAATATTTTTATCAATTTTATTGATAGCACATTTTTTTTCATTAAGAGTTCGCATGACTAAAAAGTTCAAATTCACTTTAAATTGTAAAGATGTATCAGGAACACTTGCACGAACAGGTCATATTGAAACAGCGCATGGTTCTTTTGATACACCAGTTTTTATGCCAGTTGGAACGCGGGCAGTTGTAAAAACTATGACACCACGCGATTTAAAAGAAGCTGGCAGCACTATTATTCTTGGTAACACCTACCACCTTGCTGTACGGCCGGGTGAAAAACACATTGAAAAACTAGGCAAATTGCATCGGTTTATGTCCTGGGACCAGCCTATTTTAACAGACAGTGGAGGATTCCAAGTTTTTTCTCTAGCAGACTTAAGAAAGTTAGATGCTAATGGCGTTACTTTTCGTTCGCATGTTAATGGAGATTTATTCGTTTTTACGCCAGAACGAGTTTTAGAAATCCAGCAAAGTTTAGGCTCTGATATTATGATGCCGCTTGATCATTGTATTGGTTGGCCGTGCAGTTATAATGATGCGAAAGCAGCTATGGAACGCAGTATTCTTTGGCTGAAACGTTCTGCACAAGTACAATTACCAGATGACCAAGCATTATTTGGCATTGTGCAAGGAAGCATTTTTGATGATTTACGCAGGCAATGTGCACAAGAGATGGTTGAGCTGGATATGGCTGGATATTCTATTGGTGGATTAGCAGTTGGCGAATCAAAAGAAAACATGTCAAAAAGCATCGAAGTCGTTACAGCAATTTTGCCAGAGAGCAAACCACGGTATCTTATGGGAGTAGGAACACCACAAGATATTCTTATGGCTGTTGGGTTAGGTGTAGATATGTTTGATTGCGTTATGCCAACACGCAATGCACGTGGAGGTGGAGCCTTTACATTAAACGGAAAAATACAAATACGCAATGCTTGCCATAGTGAAAGCATTGAACCAATAGATTCTGAATGCAATTGTTATTGCTGTCGCAATTTTACACGAGCCTATCTTCATCACCTATTTTCTAAAAAAGTAGAAGAAATTGCAGGATTACATTTGCTAACACTACATAATATTACTTTTTATCATAATCTTATGGCGAATATTCGCCAAGCAATTCGACAAGGACAATTTAAAGAATTTCGCCAAAATTTCTTAGCAAGATATAAGATACAACCTCAAGAAAATGGGGAAAATGGAGAAGAATCCTAATAATTTCTCGCACTTTTTAAAGCCGTTCCCATTACAAAATAATGGGAACACAATAACGAGATTTTTTATGGTTGTTTATTTAGCTTTAGAATTTATTAGTGAGCAATTTCGTAATCAAAATGTTTTGGAGCAAATTACGCTCACAAAGAATTATATAACAATTGGGAATGCTCCAAATAATGATTTTTTTATTCCTTTAAAGGACATTGAACCTGCGTATTTTGCTATATCAAAGAATGAAGATAATAATTATGTCATTATTCCCAATCGCTTAACTATTTTAATAAATGATCGCCCTATTTCACAACCCTTTACTTTGGCTCATAAAGACAGAATTGCTATTGCTGATGATTATATATTTTGTTTTATTCAAATCAATCGTTTGAGTTCTCCCAAAGAAAGCGAAGATATAGGGAACAAAACTGCTATGATGAAATTTCCTAGCGGGCTTTCTCATCCCCCATCTGATATGGTTGGACAGGAAACTTCAGTACGGTATAAATCACAAAAAAGTAAAACTTCAACACAAAGAATTAACATAATCAAACCTTCTTCAAGTGATTCAAATACAACACCAAAAGTAGAGAAAACTGAACCTCCTTCGACATCAAAATCAAAAGAATTATTATCAACAGCAGCACAAAAATTGGCAAAATCTCCCAATATAGTTCCTTCTAAAATAGGCGATTATCCAACAAATTCTTCTAGCATTGGAACAACACAAAAATTTGTCCCTATTACTAAACCTACTCAACAAAATATTCCGACTACTATTGCTGATGTTATCAACCTTGGGGCACAGCCTGATGTGCCAACAACAAGATTAGATATGCAGATGGCAAATTCTTCAGAGACTGTACGAATCAATAAATCAGCATTACCATCATCCCCCACATCTCCCTTACAATCTTCATTGCAGCCATCAGAAACCGTCAAAATTGTTAAATCCTCTCTCCCAGCTACAATATCTCCTATACAAGAAAAAAACGAAAAAATTGCACGAATGATTCGCTCTGAAGTGGAGCCTGCCGATCAAATATCTTCTAAAACACCTTCTGATTTTTCTAAAGAAATTTCTTCTTCCAAAAAATCTCAAGAAATTCAGAATATATTTGAATCTCCCAGTGAAATGGAAATGACATTACTTTGGGAAAATCGAGTAGAAACAGCTCAATTAGTCCCTCAATTGATTTCTCCTCCAAATGGACAAATCATTGAAATCAATAAAAATCGTTTTATTATTGGGCGTTCCTCTACGTGTGATTTATGCTTACGAGATGACTATATTTCTCGACAACAATTAGAGCTTTCTAAAATTCCCTTAGGTTTTTTAGCAAAAAATATTGGGAAAAATGATGTTATCATCGAAAAAAAAAGTGCTCAGTCTATTTCTCCAGATGGAAAAACTATATTAGAAGAAAAAATTCTTAAACCTGGAGAATCTGCGATTTTATCGCAAGAAGCAACGATTATTTTAGGAAATCAAATTATTTATTTTTTTAATATTCCTGAATCTGCAGAAAAACATACTGCAACTTCTGGAAGAGAAAGAAAATATAAATTTTATAAAAACTTAGCTAATCAAAAAGCCGAGTTATTAGACGCTGCACAATTGCAAAAATTACTTACTCCATCTTGTAATATTTTTGATGATATAAAAATTGGAATATGGTTTAAATATTTAGCAATCAACGATCTTTCTGGAGATTTCTTTCTTTACCATAAAACTAAAGATGTTTTATATGTATGCTTAGGAGATGTTAGCGGGCATGGTGCGACAGCAGCATTATTAGCCAGCCAAATTTCCGGAATGTTTAAAATTTTAGCAGAACAATTAAAAAGTGCTGAAGAAATTGTTTTAGCAATGAATCAACATCTTTTGACGTTAAAAAAACAAAAGTCTTATCAATCTTTATATGCACTTGTCAATGTACTATTGATTACACGTCATGGTGTTGAAGTCTGCATTGCTGGAAATTCTGTGCCTCCGTTATGGTGGCAGGCTAATAATAAAAAACTTGTATCTCTAGATACTCCTGCAACTCCTGTTGGTTTATTCGAAGGCGAAAAATTTAAAACCTACTGGGATGCAATTTCTTTTCAAAATGATGATATGTTGATTATGTTTACAGATGGTGTAACAGAAGCTGAAATGAGCGACGATACTTTTTTAGAATATACCAGAGTTCAAAATCAAATAGAATCTCAAATTGCTCAGCATCAGCCTTGGGAAGAATTCCTTGATAATTTTTTAGTATGGTTAAAACAGCAAAGCGAAATTCGTGATGATTTAAGTATTGTTTTGTTAGGAAAAACAGGAGGAATTTCATGGAAAAAGAACGTCCAATCTTAGCAATAGAACAAGTCAAAGAAAAAATTGATGCCGGTGAAAAAATTGAAGGTGTACATATTGAAAGACTATCTATTGGACGCCGCCAAATTAGTAAACCTATTAACTTAATTGAATGCACTATTGATCTTTTAGATTTTAATAACTCTACATTTACTGAAGATGTTGTTGTGAGAAGATGCACTATTGATAATGTTGTTTTAAGTGAAGCGACTTTTGAAAAAAAATGTGATTTTAAAAGAAGCATAATTGCTCATGGACGTGTTCAGCGAGCAAATTTTAAAGGAGATGCTTCTTTTGAAAGTGCCATGATAGGCTTTTGTTCTTTTCATCAAAGCGTTTTCAATGAAGAGGCTGATTTTAGCCGCACAACATACAAAGGGGAAGGAACATTTCAAGAAGTGCAATTTAAAAAGGGTGCGAATTTTACCCATGCAGATTTTCCAGAAAAGGCAACATTTAAGAAAACTCAATGGGGAGAAAAAGCAATCTTTACAAATATCGAAATTCGTGGCGATATGGAATTGCAAGATGCAAAATTTGAAGGAGATATTCATTTTAATAATTCCGTTTGCCATTTAAGCGTAGATTTGACACAATCAACACTCATGGGACGTACGGATTTTTCTAATATTAAGGTAGATCGTAGCCTTATTTTACAAGGCATGACATTAGGCCCTAAACAAGGCTTTGTTTTCAAAAATGCTTGCACCACTTCTATTGTTTTTACCCGTGAAATTGTAGAAGGACATGTTTTTCCAGAACAAGATGGGCTTTATCTTGAAGCCTCACGAGAATATTCTTTTTTGCGCACGGCATTCCAACGAATCAATCTTTTTGATGATGAAGATTGGGCGTACTACCAATTTAAAAAATGCGAGCGTATGGGAACTCCGCTAAGTTACAATCCATTAAAATTATTACATCGTTTATTAGAATACATCTTTTTAGATCTGGGATGTGGCTATGGAACAAAACCTTTCCGTACATTGGGCTTGAGTTTTATTTTAGTCCTTTCTTTTGGATTTATATACTTTTTAGCTTTGGGGACACAACCTTCTCCAGAATCTTATGGTTTTAATGCAGATATTGTAAATAAATTGATCTATGGTTTTGATTCAAGTCTTATTGCTTTTAGTGGTGGTTATAGCGATCTTCCTAATCGAATCTGCGGCTCTCTTAAAATTATAGCCATGATTGAATATATGATTGGCGTTGTTCTAATGGGTTTATTTATTGTTGCTTTCAGCCGTAAAGTAATACGATAAATTAAAATTATTTCCATAATAACTCCACCTAACCAAATTATGATCGCAATATCACAATAGGAGGAAACGTAATGCAACAAAAAATTATTCTCTTTTTTATATTGTTTTTTTTCTTAATCCCTTGTAGTTATTCAGATGCTATTAGTTATTCCAATGCTGTATTAGCCAGTATACCAGTAGGATATTGGAAACTGGATGAAAATGGAGGAAATATAGCTGCGGATAGTAGCGGCTATAACCATGCTGGAACATATCATAATGTTTCTTGGGTTTCTGGCCCATTTTCTAACACAAAGGCTATGGATATTCATGCAGCTAGCAGTTCTTATGTCAACATTAGCGAATCCGGGACTACAAGTTTGGATATAAGCCCATATATTACAATGGAAGCCTGGATCAAACCCACTAGTTATAGTGTTTCTGGTGATCGCGGGATGATATTAAATAAAGAAAATGCCTGGGAATATGGCTTACAAGACGGAACAGGAGCTTTACAATCTGCTTTATATACCAACACTTGGGCTTGGCGGGGAAGTTCTGTCATCCCATTAAATGTTTGGAGTCATGTTGTTCTTACTTATGATGGAAGCATGGTACGGCATTATGTAAATGGTATTTTAGTAGATTCTTATAGCTATACTGGCATACTTGTAAAAAACGATGAAGATATAAGAATTGGTGCACGTGGTGGAGATGGCGGTGTAAGTTCATTCTTTGAAGGTGGTATTGCACAAGTTGCTGTATATAACAAAGCACTTTCTGCGGATACAATTAAACAACACTATGACGCTGCTTTTCAATCTTCTATTCCAGAACCTAATTCCATAGCTCTATTGATTTGTGGAATTTGTGTTACAGTTCGTTTTTTTAAACGAAAAAAATAAACAAAAAAATCTGCGTATTTTACGCAGATTTTTTTGTTTAAAAGAAAAACTTTACTTCTTTTTTAGTGGGATGCAAATATCAACAATACATTTTCCTTCTGGATGTTGCGCAGGATTGTTGCGATAAAGTTCATAGGAAGGCATATTTGCGCATTCGTATCCCTGACTAACTAACCAACCAAAAGCATCATCCCACGCATTTTTGAAGCCATCCATGCTAAGCTCAAAATGGCAAACGGCATAAGGACCAGCACTGATAGTTTGTAAAGCAATAGCACCTTCAACAGAAGTTTCCTTTGGAATACACACGCACGCATCTGTACGGCATTTTTCAGGAGGAGTAACCTCTGGATTATCCCAATACAGACTCAACATCGTTCCAGGCATAAGGTATCCCTGTGGAGCTGCCCATTGCATCAATTCACCAAATGCTTGTTCGCAGGTTTCTTTTCCATAAGCACCTAATTTTCGTACATAAGCAACGTGCAATTCAGGCATTTCTTTAACTTCAGCTTTCATGTTTTTGATCCTTTCGTTCTTGAATAAATCCATTAACATATTATCCACATTATAAATTGTTTTAATAGAAAATGCGTTTCCTTTTTTGCTAATTTTGTTTCCAATCTTGCTTTTTCGATAAGTAGAGGGAGTCATTCTAAAGTGATGACGAAATGCCTTAGCAAAATTTTGTGAGCTAGAAAAACCACAATCCATGGCAATTTTTGTAATGTCTCGATGTTTATGGGAAAGAAGCGCGTTTGCGGCCAACTCTAATCGTAATCGACGAGTAAATTCAGAAACTGTTTCGCCCACAACTATTTTAAAAATCCTATGAAAATGGAACATAGAAAAAAAAGCAGCTTCAGCAATTTCTTCTAAAGTAAGCTCTCTATCTAAATTTTTGCTAATAAAATTCATGGCAAGACAGACTCGCCTTTTATATTCCATTGCTGTATGTTGTGTAACAGATATTTCTTTATCCATAGATGATTAGCCGTTTATTTTATTGCCATTTTTTCCTAGATTTTTATGCCATCTCCAAGCAGTTTGAATAATTTTTTCTAAGCCATATTTGGGTTGCCAATTTAAAATTTGCCGAGATTTTTGGCTAGAACTAATCAATTGAGCAGGATCTCCTTCTCTACGAGCTGTAGCTAAAGAAGGAATTGAACAATTTGTAATTTTTTCTACGCATTGAATGACTTCTTTAACTGAATAGCCTTTTTCACTACCCAAATTAAAGCAATCACTTTCACCACCTACAAGCAAATATTTCAAAGCAAGAATATGCGCTTGAGCTAAGTCCGTAACGTGGATATAATCACGTATACATGTTCCATCTGGAGTAGCATAGTCTGTTCCAAAAATAGAAATTTGAGAACGTTTTCCCAAGGCTACATCTAAAATTAACGGAATCAGATGAGTTTCCGGATCATGGATTTCGCCAATTTCAGCATCATCATCTGCACCAGCGGCATTAAAATACCTTAAGCAAATATATTCCATTTTATATGCTTTGTGAAAATCTTCCAGCATTCTTTCAATCATCCATTTGCTCATTCCATAAGGATTGATAGGATTTTGAGAATGGGATTCTGTTATGGGAATTTGCTTGGGTTCCCCATAAGTTGAACAAGTTGAAGAAAAAACAATATATTTTACTTGAAACTCTTTCATTACACTGAGTAAATTTAAAGTATTCGCAAGATTGTTAGAATAATATTTTTCTGGATGTGTTACAGATTCTCCCACATAAGAATGCGCTGCAAAGTGCAAAACTGCAGATATGGGATATTTACTGAAAATCAACCGTAATTGGTTAATGTCTTTTAAATCTCCTAATACAAATTCGCCCCAACGAGCTAACCGTCGATGTCCTGTACAAAGATTATCTAAAACTATTGTAGAATAACCTTGTTTCCATAGTTCTTTATTTGTATGGCTTCCAATATAACCTGCTCCACCAGTAATTAAAATCATCTGCTTGTCCATATATCCATATCCTTGGAAAATGTGCTAAAATATAATCTTGACATAAAAAACGATTTATGATATTATAAAAACAACGTTTGACTCTTCCGCCGGAATCCATTAGAAGGAGAAAAAATATGAAAGTCGCCCGATATTCTAAAACATGTCAAAAAATAACAGGGATAGATAACTTTCGATACCAACTTTTAGAAGAAGTAGGGTTCGCCGGTGGCAAAGATGGCTACCTTCAAAAAATGCTGCAAAATTCTATGGCTAAACATCAAAACGAGCCATATTATTGGCACCTTGATGTTCCAAACTGTTTAGCAAAAATTGGAAATGTGGATGAAAGTTTAGTTGCATTCTTAGACTCGAATAATGGAACTAGCCATTCTTTGTATGAAATTATAAATATTTGGGGGCGTTCTGCACATGGTTGGACGCAAATATTATTACATTTTTGCAGACTTTTTACGAATGAAAATCTGGAAGATGAAAGCAGGGAAAAAGATTTTAACCTATTTCCTGCAGAAATGGATAATCCTATTTTTGCTATTAGCCATTTTACTGATAGCACAATTGAAAATGGTGAATTTATTGGTAAATGGAGCTTGCCTCCTACATCATTAACATTGTTATGGCCAGAAACTGCAGAATATTTTACTCAACAAATAACTGGAATAACAAAAAATGCAGCATATCTTTTTTAAGTTTTTTAAGCTTATAAAGCCAAGAGGAGAAAGACACCTTTTGGCTTTTATTTTATAAAAAATAAAATTAGTCTGCCATCAATTCTAATATGCCTGAGATAATTAAATATAACGAAACAGTAACATATAAAACAGCCGGCGAAAGAAAAATCAATACACCACCAACAATAGAAAGAACTGCAATAACTTTACGTTTTCTAAAATGAAAAGAACGATTGCCATTCATAGCTGCTCCTTTTTTAAAAAAGTTTGTTTAATTAAGAAACATCTACTTATTTTAATTGACAAATTGACTTGGGCCAAGCACAACGCGACGAAAACAAGAATCTTGCCCATTAAATTCAATTCCAAGAGTATCTGGTGTTAATAAAATAAATTGTGGTGCATAACGGCTATTACTACGAGTACTAAACTGTAGAACGGCTTGTCGTACCATTTCTAAGGCTTGAGCTTTAAATTGTAAATCCAAACGTTGTGTGCATTCATCAATTGCATGTAATGGAGAATCTGTTTGAAGATGCAAAGACATGATCAATGCTTCTACAGCTAAAACTTTTTCGCCTCCAGATAATTGAGACAGATCGTGCCAACGATTCGTATGGCGTTTGATTTCAATTTCTAAGCCAGCATTATTAGGATTGCGCAAATTATCAATACGTAAGCGTACTCCTTGTATCATAAAACTTAGCAATTGATTCATTGTATCTGAAATATTTGCAATTTGAGCCAGAACTTCTTGATGCCACTTTTCAAAACGTGTAGTCATGTCATTTTTCAAGTTCCCTAAATGATTGCTACTTCCAGATATTTCAGCTTCTAGCTTTTCCACTTTTTGTTTTTGAATATTATATTCTTCTTCAGATAAAGTTGTTACTTTTAAACTAGCAAGTTGACCTTCTAAATGTAATCGCTCTTCTGTAATAATTTTTAAAGAACGTATTTCTTCTGGACGCTTGCCTTTATTTTCAGCTTCTTTGGTTGCTTTTTCTAGTTTATCTTGTAATTCTTTTTCTTGTCGAGTTAATGTTGTCAGAATTCTTTCCAAATTGATAATTTCATTATTTAATGACAAAATTTGTTGTTGTTTTTCACGAATATTTTGTTTGAGCTGTTCTACTTGTTCGGCTAAAATTCCATATTTTTGGGAAATTTCAGCAATATTTTCATTTATCTCTTCCGCCTCTTGTATATTAACTTCAATTTCAGTTTCAAGATTTTTATTATCATGCTTTAGCTCAATTAAACGTTCTTGAATATTACGAATATTGGATAAATTGTTTAAAGAATCTAGTTGTAATTTTACCTGCTGTTCGCGTTCTAATAATTTTTTATAATTTTGTGAAAACTGCAAAGCATCGGTTAATTCTTCCCAAGATAAAGCTAGACAGGCTTCTAAAAATTGAGAGCTTTTTGAAACACCTACACCAGAATAAGGAAGGTATATTTTATTTTCGTAAAATACAGTGTGATCTAAATTTTGATTTGCATCCCAAAATTTAGAAAAATTTTCAGGTATAGCAACTACAAATTTTGCATAATTTTGCAAAAAGTGCCAAACAAAATTATTATTCTTAGACTCTTTAACATTTTGAGATTCTTGTTTAACAAGATTTTCTACAGGTAAATTTGAAGATTCAAGCGAGACTAAGTTTTCTTGAGACGGTTTTTTAAAAAACCATATCGCAGGATATTGTGGCCAATGTTCTTTTAAAATAGTTTGTCCTTTTTGCCAAGCAGAGTCATCTAAAGCAATAAATCCAAAAATATATCGTCCTAAAAGAGATATCCATGATTGTTGTTGTTCGAAAGTCCAATCTTTCCTCATCTGTAATTCAGCTAAAATACAAGAACTAACCGCTAAATTTTGGCGTTTGCATTCTTTCTCAAATTCTAAACATTGTTGTAAAAGTTGACGTTCTGTAGAAAATTGAGCGTCAACAAATGTCGAACTAAGTCGTTGACGAATACTTGCCATTCTTTGTTTTTCTGAGTCAATATGATGCAATTCTGATTCAAGATTGTTTCGTAATTCTTTCTGTTCCGCAGTTTTTATTGCTTCCTCATAACGTTTTTCTAGTTCTGCAATTTTCTGTTGGTTTTTTTGCAGCATTCTTTGGTTACTTTGGTTTTGACCGTCTAAATTACGTAATCGAGATTGTTTTTTTTCTATAGTTTTTCTCTGCTCGTCATAATCAAATGTTATTTTTTTTAAATTTTCTTGTATAGAATCTTTTTGATCTTCACATTCTTGTAATACCGCTTTTTTTTCTTTTAATTCTTCCTGTTTAGTTGTAATAGTATCTTGTAATCCTTTGCTTTCTTTTTCTACTATAACAACCTGTTGCCAAATTTCTTCCAAAAGCAATTGTTCATGCTGGCGAATCATTGCTGATTTTTGAGACATAAGTTTTTTTGTTTTTTCCATACTTTGCAAATATTCTTGTTCAATTTGATATTTGCGTCGCAAAGGTTCTATAGAATTTGCCGCTTTTTCTAAGCTATCTAATGCAGTAAGTAAATTCTCTCGATAGCTCGTTAAGCCTGTTGTATCAAGTAAAAGATCTAATTTACTTTTACTTGAGTTATCTGCAAAAATATTTACCGTACCTTCTTCTGTAAAAGCAAGTTTATTATCAGCGCGAACGCCAATACTATCAAAAATTTCACGAACTTCTTTTCGATTTAATTTTTTATGTCCTATTGATGAAGTTAGAGAGTAATCAATATCGCTATTAGAATCAATTGTAACCTGAATTTCAAAATGATCGCTATTTAAAAATGACGATAAAATTTTGTTAGAAATTGGAATAAGACGGCTGCCTTCGCATAAAGGGTTAAAAAGTTTCAAAGTGATTTGGCTTACTTTATCCCAGGAACCAATTAAATCAGAAACTTTACCTTTTCTTAATCTTTTAGGATGATACCCTAATGCTAAAATTAAACCATCAAGAATTTGTGTTTTTCCACTGCCATTTGCACCTGTAATGAGAATGATGGGATAATCTCCCAATAAAATTGTTGTATCCTGATGCATCATAAAATTTTGAAGGCGCAATTGGGTAAATAAATACGGCTTATTAAAAATAGACATAATTTACTAAAAAACTCCAGCGAAAAGTGATTATTTAGTAAAAAACTTCAGTGAAAGCTAATTTCTTATTTTTTCTCCAATTTTTGGAGTTAAAAACTATGGGGAAATTGTACCAAAAAAAATATTTTTTTTCTTCTTTTTTTTTAACTTTATAAAAAACTGGCATATTTTTTTATTGATAACGAATAAACTTGCTCCAATTTCTAAATTAGGAGGATAAAATGAAAATTATAGTATGTTTTTTTATATTTTTATCAAGTGCAATCATTAGCGCACAAGAAAAAGTGCCCCAATGGCAATTAGTTTGGAGTGATGAGTTTGACTATAATGGATTACCTGATCCAACTAAATGGAGTTATGATACTGCTGGAAATGCTTGGGGATGGGGAAATAACGAAGCACAGCATTATACATCAGAAGATATTGATAATGCTTATGTATCTGATGGAACCTTAAAAATTGTAGCCATAAAAGAAAAAACAGCAGATAAAAACTATTCCTCCGTTCGCTTGATCAGCAAAGGAAAAGGAGATTGGCTTTATGGACGTTTTGAAATTCGTGCAAAATTGCCAACCGGGTTTGGAACATGGCCGGCTATTTGGATGTTGCCTACAGACTGGGAATATGGTGGATGGCCAGATAGCGGAGAAATTGATATTATGGAAAATGTTGGTTATGATCCAAATATAATCGTTGGTTCTGCCCATACAAAAAAATATTACCATTGCATTGGCACACAAAAAAATGCACGAATTGAATGTTCAACATGCTACTCTCAATTCCATACATATATTTTGGAGTGGGAAGCAGATGAATACCGCATTTATTTAGATGGCGTTCATTATTTCACTTTTAAAAACGAAAAAACTGGATTTGAAACCTGGCCATTTGACAAACGATTTCATCTCATTCTTAACTTAGCAATAGGAGGCTCTTGGGGAGGAAAAATGGGAATAGATGATAGCAAATTCCCACATATTTTTGAAATTGATTATGTAAGAGTTTTTGCTAAAAAATAAGCCATTAAAAAAATAGAGAACTTCCAGGGAATTAGTTATATTCTATAAAAGAAATCACTTTTTTATTGACAATTATTTTTTTTGTGGTTTAATTACTAATTTTAGTATTTTCTAAAAATCTTTTTTTAGCAAAAAGAAATTTTGCTCATTTTATTAAAGAAAAAATTATGGAAGAGAATTCTTTGCCTGAAATTTCTGTTATTTTGCCAATTTATAATGAACAAGGAAATATAGAAACTCTTATTCAAGAAATTGTTCAGGCCTTAAATCCTTTAAATATTAAATTTGAAATTTTGGGAATAGACGATGGAAGCAATGATGGCAGTGTTGCAACCTTACAATCGCTTTCTCAAAAAGATTCTCGGGTTGTTACAATTTGTCATCATCGTAATTTTGGGCAAAGTGCGGCAATGGCCACAGGATTTAGATATGCAAAAGGAAATATCCTGGTTACATTAGACGCTGATGGCCAAAATAACCCTGCAGATATGCCTAAAATGATAGAACTTTTTCGCTCTAATAACTATGATTGTGTTTGTGGTGTGCGTACTAAAAGACATGACAATTGGATTCGACGTGCTTCTTCTAAAATTGCAAATCGGATCCGTAATACTATTACAGGCGATAAAGTTACTGACGCAGGTTGTACTTTCCGTGTAATTCGAAAATCTGCATTAGTAGAAATTCCTATGTTTAATGGAATGCATCGGTTTTTACCAACGCTTTTACGTTTTAAAGGTAAAGTTGTATGCGAAATTCCAATTGACCATCGTCCCAGAACCTGGGGAACAACAAAGTATGGCATTCGTAATCGTGCCTGGCGTGGTCTAATAGATTGTTTTGGACTACGTTGGTGGAAGTCCAGGTGTTTTTTACAAGATCGAATATCTTAAAAATTAAAAAATTTGTTAGGTCTTCTTACGAAATTACATTTAATTCTTTCTGCAAGACTGCTTTTTTTAGGCTTTCTTGCTATAGAAATATTTGAGTTTTATGTCCCAAATAGAAAAACAAGAAAATTTAAAAAACATTACGCAAGAACTTGAAAATATCCCCCAAGAAAATAAGTCTTTGCCAAGCTCTGGTTCTATTATCAAATCCTGCTTGGTTGGGTTATCATTACCTGTATTACTATACTTTGTATATTGTTCTCCACTTGGAAAATGGCTAAAGCCTGAGCAACTTGCCCAGCTAAAAAGCCAAATAACTCTTTGGTATATTTGGCTGCCGATTTTATTTTGGCTCATCGGGACTATTTCTATTGGCCTAGGAATGCCACGAACAGTGCTAAGTTTTTTTGCAGGCAACTTGTTTGGATTTTGGGCAGGATTAGGAATTATAGAACTTACAGCTCTTACTGGGGCTTTAATTGTTTTTTGCTACAGTCGTTGGGCACGCAATTCTTGGATTGGCCGTCCTATTCGGAAACATTTAGGAATCCTTGATGCTTATGCACAAAAGCATGGTTTTGCAACTATATTTGTTTTACGACAAACTCCTGTTCCTGGTATTCTTGTCAATATTTTATTAGGGCTAAGCTCTGTTAAAATAGGAACTTTTGTTATAGCCTCTCTTATTGGTTTCCTCCCACAGCACGTTGTTTTTTTACTTTACGGTAGTGGATTTCAAGATCATTTCTCTATTAACATAGCTCTTGCATCTTCTATTCTTATTGTTTTAGCTGTTTTTACATATTACTTTTTTCAACGATCTAACTTTGCAAAAAATCTTGTTTCTCAATTACAACTATCAACAGCTGAAAAAGAATTAGGTAAAGATGCTGTCAAATAATTTTGAAACTCAACAAAAAAAGAACAAATAAGCAAATTTTCTATTTAAGAAAAATTCTGCTATTTGTTCTTTTTTTGTTGTTTAGTTTTCCCAAACTATTTAAGAAAAATTCTGCTATTTGTTCTTTTTTTGTTGTTTAGTTTTCCCAAA
>CAZPDM010000027.1:0-17404 GCA_964585305.1 uncultured Planctomycetota bacterium | reverse complement strand
CTATTCTTTTTTCTGGGTTGGAATAGAGAATAGATTTTGTATGAAAATATTCTTTGACAACAGTAGAAATTAATTTTCCAGTATCTTGACTAATGGGCTGGCCAATTTCTTTTCCATGTTTTACCCAATCAACAAGAAGAGAATACCCATCACCACCATCTGCAATAAAAGAATTTATTGCTACTTTGTATGTAGCCTCTAAATCTAAAGGTTTTCCTTGAATCATAATATTGGTAGGTACTTTACCTTTCATTTTTACTGTCATCCCAGAAACTTCTAACAGGCCTTTTCCACGATCTTTATTCCCTGCCATAGCTTCTAAAAGTTGAATAACTTGCTGTCCGGACAAAGAAAAGACGACAATAGTATTTGCAAATGGTAATATTTTGCTAAGGTTTTCGTTATAAAATTTACCTTTTAAAATATCACTACGAATGCCGCCAACATTCTGAAAAGCTATATCAGATTTAGTTTGCTCCAAAATAGCATCACATATAAGATTTCCTAATGGAGAAGATGGCAAAGTAGTGCGTCCAATATCTTCCGCAGCTTCTGCAATCAATTCTTCTTCTATTTTAGGAAGGTTGTCTATTATTTTCAAAATATCAGGATCTTCAGCAAATTTTTTGTGATAAACTTCGCATTGAATATTTCCCATATCATCCTTAATAGGATGGCTTAAATTAATCCCAATAAGTTCATAGTTCCAATTTTCAAGTTTTTTATTTTGAAAAACTAAATCCCAACGGCCTACCATGAGTCCACTTGATCCAGCTTCAGCAATAATTGTTTTACCAACTTGATCAGCCTTTAATGAAGGATAATGAGTATGGCCACCAAGAATCATGTCTATGTCTGGAAAAACTTGTGCTAAACGCAATGTTTCTTCATGATCTGTGTGCATCAAACCAATAATAAAATCACATTGAGGACGTAATTCTTTAAGCAAATCTGGTAAAACGTTTTCAGCAGTTTCAAAATATATTTGAGGATTTTTGCCATTTGTGCTAATATATGGAGTAGCTGCCGGTGTAAAACCAAATACACCTATTTTTAATCCTTCGATATTAAAAATTTTATAAGCATCTACTAATAGTTTTTTGTTTTCTTTATAAAAAACATTCGCCGATAAAAAAGGAAATTTTGCCCAGGAACGTTGGAGGAACAGGACATCTAATGTGAAATCAAATTCATGATTTCCAAGAGCCATTGCTTGATATCCCAATTCATTCATAAGTTCAATATCTGGCTTAGCCTGCAATGCCATAGAGCGTGGTACACCAGTATTTATATCTCCACAGTCTAAAATAAGTAAACTTCCATTTTTGGGAGCAATTTCTTCTTTTACCTGTTTGATCAATGTCATACGCGCAGGTATGCCACCAACCTTTCCGTCTTGTCCAATCATTTTAAAAGATTCAAAATTTCCATGTTGATCATTGGTATGTAAAATTGTAAGATTAAGCTCTTGAGCAAAAATACAACTCAATACCAACAACAAAATAACTAGTACTGTGTGAATAAATTTCATAAAAAAAAGTCTCCTTAAATTAGTATCAATTATTTTTCATAAATTATAACCTGAAAGAATCTTAATGGTTGAAATAATACGTGGAAAAAATACATTTTTTTTAAATAAAACAGAATTTATTTCTTTATTACAAAGCTACCAAGATGTTATTGTAGATTTGGGAACTGGAGATGGAAAGTTTATTTATGAATTGGCAAAAAAAAATTCTCAGACTTTTTTTATTGGGATTGATGCAGATAGAAATGGGCTTATTGAATATTCTCATAAAATAACACGGAAACCTTCTAAAGGTGGCCTTTGTAATGTTGTATATCTTATTTCTAATGTAAATAATTTACCGGATGATTTGGCAGAAATTGCTAATGAAGTCTGGATTATTTTACCTTGGGGATCTCTTCTTCAAGCAGTAGTTTTAGGAGAAGCAGAATTTATACAAAATATTTCCAAAATTGCAAAAAAAACAGGGAGTATTCATACTTTTGTAAATTATGATTTGCAATATGAAGCCAATGAAATAACAAAACTTGGTCTTCCGAACCTTACTATAGAATATTTGGAAACGACTCTAGCACCTAAATATAATAACTATGGCTTATTTTTTTCCAAAAGTGAAAATCTTTCTAATGAAGAAATGACAAAAATTCCAAGTACATGGGCACGACGACTAGGCTTTGGCCGACCACGTCAAACAATAAAAACCATTTGGAATAAAAAATCTTAAGCAATTTTCTTTCAATTGATTTCATTGTCAAGTAAAAAAGACATACTCTCTAAATTTTTATCGCAATATTGTCAAATTTTGCGTGTAAATATGATATTTTTTTTAGAAATTTTATTGACAAGCTTTATTTATAAATATATAATCAACAAACCAATTAATTTAAAAAACTAGCCCAGTTTTAATCCAGAAATCCCCACTGGGGATTTTTAGGAGGAATATATGGACGTATCTAAACTTTACAGCAAAGTCGAAGATGCTTTTAAAAGAAAAAATTTCGACTATGCCATTGTTACTCTGAAAAACCAAATTCTAAAAGTCAGTCCAAATGATGTCAAAGCGCGTAAATTATTGCGGGCAACGTTACTAGAAAAATATAAAACTGTTGGATTTCCTCCCGTTTCTCAAGTTTGGAGCAAAGGATTAGTTCCCAGAATTAAAATGATTGTTGGGAAAATGCTTAAAAAATGGGAAATGGTTATTGATGAAGCAGAAAATTTTCTAGAATACGATCCTAAAAATCTTTCAGCATTAAGCGCGTTGGGCGAAGCCTGTGTAAAAGCTGGGTACATTGAAACTGCTATTTCGGTTTTTGAGAATATTTTGGCAGTTGATGCTTCTCATGCTGAATCTTTGAAAGCATTAGGCAGAATATACGAAGGAATGCAGGAATTAGAAAAAGCACAACAATATTTTCAACGTGCTGTGCAAGTCGCACCGAATGATCTAGACTCTGCAAAAACAGCTAAAGATTTAGCTGCGCGAATTACAGCAAATACTTATGGCCAAGCAAAAAGTTCCCGTGGCTTAATTAAAGATCAAGAAAAAGCTGAAGAGCTTGAAAAAGAAAATGCTATCCTACGTACAGATGAAGATTTTGCCCAAGCAATTGATCGTACAAAAAAGAAATTAGCTGCGGATCCCAATAATAAAAAAGAATTACGTAGATTGGGCGAATTGTATCAAAAAACAAGTGATGTAGAATCTGCAATAGATATATATACTCAAATTCTACAACTTGATTCAACTGCTGGCGATATTAAAACTAAATTAAGTGAGTGTAAAATAGTTAAAGCAGAACGTTTGGTACAGAATTTCAAAGATAAACTTAAACAACAACCCGATAATGAAGCAATTAAACAACAGCTAAACAAAGCATTAAAAACAAAAGTAGAAACTGAAATTCAGGAATATAATGTTCAAGTCAAAGACCAGCCAACTAACTATGAATTACGATTTAAATTGGCATCTTCACTTATGCAAGCATCTAGATACGATGAAGCTATCGCACAATTTCAAGTTGCGGTCAATGATCCTAGAAAAAAAGCACTTGCTTTTACCTGTATGGGACAAGCTTTCTTACAAAAGAAAGAATTTGATTTAGCAGAAGAACAATTTCAAAATGCTCTTAAGCAAAGCAATCCTAAAGAACGTCAATATAAAGATACTCTCTATTATTTAGCTTTAGCTTATGAATCTGCTGGAAAAATACCAGCTGCAATTGAAACTTTTACTACAATTTATAAAGAAGATATTAATTTTCGGGATGTTCAAGCCCGTTTGAAAAAGTTAAAAGGATAATTTATAAGAAAATTTCATCTCTATTTTCCTATAAATAGTTCATTTTAAAAACCTGAAGGAGTTTTTAATGGCGAATTTGAAGGCTACAAAAAAACAAATCCGTAAAACTATTCGAGAAAACAATCATAACAAAGTTATTAAATCTGCAACTCGTACTAAAGTCAAAAAGTTCCTCTCTGCTATAGAAGAGCAAGACTTAGACAAAGCCAAAGCTGAATTGATCAATGCAGTAAGTGCTTTGGATAAAATGGGAAAAACAAATCTTCTTCATAAGAATAATGTAGCTCGCAAGAAATCCCAACTACAAAAGAAATTAAATGGGCTTGTCGTAGCGAAAACAATCCCCCAAGCTCCTAAAGCCGAAGAACCTAAAGCACCAGAAGCAAAAGCCTAATATAAAGTTTTTAGCTTCTTCCTGCTTATTTTTCTGTAAAAAATTTAAGGCAAAAGATTTAAATTCTTTTGCCTTAAATTTTTTAAAAAAGACTTTTATATTCGAGAAAAATTATGTCATCTTCTGAACAAATTATTAAATATAATACACTTGATCGTTTGGAGCAAAATACTCCAATTCGTACTCCAATTCACCTTGTATTAGACAATATCCGCAGTGCATTCAATGTTGGTTCGGCGTTTAGAACAGGTGATGCGGTATGTGTAGAAAAAATATATCTCACTGGAATTTCTGCATATCCTCCTAATCCAAAATTAGAAAAAACTGCTTTAAGCAGTACAATGTCTGTGCCCTGGCAATATTATTCTAAAACAAGTCAAGCTATTGCAGAACTAAAAGAAAAAAAAATCTCCATTTGCGCAGTAGAATTAACAAGTGCAAGTGTTAATTTCTGGGATTACTCTTTTTCAAAACCTGTTGCTTTGGTATTCGGACATGAACTTGATGGTGTAAGTGAAGAAGTTCTTGCAGCAGCAGATGCCTGTTTATATATCCCTATGTTTGGCAGAAAAAGTACACTAAATGTAAGTACTTCTTTAGGTGTAGCAATGTTCGAAGTATTAAGACAATGGGAAAAAAAACATTAAAAAATGTCTTGCTTTTAGCAAGATATTTTTTTTTATTCTTCAGATGTACTAATATCTAATTCTGTACGAATAGCTAACAAGCTTTCTGACTGTTCTTGTGATAAAACTATCCCACTAATCATATTTATTGCTGCTTGAGCAATTTTCCCCAAACGTTCCCGTTCTTCAAGATATGGAGATCTCAAGATACGAGCACTAAGAAGATCGATAATTCTTCTTGCTTGAGTTTCTGAAACAATACTAACATTTGGGTTTCGTCGATCACAAATTTCACCAAAAGCATAAATAGCATTTCGTTTGGCATCAATATGTTGCTCGGCAAGAAATCGACTATAAAGGTTAGTGATAACTTCTTGAAAGCAAATAATATCCAATGGATATTCTTGCTCTCTACTTCCCATTTTTCCTAATGACCAATTTACTGCAATTCTATGACCAACGATATTATCGTTGATAAATCTTCTAATATTGCGAACAGAACTTGCTGTTCGACAACATTTTCCTATGGCATAAATCAAACTATTAAAAATCGGAAAAGTTTTTTTATTTTCTAAAAGAGCAAGTAATTTGGATTCTACGTTTTTGAGTCCGCATTTTCCTATTGTTTCAACGGTATATCGCAACGTTTGTTGAATATATTCGTTGCTACATAGATCTAATTTTTTAGGATTACTTAATTCTAAACAAAAATCACAAATTTGCTCTTTCATAGATTCAGAGCATATATTTGATAAACGTCCTAATAAAATTAGTACCCTATTGATAAATAGCTCTATTCCATTTTCTTTAGAATATTGAATTAAATATGGAATAAAATCTTCGCGGTTAGAAGCATTAAAGATATTTCTTTCGACTTCGCGAATACGTTTCATTAAATATGATTTTTGCTGGGAATCTCTATAAGTATGCGTCCAATTTTCGCAAGAAACTTCGAATTCATCTAAAGTTTCTTTTGGATTGATTGGTGGAGTATTAGCAGGTAAAGCAGATTTGGGAATATTCTTTTTTGCAAAACCTTGTGCAGGAGATAAAACTTTAACTTCCTCCTTTTCTTGATTATGAGAATTAACTATAACACTAAACTTAATAGAAGGATTTTTAGGACACCATCCTTCTAAAGTAATAATTTGCATACTATCAACTTCTATACGTAAAGCAATAGGATCCCCTTCTTGCAAAGGCTCACTAAATTTTATATGCCGGTTAGCAATTCTCCGATTAGGAAGTTGAGTATCATTTCGACGTCCCATATAAAAAGGTAGATCTATAAACGTTGCTCCATTTTGAGCAACAACAAATTCAAATGTTTTGCTTTTGTATGGTAAAACAGAACCTGCTTGGGCTAAATGTGATACATATCCTCCATGTATTCCAATTCCAATTGTATCATTTAATATAGTTGTTGTTTTAATTCCCATTGTTTGCTGATAATGAAAAATTGTAGCACCACGAGCCACCGCTTTATCTGGATCTCCAGCAACAATTGGTTCAATTCCAAAAAAATCCTTTAACCGATTACGTACAGAATATAAACGTGTCATTCCACCATTAAGCAATATTGCATCTACTACAGGCATAAATTTAAGTTTTTCAAATGCTTTAGAAAGAACATCTAAAATAGGGTAAATAATATTATTGCGATTTTGAATCTCATCAATTTTTGAAATGTCATTTTTTGTTAGTCCCCATCCTAACCAATCTTTAATAATTTCTTCATATTTTTTAAGATTGAGCATATATTCAAAAGTTTTATTATCATAAGGCGTCTGAAGTATTTCAATGGAAACATCTTCTATATTTCTTTCATTGTTGATAGCATTATCAATTTCATTACTTAAATCAATCTTTGCATTTTCAGCATACTGTATAAATTGTATACGCAAGGCATGGCGTTTAATTTCATCTAATTTATCTAACTGAATCTTTTTTGTGTCTTCATATTCTTTTAGTAAAAAATCTGCTAATGTGGAATCAAAGTTATCTCCCCCTATTTGTGTATAGCGAGATACAGCATAATCTTCAATTTGCATATCCTTATTTTTTTCATCAAAGAATACTTTATGAAGAGATACATCCAGAGTTCCACCTCCTAGATCAAAGACTAAAACGACCTTAGGAGTTTGAAAATCAATCAAAACGGAAGGAATTTCTCGTCGTTTATGTTTGTTTAAAAAATCATATAATGCAGCACGTGGTTCGTCTAAAAGAATATTTTTAGGAGAACCGTCGGGATGAGTTGTTTTAAATCCTGCGATTCTAGCCGCTTCAATTGTAGCACTTCTTTGATCGCTATCAAATGATGCTGGAACAGTAATTATCACATCTTCTGGAACAAATCCTAAAATCTTTTTGGCACCATCTATAGCTAATGTTTTTAAAATCAATGCTGAAATATCAGATGGTGTATAGACCTTATTATCAAAGGGAAAAGAAAAATTTTTATCGGAACCCATGAAATTTTTAACAGATTTCACAACGCGTTCGGTTTGGCGACCAATCATTGCTTTTGCATAATCGCCTACAATAGGAGGCCCATTTTCACGAAAGTAAACGCATGAAGAAAGTAATTCTCTTCGCTCTTTTCCTCCTCCAGAAATCATCATATCAATGGGAATAATTTTAGGTTCAACATCGTTAGAATTTGGATTGATTGCTCCAAAACATATTACTGAATTTGTTGTGCCGAGATCAATGCCAACAAATAAATTTTTATTTGACATACTTTATAATTCCTCCAGAATTTTTCCTCCCAAATTATTAATTCTTTTCTCTATCCATTTGCTCAATGGCTTTTGGTTTACTAATAATTTGTCCTTGATATTGCCAACCAGAACTAATTATTTTTACATTTTTCTCTTCTTGATTATTTTGAAAATCACTGCCTTCATATTGATAATGTTCTGAATCACTAAGATTGATCTTTATAACTTCACCAATTGTTTTTATAGGGGTAATTTCGCAAGCCTTTAAAAACTTCATAAAAATTCGAATAACAATGGGAATACTTTCCACTTCTACAGGAAATTTATAATCCATTTTTTTTATTTCTTTAAGACGTTCTTCTACATTAGCAAATTGATCTAATAATTCGGCAAATTGAGAAGAATTCATCCTATGAAAGAAATTAATAATCGCTTCAGATTTTGATTCATTACGGATAATCTCAATTTCGTTTTCGAGTCGCTCTAATTGATGTCGAGCTATTTCCAACGCTGTTCGATAGCTTTCATTCTCATGTTGTAAATGTTCAATAATATTATCTGTTGATTTTTTTTCAGAGGTTGGGATTTCTGGAGTGTTGTCTACTTCGATATCTAATGTTTGAGTAAGAAATTCTGTGGTGGATTTAATTGTATCTTGAAAATTTTGTTTACTAAGAATTTTTAATTCTTGGTGGACTAAGACTAAAATTTTATTCAAAACTACTTGTGCGTACGAAGAATTTGATTTCTGCAGAATATTTTTTAAATCACTTTGTAATTGAGGATTTTTGATATGCTGTTCTAATCTTATTAAAACAGCTTTTGCATTGATCGCATCAATTTTTTTCCAGATAAAATTATTAACTTCTTCATAAATCGCTTTAAAGTTAACGTTTGCAGGTTCCCTGTTTAATAAAATCATAAGGTTAGAAGACATCTTTTCAACTATGTTAATCCAATGTTGGCGACTTTCTATAGTATTAAGACCATGCTCACGTAATTCTAGAAATATATCATAGAAAACTTTCTTTCCAAGTATATGTTCCATTGTTCGCAAAATTTGCATAGGATGTGCTTCATATTGATTAAAAATTGCTTGAATAAAGGCATAGTCTCTTATGCAATAGAACTTTCCATAACAAGTAGGTGGAATTTTTTGCAGGCTATAATTTATTAAGTCGCTCATTTTTTTCCACATGAAAAAAATCCTTCATAAAAAAATTGAAACACCGTTAATTGATTGTATTATTTCAGAAATATTTCCAAATTTAGAATATGCTTCTTGCATTATATTCTTTGTTGTACAGCTTTTGGGAACTCCATGCACAAAAATAGTTTTTTTGGGACGATATTTTTCTATTAAACGTAAGATCCCTTGAAAATCAGCATGGGAAGAAAGTTTAAAAGAGTAAATATTGGAATTGATAGTAAGTTCTGAAGGTTCGAAGTAAGATAATTTTTCTTTTTGTTTATAAAGTAAACTTTCTTCATCTAAATAAGCCGTGAAAAAAATTGTACTATTTAATCTTGATAATATTTTATTTGCATATTTCTTTGAAGCCGAATATTCCTTTAACATTCCTGAGCTGCAAATTATGATTCCACAAAAGTTTTCTAGATCATCATAAAAATAGCTTGGTGCTTTTTGAATATTAGAAGTAAAAATATTAATCCCATATTTTTCATATATTTCACTAACTGATATTGCCAACCCATCCACATAAACAGGAAAAGGATTCATCCATCTATTTTCAATTGCAAATTCTATCAGCTTGATAATTTCTTGCGTACGCCCTAAAGAAAAAGCAGGAATTACAACAATTCCATCATTTTCTAAAATACTGGCAACATGTTGAATTAAAGTTAATCTTTCAGATTCGATATCTTTTTGAATATAGAAGTCGCTATTATAACCATAAGTAGTTTCAGTAATCAAAACATCTAAATGGAAATCTGAAGGTAAATCCATTGCCATAACAGTTAATTGATCGAAATTAGTAAAATCTCCTGTATATAAAACATTAATATCCGGACTTTCTAAAAGAATAGAGCAAGCTCCTAGAATGTGTCCAGATGGAAAAAAAGTTACTTTTACATCATTTATCCAAAAAGGTTTAAATGGAACAACAATATTTGTTTTTGCTAATGATTGTAATATAAGCTCATTTTTATAAGAAGTAATGCTTGGGCTTTCTCTTTTAGTATTTTTAAGCACAAGTTCCATTAAATCATAAGTGGCTTGAGTTGTATAAATAGGGACTGAATGAGCTTCATTTGAAATGTATGGCAAAGATCCAATATGATCTAAATGTGCATGAGAGATAAAAATAGATGATAAATCCCATAAACCATCTAATAAATTGCTATGGTATAAATTGGCATACTCTGGAAGAGCTGTGTGATGATGGATTCTTAATCCAGCATCCAAAAGAAATTTTTGTTTTCCAATTTGTAGAAAATAGGAACTTGCGCCAATTTCATTGCCACCACCAAGAGATAGAAATAAATTTTTTTCCATATTATTCCTATAATTTTATATTTTATAAATGGTTACAAAATATAATCAAATTTCCCTGATAAATGGCAAATTTGATTATAAAAAATTGCTAAATTTCTGTCAAGCAAAAAAATAAGTGTTTTTAACATAAAATACTTTGTTTCTTAACTTTCTTTTTGTAAAGTAAAGTAAAAAACAACAAAAATTATGTTTTAACGAAAGATGAAAATTTGAAGCAAAAAAATGTTAAGCATATTTTTGAGTGATAACTTTAATATTTAAAAAAAATGAAATTTTTTAAACTCTCGATAATATTTATTAAAATAGTAAATTTGAATAATAATAGCAACAAAAAAACGCTGCAATTTTTTTTAATTGCAGCGTTTGCTTTAATCACATAGCGATAAGTAAGAAATAAGCCGGATTCTGTTCCTATAAAAATAGGTGGCAGCCATTTATCTAGATAGCATATTACTATGCTACTCATGCAGTCTACCCAGAAGTTGGTACGAGGCGGACGACCTCTTTCTTCCCTATTTGACCTTTCACCGAGTAGGGTTTGCCTTGCCAAAGTTGTCACCAACTCTGCGGTGAGCTTTTACCTCGCCATTTCACCCTTACCCAATCTTAGAGGACTCTAAGAACCTGGGCGGTATATTTTCTGTGGCACTTTCCCTGGAATTGCTTCCGGTGGATGTTATCCATTACTCTGTCCTATAGTGTCCGGACTTTCCTCTTTAGACTTTTCATCTAAAGCGACTGCCTTTCTTACTTAACACATAATCAATCAGATTGATAATTAAATTTTACAGTGAAATCAATATATTGTCAAGAAAATAAAAAAATACTAATTTTTCCTATTTGTTTCTTGGCAAAATAATCCCCTGAATTGGAAGGATAAGTTCTGGTTGATTTACTAACGATGTTTTCAGTTTTAGCTGACTTCGGAATTCTCCCATTGGAATATTGCTACTATCAATAGCAGTAACATATATTTGAAAATATCTTTGTGGAAACAAAGGTTTTATTTCAGTTTGAATAAAAGGTAAATCACATTCTATTTTTGTAATATCAAAAGATTGTTTTTCTTCTACAGCATAGACTAAAACATCTCGTTGTACTTTTCCATTTGGAGGAACTACTCCAAAACTAAGATAATTTCTATTCATCGCAATATCGCTACTAACTTTGCCTAACACATCTATTTCAATAATTGGATGTTCTGGCCAATTTGTTTGAAGAATAAGTTTCCCTTGAATAGCTCCATAAGGAATATCCCCTTTAGGGGAAACTTTAATACATTGCGCCAACCTTTTTTCAGGATAAAAGCCTTCATACATTTCAGGTTGATAAGAAAATGAAAAATATTTCGCAGATGGTATACCAGTCCATTGCATTTTACTAATGTTAAATTCAGGATATTCTTTAGGGGAAATATAAATTTGCTTGGTAAATTGTTTTCCCTGCTTAAATTCATCAAGAAAAATACTATTGTGAGAAAGATAGTAATCCCTCAAAATATTGACATCAAAAATTGCTTTAAGTAATTGTCCTTCAACATTATTTTTTATAGATTGATTTTTGTCGGCGAAATAATATTGCAACTGAATTTCCCAACGTAAATAACCGAATCGGCCGCGAGGATTAAATTCTACGGCTAAGAACTGTTTAGCTTGGGGCTCGAGTTCAAACTGGTTTTGTCCAACAACAGTACAACTGCAAAAAGTTTTTATACTTGTAATCCGTAAAATTTGATCCGTGCTTAGATTACTAATCTCAAATTTACAATAAACATTTTGGCTATCTGGAATCGTCCCTAAATGATAAATCTCTGGAGTAATCTTGATAGATTGAGAAAAAAGAGGTTGAAATAAAGAAAATAGTAGAACTATAAAAAAAATTTTCAAAAAATTTCTCCTAAAAACTAAATTTTGGGTTTCCAATATTCTGGGAAATGCCTAAGCCATTCAGATTTCGCTTCACCATCTATCGCTATAAAACTACGATATGCCAAATCTAAAAGTTTTTCCTCTATGCATCGATGGAAATTATTAAAAGCATCTGGATTTTCCTTATCAGAAGGAGGATAATTAAGATAATCCCACAGAATAACAATTTTATTAAATGGCAAAGGTATAGTAGTCTCATCCCATGTAGAAAGATTTATCCTACGTTTGCACCATACTCTTATTAAAGCGATGGGAGAATCAGTTTCCATTGACATTACAATAGTGCCACGCTTCATTCTATACCTTGGGCCAGACGCACCATCTACTGTAATCCCTACTGTAGTTGTTTCTTTCACTTGAGATAAATGTTGAAGAAAATCATCTAATATAGGAACATGCTCTTTTTTTCTTTTTGTCGATCCGCCACGAAATACTGTAAATCCAAGCAATTTCAGTAAGCATGAAATTATTTCTCCAGCACATCCTACATTAGCAATAGTATGCGGACGTAAATGCTTAAACGCCCACGGAGTAAATACAACATCTTGGTGCCAAAGACAACAAATACCTATTCGTGCTTTTTGATTAGGCAAAGATTTTTGACTGATATAATCTATATATCCACTTTCTTCTGTAATAATTTCACTTGTTTTCCAAACAAACCAGAAGTAAAAAATATAGATAAATGCTAGGGGATACTTTAAAATAAAAATAAACACTTTTTGGATAAATCTTCGTACTTTTTTAAAAAACTTACGAGAGTTTTTAGGATTATTTTGTTCAGTAAGATATTGCGACCGATTTTTGGAAGAGTTATTATTTTGGCTTGATGTATTTTTGTATAAAAAAGAATTATTATTTATTTTCTCTGTCATCATTTATCCTTTTATCACAAAATATCTTCTTTTGGCAGTATAAATTGAAGATTAAGCTACCAACTTTCTAAAATAAAATCAGGCACTTCTAGGGAATTAGGTTGAATTGTATTTAAGTTTGTAACTCCTGTACCCATCAAAATTGCAGGAATTCCAAAGTTTTTAGCCCCTCGAATATCATAAGCAAGTTGATCTCCAATCATTACCATATTTTTTGTGCCACTCCGACGCAAGGCTTCTTGAAAAATAGGAAGATATGGTTTTCCTAGTTTAGAAAATACCAAATCTTGACGATTGGGATATCTCATTTTTAGAGCATTCTCTAAAATAAGCGCAATGCTGCCAGCAGTTATCCCAAATTCATTTGCATTCTTTCGATAAACACAATCAGGGTTGCATAATATTAAATGTATAGGTTTTCCTTGATCGATCTTAAAAAATAAAGCAGATAAAGCCATTTCTATATATTCTAAAAAAGGAAAACCTGTTTCATCACAGATAACAAGAACACTCCAATTATCAAATTCGTTAATTGGTATTGTAATTCCTCCAGCATTTTGAACATACTGGATAGAATCTTTTGTTCCTAAAATTGCGCATCCTTGTCCTAATAAATTATTTTGGCGGAAATATTCTACTAATAAACTTCCAGAAGTAATAATACAATCTGGAACTAAAGAAAATCCAAATTTAGTAAAGCGTCGTTCTGATGTTGCAATAGAATGTGCAGAATCGTTAGTTAAGATGAAATATTTTTTTTTCGCCGTATTTAATTTTTGTATAAATTCTGGTGCGCCAGGTAATGCAGCAAATTGATAAACTAAAACACCAAACGCATCCATAAGAATTGCGTCATATTGTTCAATAATTTGGTTTGTTGTAATACGAGGAATTTCCATAGAAACTTTCTTATCTTATCTCTAAAAAATTATTTTCCTACTTTTAATATTGAGACTTATATTCATAGATATATACCTTTTTATTTTTACCATTAAATATTTTAATTGGCGTTCCAAATTCATTCCAAGAATTCTTATCCCAAATCACTAAATAACGAGCTTTCAGTTTATTAGCAAGGACAAAAAAATCTTTCGGCTGTTCAGTTTTTATAACAGGAACATCAATAGTACGTTTATAGTTTAAAAATTCAAATGGGCGATCAGTGTAGAACAACAAGCGACAATCATTAGTTATAAATATACTGTTCTTTGCATTTTCTTTCAGCCAAATAGCAGCAGTTTTTACATAATTATCATTTTCTTCTTGCCTTGCTATAATTCGTATAAACGGAATTAACAGAAAAAGGACTAATATAAATGTCTGCCAAATTAGCCGTAAATTCCATTTTTCATGAAGCCAATTCCAAAAAACATCAAATCCTACACCTACCCAGCAATAAAAAATAAGTAGGCATGGAAGAAGGTATCTCTTGCTTAAAAAATTTTCACGTAGTAAAAATAAATAACATGGCAACATCAAAAAAAGAAACCAAAGAAAAAGTATACGATCTATAGAACTCTTTTGCCTCAATTGGTGATAAAGTCCAATACTTCCTAAAAACAGCATAATAGGAAAAAAAGACTTTAACATAAAATCAAATAAACTAATTAAATAAATTAGCGGAAGATAATTTCCAACAATTTCTAAAACATTACCCCCAAAATCACCACCAGGCAAAGTTTTTTCCCATTGATTAAGGTTTCTTATAATAAGACTATAATTTGAATTATAGAAGAATTCTTTAGGTTGACGAAATACTTCAGTAATATATTGAAATCTAGGGATTTTAGCTAATTGGCTATAGGGTGTGAAAATTTCAATAATTATCCAAAAAAAACAACATAGAAATAAAAAAATACTTAAAAAGCGAATCCAGCGAATAGGAGATATAAGCATACGTCGGAAAAGCAAAATTGCATATATTCCCATCATCAGGAAACCTTCTAATCGGCATAAACTTACTAAAAATAAAGCACACCAACTTCCAATATACCAACGTAGTTTTGAGGTAAAATGTATTTGAACAATACAATATAAAAAGATTACAAAAAATAAGACAAATACACTATCTCGTGAAATTGTGACAGAGGTAAAACGCAAAGAAGGAGATACAGCTAAAAAACATGCTGAAATCCAAGCATTTTTAGGAGATTGTATTTTTTGAAGTAAACCATAGAATGGAAAAATTGCAAGCAACATTGCAGTCATCATTAAAAAATATGCTGATAATTCCCAATTTGGAATAAAAACATGAACAAGAGCAATCAATCCAGGTACTAATGGAAAGTCGCGATACTCTAGAGCTTCGCTCCATTTCCCGTCTGCTAATAACTTAGCAATATGAATGTAATATACTCCATCTTCATTCACTAAATCATTTTGAAAAAAACAGAATAGTGTTAAAAAAATTGCCAAACCAAATAATATACTCCAGCGTTTGGTTGTACTCCATTCTTGGGCAAAAAAGTCAGACATTTTTCAACCTTTCTTGTTTGACTATTCAAAAAATAGTTTATCATAAAATTTAAGCGCGAGTTAGGTCCGCGCTTTTAAATTTTTATAACCTGGTGCTTGGCCTCTTAATATAATTCAAATTTTGCTAATCTTCCATCAAGACCACCATTGCTAAGGGGTTTTTTAAATTTTGGATGTAAACCAATAGATTTAAGCCATTGGCGATCGCCAAAATAAATATAGGCCGTTGAATTTTGACAGCGTTTTTTAAGAAAGTCTCCGAATTGTTTATAAAATCCAGCAAGATTTTCTTCTGTAGTAAGTCGAATACCATAAGGAGGATTACATAGAATGGTATAGTTGGATAGTTGAGAAATTTTTTCAAAATCGCATACGTCTAATTTGATTGCTTCACTGTATGGCAATTTTTGCCCATTAGTACGACAAATTTGAATGGCTTTACTATCATTATCACTACCGGAAATAAGGTTATGTGGCAAGGGACGAATAGCTTCATTACATCTTTGTTTGACTTCCTTCCAAATTTGGGGTTGAAAATCTGGCATATACTCAAAGCCAAATTTGCTTCGTAAATATCCCGCAGGAATTCGGCAATAATGCATTTGAGCTTCAAAGAGTAAAGTCCCTGAACCGCACATAGGATCGTACAATGGTCGTTCACCATTCCAACCACTTAAGGAAACAATTGCTGCAGCCAAAGTTTCTTGCATAGGTGCAGAAACCATAATTTTACGATAGCCACGACGATGCAAAGATCCTCCAGATGTATCAAGATGAATGGTAGCGCGATTATTTTCAATATGTAAACCAAACCACACATTCGGATTCTCAGTATCTATACTTGGTCTGTCTTGGCATACATCTTTGAAATGATCCACAATAGCATCTTTAAGACGTAATGCAGCATATTTAGAATGTGTAATATTACTATTTGCTACTGTACTAAAAATAGCAAATGTTTGTTTAACATTTATAAAATCACGCCATTCAATTTTACGAGCATTTTGATAGATTAAGTCTGGATTATCACAAGGAAAATGCCAAAGTGGTGCTAAAATGCGGATCAAAAATCGAGAGCAATAATTGATTCGATATAAAGTAGCAGAATCTGCATGAAAATACCATCCCAAATAGCCTTCTTGAATATCATAACCACCTAGTGTGGCTATTTCATGCTTTGTAAGTTCTTCCATGCCAGGAGCATATTGGGCAAAAAAACGCGGATTTTTTTGATAAATATACATGAAAAATTTCTATGCCGTTAAAAACGGTTTTGCCTTTATTAAAAATAGTGCAATTTTCGTTTAAAAATATATCCGATAGTTTTAGCAATTATTTACAATTTAAAATGTCTGTAATACCGTTACGTGCTGCTTTTTTTGAGGCTTCCAATGTACGTCTTTCTTCTGCATCTACTGCAATTTGATAGTATATACGTGTGAGTTTAGGCTGCAATTCTACAAAAATGATATAAATATCTAGCTCGTTAAACTTATCTCCAACCCAACTATTTTTAGTACTTTTCATTAAAGTTTTTTCAATTGTCCACGCGTTAATATTTGGATTATTGGGCAAGATATGATCAATTTTTAATTTTGAGGCAGAAGTATTTTTCCACTTTGTGTGAATTTCTTCTAATCGAAATAACTCTCCAGCTAACCAATGAGTAAATACAAGTTGGTATGTAACAGAGTTTTCAGATTCCTCTGCTAATACTGTTTCATCATAATGTTCATCTTCTAATTTTTTTGTATTGCGAAGATATCTATTGTGCATTTCTTCAAAACTTACGGCAATATCAGCTACAGAATATGCACAAAATGGTGGTTTTTGATTTGAAACTCCAGGAGGTGTTCCAACAGTGATATTTCCAATCGATTGCCCAAATAGTAGCATATTAAACAGCAAAAAGCTAACAAAACATTTTATAAAAAACATGGTGTTACTTTCTTTTAAGAAAAAAATAATGCAAAACATTATAAGTTAGGAAAATATTTGTTGCGGCCTTTGATTGTACTCAATCAAAGGTTAAGCA
>CAZPDM010000026.1:16826-49393 GCA_964585305.1 uncultured Planctomycetota bacterium | reverse complement strand
CCATAATAATTCCTTTCAAAGTCCCTTAATCATAGCAAAATTTTCTTTAAAGCAAAAAGAACATTTTTTATTTCGGGATATCTTTTTACCGGATCTTTACGTAACATTCGATGAACAATTTTTGCTACATCGTCGGGAATAGTATGATCTACATCTTTTATATTAGCAGGTTCTTCTTGCAAAACATTTTGCCGTATTTCATCTACTGTTTTACCAGAAATAGGAGGTTTTCCTGTCAACATACGATAAAATGTTGCTCCCAAACAATAAATATCCGTACGAATATCTAATTTTTCGCCAATTTTTAGTTGCTCCGGTGCCATATATTGTGGCATTTTAGTAAGTTTACATTCAGCATTAACTCTTCCAATTTCACAAGAAGCACCCAAATCGAGCAATTTAGCTACTTTATCTTGGCGAATAACAATATTGCGAGGATTTACAGTACTATGAATATATTTATAACTATGAATATGTTCAAGAGCTTGAGCAATTTGTCTAATGACCCATAATGTTTCGCCAACTTCCAAACGCCCTTCATTTTCTAATTGTTGGGAAAGATTATCACCTTCTACTAATTCCATTGCATAATAGTATGCACCGTCGCTAAAACCTGTGCCATAAATACGTACTAAGTTAGGATGATTAAATCTTGCAGTTGCCTTAGCTTCATCAAAAAAATTACGTATATATTCGCGAGTTTCATATTCTTTAAGTAGAGCTTTAACTGCCACAGTTCTATCCAATTCAACTTGGATTGCTTTAAAAATGACACTCTTTTTTAGTTTTACAACTGTCCCAACTAATTCATAGTTTGCAATTGTGCTTCGGCCTTGAGACTTTAACTTGACAAAATATTTATATTCTGCTGATTTACTGATTTCTTCAACCATTGGACCTGTAATATATTTATGTTCTAAAGCAAGTTTGGCTAAATTGTTATTCAAGCCTTCTGAAATATCATCTGAAAATTTATTACGCAATTCACGAAGTTGGAAAACAGTCAAATATTTCATTTTAAATGCAATATTAGCAAAATACTCGCTTTCCAATTTTGTTCGAAAAGCCTGTTGTATTTTCAGAATACGGTTAATATGTTCATCAAGCAAATATCCCTTTTCCTTTAAAATTTCTCCTAAAGGAGTTGGTTTTCGATAAAGTTTTTGGAGAGCAAGACATTCCTCTAAAATTTGCTCGTCAATATATTGTTCTTGTATAGCAATTTCTCCAAAATAACTTGGAATTCCAGACATTTTAACGTCTCCCTATTTTTTTGATTAGTAAAGCATAATTTTCTTTTATTATTTTTGCTCCGTTACTATTTTTTGACCATTTCCTCGAAAGGCTTGCATCATTAAATAGCCAACTACTATAATGCCAAGGCCTAGCCCAATTACAGAGGCTTCAAAATAATATTTTTTAAGAAGTTCTTGTTGAGAATATAAGAAATATCCTAGAACTGCCAGAATAACATTCCATATCCCAGCTCCTAATGTTGTATAAAGGATAAATTTTGTTATATCCATTTTGGCTAAACCAGCTGGCAAAGAAATAAGTTGGCGAATTGCAGGAACTAGGCGACCAACAAAAGTAGAAATGGCACCATGTTTACGAAAGTAAATTTCAGATTTTTCAACAGAGGAAGCGTTGATCAGAAAAAAATGAGCAAGTTTAGTATTTGCAAACTTATATATTAGTGCCCGTCCTAATAACATTGCTAAATAATAATTAAAAAGAGCACCTAATAAAGCTCCAAATGTACTAAAAAAAACTACCAAATAAATATTGAGTTCTCCGCATGCGGCTTTATATGCAGCAGGAGGAACAACAATTTCTGAAGGGAAGGGAATAAAAGAACTTTCGATTGCCATCAATAAAGTAATAGTATAATAGTTAATATTTGCAGTATACCAATCAATAATAGTTTTGAAAATTTCAGTTAGCATATTTTGTTAACCTACCTTTAAGTTTTATAAGATGATTGAAAAATATATAAAATTTAAGTGGACATAGTTTAACAAAATAGAATAAAAAAGTATAGTATGAAAAAAAATTTTTTATAATTTTAGAAATTTTGCAATGTAGAAGGATTCCAGATAATTGGAAGGCAATACCCGACGTGTCATAGAAAGTTCTTTTGCAAATTTTTTTTCATTCCACGATAATAAGCCCTTTTTGGCTCCTGGAATAACAAGTGGAATTTCTTGTAACACAATTTGCCCAGCAAATTTTTCCAAAACAAATTGAATTACTTCCTCATTTTCTTCTGGAGAAAATGTACAGGTAGAATAAACAATTGTCGCATTTTGTTTAGCAGCCTGTATTCCAGCAGATAATAATCTTTTTTGTTTATTTTGACATTCTTTTACCATTTTAGGAGACCAATAATTATAAGAACGAGGATTATGAGCATCAAAACCAGATTCTGATGTGCATGGAGCATCTACCAACACTCGATCAAATTGGTTTTCATGGGATTTAGCAAAATAAACACCATCTCCTAAGAAAAGCTCAATATATTCTTGTTGGCCTTGTATTTTTACATTTGCTTCAAGTTTACACCAACGTGGTTTTTCAATCTCGACTGCAACAACTTTTGATTGTCCTTTTGTATGAGAAACAAGTTGCGTCGTTTTTCCCCCAGGTGCCGCACAAAGATCAAGGATATATTCATTTGGTTGAGGATCTAATACCAATACCGGCAGCATACTAGAAATGTTTTGGACATAGATTAAACCATCTGTATAAATAGGAGTTTTTTCAAATTCTCTTTGGCTTGGAAATTCTAAGATAAAAGCGCATTCTAACCAATGTACACGTTTTGCACGAACTTGATATTTTTCTAAAAGTTCTAATAAATTACGTAAATTTGTTTTAATAAAATTTGGTCTAAATGTTGTAGGTTTATTTTCTAAAAAACTTTGACAAATTTTATGAAATTCTTGAGGATAAAGAGATTGTAATTTATTGAGAAATTCTTGTGGAAGAGCGTGAATTCTTTTGTCCATAAAGATCCTTATCTAAATTCCACTCCACTTTCCTTTGCTCAAATGCGGAGGTAATAAATGTCGTGAAATGGGCAAAATAGGTACTGATATTTTTTCTCTAGCAGCCTTCTCTAAAAATTCTGATATTGCAATAAAATAAATTGGTAAACCAGTATTTTTACTTACTTCTTGTACAAGCTCATAACCTTCTGATACCATTTCTAAGCTAGTATCTTCCATAAGATGATTATTCGAAATCAAACCAGTCATTTTTAAACCAGAGGATTTTTCAATTCCTGCAAATATCTTATGAACACTATTCCAATCACTTGTAAAAGGACGGTTTTTGTTAATAACAAGCAAAAGTTGATAGGGAAGGTTATTTTTTTCAGGATATTGTATTTCTGAGCATAACTGTGTAAAGGCTTCTCCTAAGTATGAAAGAACTTTTGCTCCAACATCTTCACCACCTACATCTAGAATAGTAATTCCAGGATTACTTGCAATGAGACCTTTAATCTCTGGGACAATAATAGGTAAATCAGCATACCTATGCTCTCCGCTAGGAATGACAACACGAATGCCATGTAAACGCATCAATTCTGTAGCTGCACGACATCGGAAATAAGGTTTGATCACATCAAGATCAATGATTGTAACCTCTTTTTGATGAGCTGCTAATTTTAAAGCATAGTTAATAGCAATCTCTGTTTTACCGCTACCAAAATTCCCAACGAAAATAATAACTTTAGCTTGAGGATGATAAATATTCAACATGTTTTTCCTTATAGAAATTCACCAAAAGCCCTCTTTTATAAATTATTTACAAATATTTTGATTCACAAACAAGCTGATTTAGCTTGTTTGTGATTAAATTGAAATTTATGTGCTGATCCAACTCCATAATGCCGCCGCCCATGAACCAAAGGCTGTTATAGGAAACCACGCAGCAAAAATCGGTGTTAATATTTCTTTAAAGCCTAGATTTGCACAACAAATGTATGTTCCATAAAAAACACCACAAAGAATTGCACAAATCCCAGTGCCTAAAAAAAAGTTTCTCGTCTCTCGTCCTAAAATTAGCGGAAGTCCTAATAAAATAAGCAAAATATTGCTTAATGGCAAACTAAATCTAAGATGAAGAGTAAGTTGTATTGAAACTAAATCAGGATTTTTTTCTAAAATTTGCCAAAGTCGCAGAATTTTGTGCTTATCAAGATTCTTCCTATCAGGCTGAGTTAAAGCTATATCGCTCATATCAGTTAATAATATATAACCTTCTTTCTGAATAGAGATGCTTTGATCTTTTATTTCTCCATTGGAAAGATATTCTGTAATAGTTCCATCTTTTAATAAAACAGCTTGCTCTCCTCGATACTTTGTCCAAGAACCTATTTTAGCTTTAATCACAAATTTAGGTTGAAATTTTTCCATAGAGTATGGAATAACAACTCGAACTTCTTCTAAAATTTGCTTATTAGAATAATAAGTGCGAATGTAAAAAATATTTCCCTGCATATCTGTATGCAAAATCATATTTTTTTGCCAACGTGTTGAATAACGCATGTGTTGTAAAGTTTCAAGATTATCCGCAATTTCTGTAATAACATATTCGTGCATGGTAATCATAGAAATAGCAATGATACAAGCAAAGATTAGAAATGGAGACAGCAAACGATACATGGAAACGCCAGATGCTTTTAAAGGAATGAGTTCATTACAACGGCTCATACGAGTTAAAGTAAACATTCCTGACATAACTGTAGCGATTGGTGCGAGATTATAAAATATAACAGGAATTTGATAAAAATAATAAGTTAGCATCAATGTCCATAAACTTATATCTTTAACTTGGCTATTTTTTTCCAGACTTTGACGATAGTCATCAAATTTATCAAAATTTGTAAACATATCAATAATAATATAAAAACATAATACTAAAAAAACACATATAATATATGATGCGATTAAAGATTTAATAATATAACGATCAAGTATTTTCATTATTCTTAACCATAAAAAGACATACTCTCCGCCATAAATAAATGGCTGGAGGCTCTCAAGAGGGAAAAAAATTGGTTCTTTAAATTTTTTTAACGGCGATAAACATAGAAAAGTAAACTAATACCTAGGCTTCCTGTAACTAACGTTCCAAGCCAACCTCCAAGCCAAATAGGAATATAACTATTTTCTGCCATATACTGGCCAAACATTTGAATAGGATAGTAAATTAAAATAACAGGTAAAGCACTTACAGCAAATGCTACCAATCGATTACTATGTTGAACTAATAGACCTAAAGAAACGCCTAAAAATACAACAATCCATGGTGCTAATGAAATAGCTGTTCGATTGTGCCAAACTAAAAGATGCGTAAAATATTTTTCTTTAGCATGTTCAAATTCTTTTTTTTCAGCGTCAAATACTTTTTTTGAAACTTTTTTTCCTTCCTCAAGTTCTTGAAATTTTATCAGTGTATTTTGACAAGAAATCATTCTTTTTTGCCAAATTTCAATATCTCTTAACAATTCTTTATATCGTTTATTTTTTGCTCTGCCATAATTAGTTTCCTCTTGAGGGCTACGAGCTATTGGGATAGGAAAATTCAATTCTTTAAAGAACACTCGCTCTTCGCGAACTTTTTTAGAAGAATTTGATAGAGGAATATTGCAGAAAGTTCCATTATTTAAACAAAAAGTTAGGATTTTTTGTTGTTTTTCAAAAACTAAAATACCACTCTCTGCCAAAATCTCACTAACTACTTGCTCTTGTTCAAGAGATTGAATAACAAGATTTCGAAATTGTCCATCTTTTAATTCGCGATAGGAAATTCTTACATTTGGAATATAATCAATTGTAGTACCTTTAGAAGAAAAATTGGCACGCAAAATTGTTTCTAATGCTTTATATCGAATTTCCTGTTGTTTAAAAAATGAGTATGGCACTAGTTCATGGTTGATATAAAGTGAGCAAATTGCTAAAACAAAACCTATTATAAATGCTGGCCGAAAAATATTTCGAGAATGAATTCCTGCTGCGCGTAAAATTAGAATTTCTCTATCATTGGCCATTCTTCCATAAAATATTGTTGTAGCTGCTAACATTCCTAAAGGCATTGTAAATACAACTATCTTAATCATCAAATATGGAGCAAGTGCAATAAAATCTAAAAAAGAAATATATTCACTATATCTCTGAACAAATTGCATAGTAACAACAAGAAAAAAAATCAATGTTAGAATAGTTAAAATTAAACTTAATGTTAAGAATATTTCTTTATAAATATATCGTTGCAAAATTCCCAATTTCATAAATGTCCATTTCAGAGATAGGATGTTAAAGTCATAAATTTTTAATCTTTATCCATTTCTTCTAATAATTTTTGAACATCTTGAAGCATTGCATCTGCATCAGGATACCGATTCTTTCGATCCTTAGCTGTTGCTTTAGCAATAATGTTAATAGTACGACTAGAAATGGAATATGAATCTAAACAAAAATCATGTTGGGGTGGAGCATGACTCACTAAAAATTCTTGTGGATGCTTTCCTGTTAAGCAATGAACCATTAAAGCACCAGCAGTAAAAATATCAAAACGATTATCAATTTTAGGGTTATCACGAAATTCAATACTTCCTGAATATACTTCTGGTCCTGCATATCCATCAGTAACAAAAATGGGAACGTCAACTTCTTGCAAGTCTATATGATAAACTTTTACAGCACCAAAATCAATAAGAATAACCTGTCCATCACATATAATAATATTTTCAGCTTTTAGATCACTAAGAATATAATAAAAAGGAAAACCTTTTTTGGTTTTTCTTTCTTTATGTAATCCACGCATTAAACATAGAATTTGGCGAATTAAACGAAGTGTTTCTAATTCTGATAAAGAATGTTGTTTGATAACATTCTTTAATTCTTGCCCTGGAATATACTTCATCACTAAATACGGAGCATCATCCCTCAATTTTTCAGAAACTCTATAAACAACACCTGCAGCATCTCGAAAAGGTTTACATAGATCAAGACTGCGATCTTTGAAATATTCATTGATATTAACAATACTATTAAATCCTGCGTTTGAAAAGCCGGAAAGATGTTTTTGTTCACGATCATAAAGTTTATTTAGGCTAATAATTTGTCGTTCAAAAATTTCCTGGGAACGAGAAATATAGGGACGACAATAGTCCCCCATATAAAATGGAGTTTTAATGACAACTTGCTTACCATAATTCCACCGATCGTATGCAGCAAATACACAACCAAACCCGCCTACTGCTAAAAGCCCACAAATTTCATAGCGTCCGTGGTTAAGAAATTTCTTTACCCAATGTTCATTTCCTTCCCATTGAAAATATAGAGACTCTTCTTTTCCTTCTGGAGATTCAAAAATCTTAGATTGTCCTGTCATGTACTTCATAAATAACTTTCTAAAAATTAGCCTACTCTAATTAGAGCAGGCTAAAATTTTCTCTAATCTTTATTCTTTCCTTGCTCCAATCTGCGTATCATTTCTAATGGATCAATTGCATTTTTACTATTGGATGGATTTGGAGAGGTGGGAGGATTACTGGAATTTTCAGAATTTTTCTCTTCCTGTGTACTATTGGGAATATTAATAATATTGGTTTTATTAGAATTCTCTTTAATATTTTCTGTTTTAGTAGAATTTGGAATAGGTATTGATGGAGGAGTATAATCATATTTTACACTAGTATCATCACTTTCGCCTTCTCTATTTTTACTAAATACATTATCACGCCATTCTATCTTTTGGAGTTGCTTTCCAAAGCTAATGCCAAATCCTTTATTATCGCTAATTTCATTACGTTTTACACTAGGAAGACTATTTTGTCTAAGTACAATTCCATGACTACCATTATTTTGGATTTTGTTATTTTCTAAATTTGGAGAGCTATTCTCTAAAATAATTCCAGAATCATGATTGTTACATATTCGATTATCTGACAATGCTCCATTGCTACTTTTCATTACTATCCCAGCACTGCCATTTTGATAAATAGAATTTTGACTTCCTAATTCTATGTTAGAATCTTCTATTTCAATTCCATTTGTAGAATTTTCCTGGATTATATTTGCAATAAAATGGACTTGTGATTTATTTTCTACTCGAACTCCCATATTAACGGATTCGCTAATCTGGTTTTTAGCAAAAATTATTTTTGTACTTCCTTGTATAAGTACTCCACTTCCCTGAGATTCAGGAGTTGGAATATTTTCAATATAATGCAATCCACTAATTTGATTTTGTAAGAAAGAAATATTTTCACTACCCATTGTAATAGCAACAGAATGAGATTTGGTATCGCGATTTTTATACCAACAATTGGTAACATTTATATTGCTACCTTGGCTAATAAGCATTGCTTGGCCTAATTCAGATTCAATCATCTGTTGGGAACGTTCATTCCCAAGGGTAATATAATTAGATTTTATAATTGCTAATGATGGCCCAATCTTTGTTGCAATTTTATTACCTTCTAAAATCAAATAACTGCTATAGTCTAATATAAACAAGCCATCTTTATTTGCTGTTATTTTATTTTTACGAAGGATACTTTGGGCAGTCTCTAATGACTGGATTTTCTTAAGTTGTAAACCTTGTTCAGAAACAATGTGATTATTTTCAAGTTGAAGATTACTAATTTCTTCAAAAATTCCTGCATAGCTAGTATTACTTCCCTTCCAAACGTAATCACGTAATGTAAAATTTTGACATTTCTGGACAATAACTTGCCCTTTTATTGTTGCAACATTAGAAGGTAAAGCATCTTTAGCATTAGAAGATATTGGAAGATTTCCACAAATCCTAATATCTTTACAATCAAAACGGCTTCTCAAAGCAATTTCAGTGGAATCTAAACTTACATCTTCGAGCAATATATTTTGGCAATGAACAAAATTAATGGCTGGACTTTTGGCATCTTGAGCAATTATCTTGATTCCTCGCATCTCTCCATTTGAACATTCTCTCCAATCTATAGCAATACCTTCAACTGCTTGAAAAACTACTTCCTGATTTTCCGCGGCTTGAAGAACAATTCCTTTAAGATTTTCGATGACTAAATTTTGCTGGTATTTCCCAGCCTCAAATATTAAAGTAGTATAATCTTTCATATCTTTGAAAATTTGGATAAGATTATGTTTGGTAGAAATATTTAAAATTTTTTGTTTAGGTTTGTCATTATTTATAGTTCCAGTATCAGGAAGATACCAAATATATACCGCAGCAATAATAGATAATGCAAATATTGTTTGAATAAAAAGTCCAATCGAAGCTGTATAAAATGGTGGTCGAGATTGCTTAGAGTTATTCATTTTTTAGTTCCTCAGTAACACTAATATTGTGGCCTTGTAAAGTTTTGACATATTCATCTGCCAGGATGTAAGCATCATCTTTACTTTTTTTATAGATTACAATAATTTTCTTATCTTTATATTTTTGCCGCAATTGATTGATTATAGGCAACAATTCTCCTGTGCCTCGACATTCATTGCCATCAAGTTCCATTGTTTTTCCATAAAACTGCATATAAATAATCTGTTGCGGAGTGGGTTTAATAATATCTGTCTCATTGCTACCTTGTTGCTTAGAAGGACGAAAATCAGAAAGAATAGCCATTAAAATATTAGGAATTTTATCCCAAATTAAAAAAATTCCAGCAGCTAGAATAAGGATAAATACTATAAAAGTAACAATTTTTTTTAATACCCAACGAAATGGGAATAACAGAATTCGTACGAAGATATTTTCTTTTTTAGGTATTGCTTGATTATCAATCTTATTTTGAGAATTTTGCTTATCACTATTTTCATTTGTAGTATTTTGGTTGCTACTTTCTTCTAATAAGTTTTGTTTATTTAATGGCTTATTTAGCGGTTGTTTAGCCATAATTTTATTCCTTATAAAATTTCTCAATATAAAATGGAATTATATTCTAATTTGTTTCAATAATGAACATCATATTAAACTTACGACAGATACTTTTGATTTCATCTACTGTTCCGGAACGAGTATATTTTTCTCCAGCAGTATCTTTTATTTTAATAAGAATAAAATTAATATTTTCCAATTCAATTTTTAGACCTATTTTTCTTTCCCAATCTTTTTTTGTTAATATTTCTTTATCAAAATGAACCTCATCATTGATAAGAAATATTTCTAAAGTTTTATAAACATTGCCTTCAACTTCTTTTCGATTACCATAATTCCATTTTAAATAGTCTATTTTTTGTTGAAGTAATTCATTGCTACTTTGTAGATCACCAATTTGAATACGTTCGTTTGTAGTAATGCCATTTGGAAGAATAATAAAAAAACTTAATAGAAGCATCATAATATCTAATAATGGCAACAGTCGTTTGGCTATATCAGGTTTTTTCATAGCAGTCTTTCTTTAAATATATAATTATTTTTTATAAAAAGATTATGGCTTTGCTATAGAATTTGTAGATATATGCTGACGACACCATGTAATTAACTCTTCAAAATATGCACGATTTAAGTTGAATATCCAAAGGTTAATAATCGCAAATAACAACCCTAAAAATGTTGTAGAAATAGCAGGTGCTATATTGATTGCAATATCTTTTATGGTCGGGGACTGACTTTCTGCAATAATAACAAGCGCGTTCATTAATCCCCAAACTGTACCAAACAATCCTAACATCGGCAAAATTTCAATTAGATTCGCAGTATATTCTAATTTAATTTCAGTACGAACTAGGTAAAGGGGATTATCTTGTGCTTTACGATAAAAAGAATTATTAAACGTTGCAAGACGTTTTAATATTTGGCTAATCAATAAAAAAATTCCTAATCCAATAATCGCAAAGTCTATAAAAGAAAGTTTGTCAGAAAAAAAATGTATAGCTTGTTGAGATTTTAAAAATTCTAAAAATTTTTGCCAAATTTGCACAGCTAGTCCTTTCTTATATTTTTAACTATGTGAATAAATTTAAATTATTCACATAGTTTTTTTTATTATGGTTTGTTTTAGTTGGATATGTCCATATCTGTAAGGCATGAAAGGAACTAACCCACCCGAAAAAACAATTTTGAATTCATAAAAAATGTCCAAAATAAGCGGGTTTAGTTCCGTAAAGTAGGCTTTCTTTTCAACTAGCAAAACCATATTTATTTTTTTTCACGATTTTTAAAAAAATCTACAAATGGATTATTTGCGACTTTTTCTTCTTTACAATCGCATTTTTCGAAATTTAAATTTATTCCACAATGAGGACACAATCCTTTACAATCTTCATTACAAAGGGATCTCATCGGTATTTCTAAAATAATCGTATCTCTAACTGCCTCGCCTAAGTTAATTTCATTATCACGATAGTAAAGAGTTCCTAACTCACCAAATGGCACTTCAGCTTCTTTAGGAGTATGTGATGGATATGGACGATAGAATACTTCAAATTTGGCATCAATCGGCAAACCAAACACCTTGAGACAACGAGCGCATTCTACTTCTAAACAAACTGTAGCTCGTCCAATAACGCGAACATCATTACTACTTTTATAAATATCTCCTTCGAAATGAACTGGTTCAAGATATTTATAATTTTCAATAATGTCAATTGCGTCTGATTCAAAATCAAATGAATAGTGTTTTCCAGTAATTGGAATATCGCTTACTGTGATTAGCATTCTTTGTCTCCTGAACAAACTTGCCGATTATCGACAAGCGCGGACTTTTCTTAAACCTTAGAAAACTAATTGTGCATTTTTCTTCACTATACCTAAAAAAGCAAATTTTTCTTTATCAAAAGACTGTGCCATTTTTTGCACATATAAAAAATATTCTCATATAACTAATTATAATACAGTATGTTAAAAATTACAAAAAAAAACAAAAAAAGTGGCGTAACCTTTGCGTAAATATAAAGTGTAACCTTAAACAAACATTCTATCTATTTTGGGAGAATTAGTTATGATGTGGAAAATCTTTTATGGATGGCTCTTTTTTTTCCTTCTTATAGGAACTATCAATGCAGAATTTCCAAAACAAGATTCTGACATTCAGACAATAACTGGCCGCATTCATACTTATGAAGACTATTATATCTTCAAAGAATCTGGGAAAAAAGAAAAGTATTACATATTGCTTGAAAGCCAAACTATAAAAAAATCTCTTAACAATCTAGACTTACTTCAAAATTATGTTATTGAAGGCTATATTTACAGCATGAACAATAACGAATACTTACTTCCTGTAAGAATTCAGGAACTTAAAAATATATCAAAAAAAGAGCATAAATTATCAAAATCCAAGAAAACAAAAAAAACTAAAAGTAATAAAAAAAATACTCGGAAAAAAGCAAAAACAAAAGCAAAAGCGAAAAGAAAAAGTAGTGCATTTTCTCTATTGTTTCAATCCAAACGCCCACGATGGGGACGTGATTAAAAAGCCTGTTGAAAGAAAATAAGTAATAAGAAAATGTGACTTTTTTGAAGGCACTTAAAGTGCCTTCAAAAAAATTGAAAAAAACAAGGTGGAAAAGGAAAACAAGGTGGAAGAAAAATATATAGCAAATTTTTTTAATCTGCTATAAAAAAGGTGGAAAAAGTGGAATGGGGAAATGGTGATTATAACGACGGAAGCTCTTGCCATGTTTTTAAAACATGGCAATTTTTTTTGTTATTAATTTTTTTACTCTAAGCCAATAATATTGCCATTTTCATCAATATCAATTTGCATAAATGATGGATTAGATGGTAAACCTGGCATGAGTTGTATATCACCACATATTGGATAAACAAAGCCTGCACCAGCACTTGCTTTGACTTCACGAATAGGAAGAGTAAAACCGCTTGGCGCGCCTTTTACTTGAGGATCATGAGAAAAAGAATATTGAGTTTTGGCCATACAAATTGGTAATTTTCCTAATCCAATTTTTTCCCAACGAGTAATTTGTTCAATAGCTTTTTCTTCATAATAAACATCTGCAGCACCATAAACTTCCATAGCAACAGTTTCAATTTTCTTTTCAAGTGTCCAATCTAAATCATATAAGAAATGCGGTTGGCTAGGTTGTTTAGCGGCTTCTATAACTGCTTGGGCTAATTCTATTGCGCCATCACCACCTTTTTCGTGATGTTCTGCGACTACAGCAATATACGCACCTGCCTCTTTTGCTGTTTGGCAAACAATTCGGATTTCTTCCTCTGTGTCTTGAGGAAAACGATTGATCGCTACAACAACAGGAACGCCAAATTTTCTGACAATTTCGATATTTTTCTTTAAATTGCAACATCCAATTTTAACTAAATTAGGATTGCTTTCTTTATATTCTTTGGCTAAAGGCTGTCCACTTATAACAGTTGGTCCCCCGCCGTGCATCTTTATAGCGCGAACTGTTGCAACCATAACAACAACATTTGGCATCTTTCCAGAAGAACGGCATTTAATATGGAAAAATTTTTCCATTCCCATATCTGCACCAAAACCACTTTCGGTGATTACATAATCTGCCAATTTTAAAGCGATCATATCTGCAACAATAGAATTATTTCCATGAGCAATATTTGCAAAAGGGCCTGCATGAACAAAAGCAGCTTGACCTTCAAGGGTTTGCATAAGATTTGGCATAATAGCATCACGCATCAATACTGTTGCAGCACCTGCTACTCCTAAATCTTCGACAGTAATAGGAGTTTTATCTTTGCTAAATCCTACAATTGCACGACCAATGCGTTGTCTTAAATCTTTAATATTTTTTGAAAGTGCTAAGATTGCAACTAATTCAGAAGCTGGAGTAATATCAAAGCCTGTTTCTCTTGGATAACCATCATTAGCAGTTCCTAGGCCAATAATAATATTACGCAATGCACGATCATTGATATCTACTACACGTCGCCAATTGATAAAATAGGGATCAAAATTTAAACGTGGCAATCCACGTTTTTGCCAAGATTTGTCATTATAATTTCTTTCATGCATCAATCTAGCATCTAATGCAGCAGCAATGAGATTATGCGCAGCACTGATGGCATGCATATCTCCAGTCAGATGAAGGTTGAAATCATCCATCGGAATAACTTGTGAATATCCACCACCAGCCGCTCCGCCTTTAATCCCAAAAGTTGGACCTAATGAAGGTTGACGCAAACAAACTATAGATTTCTTTCCTAATTTTCCAAGTCCTTGAGTCAATCCAATTGAAGTTGTTGTTTTTCCTTCTCCCAAAGGAGTTGGAGTAATAGCTGTTACATCAACATAAATACCATCAGGTTTTTGAGCTAAAGATTCCAAAATTTCCAAACGTACTTTAGCTTTATTTTCTCCATACATAACTAAGAATTCTGGAGAAATTCCTAATTCCGTGGCAATTTTGGAAATAGGTTGAATCTTCGCGTTACGTGCGATTTCTATGTCATTTAACATAATTTTACCGTTCTTGTTACTTAAATAAATAAACTTCATGGTATGTTAACTTAATTTCTTTACATATTTTTTCTTATCCTAGTGCACTAGTCCATGCACATATATGCATGGTAGGAATTAACCCGCCACTTATAAATAATGGCTTTAACAAAAAGAAATTGCAGCGGCGACTTCAATTCCTAATAGTTGGATGTCAAAAAACTTATTTAACAGACCACTTAAACAATTATTAGTATATTTTGTATGTATAGTACCTAAATTTTACTTCTCATGCAATCAAAAAGTTCGGAAAATTTGGAAATTTACAAGCATTTTTTTGCTGACATTCGTTTATTTTATAAAGGAATATAAATCTACTTAATTAAAAATTTTTAATACAAAATCTTTTTTCTACATATTGGAAAATCATTGACTTTTAATCTAAAAATTATAGAATGATCCTTGTAAAAATTTAGAAGGAGAAAAAAATATGCATATTGTACTTAACTTATTCACTTGGGTTGCTTCAGGTTTGGTGGAAGGTTTATGTCCAGGAGGAGCATTAGCAGATAGCATTTCTGATGAATTAAAACGTTACCGTCAAAGTGCGAAAAATATTAGCGAAAGTATGCAAACAGCCTGGTATGAATCTTTAAAAACTTTAGAAACTGCTTTAGGTGGAGGAAGTTGGACAGCATCAAAAAGTCGCAAACAGTTTGCAGAAAAATTTGCCAAAGAATTTATTACTCCTTTTGCAGTAAAAAATAATCTTGATGGCACAAAGTTGGATAATTTTTTAAAAGCTGGCTTACACCAATGTCAGGATTTACTTGAGATTAAAGATAACATATTAGATTTTAATAATTTTGAAGAAACTCAACTTTTAGAAGCTTTAAGTAATCGAAATATTACAGAAAATAGTGATGATATGGGAATTTTAATTATTGATCGTGTTCAAACTAATTTACCTAAAGCTCGAGAACTTTTAGAATTGTTATGGTATCGAAATTTACTTTTGGAAGGCTTGGTTGCACATTTTAATTTTCTTCTTGCTAATAATTCATCTCTAGCAGATTTAGTCTCCCATCTGGACCAACAACGTATTCAAAAAGATTTGACAGAAGTTAAAAAGCAACTCCAAGACCTTTTGCAAAAAAATAATATGATAGAAGCTTCAAAATTAGGAACAAGAGTTACACAATTGGCGCACACCAATGAATTATATGAACTACAAAAAAATTATCAAAATTTATTTGGCTCATTATTTACTCGTTTGGATAACTTAAGCAAAGATCATGTTGAAATTAACCAAAAATTAGATAAAGCTCTTGCAATGTTAAATGAATTGCAAGAAATGCAAAAAGCTAGAATGCAATCCAATACTATCAGATTAGAAAATTTACAAAGACCTTCCCCCTCCGAACTAACTTTAGCACAAGAACTCACAACAACAGTAAAAAGTATTGGTTGGGAATCTTTACCCGATGCTAAACGAACAATTGCAGCAAATTCCTTAGTTATGAGTTACTATGGTTCTAAAAAAATAAGCCAAACATTGAACCTTATTGAAGAAGTCTTACGACATGGTGTTGAATCTCCTGAACTATATTTCAATTATTTTCAAGTATTGCAAAATGTTGGACGGAATAAAGAAGCTGTTAATGCCTATGAACAATCAATTTCTAAAAAACCTGAGCTAGCTTTATTTTCTTCTACTAAATACAAAATGATTGATATTCTTGGACGTGGAGGGATGGGAGTTGTATATAAAGTAGAATGTTTAGAAAATAAAAAATTGGCAGCTATAAAAGTACTACTTTTACCAGAAGAATGGTATGCAGGAGCGCGTGATAGATTTATTCAAGCAGCAAAAGCTGCTGCTTCTTTACAGCATCCTAATATTGTAAAAATATTTGATTTTATTGATTCTCCTAAAACATACTCTTGTGTAGTAATGGAATATCTAGAAGGATTTGATCTGCAAAAATATGTTGAAAAATATGGAAAACTTTCGGAACATCAAAGCATTGAAATAGCATTAAAAATTGCAGAAGGATTATTATATGCTCATAATGCTGGCGTTATCCATCGCGATTTAAAACCTGGAAATGTCGTTCTATCCAATCGTGGTCCAGTCATTGTTGATTTTGGCCTTGCTAAATGGCAAAAAGATTCAACATTAACTATTCACGGTGAAAATTTTTATACACTTTATTATTCTGCTCCGGAGCAACGTCAAGATTTTCATTCTGCAGATCATCGAAGTGATATTTATTCTCTTGGCAAAACGTTATATTATCTTCTCACAGGAGAAGAACCTTATGATGTAGTTTGGGAAGATATACCTTTAGAATTACGGCCAATATTACGAAAGGCCACACGTAAGCAGCCTTCCGAACGCTATACATCTGTACAAGAAATCATAAATGATTTGCAACTGGCGTTAAAAGGTGAATGTATTGAAGGTTTTTCATGTGATGAACCTGATGATTTCGATAGTTTTCCTCTTATATATGCAGAACCAATGCATAAAAAAGCTGTACCAACTGAAATAGTCGCTCACCTTCCTGCAGAATGTGTTGTAAAAGAAAAAGAATCTGGAATAATTATTTCTCAAAAAGATAACTCATCTATGATTGTTATTCCTGCTGGAAACTTTATTATGGGAGATGATTCTGATCGGGCAGATTTTGATGAGTCTCCTATTCACGAAGTTTATTTAGACGCATATTTAATCGATATGCATCCTGTCACAAATAAGCAATATCGCTTATTCTTGGATGAGATTCAAAAATGTAATGAACATCCTACTTCTTGGTGTCATCCTGATGAGCCAAAGAATAAAAGCCATATCCCCCAATTTTGGTATAACCATGAATGGAACCAAGAAAATCATCCTGTTGTAGGAGTAGATTGGTGGGATGCTTACGCATATTCTAAATGGGCTGGAAAAGACTTACCTACAGAAGCCGAATGGGAAAAAGCTGCTCGAGGAACAGATGCTCGTATTTATCCCTGGGGCAATGAAACTCCCACTCCAGAAATATGCAACTTTGATAATCACTATAAAGGAACGACAGCCATTGACAAATTTCCTCATAGTGTTTCTCCTTATGGTTGTACCAATATGGCAGGAAATGTTTGGCAATGGTGTTCTGATTGGTTTGACCCACTTTATTATAAAACAAGCCCTAAAAATAACCCCAAAGGTCCAAATATAGGGAAATGTCATGTTGGACGTGGAGGATGCTGGACAAATGATGCCAGACGAATTCGAACTACAACACGTGGCACGGGGACTGGACCAAGCGATAGAAAGAATCGTTTAGGATTCCGCACTATTAAAAGACTGGGACAACAAGAAATGTAAAAAGATTATTGCAACCAAAAAAGCATGATAGTCTTAAATTATAAGATTATCATGCTTTTTAAATTATCTTGTGGTAAATGTTCTAATTTCGCTTTGAGCAATACCATTCCGTCCATCATTGGCAATAACATGCCATTGATAAGTCGAGTTTGGCTCTAAATTATAGCGAGCTTCTCTAATATTTATTCCATCTTCTCCAGGCTTTTTATCATTGTGATTACAAGCCAATAAGCATATTGAAATAAGTAAGATAAAAACTATACTGCAAAGAAGAGAATATTGAGAGGTAGTTTTTTGTTTTTTGGCTAAAGCTAGTAAAAAAAATCCTAATACTGAAATAATTATAAAAATAGAATATAAAATAGATTTTATAGTATGATTATAATTATGATTGATAGGAAAAATAGAATGATTTCCTACGGCTTCAAAAGTGCGAGAAGAAGTTAATTTTTCAAGTTTTAATTGATAAGTAATAGAATCTCCATCACTATCTATACTTGGTTGCCATTCAAATACAATTGTATGGGGAAGATTTTGTTGATTTTGGATAGGAGAAATAAGACTAGGAGCAGAAGGAACTTGATTAAATGTTACAGAAAAGATCATTTCTTTACTAACAGGGGCATCTTTTGCGGATTGTATATTAAAAATTTCTACACCAGAATAATCTAGATTTTTTGATGTTCCATAATATCCGCTATTTGGATTTGCAGCAATACTACTACTTAATACTTGTATTCCTTCTTCATGGAAAACATCTCCCATATCTCCATAATTTAGAGAGTATTCTAAATCCCATTTTCCATCAGGTTGAATAAGTTGAACAAGATAATGTTTACTAGCATCCCTTCCAGGAAGCCATTCAGAATCGTTATCATATTTTGCGTCATCTATACGCCAAATTAAAATACCATTTTGAGGAATATCACTGTCAAATCCAATATACTGCTTATTTTCTATCATCAGATATTGTTTTCCAGGAAATCCTTTTTTAATATAATATATGTCTTTGTTGTCTGCACTTGGTTTTAAACTATATTCTCCATTATTTGTGATTTCTGTAGGAGTAAGCCAACCTAATGTATATTTTGCCCAAGCGCAAAAATGAATTGGACGAGCACGACTTTTAAAAGTTCCGCCAGACATAATGCACCAATCACCAGTTCCGCTGGAAGAATAATCTGTATCGTACAAATCAGGCAATCCAAAAAAATGTCCTGATTCATGGCAAATAACACCAATACGAACAATTTTCTTTAAATTGACAGCTTCTCTTCCATCAAATTCTGGTTCTATATGATACATTTGAATTTTAACGCCATCATGGGTAACAAAAGGTTCTTCCAATCCCCATTGATGGGACCAAATCAAATCTTCACTATTGGTTACAAATTCTTCACCATAACCTGCATGGATAACATCAAACATGTCTATCCAACCATCATTGTCTAAATCAAACTGTTTAAAGTTATAACTTTTATTATTTAAAATTGTAAGTGCTTCAGTTATAAGATCACGAATATTTATATCAATTTCACCATCTGGAGCATTTTGCCCATAATATTGGTAGTTCTTGCTAACAGTAACCCAGGGAGCAATTACAGACTGTATTTCAACCTGTCCATAAGAACTTTCTAAATAGTAATCTCGTACAGATCCGTATGTTTCATCGAAATTATATCCAGGCAAATTAAATAAATCATCGAATTCTTTTTCAGTTTTTTCTCCTGCTTTATTAGGAAAATCAACTAAAACTACAAGATTTTTAACAACACCTTTTGCCAAATTTCTCTTTGACTTATTATTTTCCCGAACAAGATTCATTCTTTCTTTGCGATTTTCCTTAGCTTTTTGAACAGCAATTTGTGAGCGTAAATGCTTTTCAGGAAGAAGCTCTTTTCGAGCGGAAGAACCTACAGGAATATAAGTATTTTCTAAATTTCCCTGTGAATTTAAATTAGCATAATACCACCATTCGTTGTTTTGTATGATTGTATAGCCTTCCACATCTTCATACCAATGATAGTATTCATCACCATTCAGTCTAATTTGAATTTCTGTACCATTTGGTTGTTGTACTGTGATTAGCTCTTGTGAGGCAGGAATTGCTTGTAGAGCAGATATAATAGTAAAGATCATTATTAAAAAATATAGCTTTCGCATATTTTTTTCCTTATTCTTTTTTGATATTACCTATGCATGCTTGTGAAGTAATATTTTGAGTAATTGTATAAAATGCTTTTGCTTCAAAACTTTCAGGATGAGAAAGGACAACAGGAAGTCCTTGATCTGATTGACTACGAATGCAAGTTGCCAAGGGAATTTCTCCTAAAAATGGGATTTTATGTTCTTGGCAATATTGAGAAACAATCCCATGCCCAAAAATATAATCTTTTTCTTGGCAATGGGAACAAATATAGTAACTCATATTTTCAACAATTCCTAAGATAGGACATTGCAATTCGTAGAACATAGAAATTGCCTTTTGGGCAATATTTAAAGCAGCATCTTGAGGTGTAGAAACAATTACTGCACCAGTAACATTTAATTTCTGGCAAAGGCTGATTTGAACATCGCCAGTTCCTGGCGGTAAATCTATAATGAGGTAATCAAGTTTTCCCCATTTTACATCTGAAATAAATTGAGTAATAAGTTTATCTAGCATTGGACCTCGCCAAATAGCTGCTTTTTCTGTTGGCAGAAAAAATCCCATGGAAAAAGTTTTAAGACCATAACGTTGTGCTGGCAACATACTTTCTCCATCGCTTTCAATTTGTACACCCGACATTCCTAATTGCAAAGGCATACTTGGCCCATAGACATCTGCATCCAATAAGCCTACAGAGGCTTTTAATTCCGATAAAGCAACAGCTATATTTGTGCTAACAGTGGATTTTCCAACACCACCTTTGCCGCTTGCCACTAAGATAATATTTTTTACATCGGGTAAGTATTTAGAAACAAGGTCGAAAGAATTGCCTTCTACATTAGAAGTCATTTCTATTTTTACTTCTCTGACTCCAGATAAACTACGAATATTTTTTTCGGCTTCTTCTAATAAATGTTTTTTAAACGGACATGCTGGAGTTGTTAGTTCAATAACAACTGAAACAATCATATCTGGACTAATTTCAACATTTTTTACAAAACCTAAAGAAACTATATCTTGTTGCAAATCCGGATCATTGACATTTTGTAAACAATTTAAAACATCTCTTTTTGTAATAGTCGTCTTCATTCTCAACATTTCTTAAAAAAAAGCTCCAGAGACCAAAAAAAATTGGTTCTGGAGCTTAAGAATCAAATTATTTTTGGAATCCACTAACAATATTACGTTCTTTAACTTCCTGAACAACAGTATCTACAAATTTTTGGAAATCCATGCCTTTGAGATCCCCAAGTTGGTAGGAACGTACAGAAACTTGATTATTTTCTTGTTCTCGATTACCAACAATCAACATATACGGAATCTTTTGGGTTTCTGCTTCTCGAACTTCATAGTTCAAACTTTGTGGACGATCTTGCAACTTTACACGTAATCCATGTTTACGCAATTCTTTGTAGATTTTTTCTGCATATTCAAGGTGTTTTTTATTGCTGATAGGCATAATACGAACTTGTTCTGGAGCTAACCAAGTTGGGAAAGCACCTGCGAAATGTTCAATTAAAATACTGGTGAATCGTTCGGTAGAACCTAATAAAGCTCGATGTACCATAACAGGACGATGAGGAGTACCATCACTACCAGTAAAAGTTAGATCAAAACGTTCTGGCATAGACATATCTACTTGGACAGTACCACATTGCCAATCACGTCCAATGCAATCTTTAATATGGTAGTCAATCTTAGGACCATAGAATGCACCATCGCCAGGATTGATCTTATAGTTTGCTTGGCGTTTTTCAAGAGCATTTTTAAGAGAACCTTCTGCATTTGCCCACATTTCATCAGTTCCAATTGAATTTTTAGGGCGAGTAGAAAGTTCCATTCGATATTTAAAGCCAAATTTGCTATATATTTCATGGATCATATCCATAATTTCAATAATTTGGCCTTCCAACTGCTCAGGTAAACAAAATACATGTGCATCGTCTTGAGTAAAAGAACGAACGCGTTGTAAACCAGAAAGAACTCCACGTTTTTCATGACGATGGACGCGTCCCCATTCTGCATATTTTACAGGTAGATCTCTAAAAGAATGCATATCATTCTTATATAACAGACAGCAACCTGGACAATTCATTGGTTTAACTGCATAGTCAGCATCATCAATTTTAACAAAATACATATTTTCTCGATAATGATCCCAATGTCCACTTTGATGCCAAAGTTTTTCACTCAAAATCATAGGAGTCATGATTTCTTCATAGCCAAAGCGATTCAAAATTTCACCGACATACTGGATAACTTCTTTCAAGAGGATAACACCACGAGGATGCCAGAAAGGAAAGCCTGGTCCTTCTTCTTGGAAGCTAAATAAATTCAAATCTTTTCCTAGTTTTCTATGATCACGTTTCTTTGCTTCTTCTTGAGTGGTTACATAATCTTCAACTTCTTTTTTGGTGTAAAAACCAACAGCATAAAGACGTTGAAGCATTTCTCGTTTTTCATCGCCTCTCCAATAAGCACCAGCAACGCTCATAATTTTGAATTCAGCTAATTTCCCAGTACGATCAACATGTGGGCCACGGCACATATCAATAAAGTCATTCTGAGAATAAAAACTGATGACAGCATCATCAGGCATTTCCGCTAATAGTTCTTTTTTAAAGCGGGCACGTTGTTGACTGAAAATTTCGATCGCTTCTTTTTTGGTACACTCACGTCGGCGAATGGGAATGTCTTCAGTAATGATCCGACGCATTTCCGCTTCAATTTTTTCAAAATCTTCATTGCTAAACTTATGTTCGAGATCAAAATCATAATAGAACCCATTTTGAATAGTGGGTCCAATTGCAAATTCCACGTCTTTGTAAAGACGCAAAACAGCATGAGCCATAAGATGTGCCATACTATGGCGCATAATATCAAGACCTTCTTCGCTTCCTATCATAACATATTCTAATTTTCCAGATTCACTCAAAGGAGCATAAAGATCGATAATGCGATTATTAAATTTAGCAGCCAAAACTTGGGAATCCGCTAAGTTTAATTCCGCTAATAAATCTTGAGGAGTAATTCCAATATTTTTTTCAAGAGTTTTTTGATTGGGAATTTCTAACTGAACCATACTCATAAATTATTTTTCCTTTAAAACAATAAAACAAACAAGAAAATTCTGTCTTGCTTTTTTAGCAAAACAATGTATCATTTCATAATGCCCATTATGATCAAAGTTAAAATAACTAAAATAGTAACACCAATAGTAATAGTAGTCATATTTAATCCTAATCCAATTCCTGCATCCATTTAAAATCCTTTGTAAAAAAGAAAGGTATTTTATGGGAAATCACCTTACTGTAATTACGTTTCGAGATATTGCTAAACTTAAAGAACCTAGACAAACATATTTAGATATTTTGATTTTTGACGAGCAAGCCGTCAAAGAAAAAATTGCAAATTCTAAACCAGTTGTAAAAGTTCTATTAACACGTTTGGAACCAAAGCAAAAATTTTTTTTAAACGCCAAAAGAACTACGCCTATTTTGGAATCTTTAGAATATGCAGAAGTTATTATTGTTCAAAAATATCTATATGATTTAAGTGATATTGGAAGAGCAATGTGTTTGGCAATGGGACGTTATTCTCATAATCATTTTCGACCATTTGTTGCAGATGATCAAAATGATATGGATCCTTTTGTATCAAGAGAACATGGTCTTGTTTTTCTTAATGATAAGCAAGAAGTTTGTTACCATGATATTGGTACATTTAAAAAAGGAAGTACAAATGGTACAAAATTAAATGATATTTCCGTTGTTAAAAACGAAATTTTACATTGGCAGTCTTATGAATATTTCGGTTTAGGAGAAACGCTAAACATCATTAAATCTAATGAAAGAATTATGGAATCGAAATTTAAACTTCGTTTCCAACGACTCAATGGTATTGCTGAGCAGGAAGTAGCATAAGCAGCTTAAGCTACAAATCAATATCATTACCTTCCAAATTGGTGTCTTCAAAATTAGCATCTTCTAAATTTGCACCATCTAAACAAACGCCTTTAAGATTTGCTGCTTCTAAACTAGCACCTCGTAAATTCGCGCCTTTAAGATTAGCATTTTCTAAATCCGCCCCTTCAAGACTGGCATTTTCTAAATCCGCTCCTGCTAAATTTACGCCTACTAATGTCGCATTTTCCAGATTTGCTCCAACTAAATGGATTCCAGACATATTTGCATAAATAAGATTAACGCATTCCATGTCCGCATTTTCTAAATTAGCATCGCTAAGATTGCAATGTTCTAAATTCGCACTTTCAAGATTTGCCTCTTCCCATATCACTTTTTTAAGATTAGCATTACTTAAATTAGCATTACGAAAAAAAGCTTCTTGGCCAACAGACTTGAAAAAGTTTGCTCTTTCTAGATTTGCACTTTCAAAATTAGCTTCTCTGATAATCGCGCCAATAAAAATGGCTTCCATAAGATTAGAATATTCAAAATCTGAATCTATTAGTTTAGCATTTTCGAAAATGCTTTGAATAAGGCTGGCTCGTTTCAGCCTTATTTTACTTAAATTAGCATCTTTGAAATTAAATCCTTCTAAATTTTTCTTCTCAGAAGAGCGTTTTTCTAAATAATCTATCATATTTTCAGGACGAAATTTAGCACCGTCAGGATTATGCCAAACACAAAACCCGCTAGGGTCTGCTGGAAGACCACAACTTTTGCCTTGACTTTCTCCATAAGAAAATTTGTATTTGCAGCGACGGCCACTTCCCATAAATAAAACCTCCAGACTTAGGATATTCTTCTTTGAAGAAGTAATTTTTAATCCTATTATCAAAACTTTAAATTTCTAATATATTGCAAAATATCTAACTAAAATTGCAACAAAAAAATAAAAATTATTAAAAATTCTTTTTTGTTTGAAAGTGAGAAGCCATACGACAAAAAAAGTAAATCGTACTTACTACAACAATTATACAACTATAAGTCTCTGTTGTCCAATTATTTTGGTTTAAATATAAAAATATTCCCAAAGATAATTCAGAGGGTGCTCCCCCTTTAAGATATGCAAAACTTGTTTCAAACAATATCATTGTAGCACAAAAGTATAAGCTATAATTCAAATAAAGAGCAATACTTTCACGAAAAATAAAATGATAAAAAATTGTTTTATCAGAAAATCCTAGGCTACGTTTTGCAAGAAGAAAGGTTTGCTGATATTTTGAAACTTGAAAATCCATTTCACTATAAAATGACGGTAAAAGAAAGTATCCTACACAAATAAATAACGCGGTAAAATTCTTTCCATCGTATAAACCAATAAATATAATACTGATAATAATATAAATAGGTATTCCTGTGCTATGTTGGAGCAGTTGAAATATATATTTTATAGCATTTAACAAGTATTTAGGGGCGGATTGAGAAAGATTTAATATAGGCAATGATCCTAAAATAAGCAGGACTAAAATTACCCAAAAAACTGACCAACGCATATATATTTGATCAAAAGCTGATACAAAACGAAAAAAAATATCTTGATTCCGAATCCCATGAGTAGTTCCTAAAAGATTTAATCGATGAAAAAAAGAATTATATTGAGTATAAAAAGATAATGGAGCAATTTCTTTAGGTTGTACTGAAATTTCTAGATGTTTTTTTATTCCTTCTTCAAGAAATGTATTTCCAGATTTAGGATATCTTTGCAACTCAAATTGATAGTGATATAGGGAAAAAGTTGGAGAATTTGCTAAGAATTTTAGAGTAATAGAATGATATTCTTTTAAGAAACCTTTTTGTTTTTTTTCGTTTAAATTTAAGCAAATTTCTAAATTTCTATCTTGGTCTTGCCAATAGATTTTTATCATATCATCCGAAGACCAATATAATTCAGGAATGGGAATTTTCTTTTGATTAGATTTTTCTTCTGGTGTAGTAAATAAAGGAAATTCTTCTATTTGAAGAAGAGACTGAAATAATAATTTCTTTTTATTTGACCAATTCCAAGATAATTTTTTATCAGTAAGTTGAGCAAAAAAAATTGTAAGATTTTCTAGAGTTATTTTGAATTCATTAGTAAGATTTTTTTTATCTTCCAATGTTTTAGGATATTCCCATTCTTGAATTTTTTTTTCAGCATTATTTAAATTTAAGAATATTTGAGAATCTTCTAAATGACCTCGTTTCAGTAATCTTAACTGAAATAGAAGAGTACTCTTAAAATTATCAAAATCGCGAGATGGATTTGCTGATGAAAGAATTGGTAATTTAGTTTCTTGAGCAAATATAGTATAAAGATTATTTGAAACAACTAACATTTGTTTTGCTGACATTGCTTTACGTTCAAATATAATCGGGATGTCATACCCACCAAACTTAACCCAAAAAACAAATACTAAAAAAGCCGCAGGAATAAATAAAAATATATCTAAAATGCAAAGAAATATTCTCATTCCTAAACACAGTTTTTGAATGGAGCTGTCTCGAAAAAAATAATATATTCCATAAAAATAGCTAAACAAACAAAACATCCCAATAGGTATCCACCAAGGATACAATTTACAAGCACCTAATGGCAAAGCCCAAAATAAAAATATTCCCAACATAGAACAACTACAAAATAACCATACTTTCCGATGGTTCATACAATTTCCTAAGTAAGTTGTCAAAAGTATTCTGTCAACAAAATTGTTAGACATAATTTCGTTATCTCAATTGCACTCGTCCATGCACGTAGTGCATGGTAGGAATTAACCCGCCGCTTATAAATAAAGGATTTAACGAAAAAAAATTGTAGCGGCGGGTTCAATTCCTCACAGTTAGATATCAAACACATAGTTGGCATATAGATTTTTAGTATATGCAATTTTTTCAAAAAAAAGAAATTAAAAATGGCGTGAAATTTAAAATCACGCCATTTTTTTACCATGTATTATTTTCTTCTGGTTTTTGACGAATTCTACGCCATTCAGCAATTAGTTGCCAAACCAATTCCATTGGCAATCCAACTACATTATCCCAAGGCCCTTCTAACTTTTCTACAAAACGATCTGCTGTTTCTTGGATAGCATACGCGCCTGCTTTTCCCATAGGTTCTCCAGAGTCAATATACTCTTGGATTTCATTATCTGACATAGGCCTCATAATAACAGATGTGCTTGCATATCCTAATAATCCATAAGGCCAAGATAAAGGCCATACACATACGCCTGTTAAAACATGATGGCAATTATGGGATAATTTTTTTAGCATAGTATATGCTTCTTCTGGGCTGCGAGGTTTTCCAAATATTTCTTGCCCAAGAGAAACAATAGTATCCGCAGCTAATATGAGAATAGAATCATCATAACTTTGATACTTCTTGCGTAAATTCAAGACAACATCTTCTGCCTTACGACGTGCTAACTCTTGGACGCAATAATCTGGTGCCCAATGGCTTTCAGCTTTTTCTTCGATTTGTGGAAGGTATATTTCAAATTCTACTCCTGCAGCAGTAAGTAAATCTTTTCGCCGCGGAGATTGGGAAGCTAAAATCAGCCGAAATTCAGACATGATATATTCCTTGAAATTTTTTTTATCTTCCCTTAGACTTCTTTTTTGTAGATTTTGGTTTTATATTTTTTTGTTTTTGTTGAGACTTATTTTTTCCTTGAGACGCTTTTTTTTGTTGATTTTTATTCTTTTGTTGAGGTTTGGTATTTTTTGAAATATTCTTTAACTTATCTTCATCACTTTCATCGTCAGAATATTCTTCATCGCTTTCATCGTCGGAATATTCTTCATCGCTTTCATCGTCAGAATATTCTTCATCGCTTTCATCGTCGGAATATTCTTCATCGCTTTCATCGTCGGAATCTTCTTCATCGCTTTCATCGTCGGAATATTCTTCATCGCTTTCATCGTCAGAATATTCTTCATCACTTTCATCATCGGAATATTCTTCATCGCTTTCATCGTTGGAATATTCTTCATCATAGCTTTCTTCACTATCAGAATATTCTACTTGTTCATTGTCGGAATATTCTTCATTTTGAGCCAAAGAAAAGTCTTTTTCGTTTTTTTGATTATGTTCTTCTAGTTCAATATCTTGATCTAAATCTTTGTTTTTTTCACTTTCAAAAGGTACTACAGAAGGTACTACGGCAGCTCCTCTTTTTCGAAGACCACCATTATCATTATAAGCAGGGTTAATAGTAAGATCTTGATTTGGAATAGAAGATTTCTCTTTTTCTGTAGAATGTTCACGTTCTTTAAAAACTAACCGTACAGGGACTTCTGAAAATCTCAAATATTTTCGTATTTGATTTGCAAGGTAACGTTGGTAAGCAGGAGTAAAAAGTTTAGGTTCATTAACAAAGAAAATAAAGGTTGGAGGAAGGACTTCTGTTTGAGTAACAAAATAGATTTTTCCTTGCCTTCCTTGTACCCATTCTGGGCTACGCTTAGTAATGATTTTCCGTATTATACGATTTAGTTCGCCTGTTCCAACACGTTGACTAGCTTGTTTACACAAATTTATTGCAAGGTCAATAGTGGCTTGTATATTTTTATTATTTTTAGCAGAAATAAAACTAATTGGAGCATAATATAAAGTTGGTAATAATTTATCAATATAATCTTGATAATTTTCTGTAGGAATATTTTTTACCAAATCCCATTTGTTGAGAACAATGATGACAACTTTATTCTCATCACTAATGTATTTAGCAATTTCCTTATCTGTATTTGTAATTTCTGCAGTTGCATCAATCATAAATATAACAACATCAGCCCGACGGATAGATCGTTGAGAACGATGTTGACTATAATATTCTACATTATCTGCAATAGATTTCCGCCGTTTAATACCAGCGGTATCAATTGCCATAAAGGTTTTACCATCTTTTTCAAAATATATATCTACAGAATCGCGAGTAGTTCCGGCTTGTTCAGAAACAATCATTCGTTCTTCTTTAGCAAGAGAATTAATAAATGTTGACTTTCCACAATTCGGACGCCCTACAACAGCAATTTTCATTATTGTATCACTTGGCTTTACTATAGGAAATTTCTCTAAAAAAGAAGAAATTTGACCTTTAAGCTCTTCTATACCATACAATTCCTTAGCAGAAACGCATATTGGAGAGCCAAATCCTAATCTACGGAAATTTTCCTTTTCCATTTCCAACTTAGAATAGTCTGTCTTATTTGCAATAAGCCAAACTTGTTCAAAACGTTTAGAATGTCGTAATATATCTGCAACTTTCTGATCGAGAGGAAGTATGCCATCTTTAATATCGACTAAAAATAAAATTAGATCGGCTTTTTCAATAGCCAAATTAATTTGCTGAGTAATTTCTTTTTCCAAACGCTGGTTATCAATTATTCCAATACCTCCAGTGTCCACTAATTCAAAATAATGTTCACCATATTGGACAACAGAAGAAATTCGATCTCTTGTAACTCCACTAGTAGGATCTTCAATTGAAATCAACCTTCCTGATAATTTGTTAAATAAAGTTGATTTACCTACGTTTGGACGACCACAAATTGCTATAATTGGTAATTTCATCTTTGGACCTTTATATATTTTGCAAAATAAACATATTTTCAAGCTAAAAAAATTAGGCCCCGCAGGTTGCAAGGCCTAAAATATTTCTTTTACTAATAAAATTTTTAATGGAAAATCCATTTGCTTATAAAGCAATGATAATTCCTTAATTTTATTTATAAATTTTTTGCAATTTTAGGATGCTACCTAAAAGAATTCCTTTAAAACTTTTGCAAAAATAAAATTAGTTTATTTTCCTCTTGGCAGCACTAAAAATTGGGAGCCGAAACGAGTAGCAAGGCGTAGAATAATATAGGAAGATTCTTTTTGTAAGGCAGCCCGTACATCACTTAGATTTCGAATATTAATCTGATTTATTTGTTGAATTACACTGCCTTCAGAAATTCCCTGTCTTCTGGCAATACTATTTGGTTTTACTTCTGTAATAACAACTCCAGATTTAATTCGCAAGCGATATTGACTTACTAATTCAGGTGTGATTTCTCTTAACACAATTCCTAAATCTTCTAATACTTCACTTTGACCTTCTATATCAATATCTTCAGATTCTAGACTTTGTTGTGCTTTTTCTAGATCGCCTAATACAATATCTAGAGATATATTACGACCATCACGAATAATTTCTAAACGAATTCTTTTTCCAATTGGAGTAGTAGCAACTTGGTTACGTAGCTGATGTATAGTTATAGCTGCACTCCCATCAAAAGCAATAATAACATCGCCTTCTTTAAGACCTGCCCTATCTGCTGGGCTATCTTTAATTATTTCACTTATTAAAACACCCTGATTTTGTCGGAGCTTAAATGCTTGTGCAATCTCAGGTGTAACTTCTTGAAGGCGAACACCTAACCAACCTCGGCGTACTTTTCCATTAGAAATAAGCTGCTCCATGATATTGCGTGCCATGTTAATTGGAACAGCAAAGCCAATTCCCATATTTCCGCCTGTTTGGCTAGCAATTGCCGTATTAACTCCAATGATTTCGCCACGTAAATTTACAAGTGGGCCACCAGAATTACCTGGATTTATGGCTGCATCAGTCTGAATAAAATCTTCGTATTCTACAATACCTACATTTGCTCGGCCTTTAGCACTAATAATACCTGCAGTTACAGTTTGAGTCAATCCAAATGGATTGCCAATTGCTAAAACCCATTGGCCAACCATAACATCATCAGAATTTCCTAATGGTGCTTGGACTAAATTTGGGGCGTCAATTTGAATAACTGCAATATCTGTTTTTTCATCCGCACCAATCACTTTGGCTTTAAATTCTCGACGGTCTGCCAATTTGACAATGACTTCGTCAGCATCTTTAACTACATGATTATTACTAAGAATATATCCTCTTGTAGCATCTACAATCATTCCAGAGCCTAATCCACGTTGCTGTGGTGTGCCTTCTTGATCAGGGTTTGGAGAACGAAACCGTGGATTATCTTCAAAAAAACGGCGGAAAAATTCGTCTCCAAAAAAATCTTGCATAGGATCACGAGTAGCAACTTTTTTAGTAACAGAAACATGAACTACGGCTGGAGTAACTTTATATGCTACCGAAGCAAATACTTTAGATTGTTCATCTAAACGTGCAATAGCTTGTTGAATAGGATCTGGTTGCGCAAAAATAGAACTAACAAAAAGTATTAGAATTGCAAAAAATAAGATTTTTTTCATAGCAAACTTCGATGCTTTTAACATCGCCTCCAATTTTGAAACAAAGTTTTCTCGAAAAAATTTTTATAATTTAAACGAAAAAAATGTCAAAATGTTTGATAAAATCCAATCAATTGCAATTTTAATGCCCATTTTTTTTATTATGAAAAAAAAATTTGATTGTTGGTAGTCAAAATACCTTATCTACCAACAATCAAATAAATTAAATTAGAATTTGCGTTTTTTGGCAACAGGTTTTTGCATACCAGTTTTTGCAGTCATAGTCATCATTTTTTGATGGCGGCGTTTGCGTTTTAAATATTCGCGGCGTTTCTTTTGGCAAGGTTTTTCATAATATTCTTTTTTCTTAATTTCTTTAATGAGACCTTCTTTTTCGCACATTTTTTTGAAACGGCGAAGGACTTTATCTATTTGGTCGCTTTTGTCAACAGTAATCTTAATACTCATGGACAAAATTGCCTTTCATAATAAAATGAGGAAAAATATGGTGTTGATAATAAGCAACATCTAAATTTTTCCGTTAAATTTTTCTAAAACTCGATTCTAGGGAAAAAACTATCTACACATATTGATAAACAACTGATGAATGCGAATGTCCTGGGTCATTTCAGGATGAAATGTAGCACCCAAGAGAGAACCTTGTCTTACTAAGATTGGATAATCTTGAAATTTTGCTAATATTTCTACATCTGGTTGTTGAATGTTGTTGACAATTTGAGGTGCGCGAATGAATACGCACGGGAATTTAGGCATTCCTATAGTAGGAATAAGAATGTCCTCAGCAAAACTTTCTCTTTGTGAACCGTAAGCATTTCGCAGTACAGATATATCAAGAAAACCGAAGGAAAATTGAGAATCATTTATAATTGTTTTCGATATAAGAATAAGCCCAGCACAAGTTCCAAATATTGGCTTTTTTTGCTGATACAAATTGATAATAGCGGGTAAAAGATCCGAATTTTCCAAAAGTTTAATATGTGTTGTACTTTCACCGCCAGGAAGAATCAAACCAGCAACATCTTGAAGATGGCTGGCTTTTTTTACTAACACTGGGGTTTGATGTAGCTCTTCCAAAGTTTTATAATGTCTTTCAAAATTACCTTGAAGAGCTAAAACACCGATTTTCATAAAAATCCTCTCAGGATTTTAAAAGGCTTAAATAAAAATGGTACTTTTAAGCTAATGTGGACAGTATTATAAACTTTCTGATAAATCTGTCAAGAAATTTTTATAAAATAATAAAAAAAATATTTTATTTATAAAAAAAACAGCTTTTAAAGCAATAAAGCAGCTATTCACAATAAAATCATAGAAAAAAGGTTTGAAAATATAGTCAAAAATAGTTATACTAAAGCAAAACAAAAACTATTTAAAATCCCTTGTGGGTACAATACTAAACTTATTATAGTAATAGTATTGATTAATTTATGAAACCTGATTATAGAAAAGAACGTCAAATTAAGTTTCGCAAGATG